>NZ_JBFBAH010000016.1:0-160907 GCF_040682115.1 Streptomyces sp. NPDC051364 | reverse complement strand
GCCCAGGAACCTTCCCCGTCTCCTGCTTAGGAGCCTCGTCCTTACCCTTCTCGGGAACCTTCTCCGTCTCCTGCCCAGGAACCTTCCCCGTCTCCTGCTTAGGGACCTCGCCCTTACCCTTCCCAGGAACCTGGTTCGTGCCCTTCTCGGGGTTCTGGCCTGTCTGGGTCCCCTTATCTGTTTCCCTTTCTTGCTCCCTGCCCTTGTCCTTCTCGGGGAGCTTCTCCACTGGTCCCGAATCGGTCGGGGGCAGGACTGGGTACGCCGCGTCGGGGGTTTGGCCCTTCGGGGGCGGGACATCGTGGTCGTGCTTGCCCTGCACGTCGCCGCTGGACCGCTCGTACCAGCCCTTGCGGTCGTGATCGAACATCATGACCGTCTTCACCGGCTTCTCGGCGGGCTTGACCGCAACGAGGTCGGAGGACTGGAACGACGACCACTCCTTGCCGCTGTACGTCTGCTTGCCCTTGACGGCGACGGGCGGGGCCAGGGGGTTGCCGCAGGCGCAGCGGACGCGAGGTACGCCGCGGTTGTCGACCAGGACGGGCGTGCCGGCCTGCAGCACCGCCTGATAGCTGGTGGGCGCGGCGTTCTTGTACCCGTGGTTGGTGACCCGGGTGTCCCAGCCGAGCCGGGCGGGAGTCAGCGACCGCAGGTACGAGGGGATGTCGGACTGCTCGATGCTCAGGGGGGCGGCGAAGGCCTTCCCCTTGTCCTTGTGCTGCGAGAGGAACTGGATCTGCTTCTCGACGTCGCAGCTCGCGAGGTTCCGCGTGCCGCCGTAGAGCCCCGGGTATGCACCGTTGACCTCGAGGGTGCGCGCACCGGCTGTGCCGTCCTTCGACTGAGCAGCAGCTACGGGTACGACTCCGGCGTCCGTGGATTCCGCGGACGTCGAGGGGGTGAACGGGTCGGGGCCGGCCGCCGAGGCGGGCTGCAGGAAGACCTCTCCGCCGACCGCCTTGTTTCCGCCCATGACGGTGAAGGCGAGGACCACTGCCGTGGCCATGGCCACGGCGGTGCCGGCACTCAGCAGGGTTCGGCGCGAGCGCCATCCGTGAGAAGACCCCTCGCGGCGCCGGCCGGGCTCACCCGGCTCGCCACTGACGGTCGGCGGCCCAGGGGGCCCAGGGGGCGGCGGAGGCCCCGGCGGTGGAGCGTGCTCGTCTGTCGGCCGACCGGACAGCGGACCGGACGGGGGCCCGGTGGGACGCTCGGACGAAGGGGGTAGGGAACTCACGACACACTCCCCCCGACGTGGGACATCGGGAAAACAATGGTCATTCGCATGTGCTCGCTCCTAATCGCCAGTATGACCTCCGAGTCCCGGAGGCGTGAATATTGGAAATTTCTCCCCCGCGAAAAAAGGTGAAGAGGCGGCCGGACGGGCCCGTCTCTTCCCCGTGTTGACGCGGGTGGGGCCAGCCGGTGTGCGTGAGCCCATGTCTTGAGTAAGCCCTCGACTTCGGATCGCGTCACGTTCCGAGTTTTCGTGACTTGACGACTGACGATGGTGGTCCCGGTGGCTGGCAGGCACGACCGCTCTGGCCCTCTCCAGCGCCTGGACATGACGGGGGGAGCAGGGTTTCGCCACGCGGGCGGGGAGGCGCGGGCGGCCCTGGAACGTGCACCGTCAGCCGCACGAGTCGTGGGTCGCAACATGCTCTGCGGGCGTGCGGTAGCGCCACCCCACGCAGCAGTAGCCGGAGAGGCTGTGGCCTCTCCGGCTACTGCTGCGTGGGGTGGTTCCCGGTGTGGAGGAAGTCAGACCTCACTGACCGAGCTTCTGCTTCAGGTTCTCCTTGACCTGCAGCTTGATGTTCTGCTTGTTCACCTGGCCACCCTTGCCCGTACCGTCGCCGCCCACGGCGGTCGCATCGCCCGTGTTGATGGCATCGGCACTGGCGTCACCGCCACGCGCATTACCGGTGGTGATCACACACTTGCCCTTGCAGTTGCCGACTCCGGTGGAGGCATTGCCGCCCTTGGCGGTACCGCCGACGGTGGTGTTCTCGGCGTTGGCGTCGCCGCCGGTACCGATTCCGTCGGCGCTGTCGTCCTGGAGGAGGTTGACGGCCTGCTGCGGGGCGGCGGTCGGTGCGGCCATGGCGGTCGCCGGCAGGGCGATGCCACCACCGACCAGTGCGACGGAAGCTCCGGCCAGGAAGATGCGACGGGTCCAAAAACGTTCAGACATGATGATTCTCCATTCGGTGTCAAAAGGGTTTGTTTTCCGCCCCGCAGAAAAGACCGGGATCGTGTTCCGGCCTCATGTTCTCCGGGAGTTCCCCGGTGAGGGCGTACTCCAAATAAACCCTGCAGGGGCGCGTGCGTCACGCCACTCGAATACGTGGCTTGACCCCTGGAACCGATCTTGGTAGAAGCTGCCGTCGGCCGGCGCGACCCGGCCCGGCCCGCAGCTGTCCGTGCCGCAACGGGGCAGCATTGAACGTGTTCAAAGGCTCTGACAGTATTGCCTGCGGGAACCCTCCGGAGCAGGGGACAAGGATCCGCCTGCCCGCGTGCACGGTTGCCCTGAGACCCGGAGGTCAGCGCAACGTGATCATCGCCTTCTTCGTCTTCCTGCTTCTGGGTCTGATCGCGGCTGTCACACCGGGCGCGGCCCTCGGATACGCATTCGTCGCGGTGAGCGGCAGGCTCTCGCGCGGGGCCAGGATCGCGTGGCTGCCGGTCCTGGCGGCAGCGTCGTCAGTGGTGTGGTTTGACCTGGTGGGGGCCGCCAACATGTGGCGGCCCGCCATCGTGGTGGTGTCGTTCACCGCGACCCTCGTCTCGGGAATCACCTTCCTCGCGCGCGAAACACGCATGCGGCGCGCACCCCGGTATCCCATGCCGGTGTGGCCCGCCTGGACTCCACCGACCGACTCGAGGTGAGCGCCGCGCGCCCAGGCGGGATCCGGGGTTTGCGCGCATGGCAGCCCCGGTGTCCTGCTACTTCAGGCCGATCTCTTCACACGCGGCCCTGAACTTGTCGGTGCAGATCTCGTCGACCGTGTAGACGCCGTCGTCGACCACGGTGGACTTCACATTGCTCTTGGTCAGCGCGACGCCCGGGACGAGGACCGAGGGCACGCCCTTGGTGGTCGGGCTGTTGACGATCTGGTTGATGATTCCGTCGATCTTCTCGCCCTTGGCGAGGGCAACGGCCATCTCCGCGGCGGCGGCAGCCTCCGGCGCGTACCGCTTGTAGACGGACATGTACTGCTCGCCCGCGACGATCCGCTGCACACCGGCCAGTTCGGCATCCTGACCCGTGACCGGGGGCAGGTTGGAGATTCCGGCCGCCTTGAGGGCGGTGATGATGCCGCCGGCCATTCCGTCGTTGGCGGAGTAGACGCCGACGATCTTTCCCTTGCCGAGCGCCGACAGAGCGGCCGCCATGTTCGTGTTGGCGTTCTCCGGCTTCCAGTCGACGGTGTCGTACTCCTTGCCGACATTCACCTTGCCGTCGAAGACGGAGTGCGCACCGGACTTGAACTGCTTGGCGTTCGGGTCGGTGACCGAGCCGTTCATCATGACGATGTGGCCGTCCTTGGCCTTGTCGCCCAGGGCATCCAGCAGTGCCTTGCCCTGGACCTTGCCGACGTCTTCGTTGTCGAAGGAGGTGTAGGCGTCGATCGGACCTTCCGCCAGGCGGTCGTAGGCGATGACCGGAATGCCGGCGTCCTTGGCCTTCTTCACCGAGCCGGCGATGGCCTTGGCGTCCACCGCGTCGATGACGAGGACGTGAACCTTGTCGGCAATCATCGCTTCGACCTGGGAGTTCTGGGCGGCCGCGTCCTGCTTGGCGTTGGCATAAACCACTTTGCCCTTGCCTCGCGTGAATTTGGCGACTTCCTTCTCGATCAGCGGCTTGTCGAACTTCTCGTAGCGCGCCGTCTGGTCCTCGGGAAGCAGGAGGCCGACCTTGATCGCGTCACCCGTGGCGGAGGCCCCGGGTCTCGCGCCGGCGTCCTCATCCGTACTGCCGCAGGCAGTGAGGGAGACAGCTATCGCGGAAGCAGCGACTGCAGCAGCGACTCGACCCAGATATGTGTTCACGATGTAAACCTCCCTGACGAGGCCCTGTACTGGCGGCCGAGGTAGACGCAGTCAACTCGGCGTCGACACCACCGTCAAGAAGTGAACTATTAACGAGATGGCAACGTTGCCATCACGCTCCGCATCCTCACAATCCAGGAATTAGTACGTCTTTTCAGCACGATTGACCCTCCAATAGCAGTTCAACTTTTGAAGAGTCCGCCCGGACTCCGACCACTTGCCGGCACTTGAACGTCGGGGTCGGCCTGTAGAGACGGTGTGAAAATCCGCCCTCAGGCCCCACCGATCGGCGACGCCGCATGCCGGAGCGGAACCGAACGTGACACCGTGGACACGTCTTGCAGTCGGCCATCACAGCTTGGAGGTAATCCCGTGATGTACGCACGCCAGAAGAGGGTCCGGTCGGTGACACCGACACCTACGCGGCGCCGATTGGCGACGGTCGCAGCGGCCCTCGCCGCAGCCTGTGCTTCGGCGTTGGTGACCGCAGCACCGGCGAGCGCCGAGGTCAAGTCCACGTGCGGGACCTACATCTGCGTGGCCACCGCCTATCAGGGGCGCGACTACGTCCAGGACATCACCGTCACCACCAGGGACGGGCTGCCGGGGACGCTGCGCGCCTTCGTGGGCGACTACCGGGGGAGCAAGGCCGGCGTGTCGCGGGCCCGGTTCGTCATCAACCGAGAGTTCAGGGCGTATCCGCGGCTGGCCGTCTGCGGTGGCCTGGACCGCAGTGGCAGGGTGATCGAGAACCACTGCGTGTTGATCCCCTGACCGTTCCCGACGCCGGCGGCTCCGCTCCCCGACTTCCCGGTCGTTCCTCGTCCGGGCCCCGGCCGAAGCCGGGGCCCGCTCGGCCCGTCGAAGATCATCGGGTGCAGAATAGCCGGTATGTCGATGAGAAACACTCCCAAGACGGCATCGATCGACGACGCTTCACCGATCGGCCGCACCCTGGCCCGCGCTTTCGACGACGACCCGATGATGCGCTGGTTCTTCCCCGACGACGCCACACGCGAGGCGGGGCTGGGCCGCTACTTCAGCACGATCTTCACCCGGCAGTACGGCCGGCACGGCGTATGCGAACGCACCGACGCGGCGGCGGCTTTCTGGGTGCCGCCGGGCGCACAGGACAAGGCCGTTCCCGACGCGGAGACCATCCAGGAGCTCGGGGAGATCCTGGGCGACCGAGCTCCGCTGTTCCGCGAAGCCGTGGCGGCGGCTGCCGGGCAGGGACCCCAGGAGCCGCACTGGTACCTGGCCGTGGTCGGCGCAGACCCTGCCGCGCAGGGCCAGGGACACGGAGCCGCCCTCCTCCGCTCGGGCCTCGCCCAGGCCGACGCGGCCGGCCTGCCGACGTACCTGGAGTCCTCCAAGCCGTCCAACCTCCCCGTCTACGAGCACTTCGGCTTCACGGTGCTCGGCGAGTTCCGGCTCCCGGGCGGCGGGCCGACCCTGTGGTCGATGCGCCGCGAGCCGCGCCACCCGGCCAGCGCCTGAGGTCTTCCCAGCGGCCCGCGAGAGCCGCAGCCTGCCGAACAGCGGGCTGCGGCTCTCGGCCCTGCCGTGTCAGAGGCCGCTGACAGGATGCGGTCCATGGCCTCTGCCACCGCAGTCGATTACGGCTGTCGACCGGACTCAGCTCTGACCCCGCAGTCGGCCGGAGACGGTAGCCGGGCCTCGGGGACCCGGCCCTCGGTACGTGCTGCGTCACATCTCCACGACGGCCTCCAGCGGGCTCAGGGCGGCTGCCCGGCGGGCCGGGACGGCCGCCGCGATCGCGCCGATCGTGAGGGACAGCAGGCACACGAGGAGCAGCGTCCCCCAGGGCAGGGCCAGGGAGTACTGCGTCATCGCGCCGTTGGCCAGAGCGCCGACCGTCCAGGCTCCGAACAGCCCGCCTGCCAGGCCCAGGAGTGTGCCGAAGGCGGCGACGGTCACCGATTCCAGGCGGATCATCCTCCGGATGCCACTGCGGTCCATGCCGATGGCGCGCAATACACCGATCTCGCGGGTGCGTTCCGAGACCGACATGGCCAGGGTGTTGACGATGCCGAGTGCGGAGATCACGGCGCCGATGGCGAGCAGCCCGTACATCAGGGTCAGCAGGTTGCCCAGAGAGCCGGCGGCCTCCTGGACGAGTTCCTTCCGGTCCTTCACCTGCACCAGCGGGCTGTTGCCCACGGCGGTGCGCAGCCGGTCCTCGGTGGCCCCGGAGACCGCCCCGCTGTCGGTGCGGACGAGGATCCGCTGGATGGTTCCGGTCTTGAAGCTGTGCTGCTGGACCTCGGTGCGGTCGCCCAGTACCTCCCCGGCGGTGGGGTTGTCTTCGTAGACGCCGACGACGGTGTACTGCTCGAGCTCCTGGCTGCGGCCGATGCGGGCGTCGAGCCGGCTGCCGGTGCTCAGGTGCTGTTCGCGGGCGGTGGTGCTGGAGACGGCGATCCGGCCCGGTCCGAGGTCTTTCAGGGAGCCACTGACGAAGCCGAGCTTCATGACGGCGTTCACGGTGCCGGGGTCGACGCCGGCGATGACCTGGACACCGCCGCCGACGGTGAACACGACGGAGTCCGCAACGGCGGCCGCCGTCTTCACCCCGGGGGTGTCGGCCACCCGCTTCTCGGCGGCCGGGTCGATGGACGTCATCGTCGTACGGCTGCTGATCACGTAGTCGGCGCCGAGGCCGGCCGCGGCCTGCCGGTCGAGGGCCTGCCCGCTGGAGTTGCCGATGACGGCGAGCCCGGCGACCAGCGCCGTACTGATCATCAGGGCGGAGGCGGTGGCCGCGGTGCGCCGCGGGTCACGCAGCGCGTTCTCCCGGGCGAGGTGCCCGGTGATCCCGAAGCGGCCGGTCAGTCGTCCGCTCAGCCGGATCACGGGGCCGGCCAGAAGCGGCGCCAGCACGATCATGGCGACGACGACGAGGGCGCAGCCGAACATCGCGTTCTGCAGGTTCTCCACCGAGGCGTCCTTCGCCCCCATGAGCGACACCAGCAGCCCGGCGCCGACGGCGAGCAGGACCAGCCCCACCGCACCGCGGACCCGGGACGCGGTGGCGGTGGGCGGCTGTTCCGCCGAGCGCAGCGCCTCGATGGGCGCGACCTTCGCCGCCCTGCGGGACGGCAGCCACGCGGCGAGCACCGTGACGCCCACACCCACCCCGAGCGCCGCCACGACGGGCACCGGACCGATCACCAGGGGGCCGCGGGGCAGTGTGTCCTGCGAGGTGCTCAGGATGCCGGGCAGTACGGAGGCGATGCCGAGGCCGAGCAGGAAGCCGGCCACCGACGCGGCGAGGCCGACCAGTACGGCCTCCCAGAGGATGGAGCGGACCACCTGGCGGCGCGAGGAGCCGATCGCCCGCAGCAGTGCGATCTCCCGGGTACGCCGGGAGACGAGCATGGTGAAGGTGTTGACGATGAGGAACGAGCCGATGAACAGCGACACTCCGGCGAAGATCATCGGCATCTTCTGGTAGCCGCGGGTCAGCGTGTCGAGGTAAGTGGCCTGCTGGGTGGCCTGGGCGGCGCCGCTGACGGCCTCGGCCCGGTCGGCCGGGAGCACGGCGGTGACCCGTTCGGAGAGCCTGAACTGGTCGGTGCCGGGCGTCGCGGACAGGTCGATCGAGGTGTACTGGCCAGGGGAGGCGAACAGCTCCTGGGCGGTCGCCTTGTCGAACAGTACGAGGGTGCCGCCGGCGGTCACCCGCGTGTCCTGGGTGGTGACGATTCCCACCAGCCGCTTCTTCATGACCGGGCCGTCGGTGGCCAGCGTGACCGTGTCGCCGATGCCGAACCCGCCTGCGGCGGCGGCGGCGCTGTCCACGGCGAGTTCGTCGCCGTTCCGGGGGGCGTGGCCCTTGACCAGCGGATGGCGGCTGTCCTTGCCGTCCTTGCCCGGCACGTAGGCGCCGGCCAGGTTCGCCCACGCCTTGCCTGCGCGCAGCGGAGCGCCGTCCGCGCCGTTCAGGGTTGCCGAGCCGTCGGCTGCGGGACGCGCGGCGGCGACACCGGGCACATCGGCCAGTTTCCGTACGAGCGCGTCGTCGAGTGCTCCGGGCTTGTCGTCCGCGGCCCCGGGCGGGGAGTCCTTCGGGGTCACGGTGACCGCGATGTCCGCGAAGTTCTTCGACGCGGCGGCGCGGTAGGCCGCGGCGGAGGACTCCGCGAAGACGAGGGTGCCGCAGACGAACGCGACACCCAGGCAGACCGCGAGGACGGTCATGACCAGACGGGCCTTGTACGCCAGGACGTTGCGCAGGGCTGTTCTCAGCATGGGCTGCTTTCGGGGACGTGGGGGTACGGGAATGACTGGGGGTACGGGAAGGTGTGACGCAGGTGGCGGGGTGAGGCCGGGTCAGCTGGTGCGGGAGCGTGCGTCGAACGCCTTCATCCGGTCCAGGACCCGGTCCGGGGTGGGGTGGGCCATCTCGTCCTCCGGACGGCCGTCGGAGAGGAACACCACGCGGTCGGCGTAGCCGGCGGCGACGGGGTCGTGGGTGACCATGACCACGGTCTGGCCGAGCTCGCGCACCGAGTCGCGCAGGAAGCCGAGGACCTCGGCCCCGGCGCGGGAGTCGAGGTTGCCGGTGGGCTCGTCGCCGAAGATGATCGCGGGGCGGGAGACCAGGGCCCGGGCCACGGCGACGCGCTGCTGCTGCCCGCCGGACAGCTGTCCGGGCCGGTGGCCGAGGCGCTGGGAGAGGCCGACCATGGAGACCACACGGTCCAGCCACTGCCGGTCGGGGCGGCGTCCGGCGATGGTCAGCGGCAGCGTGATGTTCTCCAGCGCGGTCAGCGTCGGCAGCAGATTGAACGCCTGGAAGATGAAGCCGACCCGGTCGCGGCGCAGCTCGGTGAGCTGCCGGTCGTTCAGCGTGCTCAGTTCGGTGGTGCCGATACGGACGGAGCCGGAGCTGACCGTGTCGAGCCCGGCGGCGCAGTGCATCAGGGTGGACTTGCCGCAGCCGGAGGGGCCCATGATCGCGGTGAACTCACCCTCCCGGAAGGCGATGCTGACCTGGTCCAGGGCGACGACACGGGTGTCGCCGCTGCCGTAGACCTTCGACAGGTCACTGGTGGCGGCCGCTATCCCGGCGGTCGTCGGATACGGCGCGAGGGCGTCGAACGGTGCGGTGGTCACGGGGGACTCCTCTTCGGGTGCCAATGGGTGCACTTCGAAGGGTGTCCGGGGCGTGTATCGGAGCCGGGGCGGCCGTGTATCGGCGTCCGCGTCGCTTCGTATCGGTTCTGTAGGGGTGGGGGCCGGCGCCGATCGCGGTGGTCAGGCCGGCAGTGTCAGGCCGGCAGGCGCAACGTGACGACGGCGCCGCCGTCCGGGGCGTTGGCCAGGCGCAGCTCGGCGCCGAGGACCCGGGCCTGGCCCAGGGCGATGGTCAGGCCCAGGCCGTGGCCCGAGCCGCGCTCCGCCGCGCCCGTGTGGAAGCGGCGCGGACCGTCGCGCAGCAGGTCCGAGGGGAAGCCCGGGCCGTGGTCGCGTACGACGACCGTGCGGCCCTCGACGGTGACTTCGACCGGGGTCGCGCCGTGCCGGTGCGCGTTGACGACGAGGTTGCCGACGATCCGTTCGAGGCGGCGCGGGTCGGTCTCCACCGCCTCGGCAGACTCTCCGCCGGGCGCATCGGCGACGGTGACCTCCGCATCGAGTCCGGTCCTCGTCACGGCCTCGCGGACGACCGCGCCGAGCGGCACACGGGCGCGGACCGGCTGCTCCGCGCCCGCGTCCAGCCGGGAGATCTCCAGCAGGTCCTCGACCAGGCCGCGCAGGTCCCGTACGCGACCCCGGAGCAGATCCTCGGTCTCACCGGGCGGCAGCAGGTCGGTGGCGACCAGCAGGCCGCCGACCGGGGTGCGCAGCTCGTGGGCCACGTCCGCGGTGAACTGGCGCTCGGCGCGCAGCCGTCGGCCGAGGCTGTCGGCCATCTGATCGACGGTGGCGGCGATGTCGGCCACCTCGTCGCCGCCCTTGATCGGCCCTGTACGGGCATCGAGGTCCCCGGCGGAGATCCGGACCGCCGTCTCGGAGACCCGGCGCAGCCGACGGCCGAGCAGACCGGCCCCGTAAACCGCCAGGGGTACGGCCGCCGCGAGCGAGACCAGGGAGGCCACCGCCATGCTCACGTCGAGTCGGCGCAGCCCGTAGAGGTCCGAGTTCATGTTGGACCGGACGGCCAGCACCGGGCTGCCCGGGCCGCCGACCCGCTGGGCGCCCCAGACGCTCGGGCCCAGATTGCCGCTGACGTATCCGTCGTAGGCCGTACGCCGGTTGCCGTCGGCCGGGTGGCACAGTACGTCGGGCAGGCCGGCGGGATCAAGTTCGGCACCGTCCGCCAGCGTTCCGGTACGCCGGTAGGTGTCCATGGCCGAGTAGACGGTGTTGAACGCATCCCGTTCGGCCCGGCTGCGGATGTCGCTCGCGGTCCACAGATGGACCAGCACTCCCACCGCCGCCGCGACCAGGCAGGCGATGGCCGCGGCCAGTGCGGCGATCTTCCGGCGCAGGGACGCGCGGGCCGGCCGCAGCCGGTGGAACGGGCGCACCTGCCTCAGCGCCTGAACTTGTAGCCGAAGCCGCGGACCGTCTCGATCCGGTCCCGGCCCAGTTTCCTGCGCAGCCGCTGCACGCACAGGTCCACGACCCGGCTGTCGCCGTCCCAGCCGTACTCCCAGACGTTGCGCAGCAGGGTGTGCCGCTCGAGCACGACGCCCGGGTGGGCGGCGAACTCCAGCAGCAGCTTCAGCTCGGTCGGGGTCAGCGCCACCGGGCTTCCGGAGACGAACACTTCCAGGCCGCGCGTGTCGATGGCCAGGTCCCCGAAGACCAGCCGGTCTCCGTCGGACGACGGTGCCATCTCGCCCGCAGGGCGCCCGGTTCCGGCAGCAGGAGCGTAGGTGGCCCGGCGCAGCAGCGAGCGGATGCGCGCCACAAGTACGTAGGTGTCCACGGGCTTCACGACGTAGTCGTCCGCGCCGGCCTCCAGGCCGGCGACGACGTCGAGCCCTTCGCCGCGAGCGGACATCATCAAGATCGGCACCAGGCTGGTTTCCCGGACTCTGCGGCACAGGCCGATCCCGTCCAGACCGGGCAGCATCACGTCCAGGATCAGCAGGTCGAAGCTGTCGTCGCGGAACAGCTCCAGCCCCGCGAGCCCGTCGGCCGCCGCCTTCACCTCGTAGCCGTAGCGCTCGAGGGCGACGGCGAAGGACCGGCGCATCAGCTCGTCGTCCTCCACCAGCAACACCCGAACGGGGCGCGGAGAGGCCGGAGCAGGAGTGGGCGAGGACACGGGGACGACTCCTGTTCGGGCGGGCCGGGCGGCATCGGCCCCGTGTGCGCTCACGCACGGCCGGCGACCTGAAAGGAACGATACGGCAGGCACCGGGCGCGGGGACCGCGTCGCCCGCCGGACACGCATCGCCTCCCGGGAACCTCCTCCATCCGAGAACATGCAGGTCAGATGGGGTGGCGGGGATCGGGCAGACGGCGGATCCAGGGCCGTCCGGAGCTCTGTGGGCCCTTCGTCGCTCAGGGCCTGCACGCCGTTTCGATGGGCAACCAAGCGCTGCCTGATACGCCCCGGATACAAAGCCCGCCCCGGCAGCGCGGCGCCCGGGGCCGTCGGTTGACATGGAGCGCACTCCAACACCTAGCGTCCTGGGCAGATGATTCCGACATCAGGAGGCAACACCATGAGCGACGTCCCCACCCGGCACCTGGGCAACCTCACGGTCTCCGCGCAAGGCCTGGGGTGCATGGGCATGAGCCACGGCTACGGCGCGTCGGACGACACGCAGTCGATCGCGACCCTGCACCATGCCCTCGACCTCGGGGTGACCTTCCTGGACACCGCCGACTTCTACGGCGCCGGGCACAACGAGGAGCTGATCGGACGGGCCGTCGCCGGACGCCGCGACGAGGTGGTGCTGGCCACGAAGTTCGGCTTCGCCAACCGCCTCGGCGAGCCGACCCTGGTCCGCGGTGACTCCGCGTACGTACGGCAGGCGTGCGAGGCGTCGCTGCGCCGGCTCGGGGTCGACCACATCGACCTCTACTACCAGCACCGGGTCGATCCGCAGGTGCCGATCGAAGAGACCGTCGGCGCCATGGCCGAGCTGGTGCAGGCCGGCAAGGTCCGTCACCTCGGGCTGTCCGAGGCCGGCGCGGGCACCATCCGCCGGGCGCACGCGGTGCACCCGATCGCTGCGCTGCAGAGCGAGTGGTCGCTGTGGACCCGCGACCTGGAGGCGGAAATCGCCCCGGTCTGCCGCGAGCTCGGCATCGGCCTGGTCCCGTTCTCCCCGCTCGGGCGCGGTTTCCTGACCGGCCGGTACAGCTCGGTCGAGGGGCTGGCCGAGAACGACGTCCGGCGCACTCAGCCGCGGTTCGCCGACGGCAACCTCGAACGGAACCTGGCGATCGTCGCGAAGCTGAACAAGCTGGCGGCGGCGAAGGGAGTCACCGCCGGCCAGCTCGCCCTGGCCTGGGTCCAGCACCGGGGGGACGACGTGGTGCCGATCCCCGGCACGCGGCGGCAGCGGTACCTGGAGGAGAACCTCGCGGCCCTGGCCGTCGAGCTGTCACCCGAGGACCTCGCGGCCATCGAGGCCGCAGCCCCGCCCTCGGAGATCGCGGGCACCCGCTACGACGCGACCAGCCTCACCTTCGTCAACAGCTGAGCCCGCCGCGGCAGCGGGCCTTCATGGCTCCGGCCGCGGCGTCGGGCCGGCTCGCTGTCGGCGGTGTCGAGGATGCTGCGGAACGTGCCGCGCGCTCGGTCGGGTTCAGCGTCCCCAGGACGAGCAGCATGGCCATCGACACCGGCTCGGCCACGATCACGTCGTCGCTCACCTCGGGCGCGCTGCGAATCGGCTCGGGCAGCCACGTGCCCACGTACTCCTCGCACCGCGCCCTGACCGCGCGCAGGTGGTTGAGCGCCTGGCGGGTCACCGTACGGACCAGGTAGGCACGCGGATGCTCGACCGCGGCCCGGTCGGCCGCGCTCCACCGCAGGTAGCTCTCCTGCAGCACGTCCTCGGCGTCGGTGGCGCTGCCCGGCATCTCGTAGGCGAAGGTGAACAGCAGCGGACCCTGCTCGGTGAAGGCGTCCTCAGCCATGACCCGCCCCCACCACGTACGTGCGCCGGCGCCTCGGCATCACACCTTGCTCCTCTCGTCGGACGCCCATCGAGACACTCCGCGCCGAGGAACCGTGACACCCCTCCGCTGCGATTCAGGCCACAGTCCGGGTTCGGTGTGGGGGTCAGGCGAGCTGGCGGCCGAGGAAGTCCAGCATCCGCTCCGCAGCGACGGTCCAGTAGGGCCAGCCGTGGCCGCCCGGTTCCAGGACCACCTCGGCGTCCACGCCGCGGGCCGCGAACACGGCGCGCAGATCTTCGGTCCCCGGGAGATAGTTGGTGTCCTCGGTCCCGCAGCCGAGGTGGTAGCGGGTGCGCCGGAGCCGGTCGGGGGCGGTGCGCCGGATGATGTCGGCCAGGTTGTACTCCCGGGCGCGGTCGGTCAGCCGGGCGGATCCGGCCAGGTCGCGGCCGAAGGCATGGCCGAAGAAGCGGTTCCACTCCCCCATCGGCATCGCGCGGTAGCCCTCGTCGGTGAAGTGTGCCGTGCTCAGCCCGGCGGCGGCGCCGAACCGGCCCGGGTACCGCAGCGCGTACATCAGCGCGCCGTAGCCGCCCATGGAGAGCCCGGCGACGGCCCTCCTGTCCGCCCGGCCGCCCAGCCCGTGGGCCTGTTCGACGGAAGGGACGAACTCCTCGATGAACATGTCCTCGTAGCGCAGGGCGTCGGCGCCGGATCCGGCGTCGTTGATGTAGAACGTCTCGTCCTGACCTCCCCCCGGCATGCCGGGGTCACGCCGGGCGTCGGGCATGACGAGGGCGCACGCCGGGATCCGGCCGGCCGCGACGGCCCGTTCCAGGGTCGGCACGATGCCGCCCTTGACGACCCAGTCGGTGTGCTTGCCGCTCGCTCCGTGCAGCAGGAAGAGGGCCGGGATCCCGCCGTCGGGCCCACCACCCCGGGGCGCGGAGCTCACCCCGGCGGGCAGGTGGAGGCTGTACGGGACGTCACGGCCGAGCAGCCGGCTGCGCACGGCCAGGTCGGTGCGCAGCGAGGCGGGCGGGGTGGAGGACGGCTCCGGTCCCGGCGCCCCGGGGGCGGCCCGCAGCAGGAAGGCCGCGGATGCGGCCGCGAACGTTCCGCCGGCCCCGGCCGCGAGCAGGGAACGGCGCGCAGGAAGTTTCACCATGGTTCCCTCACGCGGCCGGGCGTTCACAGGACCGGACACATGACACGGACCTCACACATGACACGCCGGCATCCGCATCGGGGCAAGCAGCCACGCCGGAGAACCCGCCCAGGTCACCACCAGTGGGCTACCGGCTCCGGTTCTGGCTCCGGGAGCCGTGGCCGGCGGCACCGGCGCGACGGCAGGGGGCAGGGCCGGCGACTGCGGCGACGGAGCCGGCGAAGTCGCCGGGCCCCGCAGGGGCGTAGGCAGGCGGCTGCGGTGCGGTCGGCAGACGCGTGAGTCCGGCCTCCCGGCGGCCGACGTCGGCGACGGGGGCCGGGGGCACCGCCCTGCTCCAGGCCTCCTCCTCTGCGGCGCCGAGCCGCGCCCGTACGTCCTCGGCGGCCGGCGCCGGTCGGGGTCCTTGGCCAGGCACTCCCTCACCAGTGGGAGGCCGACCCGCGGTGAACGGACCGTCCGGTGGGGCAATTTATCGGACGATCTCACGGATCGGAGGGTCACCGGAGGCGGTGTCCGGCCGGCTCGACCGCCGGACACCGCCCGTGGGGTCAGGAGATGGTGACGAACTTCGCGATGCTGGGCACCCCCTGGGCGTCGAGGGCGAAGAGCATGTAGTTCCCCGGCAGGACCACACCGGTGTCAGCAGGGATGGAGACCGTGTACGCGCCGGTTCCCGTGGCCGTGGACGCGAGGGGGACCCGCCGCTGGTCGTTGTCGGTGGAGTGGGTCGCGGCCGCGGCCCGCATCAGGACGAAGGACGCCACCGGGGCCTGGGTGCTCACCGTGAGCGATGTGCCGGGGGCCGCCCTGGAGGGCACGCCTGCGGTGATGACGGGACGCGGCTTCGGCGATCCGTCCGCGTTGAGCAGGTACGGCGGTGTGAAGACGGCCCCGTCGGCGTGGTTGGTCGCGCAGTCCCCGCACAGGCCCCCGCCGCCGGAGAAGATCCGCCCGTCCGGCAACAGGTTGGCCACACTGTGGTAGTTGCGCGGGATGGCCATGGTGGCGAGCGGGGTGAAGAGGCCGGTCGACGGGTCCCAGAGCTCCGGGGCCAGCACCGAGGTCGCGTCGCTGAAGGGCACCGGATAGGCCTGTCCGCCGAAGACGGCCACCTTGCCGTCGGGCAGGACGACGCTGTTGCTGAAGGCGCGGGCGTGCTCCATGTCGCCCGTACGGGCGGCCTGCACCTCCTGGCCGCCCGAGATGCTCACGGTGTAGGCGCGCCGCGTGGCCGGGGTCTTCTCGTAGGCGGGCGAGCCGCCCAGGGTGAGCAGTTTGCCGATGTCGTACGCGACGGCGTTGCCGGTCATGGCGTCCTGGCTGTCGGCCCGGGTGCCGGCGCCGGTGATGCTGCCCTGGCCGCTGGTGGAGATCCAGTTCATCTGCCTGCTCGGGCCCAGCTGCAGTACTTTGCCGCCCGAAGTGGCGTACAGCCACATGTGGTTGTCGGCCCGGTACGGTCCGGCCGGGTCGGCGGTCAGCGCCGGGACGGCCGGGACCCCGGGAAGCCCCCGCCACGTACGGGTGTCCGGCGACCAGGCCTCACCGGCCTTGTCGCCTGCGGCTCCGCTCCAGGATCCGCCGAGGACGAAGGCCTCGCCGGTGGAGAGCAGCGTCATGGCCTGGTAGCCGCGGGCGATGTTCATGCTGGTGGTGGCGGACCAGGCGTCGGTGGCCGGGTCGTAGATGCTCGCCTTCTCCGCGTTGCTGCCGCCGGTGACCAGCACCCGGCCGTCGGCCAGCATGGCGATGCCGGGACAGAACATGTCGTGGCCGGTGTTGTCGATGCGGCGCTGCGTGACCTTGCCGGTCTTCAGGTCCAGGATCGCGGTCTGGGTGTAGCCGTTGCTGCCGCCGAAGCGGTCGACGGCGTACGCGGACCAGGCGAGCAGCTTGTCGCCGGGCAGGGCGGCGGTGGCCACGGGTACCAGGGGGAAGCCGGTGATCCGGTCCCAGGCGCCGTGGGCGGCCGGGCTGGCCGGTCCGCTCAGGCGTATCTCACCGGCCGAGGTCCACGGGCCGCGGGCGCCGGCTTCGGTGGTCACGGTCAGACGTAGGTAGCGGGCGGTCTCGGTGCGGGTGAAGGTGGCGGTCTTGACGGTGTCGTCGTCGCGCCAGGTGCCCGCGGCGACCGGTGCGGCGAAGGCCGCGCCGTCGGTGCTGGTGGTGACGGTGTAGGCGCCTGCACGGCCGTTGGGTCCGTCCGGGCGGGGGTGGTAGACGAGGGCGGAGACGGCCGTCGTGCGGTGCATGTCGATGGTGATGCTGTGCGGCAAGGGGGCGGGGGTACCGGCCCACTTGCTGTGCCAGACGGTGTTGTCGTTGCCGTCGAGCACGTTGGCCGCGCGGCCGTTCTCGCCGCCCGTCTCCTCGTCGCTCGCCGTGGCCGTCCAGCCGGTCCGGGAGAGGTCGACGGTGGCTGCGGGGGTGCCGGGGTCGCCCAGCAGGTTGATCTCGGCGGCGGAGGTCCAGGGGCCGCGGCCGCCGGCCTCGGTGAGCGCCGTCAGCCGTACGAACCGGGCTCCTTGCGGGGCGAACCCGAGCGTCTTGGCGCTGCCGTCGTCGGCCAGCGTGCCCGAGGCGACCGGGCTCGCCCAGGCCTGTCCGTCCGTACTGACTCTGATGCTGTACTCGCCGACGCGCCCGTTGGCGCCGTCGGCGCGGGGGCGGTAGAGAAGGGCGGAGACGACGGCCGTGCGGTGCATGTCGATGGTGATGCTGTGCGGCAAGGGGGCGGGGGTACCGGCCCACTTGCTGTGCCAGACGGTGTTGTCGTTGCCGTCGAGCACGTTGGCCGCGCGGCCGTTCTCGCCGCCCGTCTCCTCGTCGCTCGCCGTGGCCGTCCAGCCGGTCCGGTCGAGGACGGGTGCCGTGGGTTCCATGGCGTTCGCCGGCGCGATGCCGTGGTGCGGTGACTGCTTCGCCGTCTGCTGGTCGAACGGAACGGGTGCGGGTCGCGGTATCGGGGCGCGGCCGGCCGCTGCCGGGCCCTCGACCCCGAGCCACGGCATCAGACCGACCAGCAGCGAGCCGAGGCCGAGGGCGATGAGCAGGTGGGAACGGCGTATCGCGTGGAAAGAGGCGAGGAAGCGTCGCCTGTTCTGCAATCTGACCTCCTGGGGCGAACCGGTGAACCCCATGGAACATAGGTCCACACAGCCACAACCCACCTGAAATGGAGAAGAGTTGGCGCGAAACCGCATCGCCGGATGTCAAGTACCCGACACTTCCCTGACATTCATCACTTTCCGCCCCATCGGACCCGCCTGATTCTGGATGAAGGCAACGGAGGGATCGACGGGGCGGGGGATGTCAGTGACGGCGACGGAGCGGATGACGGGGGGCGTGACGGCCCGGCCGGCCAAGGCCGGGATCGCGCGGGTGTGGGCCGGGGCACTGGCGGCGGTGCTTGTACGGCGCCGGCCGACGCAGGGGCTGCGGCACTCGGCTGAGCTGCGCCAGGTGGTACTGGCCCTGGTGGCCGTGGGGGCCGTCACCACCGTCCTGCTTTCTTCGATGCTGCCGCCCGCCGTACGGCCGGTGCACGCGGCGCTCGAGCTGCTGCTGATCCTGGCCGGGCTGGGCGTGGTGGCCGCGGTGGTGCGGCATCCGCACGAGGTGGACACGGAACGGGTCGTCCTGCGGACCGGGTTTCTCGGGGACGTGACGCTGCCGCGCTCGTCGGTCCGCTCCGCGGCGACGGCGATCCGCACCGTCCCGGGCCGGGGCCCGGTGGTGTACGCGTCCGCGGACGAATACCGGCTCCTCGCGTCGACCATAAGGTCCAGAGCGGTGGAGGCACGGGACCTGCGCGGGAGGGCGGGGTACAGGACGGAAAGGGTTCATCATCTCCCCGTCCGCATACAGTTGAGAGGTTTGTTCGTCGAGCTCTGCATCGAGCTCCGGGTCCGGAATTCGGATCTGCGGATCGCCGGTTTCCGCAACACGTTCGAGAACTGGCAGGCCCCGCCGGAAGCGCGTTTCCGTCACGTGCGGGACTCGGTCGCGCCACCACGAGTCCGCCGTGCGGAAGCCCTTGCGTTCGGCGGAGAGCCTTCCGCCCTCGAGACGGCGGCCGGGGTACGGCGCTCGGGCCTGCACCTGGGTCGCCGTCCCATGATCAATGCGGTGATCCGGCTGCATCGGAACAGCGATCCGAAGTGCACCGCGCACGCGCTTCTCGTACTCACGGAGATGATCTGTGAGGCCGGCCGCTCCCCCGTCCCGGCCGAAGAGATGTCGGGCATCTGGATGACCGGTGGCCCGCTGCCGGCCACGACGAGGTCGGTCGCGTGACAGCCCTGTGAGTTTCTCGTGGTTTTCGCTGGTCAGGGCGCCGGCAGCCGACCACCGAAAAGTTTCTCGAAGAAGTACCAATCCAACGGCGTGGATGCTCCGAAGTAGTGGCGAGACCCTCTCCGGGAGCTCACGTCAAACCCGTACGATCTGCGATTCCCCACGACGGGAACCGCGGAACAGGAGCGAATGTGATAGCCAAGCGCACTGGTCGCCTCGTGGTGCTCGCCACCGTGCCCGCCGCCGCCGCCGTGTTCCTGACCGTAGGGCTTTCCGGCCCGGCTCTCGCGGAAAGCGGGAAGGCGTACCAGATCGATCTGGCGCAGCTCAACAACTCCGGTTCCCGGGGTACGGCCATGCTCAGCCTCAAGGGCAATCAGCTGACCGTGCAGATCGAGTCCGAGGGCATGGTGCCCGGGTCGCCGTCGGCCCAGCACTTGCACGGCTCGACCAACGGGCACGACTTCCAGTGCCCGGACGCCAGTGACGACACCAACGGCGACGGGATCCTCAGCAACACCGAGGCCACCGTCGACTACGGCGACATCAACATCTCGCTCACCACGACCGGGGACACACAGGCAGCCAGCGGGCTCGCCGTGGAGCGCATGCCCATCGCGAACAAGCAGGGCAAGGTCTCGTACAAGCGGACGATCACCGTCTCGCAGGCCGTGGTCGACCACATCAAGGACCTGCACATCGTGCAGCACGGCATCGACCGCAACAAGAACGGCAAGTACGACTTCGAGGGGGCCGGCAAGAGCGAGCTCGACCCGAAGCTGCCCCAGGAGGCCACGGCTCCGACCAACTGCGGCATGGTGATGGGCGCGTCCGTGGGGGCCCTTCCGGTCGGCGGCGTCGAGACCGGCGGCGGCGCTCCGCAGAGTGCGGTGGCGCCGGCGACGGTGATCAGCGGGGCGGCGCTCGCCGTATCCGCGGCGCTGGCGGGTGCCGCGACCGGTGCGTTGTTCGTCGCGCGGAGGCGTGCCGCCTCGGCCCGCGTCCGTACGCACACCACGGCGGCCGCCGCGTGAGGGCCGGCCGGACCTCCGCATCAACCGTGCTTCGCGCACCCGCCGCATCCACCGCGCGGCCGGGCCGCCGCCTGGCCGCCGCCTCCTTGGCCGCCGCCCTCGCCACGCTGCTTCTCGCGGGGTGCGGGGGGCAGGATCCGGCCGCGCCCGCCGGATCTCAGGGTCAGGCTCCGCAGAGCGGGGCGCCGGTGAGCGGCAGCGCCGGAGGCGCTCCCACCGGGCAGCCATCCGCCGGCGGCCACCACGCGTCGCCGGAGGGCGGGGCGCAGAACGGTTCGGGTGCGGGCCAGGCCAAGCCCGCCCTCGCCCGGTCGGAGCCGCAGAGCATCTCGATCCCGTCCATCGGCGTCTCCAGTTCCTTGGAGACGCTGCGGCAGAACACGGACGGAACGATGCAGACCCCCAAGGACCCCGGTCTCGCGGGCTGGTACGAGCCGGGGCCGACACCCGGCTCCCAGGGGCCCGCCGTGATCGCCGGCCATGTCACGTGGAACGGCGCGGCGGCAGTGTTCGAGAAGCTGAAGACGATGAAGGCCGGTGACACGATCAAGGTGACCCGGCGGGACAACAAGACGGCCACGTTCACGGTGGAGCGGGTCGCCGAGTACCCGAAGGCCGAGTTCCCGACGCTCGAGGTCTACAAGAACCTCGACCACGCAGGCCTTCGCCTGGTCACCTGTGGCGGCGAGTTCGACCCGAAGAAGCACTACTACAACAGCAATGTGGTCGTGTTCGCCAGCATGACGGGCACCGCGTAGCCGCTTACGGACAGCGGGAGACCCCGGACTTCCCGCCGGGGTCTCCCGCTGTCGGCGCTGAGCAGATCAGCAGGAGTTGTTGCCGTCCCGGCTCGACGGAAGATGACGGGATCATCCGGGGTGCGGTACGAAGTCCCTCGTGAACGAAGAGATCCAGCCCGCAACCGTCCGTGTGTTCATCGCCCTCGCCCCGCCCGACGACGCCAAGGAGGAACTGGCCCGGGAACTGCGGCCCGCCTACCACGCCTACCCGGGCATGCGGTGGAACCGCATCGAGGACTGGCACATCACGCTGGCCTTCCTCGGTGAACTCCCGGTCGCCGCGGTCCCGCTGCTGCGGCCGGCGCTCGCCGCCCTCGCCGCAGCGCACCGGCCCCTGGAGCTGGCGCTGCGCGGCAGCGGGCATTTCGACCACCGGGTGCTCTGGAGCGGGATCGACGGGGAGCTCGACGGACTGCACCGGCTCACCGCGCAGGTGCGTACGGTCGTCAAGGAATGCGGTATCGCCTTCGAAGACCGGCCGCTGCGCCCGCACCTCACGCTGGCCCGCTCCCGCCGCAGCGACGCCTCCAGCACGGTGGAAGTCGCCGCCACACTCGCCGAGTTCACCGGCCGCCCATGGCAGGCCGAACGCCTCCACCTGGTCGGCAGCAACATAGGCCGCGGCCCCGGCCCGATCCACTACCGCGACATCCAGGCCTGGGAATTCACCGGTCGCGGCTGAAACCCTTCAGCACAAACCCTGCATCGCAACAAACCCTGCATCGCACATCACACCGCCCCCGGAGCCACCCTCCCGCACAATGGAGGCCGACGAGCGGGAGGATGCGGCATGGCGGACGAGCAGGCCTCGGTACGCGTGGAGCGGGACGGCCCGGTGTTCACGGTGATCCTGAGCAGGCCGGGGGTCCGCAACGCCGTGGACGGTCCGACGGCGGCACAGCTCGCCGATGCCTTCCGCCGGTTCGATGCCGACGAGGACGCGGCCGTCGCCGTGCTGTGGGGCGAGGGCGGGACCTTCTGCGCGGGCGCCGACCTCAAGGCCATCGGCACCGAGCGCGGCAATCAGGTGCTCGCGTCGGGGGACGGGCCCATGGGGCCGACCCGGATGCGGCTCGGCAAGCCGGTGATCGCGGCCGTCGCGGGGCACGCGGTGGCCGGGGGCCTGGAGCTGGCGCTCTGGTGCGATCTGCGGGTGGCGGAGGAGGACGCGGTCTTCGGGGTGTTCTGCCGCCGCTGGGGCGTACCCCTGATCGACGGCGGTACCGTACGGTTGCCCCGCCTGATCGGCGAGAGCCGCGCCATGGACCTGATCCTGACGGGTCGTCCGGTCGCCGCCGCCGAGGCGCACGGGATCGGGCTCGCCAACCGTGTGGTGCCCACGGGGCAGTCCCGGCAGGCCGCGGAGGCGCTGGCCCGCGAGATCGCCGCGTTCCCCCAACTGTGCCTGCGCCACGACCGGCTGTCCGTCCTGGAACAGAACGGGATGGGCGAGGCTGAGGCGCTGGCGGGAGAGTACCGGCACGGTCTGGTGCCGCTGGCTGCGGGCGAGACCCAGGCGGGAGCGGGCCGGTTCGCCACGGGTGCGGGGCGGCACGGCGCGTTCGGGGAGTGAGCGGATCGTGCCGGGCCCGGCGGCGGGCCGCGCCCGCCGGGGCGAGCGGACTCAGACGACCGGCTCGCCCATACCCAGCAGGTTTCCCTCGCTGTCACGGAACCAGGCGGCGCGCTCTCCCCGCGCGCCCTTGCTCGGGTAGTTCCCCTCGATCTCGGCGATCCCGTCCTTCGTCCGGAACCCCGGCACATCGACCTCTTCGAAGACCACTCCGCGCTGCCCCAGTTCCGACACGGCGGTCTCGATGTCGTCGACCTCCAACGCCATCTGGGTGAAGGTGCCGGGCGAGGCGCCCGTCGACCTGAACAGGACGAACTCCGTGCCTGCGCACCGGTACAGCAGCCCGCCGGGCCGTTCGTCGACGGGCTCCAGACCGAGCTGCTCGGCGTAGAAACGCCGTGCCCGGTCCAGGTCCTGGGCCGGAAGCCTGGTCGACACACGTGCCCGGGCAAGAATGTTCCTGTCGTCAGCGCTCATGGCTCCACTGTGCCGTGAGTCATAGCCGAACGGACGGGCCGCCGGTGCGTGTCACCAGGGCGAATCCGGACGGCGGTCGGCCGCGTCGAAGCGGGTCAGGGACAGGGCTCCGGCGTGCAGGGCGCCCTCCAGCGCGGGGCGTCGAAGTGCCGGTGCACGTCTGCCGAAGCCCGGTACACCGCAGCCACGAACCGGGCGCGCGAACCGCGCGCCCGGTCCAACAGCGCCAGGATCCAATCGGGTTCGGCGCAGACGAGACACCCCGCATCCGCGAACAACTCATCCAGCCCGCAGGGCAAGCCCTCGGAAGACTCGATCATGGCCCGAAGACTAGTAGCGGGCTCTGACACCGACCCCCGGGCGCCGTGACCCGAGGCCTCAGAGCGTCTCGCTCAGGGAGTCCGCCAGCCTGCGCCGGGCCGTCCGTGTCGCCGGTACCAGCGCCGCCGCCACCGCGCCCAGGACAGCCCCGGCGACCACCGTCAACAGCACCGGAAATGGCGGCAGTTGGGCGATGCCCGCGCCGATCCCGCTCGACGCGCCCTGGATGTCCACCAGCCAGCTGCCGGACAGCGCCCCCACCGTCGTCCCCACCACGGCGGATACCAGCGCGGTCAGTCCGGCGGCGGTCACGATCATCGCGCCAATCTGACGGGGCGTCAGCCCGATCGCCTTGAGCGCGAGCAGGTCCCGCCCCCGGTCGCGTACGCCCGTGCTGATCAGTGTCAGCAGTTCGATCAGCCCGATCAGTCCGAGCACCGCGATCAGGGCGGCGATCACTCCGCGCGCCGGTTCCAGCCGGTCCACCGGATTGGGCGTCTCCCTGACCTCCAGCGTTCCGCCCGCCGTCACGGCGAGCGCGGCGCTCACCGACCGCGGGTCCGCGCCCTTGCGCAGCACCAGGGCGTGGAAGCCGGGCCGCAGCCCCGGATCGCGCTCCCGCAGGGCGTCGATGGTCGTGGTGATCACCCGGCCCCCGGATTCGGGTTCGATGGTGCGGCCGACGAGGTGCAGGATCTGCGGCCGTCCCTCGACGGTCATCCGCACCCACGCGCCGACCCGCACCCCGAGGAGGTCGAGCAGCCCCTGCCCGGCCACTGCCTCGTCCGGACCGCGGACCGCGCGTCCTTCGACCACCTTGGAGGGGTACGGGTCCCGGGCCGTGCCCAGCCCGCGGAGCGTGATGGTGCCGGTCTGCCCCGGTACGAGCGCCGCCATCTCGGCGCCCGGATGGACCGCGGCGATGTCAGGGAGCGCCGCGAGGGTCTTCTCCAGTTCCGCGTCGGAAGACCCTGCGGACTGTTCGGCCCGTACGGTCAGCGCCGCGGGCAGTCCCATCTGCGCGGGCCGGCTGCGGAACTGGTCCAGCGTCGACCAGGCGACGAGCGCGACCGTGATGAGGACCAGCGGCAGGGCGAGCCGGGCCACCGGTACGAGCGTCCGGCCGCGGCGGGGGAACGCCGCCCGCCACCCCAGGACCAGCGCGGGAGGCACCCGTATCCCCAGGGCCCGGCGGCCGAGCGCGGTCATCGGCGCGGCGGACGGCAGCGCCGCACGGGCCACCGGCACCGGTGGCACCCGTCCGGCCCGCCAGGCCGACAGCCCGGTGGCGGCCGCGATCAGCAGCACCGCCCCGCAGGGGACGCCGATCATGAGCGCGGTGTGGCCGGGCAGGTCCTGCCAGACCGCTGCCGCCTCCCCGATCCGCCCGGGTATCCGGGCGCCGAGCAGGGCGATCGCCGCCGTGCCGAGGGCCACGCCGAGCAGCGCGAAGGCCAGATGCTGTACGAGGAAGCCGCGGGTCACCTGGCCGGGGGTGAAGCCGACGGCCTTGAGGACGGCGATGTCCCTGAGCTGGCCGCGCACCCGGGCGCCGATCGCACCGGCTGCGGCGAGGGCCGCCGCGAGCAGCGCACCGAGGCCGAAGACGGCGAACATCTGGCCGAGGAGCCGGTCGTCGCCACCCGCCTCGGCCCGTGCCTGCTGCCACTTGGTGACCTGGGCCACCCGGTCGGCGCCGAGGACGGTCACGGCACGCTGGACGATGAAGTCGGTGTCGTCCGGATCCTCCAGGCGCAGGCCCACGCTCTGCCCGGTGTCTCCGTGGGCGATCCCGTCGAGGGTGCCGGAGAGCACCCAGCCGATGCCGGGCCCGCCGCCCGGGTGGTAGCGGGGCTCGGCCACCTCGGCGATCCCGCTCACCTGCAGTACGTGCGGGGCGCCGTCCGGCCCGGTGACCCGTACGGTGTCGCCCGGCTCGGCCCAGAGCGCCCGCGCGACCGAGGCCTCCAGCACGACGGCGCCGCTGCCGGTGCCGGTGCCGACCACGGTGCCGCTGTCGCCGCGTACGCCGTCGTCCGGCCGGGGGAACCAGCTGCCGTCGGTGACGAGCGGCCGGCCCGTCTCCGGGGGCGCCGCCGGGACCGCGCGCAGCGTCACGCCGACCCGCGCGCCGCGCGACTCGACCGTCGTCGCCGCGGTGCGGTAGGGACCGGCGAGGGCTGCGACCCCGTCCACGCCGGACAGCGCGTCCATGTCCGCCCCGGCGCGGGTCTGCAGCCAGATGTGCGCGCCGTGGGACTGGTTGAAGATCCGCTGCCAGGGGTTCGCGGCGTAGCTGAACAGTGCGCCGGCGAGCAGGAGCGAGGCGATGATCCCGGCGCTGGCCAGCACGACGAAGAGGGCCTCGCCGCGGTGTGCCCGGAAGTCGGCGTGCGCCCAGCGCAGAGTGGCCCGCACGGTCACCGCTTCGGTTCCGGGTCCAGGTCCAGTACGCCGGACACGCCGCGGGCGGGCCCGCGGCGCCCGCCGCCGTCGAGCTGCGCGTCGTCGGCTATGCGCCCGTCGAAGAAGCTGATGACGCGGTCGGCGGCACTGGCCATCCGGGCGTCGTGGGTGACCATCATGATCGTCTGGCCGCGCTGGTGGAACCGGGAGAGCAGCCTCAGCACCTCGCGGGTGCCCTTGCTGTCGAGGCTGCCGGCCGGTTCGTCGGCGAGCAGCAGCGTGGGGTGGTTGACCAGGGCGCGGGCGAGCGCGACCCGCTGCTGTTCTCCGCCGGACAGTTCGCCGGGCATCGAGCGCTCACGGCCTTCGAGGCCGAGTTCGGCGAGCAGTTCGGCGCGGGATGCGCGGGCGGCCTTCGGGGAGGCGCCGGCGAGCAGGGCGGGCAGTTCGACGTTGTCTGCGACGGTGAGGTTGGAGACGAGGTTGAAGAACTGGAAGACGACGCCGATGCTGCGGCGCCTGAGGACCGCCCAGCGTGCCTCGCGGTACTCGTCGACCCGCTCTCCGCCGAGCCACAGCTTCCCGCTGTCCGGCCGCTGGAGGCCGCCGATCAGATGCAGCAGCGTGGACTTGCCGGCTCCCGACGGCCCGGTGACGGCGACGAACTCGCCCGGCTGGACGGACAGGTCCACCCCGCGCACGGCATGCACCGGCACGCCCTCGCCGTGGTGCGTCTTGGTCAGGCCCTCGGCGCGCACGATGGGCGGGGCGGGCACGGCAGGAGTGGTGGTGGCGTCGGTGGTCGCGTCGTCGCTCATTCCAGCTCCTCCTGACAGCGTTCCAGCCAGTCGAGGTCGGCCTGCAGGTGCAGCATGGCGCCCTCGATCAGCAGTTGGGAGATCTTGTTGTCGCGGTCCTCGGCCGCCGCCAGCTTGGACAGGTCCCGCATGGTGTTGAGGTACTGCCGCCGCTGCTTGTTGATCAGCGCTATCGGATCGGCCAGACCCGACTGCGGTGCGAGTGCGAGCTTCATGAAGAACTCGTCCCGTACCCGGGGCTCCTCGGCGGTTTCCTCGAACCAGGCCAGCACGGCCTCGCGCCCGGCGTCGGTCAGCCGGTACGTGCGCTTGTTGGGCCGGCCCGACTGCTCGACGTCCTCGCCCTCGATGAGGCCGCTCTTCTCCAGCCTGCCGAGGGTGACGTAGATCTGGCCGACGTTGGGCTGAGGGTACGCGGCGCCCAGGAGCTTCTCAAGGTCCTGCTTCAGCTCGTAACCGTGCGCAGGGCTACGGGTGAGGAGCGCAAGGAGCGCCAGCCGCACTCGCTCCCCCTCCTTCCCGCTCCGTAGTCAACGGTTCACTCGGCAGCGGACCGGGTGCAGCCGCCGTACGCCTCGTCTGCCTGGACGTCTAGTATCGCCCATGCCTAACGGGTATATATAGGCCACGATGGCCGGCAGCGCAGCCGGATCGTGCACTGGGAGGAATCTATGCGGTGGATGCGTGCCGCGGGTAGAGCTCTCCTGGTGGGGGCGGTGGTGCTGGCGGGGTACGCCGGTTTCGGCGTACACGCCGACGCGAGCCTGGCCGCGGAGGGCCGCGGTCCCCTGACGCTCGTGACGGCGGGCGATCTGACCGACTACCTCTCCCCGCTCCTCGACGACTGGAACGACGGCCATCCCGGCGAGCGCGTCACGCTCGTCGAGCTGCCCGATTCGGCGGACGAGACCCGGGCCCAGATGATCAGCGAATTGCGGTCGGGCCGTGACCGGTTCGACGTACTGAACATCGACGTCGCCTGGACGTCCGAGTTCGCGGCGGCCGGATGGATCTCCCCGCTCGAGCGCGACCGCTTCCCCCTGGACACCTTCCTGCGTCCGGTCGTCGACACCGCGACCTTCGACGGCCGGCTGTACGCCGTGCCGTACGTCACGAACGCGGGTCTCCTCTACTACCGCAAGGACGTCCTGGAGCAGGAAGGCGAGCAACCGCCGCGCACCTGGGCCGAGCTGGTCCGCCAGGCGCGCACGATCGCCCCGAAGTACGGACTGGACGGCTACGCAGGCCAGTTCCTGCCGTACGAGGGGCTCACCGTCAACGTCACCGAGGCCGTGCAGTCGGCGGGCGGTTCGATCCTGCGCGACGACGGCGCGCGCGTGACGGTGGACTCCGATGCGGCGCGCGCCGGACTGCGGTTCCTCGCGGACGGGGTGCGGGACGGCTGGATCTCGCGCGAGGCGCTCGGCTACAAGGAGGAGGAGTCCCGGCAGGCGTTCCAGGACGGCCGGCTGCTCTTCCTGCGGAACTGGCCGTACGTGTACGCGGACGCCGGCGCGGCCGGATCGAAGGTCGCGGGCAGGTTCGGTGCCGTGCCGCTGCCCGGACCCGACGGCCCCGGCACCAGCGTGCTGGGCGGCTCCAACCTCGCCGTGAGCAGCCATGCGCGGCATCCGGCGTCGGCGGCCGATCTGATCTCCTACCTCACCAGCGAACGGGTCCAGCGGCAGGTGCTCACCGAGGGCTCGCTGCCACCGGTGCGCGCCGCGCTGTACGAGGACCCCGAGCTGATCCGCGCGTATCCGTACCTGCCCACGCTCCGCCAGAGCGTGCTGTCGGCGGCGCCACGCCCGAAGAGCCCGCGCTACGACCAGGTGAGCCTCGCGGTGCAGGCCGTGGCACAGGACGTGATGGCGCAGCGCCAGACGCCCGAGCAGGCGACGGCGCGGCTTGCGCGCGAGCTCGGGCCCCTGTCCCGCAAGGGCTGATCGCACCACTCCGCTTCCTCCGCTCCTCCACTCCCCAGACACACTCCCCGAGGGCCTCTACTTACATGTTAAGTAGAGGCCCTTCGTCGTGCATGTGGGCACTTCGGTACAAACCCTCCCAGCTTTTCGCTGTTTCTGGACACATCGTTGACACCTTCCCGTCGCTGCTACTTAACATGCATGCATAACAGCGCACCGATCCGGGGCGCTCTCGCATTCAGCAGAACAGGTCGACGCGAGATGCTCAGCACCCTTCCGGCCGACACCGGCCACCCCTCCCGCACCACCACCCCGGCTGCCCCCTGGTGGCGCGACGCGGTGATCTACCAGGTCTACGTCCGCAGCTTCCTCGACAGCACCGGGGACGGCATCGGCGACCTGGCAGGCGTCCGGGCCGGGCTCCCCTACCTGCGCAAGCTCGGTGTCGACGGCATCTGGCTCAGCCCCTTCTACCCGTCGCCGCAGCACGACCACGGCTACGACGTCGCCGACTACTGCGGTGTCGACCCCGTCTACGGCGACCTCGCCGAGTTCGACCGGTTGGTCGCCGATGCCCGCCGGCTCGGGCTCAAGCTGCTGCTCGACATCGTCCCCAACCACTGCTCGAGCGAGCACCCGTGGTTCCGCGCCGCGCTCGCCGCGCAGCCGGGCAGTGCGCCGCGCACCCGTTTCCACTTCGCGCCCGGCCGCGGCCCGGAGGGAGCCGAGCCGCCCAACAACTGGCGCGCCATGTTCGGCGGTCCCGCCTGGAGCCGGATCACCCAGCCCGACGGCACCCCCGGCGAGTGGTACCTGCATCTGTTCACGCCCGAGCAGCCGGACCTGAACTGGCGGGACCCGGCCGTGGGCGACGACTTCGAGCGGGTGCTGCGCTTCTGGCTGGACCGCGGAGTCGACGGCTTCCGCATCGACGTCGCCGCCGGACTGTTCAAGCACCCCGAGCTGCCCGACTCGGACGACCCCGGAGCCGACGAGCGCGCCCGCGACGCCGTCAACCAGCTGGCCTGGAACCAGCCCGAGGTGCACGACGTGTGGCGCCGCTGGCGCTCGGTGTGCGAGGAGTACACCGCCCGGGACGGCGACGAGCGGCTGCTGGTCGGTGAGGTGTCCGTGCCCACCGCGCGCGAACACGCCGCATACGTCCGCCCCGACGAGCTGCACCAGGCGTTCTTCTTCGACCTGCTCAGCGCGCCCTGGGACGCCGACGCCTTCCGCTCGACCATCACCGAGGCGATACGCGACATCGCCGGCACCGGCTCCACCGTCACCTGGGTGCTCAACAACCACGATCAGGTCCGTACGGTCACCCGGTACGCGGGCGAGCCCGGGGTGGGGGGCAGCGGACTGGGAGCCGCCCGGGCCCGCGCCGCCGCCCTGCTGATGCTCGCCCTGCCCGGCGCCGCGTACGTCTACCAGGGCGAGGAGCTCGGCCTTCCCGAGGTGCTCGACCTGCCGGACGAGGTCCTCACCGACCCGATCTTCCACCGCACCGGCAGCCGCAAGCGCGTCCGGGACGGCTGCCGCGTGCCGCTGCCCTGGTCGGGACACGCCTCCCCGTTCGGCTTCAGCCAGGGCGTGGCCGACGCCAGACCGTGGCTGCCGCAGCCCGAGTGGTTCGCCGAGCACGCCACCGACCGTGCCCTGGCCGACACCCGTTCCTTCTGGCACCTCTACCGCGAGGGCCTCCAGCTGCGGCGCAGCCTGCCCCAGCTCGGCGAGGGCGCCCTGCGCTGGCTGGACGCACCCCCGCAGGTGCTGGCGATCGCCCGCGGCGACGGCCTGATCTGCGCGGTCAACTTCGGCACGGAGCCGGTGCCCGCGCCGGTCGCCGGGACCCCACTGCTCGCCAGCGGACCCTGTCCCGACGGTGTGCTCCCCGCGGCGACCGCCGCCTGGTGGACGGCCGAGTGCCCGACCCTCTGACACCCACCTGCCGACGTCCCCACCTCCTGACCTCCCATGTGCCGACCTCCAGAAACGGACCTCATCATGCGACGACCCAGCAAGACGACCCGGCGGACCGCTGCCACCGCATCGGCGGCCCTCGCCCTCGCCCTCGGTGCCACCGCCTGCGGCAGCGGCACCACCGGGCCCGCGAGCGGCGGTGAACTGAGCGGCCAGACCGTGACCGTGGCCGGTGTCTGGACAGGCAGCGAGCAGAAGAACTTCAAGAAGGTCCTGGACGCCTTCACCGAGAAGACCGGCGCCAAGACGGTCTTCGTCCCCTCCGGCGACAACGTCTCCACCTTCGTCGGAAGCAAGATCGAGGGCGGCAACGCGCCCGACGTGGTGATGGTTCCCCAGGTGGGCGTGCTCCGGCAGTTCGCCAAGGAGGGCTGGCTCCTCCCCCTGTCCGACCAGGCCGCCAAGACGGCCGGCTCCTCCCTCGCCCCGGTGTGGAAGGACTACGGCACCGTGGACGGCCAGTACTACGGCCTGTACTTCAAGGCCGCCCACAAGTCGACCGTCTGGTACGCCCCCGACGCCTTCGCCCAGGCCGGTGTCAGCGAGCCCAAGAGCTACGCCGACCTGCTGAAGGCCGGCCGTACGCTCGCCGACTCCGGCCGCCCGGCCTTCGCCGTAGCCGGCGAGGACGGCTGGACCCTCACCGACTGGTTCGAGAACATCTACCTCTCGCAGGCCGGGCCGGAGAAGTACGACCAGCTCGCCCAGCACAAGATCAAGTGGACCGACGACAGCGTCGTCAAGGCGCTGACCACCCTCGGCGAACTGTTCAAGGACAAGCAGCTCGTCGCCGGCGGCGCCCAGACGGCGCTGGGCACCGACTTCCCCTCGTCGGTCGAGCAGGTCTTCGGCCCTCAGCCCAAGGCGGGCATGGTCTACGAGGGCGACTTCGTCGGCGGGGTCGCCAAGGACCAGTTCGGCAAGAAGCTCGGGGAGGACGCCAAGTTCTTCCCCTTCCCCGCGGTCGACGGCGGCACGGCGCCGGTGGTCAGCGGCGGTGACGCGGCCGTCGTCCTCAAAGACGCCAAGAACAACAAGGCCGGCATGAAGCTGCTCGAGTTCCTGGCCGGGCCCGAGGCGGCCGAGGTCTGGGCCGGCGCGGGCGGCTTCCTGTCCCCGAACAACCAGGTCGACCTCGCCACGTACGGCGACGACACCACCCGCAGCACCGCCAAGTCGCTGGTCGCAGCGGGCAACTCGGTCCGCTTCGACATGTCGGACCAGGCCCCGGCCGCGTTCGGCGGTACCAAGGGCGCGGGCGAATGGAAGCTCCTCCAGGACTTCCTGCGCGACCCCTCGAACCCCCAGGGCACGGCCGCGGAGCTCGAGGCCGCTGCCGCCAAGGCGTACGGGAACTGAGGCGGCCCACCATGGCTGACACCCTGACCGCCCACACCCGGACCGCCCGCGCCGCGGCGAACCCGCGGCGCCGGGCCCAGCGAAGGAAACGCCGCCTGGCGATCGCCTTCGTACTGCCCGCCCTGCTGCTGCTCGGCGCGCTGGTCGTCTATCCGGTCGTCTTCTCCTTCGGCCGCAGTCTCTTCGACGCCAGCGGCGACCGATTCGTCGGCGCCGGGAACTACGCGGCGATCATCGACGACCCGGCCACCCTCAAGGCGATCCGCAACAGCACCATCTGGGTCGTCGTCGCCCCCCTCCTGCTGACCGGACTCGGGCTGATGCTCGCCGTGCTCACCGAGAAGGTGCGCTGGGCGACCGCGTTCAAGCTGGTGCTCTTCCTGCCGATGGCCGTGTCGTTCCTCGCCGCGGGCATCGTCTTCCGGCTCGCCTACGAGCAGGACCCGAACCGGGGCGTGCTCAACGCGGTCGTCGTGGGCGTGCACGACACCTTCGACGACACCGCCGCCTATCCGACGGCCCGTGCCCGCGAGGGTCAGGGCCTGACCGGCAGGGCGGGCGGCCCGTACAGCACCGAGCAGACCGTACGTCCCGGCGGTACGGTCAGCCTCGGCTTCGTCGGGGTGGCGCCCGGCGCGATACCCGCCGATGCGAAGGCCGCCGCTGCCGCGACGCCCGGCGCGGACGGAATCGGGGGCGTGGTCTACCTCGACTTCGCCCCCGGCGGCGCCGGCACACCGGGCAAGGCCGACCCGGGCGAGAAGGGCCTGCCCGGCATGACGGTCGAGGCCGTACGGGACGACGGCCGGGTGGCCGCGACCACGACCGCCTCCGCCGACGGGTCGTTCCGCTTCACCGGGCTGGCCGACGGCGCGTACACCGTACGGCTGCCCGCGGCCAACTTCGCGGCGCCGTACCAGGGCGTGAACTGGCTCGGCCCGGCGCTGGTGACGCCGGCCATCATCGGTGCGTACCTGTGGGTGTGGACCGGCTTCGCGATGGTCCTGATCGGCGCCGGACTCGCGGCGATCCCGCGCGATGCGCTGGAGGCCGCGCGGATGGACGGGGCCAGCGAGGGCCAGATCTTCCGCAGGATCACCGTGCCGCTGCTCGCGCCCGTGCTCACCGTGGTGTTCGTGACCCTGGTGATCAACGTGATGAAGGTCTTCGACCTCGTCTACATCATTGCGCCGGGACCGGTCCAGGAGGAAGCGAACGTACTGGCCACGCGGATGTGGCTGGTCTCCTTCGGCGGCGGCAACGACCAGGGGCTCGGCAGCGCGCTGAGCGTGGTGCTCCTGCTGCTGGTGGTCCCGGCGATGGTCTTCAACATCCGGCGTTTCCGAAGGAGCGGAGCATGAGCGGCCACAGCACCATCGAGCGTCGGCGGTCCCGGCGGGCGACACCGCCTGTGAGGCCCGTCCCGGCCCCGTCCGCGCCGGGACCGCGTCGCAGGAGCCGGCTGTCGCGCTGGCTGAGCAGCTCGGTCGTCCAGGGCCTGCTGATCCTGGTCGCCCTGGTATGGATCACCCCGCTGGCGGGTCTGTTCCTGTCCTCGATGCGCTCCGAGCAGGACAATGCCTCCGACGGCTGGTGGACCGCGCTGACCGACCCCTCCCAGCTGTCCCTGGACAACTACAGCGCCCTGTTGAAGGACTCCGGCATCGCGGAGGCGTTCGGGAACACCGTTCTGATCTCGGTCCCCACCACCGTCCTGGTGGTCGCCATCGCGGCACTCGCCGGGTACGCCTTCGCGTGGCTGGACTTCCCCGGCCGGGACGGCATCTTCCTCGTGGTCGTCGGGCTGCTGGTCGTGCCCGTGCAGATCGGGTTGCTGCCCGTGGCCAAACTCTTCGGCGCGGTGGGACTGTTCGGCACGATCGCCGGAGTCGTCCTGTTCCACGTCGCCTACGGGCTGCCGTTCGCGGTCTTCCTGCTGCGCAACTACTTCGCCGAGATACCGCGCGAGATGCTGGAAGCCGCCCGGATGGACGGCGGCAGCGAGTGGCGGATCTTCTCGCGGCTCGTGCTGCCGCTCGGCCGGCCGGCCATCGCGAGCCTGGCCATCTTCCAGTTCCTCTGGGTCTGGAACGACATGCTCGTGGCGCTGCTCTTCGCGGACAGCGGGTCCCAGCCGCTCACGGTCGCATTGCAGTCCCAGATGCGGCAGTTCGGAAGCAACATCGGCGTCCTCGCGCCGGGTGCGTTCCTGTCGCTGGTGGTCCCGCTCATCGTCTTCTTCGCCTTCCAGCGGCACTTCGTCCAGGGGGTGATGGCCGGCTCGGTGAAGTAGCGGATCGGCGCGCCGGCCCTTACGCAGTGGCCGGGGCCGGCGCCGGTGTGCGGGGCATGATCCGCATGCGGTCCCCGTCGAACGCGACCGTCTCGCCCGGCAGGATCAGCACGCCGGATTCACCCTCCTGGCAGGTGCGGCCGATGCGGCGGACCTGGACTGCCGGGCCCAGGACTCCGGCCATGAAAATGGTCGGGTCGACCTCCCACCCCCGCGCATCCAGCCAGCGCTCCAGCGCCTCGCTGTCCGCACTCTCCGCTCCGCGCGGCCAGTCGTACGTGCTCACCATGCCTACCCCCTGTAGCTGGTCGGATCACCGCGCCAGATGGTGCCACCCGCCTCCGACAGCCGCACGGCAATACCGAGGCTCCCCTACGCAGTGGTACCGGCGGGGCCTGCTGGATCCATGGCGACAGCCGGGGCTGCTCTGGGGATCGAAGGCACAGCCCCGATTCGCCTTGATTTCGTCAACGCCCCCTGTGAGCGACACCACTGACGGCCTGAAAGGCATCCGTTCGGGGCGAGGTCACGTGCGTCGGCCGCCGCAAACGTGACAGACGCGACAGGAGGAGCAAACTGGCCGGAGCCCTGCCGCTGCGTGCGGAGCCGGAAGGGCCGAGGAGAGGCAAGGTGGCCGACGTGGCGGAACCATCGGCGGACGCCGAGGACGGCGGGGCTTCCGTCGAGCTCGGGGGCTACCGGCAGGAGCTGACTCCGCGGCGAACCTGGCCGAGGAGGCCAAGGATCCCTTCCGCACCGTCCCGCGCGCGATCGTGGGATCGGTCGTGGCGGCCGGGATCCTGGGCATGGTCTTCCTGATCACGCTCACCGTCGCGATCGAGGACATCCCCCGGATCAGCAGCGACGGCTCGCCGGTCGCGGCGATCATGCGGGATCAGCTCGGTGCGGTGATGGAGAAGACGCTGCTGGTCGGGATCACGTTCGCGTTCTTCGGCGCCGGGATCGTGGTGATGGTCACGTGCTCACGGCTCGTCTACGCGATGTCGCGCGATGGGCGCTTCCCCGCGCACCGCTTGATGCGGCGGGTCAACCCCCGTACGCAGACGCCGATCCCGGCGACGGTCCTGATCTTCTCCCTCGGGCTCCTCCTGATGGTCGCGCTGCCCGGCGCCGTACTGCTGGAACTGATCACGGCGTCGACGATCCTCCCGGCGATCACCTACGGCTCCACGATCGTCCTCTATTTGGCAGTGCGCAGACGGCTGGCGCGCAAGAAGGGCCCGTTCGACCTGGGGCGGTTCGAGCTGCCGGTTGCCGTCTGCGCGCTGGTGTGGACGCTCATCGCGCTGTTCGTGCTGGTGACACCCGGGGAGGCGCTCGTCTCCGTGGTGATCGTGGTCGGACTGCTCCTCGTGGGCGGGCTGTTCTTCCTCGTCATGCTGAAATTCGACCGCGAGGCGCTGGAGACCGAGCCGGGGGACGCGAGCGCCTTCATGCACTGACGCGAAGGCTTCGTTGTCGGTCGGGCGTGCGACGATCCAAGTCATGATCGTCTCGCTGGAACCACTGCTTCCCGCCACCGGCCCGCACGCTTCGACCACGTACGCCGACTGGGTCGCCGCACACGACCCCGACGCGGTCGACGTCGCGCGTGACCTGATGGAGGGCATGCGCACCGAACTCGGCCGGTCCTGGACCAAGCCCGGCCGGTTCGTGGACACGATGGCGGCGCGGGCACGGCGGCTGCCGCCTGCGCATCTGCCGTGGTTCTGGGACACCGTGGGCCACCGGTTGATCGGCTACGGGAGCAGGCCCGGCGGGCGGGCCTACGCCGCGGCGCGGGCAGCCGAGGCCCAGCACGGGCTCCCGGTGGATTCCGGATACCGCAGGGCCAATGCACTGCTGTTCGCTGCGGGCGGGGCCATGCCGGCCAAGGAGTTCGGGGCCCATCAGCGGCTCCTCGCCGAGACGCTGGAGCCGGCCGCCGCGCACACGGCGCTCGAGGCGTTCCTGACCGCGTGGGCGGGATCGGCGGCGGACCTGCCGGCGGATCTGGTGCGCCGGGTACGGGGCTCCGCCAAGGCTGCCGGGCACGGGGACGGGGAGATCGCGCGGATGGTGGGCGCGATCCTGTCGGTCACGCGGAAGAAGTCCGTGCCGGACGCACTGCTGGATGCCGCGGGCCCGGTCCTGTCCGCCCATCCGCCGGCGGACGCGATCGCGGCGGGGCTGGTCGAGGTCTTCCCTGACGGGGTCACCGACGGCGGGGCCTGGCTGCGGATGCTGATCGGCTGCGGCGCGGCCGAGGCCATGGCGGCCGGACGGGTGGTACCGGAGGGTGGACTGCACCACTGGGTGGGGCACTTCGTGCACATGTACCAGTACGCGGCGCAGTCCGGCGGCGGCGTCGCGCGTCAGCAGCTGCCGGTGGAATTCCTCGACCTGGTGGGCCGGTTGGGGCCGCGGCTGCGGTCGGAAGGCACTGCGGTAACCGTGCACACCACCCGGCACCACTACCAGGGCTTCGACGCGGACGTGTTGGACGCCTGTCTGGCGGCCGGGGTGGCGGTCTTGGACCCGGGCCCGGAGATGCGGATGCGCTTCTGGGCCGAGCGGTCCCGGCGGGACCTGTCCGCGCTGGCCGCCGACCCGGTGTTCGGCCCGCGTCTGGAGGGGACCGTACACGCGGACCTGCTGCCGCGGTGGACGCCGGAACGGCGGCGCCGGGCCGGGTCGGCGGTCACGCTGCTGCCGGGCAACGAGGGCATCGCCCACGAGGTCGCGGGGCGCGTGGGCAAGCTCGTCGACACCGTCGCGGGCGGCGGCATGGCCGGAGCCGAGGAGGCCGTGGCCGAGCTGGAGACGCTGCTGGACCGGCCGACGGTGTCGGCGCTCGGCGGGATCTGCGACGCCCTCGCCGAGGCGGGAGCGGCGGGGGCGCTGCGGCGCTCGCTCGCGGCCGGGCTGCCGGAGGAACTGGCCTGGCCCGCCCTGGAGTCGGTGTACGCGGATTTCGCGGCGGGCGCCGGGCCCGAGGAGGCGGACGGGGCACTGCCGGGGGTGGCGGGGGTTACCAGCACGTGGCCGGTGCTGACGGTGTTCGGGCGGGACCGGGCGGTCGCCGTCGATCCGGACGGGGTGCGGGGATCCTGCCGGTTCACGGTGCCCGACGACGCGACCATCTATGCGGTCCACTACGTGGGCGGCTCCTTCCTGGTGAGCTGGACGCCCGGGAAGAGCGCCTACCACTGCGACACCGCCGTCTGGGCCGACCACCCCGAAGAGCCGTTCACACCCGACGAGGCGGGCGGGCTGGTGCCGTACGGCGGCCGGCTGGACGGGGCGTACGGTTTCCAGTTCGAGACGGCCGACGGGGGCGGGCGGCACGGCGGCGCCCGGGTGCTGCGGCCCGGCGGGACGGAGGGGATCGACCGGGACGAGCTGCAGCTCGGCGACGGCGCCCGGATCTGGACCAACGCCGTCTTCGGGCGGCGCCCTTGGGAACTCGCCGACCCGGTCACCGGGGAGCCGCGGGGCTCGGTGGCACTGCCTGCCTTCCCGGGTCGCGTCGCGAGCGCCGATCCCGCCGCGGAGCCGTCCGAGGCCGGCATGGCCCTGGCCGTGGAGGCCCTCCAGCTGGCGCCGCTGCCCGCGGGGCTGCCCGACTCCCCGCTGGGCAGCCGCGACGGGCTGGTCGGGACCCGCGTCCTCTTCCGCACCGGGCACCGCGACCCCGCACCCAACCACTACCTGGTGGAGAGCGTGGACGGGCGCTCCGCCCGCTTCGACATCGACCGGCAGGGCCAGCAGCCGTGGGGCCTGTGGGCACCGCCGGAGGGGGCAGTGGAGGACGTGGTCCTCGCCGAGGCGCAGACCCGGACGGGGGTGCGCGCGTACACGGCCGGCGGAGTGCTGCTGTGGGAGCTGGACGGGCACGACGCGCCCGGGCACTCGCAGGGCGGGCCGGCCCGGCAGGTCACCGTGTCGGGGGGCGTGGCCCTGCCGCCGGCCTTCTGGTACCTGCTGCGCACCCGGGACACCGCGGGTTCCCGGACGTTGCGGACGGTCGGGCTCACGACGGCGGAGGCCTTGCTGGAGGGCGCCCTCGACGGTCCGGATGCGCTGCGCACGGCCGTGGCCCGGGAGTTGCCGGAGGTCACCGACCCGGTGCTGGTCGAGGCCGTGGTGGCGCTCGCCGGGCGGGCCACCCGGATGGAGGAGCGCAGGCTCGCCCTGCACCGGCGGGTCACCTTGCTCATGGAGGCGCCGCCGGCGCCGCCGGGCCGGTCCGCGCCGGACACCGAGCTGCTGCCCGCGCTGTTCGGGCTGGTCTCGGACGGTGAGCCGGACCCGTGGCGACGGAGCCCGGTCGTGCCCTTGGCGGCGACGCTGACCGCGTTGGCCTCCGACGGCGCCTGCTTGGCGGGGACCCTCGTGGAGGAGGTGCGCCGGCTCTCGCCGCCGGCGCCGCCGCACGACTGGTCGCAGCTGATGGGCTCGATCGACGCCGCCGCCTGGCGGGCGGCCGTGGCACCGACCCCGGACGGGGCCCGGGCCGCCCTGGTCGCGCTGCTGGACACCTGGGCCGACCAGCCGTTCGCCCGCGCGGGCACCCGGTGGTGGGTCGGCCGGGCGTCCGCCGAGCTCCTGGACGGGCTGCGCGAGCAGGGGATCGCGGTGGCGTCCTGCGCGGTGCGGGCGGGCGGGTCGGAGTGCTGGTTCGTGGCGGCCGCCGCCGAGGGCCCGACAGGCGACCCGGTCCCGGCGGCGGTGCCGCAGGCGCGCTGCGTCCGCGTGGAGCGGGACGACGCCGCCCGGCTGCGGGCCCTGGTCGCGGCGGTCGAGGCGCACGGGCCGGTCCCGGTGCCGGAGCCGGCTGCCGCGCGCTTCGCCGAACTGACGGGCGTACGACGGGCGGTGGCCCGGCTGGTGGTGTCAGGTCTGGACGGCCGGCCCGACCGCGACGAGGACCGCGCCTTGGTGCGCAAGGCCCCGTACAAGGCCGCGCCGATGACGGCCGAGTCCTACGACCGGCTGCGCGCGCAGCTCGGTGGCACGGGCCGACGGGCCGTCCTGGCGGCGGCACTGCCCGAGGATCCGGCAGAGCTGTGGCGGCCCGGCGGGGTCGAGGCGGCCGTGGAGCGGATGGCCGAGGTGTGGCGGGAGCGCATCGGGGTGCAGCCGGCCGTGCACGACGAGGCGGCCGACACCCTGGAGGCCGAGCTGGAACTCCCCGAGGTGTGGGCCCGGCGGCTGGCGGGCGGGTACGAGGCGGCCGAGGACACGACCGTGGAGGCGGCCGGCTGGGAGCTGGCGGCAACCCCGTACGGCATCGGGGCCGAGGTCCGGGCCGTGCCGCCGGCCGGGCCCGGGCTGCCCCACCGCACTCCGGTGGGCCTCTCGTGCCGGCAGATCGCGAGCGCGCTGGTGTGGGCGTGGACGGACCGGCCCGTCGGCGATCCGGCGGTGGCCGGCGCGATGGCCCTGTACGAGCGGCTGCGCGCCGAACTGGATCGTCCGGAGCTGCTGGTGGCGCTGCCCGGTGGGCGGGTCCAGGACACCTCGGCGCGGATCGCGGAGCGGTTCGGTCCCGGGCAGCTGCCGGTGGCGATGGACGGCCGTAAGGAGGAGGGGCCGGTCCCGGTGACCGCGTACGACTCCGGGCCGCTGGTGGTGTGCGCGCCCGGCGGTGCCTCCTTCCTGCGACCCGCGGCGGTGGCCGACCCGGAGGTGTGGCAGCGGGTCCGGGAGGTCACCGACCTGGCCGAGGAGCTGGACCGAGTGGCACCGCTGCTGACCGGCGGCGGGCTGGAGCGGATGATGTTCCGGGCCCGATCGGGAGCAGTGCCGGCCGGGGCGTACGAGGCGGATCCGCGGCAGTCCTGCCCGGAGCTGGTCGCGCGGGCGGCGCAGCAGCTGGGCATCGGCCCGGACGCGGCGGCGCTGTACCTCCAGCTGGCGACGCTGGCAACACCCACCGACCGGAACGTACGGCGGTGGAACGGCTGGTCGGCCAAGCAGCACACGCAGGCCCGGACGGAACTGCTCGGCACGGGCGCGGTGGTGGAGGCCAAGCGGGCGCGGGCGGGCCGGACCCTGTTCCTGCCCGGGGAGTGGACCGAGCTGAAGGCCCCGCACCTGCCCTTGGAGACCGTGAAGCTGGCGGCGCACGCGGTACGGCCGCTGTGGCGCGACCAGATCCGCAGCCCGTTCGGGCGGGTCCTGCCGACGGCACCGCTGCACGAGATGTTCACGGCGGCCTGGGAACGGGTCTGCGGCGGCGCGGCAGGCGGGGGCAGCTGAGGCCCGGCGGCGGCCGGCCCCGTGGGCGGGTCAGCCGAGGAGGAGCGGCAGTTTCGCGGCCAGCTCGCCGAGTTCGGCCCGCTCCGCGTCGGTCGGGGTCCGGCGGCCGGTGCCGATCAGGAGGGCGTCCTTGTCGGTGAACGACGCGGGGAACGCGGCGCCGGCGATCTCCTCCAGCATGGCGCGGGATCGAGCCGGCCCCTCGGGGGGCGGTTCCGCCATGTCCGGGAGGTGCGCGATCAGGTCGAGGTGGTGCAGCGTCCATTCGAGGACGTACGCGGTGAGGTAGTCGCCCGCGGTGAGGACCTCACCGCGGGTGCTCACCCGTGCGCCGGGATCGGCGAGTTCCGCGGCGCGTCCGGCGGCGGAGCCGACGTCGTCGAGGTGGAACGTGAGCAGGCGCGGTTCCTCGTACGCGGCGGCCAGCCGGACGGTCAGCGCGTCGAGCGGATCCTCGCCGGTCGGCGGCCGGTCCTCGACGTTCCAGTAGGTCACCGCGTCGACGGTCGGTTCCGCTTCGGCGGGGGTGACGAGGGTGATCAGGACGTCCTGCGCGTCGATGATCAGGTGGCACACCAGGTCCCGCACGAGCCAGCCGGTGCAGCCGGACGGCTGCTCGAAGGCCGTGTCCGGGAGCGCGGCGACCGCCGTGCGCAACGCCGTCCAGGAGCGTGAGAAGAGATCCACACCGGCACGGTGGTGCGGGGCCGGAATGCCGGACAAGTCCGCAGCGTGAGCCAGTCGTCGCCCGCCGCGTCCTGCGCGAGCGCGTCCATGCCGAACACACCGGCCTGCGGGGGCGGCGGACCGTACGAGACCGCCTCCCGTACCCCGCTCCAGCCCTCCACCCGCCGTGGCGCGGCGAAGCGCAGCGCGCCGACCGGGGGCTCGGCGTACGGGATGCCGCGGAAGACCGCCACGCCCGCTTCCCGGCTGCCCCGCAGCGCGCCGGCGGCCGCCCGGACTTCGGGCTGGGGACCGGAGGGCTCGTACGCGGCAGTGGTCATCACCATTCCCTCAGGCGGATCGACGGGGCTCACGGCGGCCCCGGACCCTGCGCAGCATCCGCCCTCTCTGGATGCGGCGCTAACCAGTTACGTACGCCGCGCACCGCTGCACCGGCTCTCCCGCCGTGAGCCGGTACCGGGCCCGGCCGTCGAGGAGCAGGGGCACGAGGGCCCGCAGGGGCTGGCGCAGCGGGACGAACGCACCACCGTCGGCGGCGGAGCGTACGACGTGTACGCCGTGGAGGGCGAGCCGGTCTCCGACCTCGGTGTACTGGGTGGCTGTGAGGTGGTAGCCACAGGGTGGATCGGTCAGGGTCTCGTCCTCGGTCGCCGGGCGGTCGTCGGTGCCGCCCAGCAGGATCGGGCTCTCGTCCTGGTAACCGGCCAGTCGGGCGGAAGCCGTCACCGCCGCCGGCGTGCCCGCACGCTCGGAGAGGTAGGTGAACAGACCCCGAAGGCCGGTGAGCTGGGAGCTCACCCGGCGCCGGTGATTGAGGGCCGGATCTGCCCTTTCCGCGTCACCGGCCGCTTCGATGCGGCTTTCGATGAGCAGCGTGACGGCGTGTTTGATGCCGGCCGTGTTGCGCAGGATCCGCTCCTGTCCGTCGCCTGCGGTCTGCTTGACGGGGGCGCCGGTCACGGGGTCGGTCCGGATGCCGTACGTGCCGGTGGAGTACCCGGCGGCGTGCGCCGCCTTCCGTACGAAGGCCCCGGACAGCTCGCGGGCCTGCGCGTACACCCCGGGGTCGGTGTTGAGGTTGCGCGGCCAGAGGTCGAAGAGGTCCTTGTCGTACGTGCGGGGCGTCGCCCGGTACTCGTGCAGGTCGTAGACGACGTCCGGTCGCCGGTCGCGCAGTACGGCGGCGATCGCACGCGCCTCGGGCGAAGTCAGGGCGATGTGATCGCGGTTGATGTCGGTGCCGTCCGCGTTGGCCCGGGTGGCGGCGGCCCGCCCGTCCGGGTTGGCGGTGGGGACGACGAGGACCGTGGTGCGCGCCAGGAGCCGCCGGGTCGCCGGGTCACGGGCGTACGCGAGGTCGCGGACGGTGGTCAGACAGGCCTCGCGTCCCGCCGGCTCGTCGCCGTGCTGGCTGCACACCAGCAGGACCGTGACCGCTGCACGGGTGCTGCCCAGGCTCACGAGCCACAGCGGGCGGCCGTGCGGGCTGGTGCCGATACGCCCTAGGACAGCGCCCTCGCCGTGCCGGTCGACGGTGTCCAGCAGGGCCTTCTCCTCGGACTCCGTGGTCCAGCGCGCCCCGTACGTGGCCTCGAATCCCGTGCGGGGTGCGGCGTCGGCCGCTCGGGCAGGGGCGGCCGTCAGGGGCACGGCGAGAGCGATCGCGGCGAGGCCCAGGGCCGATGCGGCGAGAGCGAGCCGGTGGAAGGGCACAGGGGGCTCCAGCACGGTCGAAAGGATCACGATGTGATGGCAACGGCCCTGGTGATCGATAGGTCACGCCCGCCCGGCGCGAGCCGGTGGACCACTCCTCCGGGCTCTTCTTCGGAACATCATCCATAAGTACAAACTTGGATTATTTTACCCAACCGAGATGCTTGAAGGCGTGTCCGGTGATCGCAACTTCCGGCCTGCCGGAGAAAACTGGTCCGCCATCGAGAGCCAATACGCATGTCACCGACGCAGAACCTCACCCGGGACTGTTTCAGCAAAGTAATGCGGAGGTATCACGATTGAGCTGCACCAGGACGGACAACCGAAAACCTGCAGACGGCCACCTGCCGAACCGCCGCATCGGCGCGGGGTTCACGTTCTTCCTCATAATCTCGCTGGCCAGCTTCACCGGTCCCGCCGCCCAGGCCGAGGCGGCCTCACCGTACGGCGCCAAGGCCGTCGCAATTGCCGCCTCCAAGCGGGGCGCGCCGTACGTCTACGGAGCGACGGGGCCGAAGGAATTCGATTGCTCGGGCCTCACGCTCTACGCTTTTGAAAGGGCCGGCCGGAAGCTTCCCCGTACGGCCGACGAACAATATGAACGTACGCGCCACATCCCACGCGTTCAGCGCGTGCCGGGCGATCTCGTCTTCTTCCCCGCAGGCGCGACCATAGGACATGTGGGAATCTACGCCGGTCACGACAAGATCTGGCACGCCCCACGGCCGGGCACCCGCGTCCGGCTCGAGCGCATCTGGAGCGGAAACGTCCGCTACACCCGTGCCACCTGAGCAGGAGGCAGAGCGATGACCGATGCACCCGCGCCCAAGCACTACGCACTCCGATGGAACGGCGACACCCGCACGGCTCCACCTGCTGTGGGCGGCGAGCGGGACACGCTGGCCGCGGTCCTGGACTGGCAGCGGGCCACCTTCGAGCTCAAGTGCGCCGGCCTGTCCCCGGAGCAGCTGTCCGAGAAGGCCGTGCCGGCGTCCGCGCTGTCCCTGCACGGCCTGGTCCGGCACCTGGCCGGGGTCGAGCGCTGGTGGTTCCGCATCCAGTTCGCCCACGAGGACGTCCCGCTGCTCTACTACTCCGACGACGACCCCGACCAGGACTTCGACAGCCTGGACGGTGACGTCGAGGAGGCCTTCGCCGTGTGGCGGGCAGAATGCGAGCGATCCCGGCAGATCACTGCCGCCGCCTCGCTGGACGGGACGGGGATCCGCAAGAGGACCGGCGAGCCGATCTCACTGCGCAAGATCATGGTCGACATGATCGCGGAGTACGCCCGGCACAACGGCCATGCGGACCTCCTCCGCGAAAGCATCGACGGCGCGACGGGGATGTGACCTGGCAAGCTGTCCCGGTCGGGATGCCGCCGGGCATCCCGGAGCCGAGGGGAGGTCCTTGCGTGGGTGTCGGTGGAGTGCCGTGGGAGCACGGCCCTGTCTCAACGGCTCGGCACGCGCCTCCCTTCGACCCGGAGCTGGGTGCCGCGCTGGCGGCCATGGGCGAGGGGACGAAGGAGCCGGTCACCGCGGAGGGCCTTGCGGCCAGGCAGGAGCACGACGCTGCGGCCCGGCCCAGGCCGACGGTTCGGGACCTCCGGGCCGGCGGCCGGTTCGAGGTGGAGGAGCTGCGGGCGCCGGGACTTCGGGACGGGAGGGAGGTCACGCTCGTCAGTGCCCGGCCCGCCGGGACCACCGGGCCGCTGCCGCTCCTGTACTACATGCACGGCGGCGGAATGATCATGGGTAATGCATGGTCCGTCCTTCCGCGGCTGCTGCGCGAATGGGCCCTGCCGCTGCAGCTCGCGGTCATATCCGTCGAGTACGGACTGGCGCCGCAGGCGCAGTACCTCGAACCCGTGGAGGACTGTCATGCCGGACTCGTCTGGGCGGCTGATCACGCGGCCGGGCTGGGCCTCGACCCGGACCGCATCGTCGTCGGAGGGAAGAGCGCCGGCGGTGGACTCGCCGCAGCGCTCGCCCTGTTGACCCGCGACCGGGGCGGGCCGGCTCCGATCGGTCAACTGCTCCTGAGCCCGATGCTCGACGACCGCAACAACACGTTGTCCGGCCACCAGATGGCCGGCCTCGATCCCTGGGACCGGACCTCCAACGCGACCGCGTGGCAGGCGCTGCTCGGCGACCGGTACGGCGCCGCCGACGTTGCGCCCTACGCGGCCCCTGCTCGCGCCACGGATCTTTCCGGGCTGCCCTTCGCCTACATCGACGTCGGGTCGGCCGAGACCTTCCGGGACGAGGGCGTGGCCTATGCCGATGCCATCTGGCAGTCCGGCGGCGAGGCCGAACTCCACGTATGGCCCGGCGCGTTCCACGGCTCCGACACACTCGCACCGCGGGCGGCCCTCAGCCAGGAGGCCCGCGACGCCCGCTCCCGCTGGCTCCGGCGGATCGTCGGTCGCTGACCTTCCGGGCATGGCGCCGCGGCCCGTCCCCCGCCGGGCCGCGACGCCTCACTTCAGCTCATCACCGGGTCAGGTCAGGCGGCCGGGTACCAGACGGTCCCGCTGCCGCCGTGCTGGGTGAGGGTGGCCTCGATGATGCTGCCCTCCGCGAAGTAGCGCGGGTGCTGCTGCAGGAAGCCGGCGAACGAGTCCAGGGACGTGGCGTCACAGACGCCGTCCGTCTGGATGCAGTGGCGCTGGACCGGGACACCGGGGAACTCCTCCGGCCCGGTGCCTGGCGAGTACGCCACGAACGGGATGAGAACCCCCTCGGGGACCAAGTGCCAGAAGCCGGTGCCGGGCTGCATGGGATCGGAGTAGAGCATGCCGTCGACCTGCGAACGGGGCACCTCGGTGCCGTTGTCGGCGATCGTCTGGAGCAACAGGTCGCCGACCCAGGCGCCCTGGGAGTAGCCCGCGATCGTGAAGTGCGCCGTGGGGTCGGCGCGGTATGTGCTCTCCAGGGCGGCCAGGGCGTTCCAGTAGCCCTGGTTCACGCTGTCGCCGAAGCTCGGCGCGAACGGCGCCGGCATCTCGTTGTGGCTCCCGACGAACGGGCCGCCGCTGGCCACGTAGCAGACCGGAACCGCGATGCCGCCGTTCAGATGCTGGTTCGCGGCCGCGAAGCTCGTGGTGCAGTCGGGGGCGTCGGCGGCCGCGCCGGTTCCGCCGATCTCGATGTAGTAGTGGTTCACCGGGGCGGCGTGTGCGGCGGGCGGCACGGCGGCGGCGCCGGCGAGCACCAGTGCCGTCGACGCGAGGACGGACTTGAGGCGGCGGGCGAGCCTGCTCGGCTTCTTGGTGGACATACCGGTCAACTCCCTTGGGTTCGGGGTGAGCGCCGCGTCGGAGGCGGCGACCGGTGCCCATCGTGCCGTTCACGCTGGTCAGCGGACCATGCCAACGACCGGCCATATGTGGCCGGTCGCCCAAGTACAGTGTTGCCACAGGGATCTGACAGGGATCTGACAGGAAATCCGACACGTGGTCAGACACGGATGGCAGGCCGGAGCATGGCCGGTGCGAGGGGCGTCTGAGTGACCAACCAGTTCGGCGCACTACTCCGCGGGTTACGGCTCGAGGCGGGGATGACGCAGGAGCAGTTGGCCGAGCGCTCCCGGCTGGGGGTGCGTACCATCCACCGGCTGGAGACCGGCAAACCCACCGATGCCCGAATGGGAACGGTGAAGCAGGTCACGCACGCCCTGGCCGACGCGTTGCGGCGCGACCGCGACGAGGTCTGGACGGAACTGCTGGCCGCGCAGCGCGCTCACGGCGCCCCCGCCGAGGGCGTCCCCGCGACGCGCGCTCCCGTACCCGAGCCTCCGGAATCACCCGAGCCGGTACAGCAGGCCCAGCCGGTGCCACACACCACGCTGTCGCCGTCCCGGGGAGCCCTGGCCGAGGTCGCCGAGTCGCTCGCCCTCGATGTGTACAGCCGCTGCGTCCGCGAGGAGGAGCAGCGCCGGATCCACGACCCGTTCCCGCTGCCCGTACGGTGGCGGTCGGCGCCTGAGGACCTGCTGGACCACTGGGACAACATCCGCGGCACTCCCCCCGGGGCCGTCTCCACCCCGCTGTCCCTGGACGGCGGCCTCGCCGATATCGCCGACGTCTACCGGCGCGTCCGGTCCGGACGGCTGGTGGTGCTCGGCCGGGCCGGCTCCGGCAAGACCGTCCTGATCCTGCGGTTCGTCCTCGACCACCTGCGCAAGCGCTCCGACGGCGAGCCCGTGCCGGTGGTCTTCAGCATCGGATCCTGGGACCCGACCGTCACGACGCTGCGCGACTGGCTGATCGACCGCCTGCTGCGCGACCACCCGAACCTCGACGCGCGCGCACCGGGCGGCTCGACGCTGGCCGCCGCCCTGGTGGACGCCGGATGGATCCTGCCGGTGCTCGACGGGTTCGACGAGATCGCCACCGGCCTGCTCGGCCGTGCCCTGCAGGAGCTCAACACGAGCTCGCTGCCGCTTCTGCTGACCAGCCGTACCGAGCAGTTCGCCGAAGCCGTCACGGTCGAGGTGCTCCGCAAGACCGCCGGCATCGAACTGATGGACCTGAACACCGACGACCTGGTCCACTATCTGCCCCGCACCGCGCGCCCGACCGCACCGACCGACCGGAACGTACGGAGCGGACGGGACGGACGGGACGGACGGGACGGACGGGACGGACGGGACGGACGGGACGGACGGGACGGACGGGACGGACGGGACGGACGGGACGGACGGGACGGAAGAGCCGCCACCCTGTGGGATCCCGTCCTGGAGCGGCTGCGCACGGACCCGGACGGCCGGGCCGGAGCCAACCTCGCGAAGGTGCTGAGCACTCCGCTGATGGTCCTGCTCGCCCGGACCGTCTACAGCGACACCCCGGCCCAGGACCCGGCCGTACTGCTGGACACCACCCGCTTCCCGACCCCGGAGGCCATCGAGGAGCACCTGCTCGCCGACTTCGTGCCGACCGTCTACCGCCGCCGCCCCACCACCGCGGCCGGCGCCCACCACCTGCGCCGGCCCCGCACCTGGGACCCGCAACGCGCCCGGCACTACCTGGGTTATCTCGCCGAACACCTGGACCGGCCCGAGCAGCACGAACGCCAGGACCTGGCGTGGTGGCAGCTGCGGGACTCCCTGCGGCCGTCCTCCCGCATCCTGGCCGTCGTACTCGCCTGCTCCCTGGTCACCGCCGTCGCCGACTGGCTGGTCTTCCCGGCCAAGAACCTCGCCGCCGGCCGCAGCCCCGCGTTCGCACTGGGCGCGGGCCTGCTGGACGCGCTGCTGTTCGGCCCGGCGGTCGGCCTCGCCTTCGGGCTGGTCTACGGGCTCATGACCGCGTTCCGGATCAAGGCGTTCGAGCCGTCCCGGGTGAGAATGCGGCTGCCCGGCCGCGGCCGGCGGGCCGGCGGCCCCTCCGCCCGCAGATTCGCCACGCTGTTCTCAGCCGGGCTGCTGGGCGGCTTCGTGATGGGCCTCGGGTGCGGGCTCGGCTCCAGCGCGGTACCGCAACTGATCAACGGCTACCTGGTGGTGAACCCGGCGGTGATCGAGGCGACGGTCGTCAACTCGCTCGTGTACGGGCTCACGTTCGGCTTGGCGGGAGGCCTGGTTCTCGGGCTCACGGCCACCCTGGAGACCCCGATCGACCTCGGCTCCGCCGCCACCCCGACGGACCTGCTGGCCATCAACCGCAGCATCGTGGTGCGCCAGACCCTGTTCCTGGCCCCCATGCTCACCCTGATGATCGCCCTCGGCGGGCGGCTGATCACCGCGCTCCTCCAGGGTCTGGCCGGCCCTCTCCTGTGGCCCATGGCCGACGGGCTCGCGCTCGGCGCGGTCGGCGGGCTGGCCGGCGCACTCTCGTACGCCCTGGCGTTCACCGCCTGGGGCCAGTGGGTACTCCTCACCCGCATCTGGCTGCCGCTGACCGGCCGCCTCCCCTGGGCCACGGTCGCGTTCCTCGACGACGCCTACCACCGCGGCGTGCTGCGCCAGGTCGGCGCCGTCTACCAGTTCCGCCATGCACGCCTCCAACGCCACCTCCTCACGTACGGCTGATCCCGTGCCCGATCTCCGCGGCGACCTCGGCGTGGGCGAGGTACTCCTCGATGCTGTGCGCCCGGCCGTTCGCGTTCTCCACGGCCATGTCGGTGAGCTTGCCCCAGGTCTCCCCCAGCGGACAGCCCAGGGCGACCGTGTCGGTGGGACACCAGGCATTGACCCAACGACGCACTCTGGCCGACAGGTTGGGGCCGGGAGGCAGCAGCCGGCTGTACACCGTGTCCAGACCCAGCGGGCTGCCGGTGCTGACGAGCAGTGAGACGTCCAGCCGCTCCGGAAGCCGGTGGACGAGGTCCATTCCGACGACCGTGCCGAGGCTGTGGGTGACCAGGACGATTTCACCGGAGGACGGCAGGGTGTCGAGCACGCTGGTCAGGACTGCGTCACGGACGGCTCGGTCGTCCAGGTACGCGTCGACGTCACGGAACCGGGTGGCGATGGCCAGCGCGTCCATGTCGGTCGTGGCGGCCAGCCAGCTCACCGCCTGGCGCAGACGTCCGGCCAGCAGGCTCCCGATGCTTTCGTCGGCCGTACCGCCGTCCTGCGGCATGCCGGCTTTCGCCGCCGCTTCCAGGATGAGCTGCTCGTACAGGCCCGTCGTCGACTCGGCGGCGAAGGCCTCCGCTGCCGAGTGGCCGTTCAGCTCCTCGAACGGGCCGGCGGCGGAGACGGCCTCGTGGCCTCCGGCGCTCTCCCTTCGTCTGATGGCCTCGATGATCCGGTCCGCGTAGAAGGGGAACCACACGTCCGCCGGGTCGACGGTGGGGAGACCGGCGCGGGTGAGTCCATGGTTGAGCCCTGCCGTCCAGCCACGGCGGAGCTCCTCGGGTTCGTGCTCGTGCTGGCTGCGGCCGTGGAGGAAGACCAGGTGCCGTCCGCCCGCGGAGGGAGTGCCGCGGGCGGGCAGACCGCTGCGGATCACTGCGGTGCCGATCGGGCCGGCCGCCTCGTGCGGGGAGCCCGCGGCGGGGAGCGGGGACGGGGCCTCCGCCACCGGGGCCGGGGCCGGGACCGGGGCGGAGACCGGAGCAGGGACCGGAGCGGAAACGGGAGCGGCGACGGGAGCGGCGACGGCGGGGCCTTGCTGGAGGCCGGACTCCGGCCCCATCTCTGCCAGCAGCGCACTCTGCTCGGGTTCCGGCTCCAGCGCGGCGAGGTGCTTGAGGATCGAGCTCACGCGCGCGCCCTCGTTCGCGATGTAGTCGATGGCGTCGTCGGGGTCGCCGGGGCGCGCGATGCCGCCGTTCTTGAGCAACCTGTTGCCTTGGGCATCCTCCCTCGCCACACCGCTGTGATGGAGGGCCACGACCTCCCACTGGTCGTTGAAGACCGGTGATCCCGAGTTTCCGCGCTCGGTGTCGGTCGTGTAGTGAAGGAACTCGGGCAGGCGGTCCTGGACCGTGTTGTCCCTGAAGGCGACCTCCTTGAACCGGCCCCCCGGGTGGCCGATGACGTTCACCCGTTCACCCAGAAGCACCTTGCCCTGCTGGATGCTCAGCCGGTTCCAGCCGAAGATCTCACCCGGGCGGCGCCCGTCGGCTGCCGCGGCGACCGCCACCAGCGCGAAGTCGAGGTGCTTGTCCATGACGAAGAAGGCCACAGGATCGAGAGCGAAGCGGACGGCCGCGTCGGGGGTGTTGTCGATGGTGTTCTGGACGCTGAACTCGACGAAGCAGCGCTGGCTGAACGCCTCGTGCAGCAGGACGTGCTGGTTGGTCATCAGCAGTCGGGGCGAAACCATGAAGCCGGTGCCGTGCGGCTGCTCGCGGCCCTCCGTGCGGATGGAGATCCGGGCGACGGTGGCGGCGGCGCGCGCGCCCCGTGGCAGGAAGCTCCACGGCTGGGACTCGTTGGCGATGTTGATGATGCGCTCGTTGGCGTCGGCCTCGGTGAGCGGCGCCGCGCGAACGCCGTCAACCACGGCCGAGGGCGGGACGCCACCTCTGTCGATGAGCCTGCCGGCCCGCGCGGCCACGTACTCGGCCGAGTCCGGGAACCGCGTCCCCTCGGCCTGACGCTCTTCCACGATACGGCGCGTGCTGCTCGCGTCGCGATAGCGCCGGCTCGCCGCAGCCTGCTGCCGCTCGAGCGCCTCGCGTGCTTCGTCCATCTCCGGCAGCTGAGACATGGGATCCGCCGTTCCGTCGTCGAACAGGTCACCTTCCAGGGAGCAGCCGTGGGACCGCGCCCGCAACAAGTGCGGGGCCACTTGAGTCGTCCCGTCGATGAAGCGATCCCGCCCCCGCCCCCATCCCGTACGGGGCGCGGACCGCGGGGCGTCTCATGCGTACGGTCCACCCCGGATGCGGCACGTGCCGGAACCTGGCCATGCTGGCCGAGACCCCACAGCAGGCAGTCCGCAGCCGCGCAGCAGGCGGAGGAGGAGTCTTGGCACATCTGGCTCGGATTCCGTTGGACGGCGGGGGCAGCCTTCTGGTCGAGGCCCCGGCCGGCTTGGCGGGACCGGTGAAGGCCGGTCTCCTCAGTGATGCCGTTCACGACCTGCCGGGCAGCCTGCAGGAGTCGCTGGAACCGATCACGGAGGCGGCGCGCGCCACCCTGGAGCAGCTGCGCAAGGCCCGCCCCGATGCGATCACCGTCGAGTTCGGCGTCGACCTCGCGGTCCAGGCCGGGGCCGTGATCACCAAGACCCGGGCCAACTGCCACTTGAAGGTGACGGTCCAGTGGACGAGCAAGGCCCCGTCCTCGACGAAGTGACCGGCATGTTCACCGGTCGGGCTCGGAGTGCCAGTGGACTGCGCCCGTGCCCAGGGCGATCGTGACGCGGGGCCGCATGGGCTCGTCGCCGCGGCGGGAGAGCAGCACGATCTCCTCGACCCGCGCCGGCATGCTGCCCAGCCGGGCAGCGCACTCCACCGCCAGACGCCGCGGCTCGTGGGTACGGCCCAGTGACAGGTGCGGTGTGAAGGTCGGGAATCGCCCGCCGCAGAGCGGGAACGGCTCCGTCAGGGCATCCTCGAGCGCCGTCCAGGGCGCGAGGCCGGCCGCGGCCGGGTCGAGCCACACGGTGGCGTAGGCGCGGTGCCGGAAGGTACGCACCCCGCTCAGCCGGATCTCGAAAGGGTCCGTTTCCGCGACGGCAGCTGCCAGCAGTGGGGCCGCCGCCGGAAAGTCGGCCTCGGGGACGAAGCCGAAGACCAGGTTCACATGGGGCGGCCAGCGGCGGATCTGGGGGTCGTGCACCGTACGGATGCTCTGGATGACGGGCCACAACCCGGCCGGGGGCAGCCACACCACGGCGGTCCATGGTGTGGGAGCCACCTCCATCAGTGCGCTGATCAGCCGCGGCCTCCGTCGGAGGGGCCGCGCACCGGGGCCGGGCGCCAGGGTGCGAATGCGCTCGCCGTGCGCGGCAGCAGGCCCGCCAGCTCGGGACAGTGCCGCAGGACGATGCTCGTCATGCCGTTGCGTTCGATCCAGTCCATGCCGAGCGGTGTGTAGACCTCGGGCCGGAAGTCGACCGTGAGGAAGCGGTCGCTCTGCAGCCGCCGGCTGGCCATCAGGATGAAGATGCGGAAGGCCGTGTCGCTGAAGCCGAAGCCCTGGGGCGGATTCTCGGCGAACAGCCCGACCATGGTGTCGATCTGGTCCACGTCACGGTAGACCTCCTTCAGCCGCGCGACCGTGTCCGGATCGGAGGAGAGGTCCTCGAAGCGGCGCAGGCGCGGCTTGTGCAGACCGGCCCGGAAGTCGTTGTACCGCGGCACACCGCGGCGCCGGGTGCGCACCAGGTCGACCACGGACAGGTCGATCACCTCGCCGTCCCTCTCGAACGCCTGGAGGGCACGGGGGTAGTTGTGCAGGGTGATCGCGCCGGGGTGGGCGATGCCGAGTGAGTACAGCGAGTTGGCCAGACCGGTCTTGCGGATGAGCGGCTCCGCCGCGGTGCCCTGCAGGTCGTTGAACCCGAGGGTGTCGAGCCTCCGGCCGAGCCGGTGGTCCACGATCTCGAAGTCGTCCGGCAGCAGCGGGTGCATGCGGTAGACGGTGACGAAGTCCTCGGTGAGGGAGTACGGCGCGGCGTGGTGGTCCGGCAGGGTCTTCGGGATGCCGGTCAGCGAGTGCGCCTCGAACAGCCACAGGCCCAGCTGCGTGAGCCAGTTCTTGGGCGGTCCCTGCCAGTTGGTCTTCAGACCGATGTCGATCGTCTCGGTGGCGAGGATCGCGGGGGTCCACTCGACCGTGTGGATCTTGGCGATGAGAGCGGAGACGACGAGCCGTGCCGTGTGGTAGATGCGGTCCTCGTCCAGCTGTGGGTACTCCTGCCGCAGCGCCTCGCACACGGCGTTGTGCTCCCGGGCGAAGAGGGTGTGCATGGCGCTGAGGCCGAGCCACCAGCTCTCCGCGAAGCCGGTGAGGGGGAAGCCGTTCGGGCTGAAGGGCAGGTGCCCGTCCTCCAGGCGCAGCTCGGCGCCGCCGTCCGGGTCGCGCAGGGACGTTCCGGCGTCCTTGGTCCCGCCGTAGACCTCCGAGCCGTCCCACCAGTGCGAGGCCGCATTGCCGAACAGGATGGGCGGCGCTTCGCCGTCGGCGGCGCCGAGGCTCTCGTTCTCGGCGAAGCGCATCACCGTCTCGGGCCGTCCGCCAGGGGTGTTGCTCCAGGTGACACCGGGCGGGAGCGGCACCTCGACGCTCTTCGTACCGGTCGGGTAGCGCTTGTGGTTGACCCAGTCGTGCACCTGGAACTGGATCCACGCGGCGGCCAGGATGTTCAGCGACCGTGCGGGGATGAACGCGTCGCGCTGGAGCAGCTCTCTGCTGACGGTCACCGGGTTGGGCGTGTCGAACAGGTCGGGCCGGTAGACGGGCGGGAGGTTGCGGCCGAAGGTCGATCCGACGGCCCCCATCTTCGGTGCGGACAGGTCGTTGTAGGTGCCGTCGTAGCTCCGCGCGACCCGCATCTGCTCATCGACGGGTGCGGGCACCGGCTGGGCCTTGGGCGGAGCCTCGTGGATCTCGGTGTCGATGAGGTTGTACCGGCGCAGCGCCTGCCGCAGCGTCACGAGGTTGAGCAGGCCGAGCCGGGTGGGCAGCCGATGCCAGGGGACGAACCGGTTGAGGGCCTCGAAAGCGGCGTCGAGCGGTACGCCCAGCACGGCATTGCGGTGCGGCTCGGTGGTGAGGAAGCGGTGGCCCAGGCGGTGGGCGCTGCTGGCCTCGTAGGCCACCTTGCGGGCACGGTTGAGGTTGCCCAGCGGCCGGAACTCCTCCGTCGTGTTCCACGGGTTGAACACCAGCTGGTCGACCCGAACCGCGGCAGCCCGCGCCTGGGCACTGTCGATGTCCTGGCGCGGGATCGTCAGCGTCGCCACCCGGACGACGGGCGCATCCGCCTCCGTCCACTCGGTCGCTCCGTCCTCGATGGGCGTCCGGCGGGAGTCCACGTAGCGCTGGACGTACAGCTCGAAGACGACGTCCGCCTTCTTCAGTCGCTGTGCGAGCTCGTGGTGCAGGTGGTCCGGGTCGGTACGGGAGGGGCTCGGGGCCGGTGCCGCGTGCGCGGCGGGCCGCAACTGGTAGCGCACGGGTCCCTGATCGCCCCACAGGATGGCGCCGCGGCTCCAGTACGTCTCCAGCGCCAGGCTGTGTACGGTACGGCTCGTTCCGGCGCGTACGTTGCGCCGCATGCGCGCGGCCGTGGACCAGCCGACCGCGAGGGGCAGGGTGAGGAACAGCCCGGATGCCTTGCGGAGCGTCGTATCGGCACCTGCCATGGCCTTTGCGAATTCGACGAACTCGCGTGCGTTGCGCGCATGGGAGACCGGGAAGCTGGTCATGAGGAGGTCGTGGGCCTCGTCCGGCCCCACCTCGATGCGCAATGCCGCTCCCCGCAGGTCGGGGGTGTAGTCGGGCATGCGGGCGCCGTTCGCATTGGACAGCCGGACGGTGACCGGGTATTCGGCCGCAGGACTCGCGAAGCCGGTCCGCAGGTCCTGGGGCAGGTCGTCGACGAACGCCAGCCGGGCGTTCTCCACGCCGAGGACGGCCTTCGCGTGGAACGCCCGCTCGATGCCCGCTGCGCCGCTGCGCTTCCTGGCCTTGAGCTGGACCCGCATGAGCTCACGGGCGAGCCGCTCGAAGACGAGCCGTTCCGCTTCGGGGTCGCCGCCCACGTAGCGCTCGTACTGCCCGATCTCGTGCATCTGTGCCCCTTCGCGAAGGCGCCGGCCTCGTCGTCCGGACGCGATGGCGCCAACGACGACGAGGCGACGTTGAACGGCTGCCCGTGACGGTGGCTGCGGGCATCTTCGTCACACGCAGCAACTTTGACCGACCCGTGGGGCTACGTCGCGCGGAGCAACGCAGACGGGTACATCGAGGTCGCCGCCCGACCGTCGTGCTGCGTTCCCGCCCACGAGCCTCTTCACCCGAATGGACCCGTGCGATCAGCCCGACCGGGTCCCCGCGGGGAGACTGATACGCAGGATGACGGCACAGCAGGCATCGGATCGTCGTCCTCGCCCGATGCGGCAGGGCATGGATGAGGGAGTGCCGATGAGAGTCTACGAGGCCATCGTCAAGGGGCTGGAAGGCATCGGGGTCCAGGCCGCATTCGGCGGTGCCGGCGAGAACGCCGCCGGTCTGATGCTTGCGCTGAAGCATTCCCGACAGATCCGACCGGTCATCACGCGGCACGAGCAGGCCGCGTCCTTCATGGCCTGCGGTTACGCGATGTACACGAATCAGCTGGGCTTCTGTTTCGCGACGGCCGGGCCCGGTGCGTTCAACCTCTTCTCCGGGCTGGCCGTGGCGATGTCCGACTCCTACCCGGTCCTCGCCGTCTCGGGATACGCGTCGATGAAATGGCAGGGATGGGGTTCGCTCAACGAGACCTCGGGCCTGAACCGCACGCCCGACTCCCGGGCCATGTTCGCGGCCACGACGAAGAAGTCCTTCCTGCTCACGGATGCCGCCGACACCTGCGACGTCCTCGAGGAAGCGGTCAACACCGCGTTCGAGGGGCGACCCGGGCCGGTACACATCCACGTACCCGAGAACCTCACCGAGCGCGGAATCGAGGTCACGGACTTCCGGCACATCCGGCTCGACGTCAAGCCGGTCGTGCCCGATCCGGCACGCGTGGAGGAGATCGCCTCGGTGCTGGCGGACGCCCTCACCGGGCGGAAGCGGATCGTGGCGCTCGTCGGCTTCGGCGCCGTCCGCAGCGGAGCGGGAGCGGAGGTCAAGCGGCTGATCGAACGGTTCCAGATTCCGCTGCTGACCACACTGGACGGCAAGGGCATCGTGTCCGAGGGGCACCCGCTCTCGGTGGGCGTCTTCGCCGACAGCGGCCACTCCAGTGCGTGGAAGGCCTTCCGCGAGGCGGACGTCGTGCTGTGCATCGGCAACTCCCTCAACCAGCACGCCACGTTCAACTACCGCGAAGACCTCTTCGAGAACAAGGTGCTCATCCATGTGAACATCTCCGAGGCCGAGTTCCACAAGGCCTACCGCCCTGACCACGCCCTGCTGTCCGACGCACGCCTGGCGGTGGCGGCCCTCGTCGAGGCCCTGGAGAAGAAGGTCGGCGAGGTCCCGAGGGCCGATGTCGACGGCCGGGACTACGAGGCCCGGCACATCACCCACCTGACGGGGCACATCCACCCCGGAGAGCTCGCCCAGGCGATCGGCCGGATGCTGCCCCCACAAGCTGTTCTGCTCGCCGACGCGGGCGCCCACCTGGCCTGGCTCGGCTACTACGTGGAGCTCGAAGAGGGGCAGCACTTCCGCAAGGCCGGTTCGTTCGGACCTATGGCCGGCCATGTCAACGGCGCCATCGGCCTGAAGGTCGCGCACCCGGAGCGGACGGTCGTCGTCGGCTGCGGCGACGGATGCTACTCGCTGTCCGGGTTCGAGCTGATGACCGCCGTCGAGAACGAGATCCCCGTCATCTGGGTCATCTTCGACGACCAGGAGTTCAAGCTGATCAAACTCTTCCAGCTCACCACCTACGGGGAGACGGGGCTGGTCGAGTTCCAGAACCCGGACTTCGCCGCCTACGCGCAGGCGTGCGGCGCCGACGGCTACCGCGTCGAGACGCTGGAGGAGTTCGAGAAGGCGTTCCGTGCGGCGCTGACCTCCGGCCGGCCCACCGTCATCGACGCCAGGATCACGCGGTGGGCCGTCCCGCACTACAGCCCCTCGCCCGACGGCGTCATCGCCGGTCTCGTCGAGACCATCGAAGCACGTCTGCGCGACTGACCGCCGGCCGGCTCGGCAGCCCTCGGGAAGGGGCAGGAGCATGACAGACTTGACGAACACAGACCGCCACACCGGGCTCGACGCCCTCATGAACCGCCCGCTGATCACGTCGATCTGGCGCCGCCGCACCCACCGGGTCAGCCGCGGAAGCTCCGTCGAAGCCGGCTCGATGAGCTGGTCCTCCACCGAGGCACGGGCACCGCTGACGGAGCTCGAGGAAGCGGTCCTCATCTCCATGACGGGGTGCACCGGCCTCACCATGCCGGACCGCCCCTTCGCCGATCCCCGCAACGGCAAGCCGATCATGGCCAAGCCGAACCTCAACATGGCCGGACGGACCGCGGGCAGCCCCGACAACGCCCAGGGCACCCACTTCTTCCTGATCAACGACACCGGCACCTACTTCCTGCGCAAGCTGCCTCCCCCCGCCGACGGCTCGCAGGCGACGTTCGACGCGGAGACCCTGTGCTCACGCGCCGCCGAGGCGAAGGTGCAGCTGCTCGACCACCGCATCGACGTGCCGGACGGGAAGCGCGACTTCCCCGCCTACCTCGACTCCAACCGGTTCCTCTCGAACCTGCCGGGCACCACCGTCCTGTTCCCGGTGGTGGACCTGTCGCGGCAGTACATCAACGGGATGATGTACCTGCTCACCCAGCCCGAGGGCGCACGACCGGCCATCGTCGACGACAGGAACCTCTACCGTTCGGCGGGCGTGAGCAAGTGGGTCAAGTCGGGGTTCCTGAACAAGGACATCAAACTCCCGCTGGGCGCGATCTGGGCGATGCGCACGCAGATCGAGGCCGACCTGCTGCTGCAGAACATCATGCTCACCGCCGACGCCATGGGGCTCGGGGCATGGATCCATGCCTCGCTCGCCCCGCCGATCATGCTGGGCGACCCGAAGTTCCGTCCCACGTACGGTCCGATGCTCGGCTTCGACTGGACCACGCCCCGGTGGCGGCCGGCCGACCTCCTGCGCTGGCAGGTGCCGCTGCCGCGCTACTCCACGCTGCGGGCGACCACCGTCGGCCTGCGCCACAACGGGGAGCACCTGATCAAGGCGATGTGCCCGCCGAACTACGCCACCATGAACGACGCCGTCGACGCCGTCGTGGCGGACAAGTTCGGCCCGCAGGGCATCTACGCCGACGAGGGCTTGTTCGAGCGCATCTACCGGGGCGAGTTCGGCTCCCAGTACCTGCGCGAGGCCAGCAACTACTCGGCCGATGTCATCGCCTGCACGCGCGACATCTGCACGTACATCTACGAGACCCACGGGCGGTTCCCCGCACACTGCGACACGATCCACGTCCCGGGGGTCTGGCTGCAGGCCCACCACGTCGAGACCGCCTACTACGAACGGTTCTTCCGCGACGGCCTGACCGAGGCCCACCAGCTGCACGATCGGCAATGGCACGGCTGAGTTCCTTGATCCAACCCCTTCGAGCCTGTGTATATTAGGCATCTGCCTAGAAGTCCTAGGCAAAAAAGGGGGGGTCATGGCAGCGCGCGCAGGCCTGACGACCGACCGCATCACCCGGGCCGCAGCCGAGCTCGCCGACGAGGCCGGCTTCGACAACCTCACCGTGTCGGCGCTCGCGCGCCACTTCGGGGTGAAGGACGCGAGCCTCTACTCGCACATCAAGAACGTCCAGGACCTGCGGGTGCGGGTGGCCATCCTCGCGACGGCCGAGCTGACCGACCGCATCGGCGCTGCGGTCGCGGGCCGCTCCGGGAAGGACGCACTCGCCGCGTTCGCCCACGCCTACCGTGAGTTCGCGCTGCAGCACCCCGGACGCTATGCGGCCACGCAGATCCAGCTCGAGCCCGGCCAGGTCGCCGACTCCCCCGGCCACCTGCGCAGCATCGACCTGACATACGGAATGCTGCGCGGCTACGACCTCACAGAACCCGACCTGACCGACGCGGTCCGGCTGCTGCGCAGCACCTTCCACGGCTACAGCAGCCTGGAGGCCACCGGCGGCTTCGGGCATTCCCGGGACGTCGCCGCCTCCTGGAACCGGACCATCGACGCCCTGGACGTGCTGCTCGTGCACTGGCCGGCGATGAACGAAGAGGAAACCACCTGATGAAATCGGCCATGCTGCAGGTCCCCGGAGCGAGCCTCTACCACGAGGTGCGCGGCAGCGGACCGGTACTGCTCATGCTCCCGGGCGGCGGCGGGGACGCCGCCGTCTTCGACGGGGTCGCCGGCACGCTCGCCGCGCACTACAGGGTCGTCACCATCGACCCGCGCGGCTACTCCCGCAGTCGGCTCGACGTCCCAGGCCCCGTGGACCAGCGGGTCGAGGTGCAGAGCGAGGACGCCTACCGCCTGCTCGAACACCTCACCCCGGCCGGCGAGGACGCGTACGTCTTCGGCAGCAGCTCGGGCGCGATCGTCGCCCTCGACCTTCTGGCCCGCCACCCTGAGCGGCTGCGCCTGGTCGTAGCGGACCAGCCGCCATGTGCCGCGTTGCTGCCGGACCCCGTGGAGCGGGGGTTCTTCGAGGAGGTGTACGAGGTGTTCCGGGCCGACGGCCTTGCGGCCGCGGCACGGCACTTCGTGGCCGGCATCGGCGGCACCCTGAAGCCGATGCCGGACCCGGCCGGACTGCCACCGCGCGCGGCCGAGATGATCGGCCGGCTGAACGCGAACTTCCCGGTCTTCATGGAGCACGAGCTGCGGCAGTTCACGTCCTACGTGCCTGACGAGGCCGCGCTCGCCGCCGTCTACGATCGGCTGGTGCTGGCCGCGGGACTCGAAACCCGCAGGCATCTGCCGTACCGTCCGGCCGCGGCGCTCGCGGACCGGCTCGGCGGCAAGGTGACCGAATTGCCGGGCGGGCACAGCGGCTACACCGACGCCCCGGAGGAGTTCGGACAGCGGCTGCTGGAGGTGCTGAGCAGCCGGTAGGGCGGCTCGCCCGTCGGCGACCCAAGCAGCAACTCCCCCGCCACATCGTGCCCTTGGCGCATTCCTTATCATCTGTTCGACTCCCGGACGGCCGATCCGTCGGCGCGTGCAACGGGAGGGATCACAATGAAAGGCAACGGGGATTTGAGTTTCAAAGCCAGATATCGCATACCTCTGATCGGGGCCTGCGCCGTCGCAGTCGTCGTGGGCGGACTGCAGATGTCTTCCACAGCCTTCGGCACCGAGGACACCGGCCCCGAGCCGGTGGCCGCAGAAACGGCAGCGCCCCCCGCGGTGGAGGACGCGCCCGACGCTCACACCGAAGACGCCGATTCCGTCGTCTCCGCCGGCGACAACACCGTCTTCAGCAACGGTGTCATGAGGCTCGACGCGGGCCGCGCGGCCGCGCCGGCGCGGGTGGCCGCGGCCGCTCCCCCGCAGGGTGAGGGGTGGAAGCTCTCCGGCGCGACGAAGTGGCTGGCGACCGGCTACACGATCAAGTTCTACGACCAGAAGTCCGCCGACTGGCTGGCCCCTTACGCCAAGGCGTCGGCGGCGGACCTCCAGCGCATCACGAACCTGCCCGTCACCGTCGACACCAGGCCCGTGGGCTGGGACTACGCCCGCCCGAAGGGCGAGGTCGTCATCGGGGTGCTGCACCGGCCCTGTCTACCGCCGGCGGGCGAGGGCAGCATGGGCAGCACCGGATGGAAGGTGGTCCACGACGGATCCGGCAGCGCGAATCTGAGCTGCGGCTTCACCAGCTCCTCCGTGGCGGAGACGGTGACCAGCGGTCACGCCTACATCGACGACGAGTTCTTCACCACGGCCGGCAAGCCCACCGCGTCCATGGGCGAGACCTATATGCGCAGCCACATCAGCCATGAGATCGGCCACACGCTGGGCCTGACCCACGCGAACCGCAGCCTGACCAAGGGCGACTGCGTCAAGGGCACCGATTCCGGCGAGTTCCCCGTCATGTGCACGCCTGCGTACGCGTACCAGGACAAGCGGGCGGGGACGTACGTCCAGCAGTTCGACGTACAGGGGCTCCGCCGTCTCGCAGCCGGCGCCGGTGCCGCGTTGTCCCCCCAGGGCAAGGTGGTCGGTCTGGCCGGCAAGTGCCTGGACGTCAAGGGAGGCAAGGCGGCCAACGGCACCCAGATCCAGGTCTACACGTGCAACAACAGCGCGGCGCAGTCCTGGATCCTGGGCAAGGACGGCACGTTCCGCGCCTTCGGCAAGTGCCTCGACAACGCGCGCAACGCGAGCACCAACGGCAACAAGATCTCCCTCTACGACTGCAACGGGACGCCGGCCCAGCGCTGGTCGGTCAACGCCAAGGGCCAGATCGTGCACACCGCGTCGGGCAAGGTCCTGGACGTCACCGGCGGCGCGACCGCCAACAGCACCCCGGTCCAGCTGTACACGGCCAACACCAACAAGCGGCAGGTCTGGGTGACTCCCAAGTAGCGCATCCGCAAGCCTGATCGTCCCCCGGGGTCCTGGTGCAGTCCGTGAGGCACCGCACCAGGACCCCGGCTGGCCACCGGTCAGTCGGCCTGACCGAGCTCGTACGAGAGGTGGCGCGGAGCCAGTGAGCGCAGGAACGCGTGCGCGTCGAAGATCTCCCCGGGCGCGACCACCCCGACCGTCCCGGCCTGTCCCGCGAGGATGCGGCTGACCGCTTCCACGACGAGAGGCGCGCTGACGGCGTAGATGTCCTGTCCGCGGGCCACCGCACGGCGCCGGGTGCCGCCCGCGCGGACGACGACGTCGACGAGGAAGGTCTGCGCCGACCGCCCTCGCTCGTCGACCGGCTTCGGAGGTTCGGCGTCCGGGGCCAGTACGTCCTTGACGGCCTCGAGCGTCATGCAGGTGTGGATGTCCGGGGCGGACAGGTGATGGGCAATGGTCACGCTGTCCGTGGTGGTGAACTCACCGATCACGGGCCGGTCCCCGACCGGAGCGGGAAACGTCCACCGGCCCGTGGGTGCCTCGTCGGTACGCAGCTCCAGGCGGCCCTTCGCATAGACGAGCCGCCGGCCCTCGCGCCGGCTCCGGGAGACCTGGCTGGACCCGCGCGTCCCGGCCGTGGGCTGCCAGCTGCTGAGGGCGAACGCGAGGTGCACCTCGTCGGCCGCCGGGGCGTCGCCCAGCGCGGCGGTGGCGAGCAGGTCGCCGAGGCCCCCGTAGAACGCCATCGCGGGCACGACCACGATGCCGGCGTCACGGGCCCGGTCCGCGAAGTGCGCGAACGTATCGGCGACCGCCTCCACCTCCCCCGCGACGTCCAGGTAGGCGATCCGTGCGCGCAGCGCCGCCTCGATGACCGGTGCGGCCGTCACGGCGAACGGACCGGCGCAGTTGATCACGGCTGCCGCGCCGTCCAGTGCTCGGTCGAGCGAGGCCGCATCGTCGGCCGAGGCCGGCCGGACATCGAGTCCGGGAAAGTCGTCGGCCAGTGCCCGGAGCTTGTCGGGGTCGCGGCCGGACAGGATCGGGGTGAGCCCCCGCTCCAGCAGTTCGGACACGACGAAGCGTCCGGTGTGCCCGTAGGCGCCGAACACCGTTACCGCCGCCGCTCGACTCGTTCCCATGAGGTTCCCCCGTCTCGTGCGCGAATGATCACCGGATGCCATCGTGCCTCCGGCAACCGGCGGCCGGGAGTGGCAGCAACGCCACGCCCCGTACACTTTCGGACATGAGCCTTGTCGCACTGGCCGTCACACCCGGGGTACCGCACTTCGAACTCGCCGCTGCCTGCGACGTGTTCGGTGTCGACCGGTCGGATCTCGTGGATCCCTGGTACGAGTTCACGGTGTGCGCCCCGGGCACCGTGCCCGTCGGCGACCGCTTCCGGCTCGAGCCCGACGCGGGACTCGACCGGCTCGTGCATGCGGACACCGTGATCGTCCCGGCGTGCGCCGATCTGGACGCGGACCCGCCCGCCGAACTGGTCGATGCCGTGCGCGCGGCACACGAGGCGGGTGCCCGGGTGGCCTCGCTGTGCACGGGCGCGTTCGTACTGGCCGCCGCGGGTCTGCTGGACGGGCGCCGCGCGACCACGCACTGGCTGCACGCCGGGGCGCTGGCCGAGAGATACCCCGAGGTGGAGGTCGATCCGGACGTGCTCTACGTCGACCACGGCACCGTGCTGACCTCGGCCGGCAAGGCCGCCGCGATGGACCTGTGCCTGCATCTGGTCCGCCTCGACCACGGCTCGGCCGTCGCCAACGAGGTCGCGCGCCGCCTCGTCGTCCCGCCCCATCGGGCCGGGGGCCAGGCCCAGTTCGTCACCACCCCGCTGCCCGAACGCCGCGACCACCCCCTCGGCGCACTGCTGGCGTGGGCGATGGAACGCCTCGACCAGCCGCTCACCGTGGAGGACCTGGCGCGCCGGGCGAATATGAGCTCACGCCACCTGGCCCGGGTCTTCACGGACGTCACCGGCACCACTCCCCTTCGCTGGCTGCTGACGCAACGCATCCACCGCGCCCAGGGACTCCTCGAAACCACCGACGACACCATCGGCGCGATCGCCGCAGCCACGGGCATGGGTACGGACGCCACCCTGCGGCGCCACTTCAACCGCACGGTCGGCGTGCCCCCGGACACCTACCGACGCACCTTCCGCAGCGCTCGCCCCGACAGGGCCGGCTGACCGTACCGAGTCACCCCCGGGGCAGAGCCTTCATCAGGTCTTTGTGCAGGTCTTGGGCGAGTTGCGCGTCGGGGGGCGGCTTGTCGCCCTGGAGCCGGGCCAGTTCGGCGGTGAACGTCTGGCTGAAGGCGCCGTAGAGCGGGGTGCGCGGCCGCTGGACGGCGTTCTCCAGCGCGGGCAGCAGGGTGCCGCGCGCGTACCCGGGGCGGCCGTTCGCATCGCGTGGCATGTGGTCGGTGCGTTCGCTCGTCGGGGCTGCGGTGGCCTGGCCGGGTGGCTTCGCCACCTTGCAGGGCAGTTTGTCGTCCACGTACGCGGAGATCCTGGTGGCCGCGAACCCCGCGTCGAGCAGGCAGCGTTCGTTCTCCCTGTTGGTGAGGAACTCGACGAGCTGCGTGGCGGCGATGCTCCGCTGCGACCCCGTGGCCACGGCCAGGTTCTGGCCGCCCAGCACCGCCCGGCCGGGCAACGGGGCCACGCCGAGCTTGTCTTCGGGCAGGGACTGGTGGAGCGTGCGGTAGGCGTACGGCCAGTGGCGGAGGAAGCCGGTCCGGCCGGCCGCGAAGTCGGTGAGCGTGTCCGCCTCGTCGGACTGCGCGGCGGCCGGCAGGGTGTAGGCCGCCTCGGTGCGGTTGCGCAGCTCGTCCAGCCCCGCCTTCAGTTCGTCCACGGAACCGGCGTAGCGGCCCTCCTTGTCGGTGAGGGTGAATCCGTCGGAGGCCGAAGCGGAGGCGAAGGCCTCGATGCCGTTGACGGTGAGTCCTTCGTACGACGCGTCGAGCTGCGAGGTCCAGCCCTTCTCGTAGGCCTCGGGCAGTCTCTTGCGCGCCGCGTCGAGGGCGCGGATCAGCTGCTGTACGACGGGCCAGCCGCCGGTGCCCTTGCTCAGGTCGGTCTCCGTGACGCCCGCGCTCCGCAGGTAGTCGCGGCGGTAGAACAGCAGCCCGACGTCACTGTTGAAGGGGACCGCATAGAGCTTGTCCCCCCAGCGGGCGGTGGCGGCGACGGACTTGATGACGTCGGAGTCGACCAGCTTTTCGGGGAGCTGCTGGACAAGACCCGCAGCGGCGAACTCCGGCACCCAGGTCACGTCGAGGTTGACCACGTCGTACTCGGCGCTGCCGGACTGCAGGGCGCCGAGCAGCTGGCTGCGCTGCTGGTCCGCCGAGCCGGGCAGCTCGACCAGGCGGGCCCGGTGGCCGGAGCCCTTGCCCTGCTGCTCCTTGTTCCACTCATCGATCAGTTGCTGCCGGATGCCGCCCTTGCCGGTCACATCGCGGCCGCTGGCCAGCACGATGTCGCCGGGCTGGTCGGCGGCGGCCGTGGCGCCGCTCTGCCCGCCGCCGGTTCCAGCGGCTCCGCCGGCGTCGCACCCTGCGGCGAGCAGCACGGCGAGGAGCAGTGCGGACGCGGCGCGCCCTGAGGGCCCGTGCCTCATCCTTGATCCCCCGTTCCGGTCCTCGCGACCTCGTCGCGCAGCCGCGCGACGAGATCGCTCTTGGTGTCCAGGCAGCGGCCGCCGCTCGCCTCGGAGACGTCCGCGTCCGGTTTGCCCTTGTCGCAGCCGGCGCTGTCCAGGGAGGCCATGACCACCGGGATCCTCCGCTCCGCCCGCACGGACTGGAGCAGAGCGCCGAGCCGGCCGCCCTCGGCCAGCCGGTTGTTGTCCTCGTCGTCCGTGATGTAGACGATCAGCTGCGGACCACGGCCGTCGCGCTGCCTCATGTAGTCCAGGGCCGCGACCAGCGCCTTGTCGGGATCGGCTTCCAGGTCCTTGACCTGGGCGTTGGCGGCGATGGCGCCCTGTGCCTCCGCACGCCGGTGCGTGCCGAACGACAGTACTTCGCTGTATGCGCGGGAGTTGCTCGGCTCGGTGGCAACCGCCCAGACGCCGTACTCGTCCTGCCCGCCGAGCCCGGCAAGGGACTGGGAGATGATGCCGGGGGCGCCGCCGGGGCCCTCCCAGAGGCTGCCCATGGACCCGGACGAGTCGAGCAGGAAGAGCACCCGGCCCGGCCCGTTGGCCTCCCGGTAGCCCTTCAGCGCCGCAGTCATCGCGGCCGGCAGGGCGGGGCCGGTGAGCGGGCCGGGGTCTTCCAGGGCCCCGAAGTTGCTGAAGACGACACCTTTGCCGGCGGACGGTTCGGTGCCGTTGCCAAGGGGCCGGCGAGCACCCGATGCACTGCGGAAGCCGTCATCGCCGAATACGGCGAGTCCGCCTCGGACAGCGGACGCCGAGGTCTTCGCTTCGTTCTTCGCGGCCGCCCCCTTGCCGGTCAGCCACGCGTGGAAGCGCTCCGCGGCGTTGTCCCGCGCGTCCTTGTCCCGTTCAGGTCCCAGCCAGCGCACTCGCACGAACGTCGGGCTGAGGCCCGGAACGTCGACGGGGTACTCGGCCATCCGGCGGACCCGGATCGTACTGTCGCAGCCCACTCCGGTTCTGAGCAGGAACTCCGGTATCAGCGCGGTGGTTCGCTTGTCCGCGTTGTCGTCGTCGGGCAGGGTGCACAGGAGGTCCCCGCCGGTGCGCGCGGGCGGTCCCGGCTGGGCCACGCCCTGTTCGGCGGCGGCCGGATTCTGCGCTCCTGCGCCGTAGAGGCCAACGGTCGCGAGCAAGGCGGCGTCGGTGTTCTCCGGGTCCGTACGCCGTATTTCGGACGTCGGCTGGCGCTTCCTGAGCGCGTCGGTCAAAGCCGCGAGCGCGCCCACCCGCTCGGCGACCGGCTCCGCCGCCGGGTCCTGCGGTACGGCGAGTACGACCGGCGAGTACGCGAAGGGCTCGGGATCTGCCTCCAGCGCGACATAGGTCCGCTCGCTGGACGCAGTGCGGGCCCGGTCGACGCTCGCGGACGAGCCCGGGATCCAGATGTCCGGCTGCGGGCCGATGTCGCGCTGCGGGTTGGTGTCGTCGGCCACCGGCCGCTGCCACGGGTCGGACTGCCGGTTGAACGCGGCGGCCGCCGCAGCGGCTCCGGCGCTGTAGACGGTGATGCCGGCGCGCCTGCACCCGCCGTCCGACGTGTTCTCCGCCGACGTCAGGTACGCCTCCGCGGCCTTGCGGACGGTGGGCTCGAGGTCGGGGTCGGTGAGCAGCCGGAGTTCGAGCGGCGGCTTGCAGGGGGCGCCGTCCCCTCCGTCGAGTGCGGCGATGCCGGTGGCGACGAGTCCGACGATCACCGCGGGCACGCCGATGGCTGCCGCGAGTCTGCGGCCGGTGAGGGGACGGAGCCTGCCGAGCCTGTCTGGTCTTCGGCCGGGGCCGGGGCCAGGGCCGGAGCCGGGGCCGGAGCCAGGCGGTTGCGGCGAAGTCGGCCCGCCGCCGGACCCGCCCGGGGCCGAGTCGAGTTCCTGCCACGGCGACGCGTCCGGCGAGCGGACGGGAGCGGCTGCGAGCAGCACGTCGGCGCCCGAGGCGGCCGCGCGGCTCTGCGGCTCCCACTTCTCGGCGGGCTCGCGCAGCGTCTCGTGGTGCTCGAACATGTGGGCCCACAGCTTTTGGGCCAGTTCGGCGAAGCCGACTTCGCCGCCCTGCCCGGAAAGGCCCTCGCGCAGGAAGCTCACGAGTTGGGCGGTGTACGGCGTCGGCGAGCTACCGTCGCCCGCGTCGATGCGGTTGTTGGCCTGGACGCTCATCAGCAGCGAGGTCCGCTGCCGCTGGGCGGTGCCGAGCGCGTTCCATGCCGCCGAGGCGTTACCCGCGTAGCAGCAGTCGAGGATGACGACCACCTGCTCCGCCCGGGCGCGGGACAGCACGGTGAGAACGCCCTTCCAGGGCGTGGCTCCGCGGAACACGGACTCGTCGCCCGGGACGATCGTCGCCCTCCGCATCAGCAGCCAGAGCTCGTCCCCCGTACTGGGCACGGCGCCGTGGCCGGAGAAGTAGAGCAGGAGCAGCCCCTCGGCCGCGTCGACCGCGGCGTCCAGCTGCTGGTCGAACTCGTCCACGGTGTGCGGTCGGGTGACGGTGATCCCGCCCTCGGCGAACACACCGCCCTCGCGGAGCGCCTGTTCCAGTCCGGCGAGGTTGTGCTCGACCGCACCGAGGTCACCCGACACTCCGAAGGGGTGCTCGGGCTGCTTGAAGTCGTACTCGGGGACTCCGACGAGCAGCGCCCGGTTCACTTTCCCTCGCGGGTCGAAGCGCGCCACCGGACTACCTCCCGTCGCTCTCCGGCGCGACCTCGACCTCCGGGGGTTCGCCGCGTTCCACGGATCGGCGGTTCTCCCGCCACGCGCGGACCCCGCTCTTCACCTGCTCGAACACTTCGTCGAATAATTTGGAGGCGGCTGCTCCGATCAGCACCAGCGTGATCTCCATCCCGGTTCCCATCGGGCTGCCGGGCCCGTCCTCCGTCCCGGCGCGCACGTGGATCTCCAGCACGCCGTCGTTCCTGTGCCTTTCGAGCTTCTGCTCCCGCTCGAGCCACGCCTTCAGCGCCCCGATGTCGCTCTCGCTCGCACCCTGTGTCAGGCGCACGCGGATAGCCTTATTCGCCATAGCCTCCCCCTCAGCCACAACTCAGCATCATGACATGCGAGTTGTACAGAGGGGCACCCTTTGGTCACGAACGGGATCACGCCACGGCGCCGGCGCCTTCAGCCGCCCGTCGCCGCCCGATAAGGGCGGAAGAACTCACGCAGTTCCGCTGCGTAGAGCTCGGGCTCCTCGAACGGTGCGAAGTGCCCGCCGCGTGCGGGCTCGGTCACGCGCACCAGGTTCGTCGTACGCTCCAGCCATGCGCGCGGTGGGCGGACGACGTCGCCGTGGAAGAGCGAGAAGCCGGACGGCACCTCGACCCGGCGGGCGTGCTGCGCGGGCGGGATCGCGGCGTTCGCCCGGTACATGCGCATCGACGAGCCGATCGTCCCCGTCAGCCAGTAGAGCGTGACGTTCGTGAGGATCTCGTCCTTCGTGAAGCTCTGCTCGATGTCGCCGTCGCAGTCGCTCCACGCCCGGAGCTTCTCGACGATCCACGCGGCGAGCCCGGCCGGCGAGTCCGTGAGCCCGAACGCGGCGGTCTGCGGCTTCGTACGCTGCAATGCGGCGTACGCGCCTTCGGTCGCGCCCCAGGCTGCGGCGCCCTCGAGCCAGGCACGCTCCTCGGGCGCGAGGTCCGCCGGGTCGCCGGTGAAGAGGGGCAGCCCCGCGTCGGTGCGGTGGACGGCCACGACCCGGTCGGGGTGGTCGAGCGCGAGGTAGCGGCTCACGTGGCTGCCCATGTCCCCGCCGGCCGCGCCGAACCGCGCGTAGCCGAGCACGCCCATGAGCTCGGCCCACAGGCCGGCGACGGCGATGGAGTCGAGGGGCGGGCCGGTGGGGCGGTCGGAGTACCCGTAGCCCGGCATGTCGGGCACGACCACGTCGAACGCGTCGGCGGGATCGGCGCCGTGGGCGCCCGGGTCGGTGAGGAGCGGGATGACCTTCGCGTAGCGCCAGAACGAGTCCGGCCAGCCGTGGCTGAGTACGAGCGGCAGCACGGGGCCGGCCGGCGCGGTGGCCCGGACGTGCACGAAGTGGATCCCGAGGCCGCCGAGCGGGACGCGGAAGTGGGGGAAGCGGGCCAGCGCCGCCTCCTGCACCGGCCAGTCGAACCCGTCCGCCCAGTAGGCGACGAGCTCGCGCAGGTAGCGGAGGTCGGTTCCGAACGACCAGCCGACGTCCTCGGGCGCATCAGGCCAGCGCGTCGCGCGCAGTCGCGCGCGGAGGTCCTCGAGCGCCGCGGGGGCGGTCTTCGGGGTGAACGGCTCGGGGCGGGGAGCGACGTCCGGCATGCAGTGCATCCTAGTGCCGCACCGAACGAGCCGCCCCCGACGCGGCGTCGGGGGCGGCTCGTTCGGCACAGCAGGTCAATCGGCCGATCGGCGGGCCGGTCAGCCGGTCAGTCGGTGCCGGACTCCATCGCGGCGCGGTCCAGCAGCTCGTCCTCGGCAGAGACCTCGCCGCGGGAGGCGATGGCCTCGGCGCCGCCCTCGGGCATGGCCCCGATCAGCCCGGTCGCCGCCGCCTGCGCGGCGCCGACCAGCTCGGGGTGGGCGGTGCCGACGATGCCGAGGCCGGCGTACTGCTCGAGCCTGGCGCGCGAGTCGGCGATGTCGAGGTTGCGCATGGTGAGCTGGCCGATCCGGTCCACCGGGCCGAACGCCGAGTCCTCGGTGCGCTCCATCGACAGCTTGTCCGGGTGGTAGCTGAAGGCGGGGCCGGTGGTGTTCAGGATCGAGTAGTCCTCACCGCGCCGCAGCCGCAACGTCACCTCGCCGGTGACCGCCGAGCCGACCCAGCGCTGCAGCGACTCGCGGACCATCAGGGCCTGCGGGTCCAGCCAGCGGCCCTCGTACATCAGCCGGCCGAGGCGCCGTCCCTCGTTGTGGTAGTGGGCGAGGGTGTCCTCGTTGTGGATCGCGTTGACGAGGCGCTCGTACGCTGCGTGCAGGAGCGCCATGCCGGGCGCCTCGTAGATGCCGCGGCTCTTCGCCTCGATGATCCGGTTCTCGATCTGGTCGGACATGCCCATGCCGTGGCGGCCGCCGATGGCGTTGGCCTCCATCACCAGGTCGACCGGGGAGTGGAACTCCTTGCCGTTGATCGTCACCGGGCGGCCCTGGTCGAAGCCGATCGTCACGTCCTCGGCGGCGATCTCGACCGACGGGTCCCAGAACCGCACGCCCATGATCGGCTGCACGGTCTCCACGCCGGTGTCGAGGTGCTCCAGCGTCTTGGCCTCGTGGGTGGCGCCCCAGATGTTGGCGTCGGTCGAGTACGCCTTCTCGGCGCTGTCGCGGTACGGCAGCCCGTGGGCGACCAGCCACTCCGACATCTCCTTGCGGCCGCCGAGCTCGTGGACGAAGTCCGCGTCGAGCCACGGCTTGTAGATGCGCAGGTGGGGATTGGCGAGCAGGCCGTAGCGGTAGAACCGCTCGATGTCGTTGCCCTTGAACGTCGAGCCGTCGCCCCAGATCTGGACGTCGTCCTCGAGCATCGCCCGGACCAGCAGGGTGCCGGTGACGGCGCGGCCGAGCGGCGTGGTGTTGAAGTAGGCGCGGCCGCCCGAGCGGATGTGGAACGCGCCGCACGCGAGCGCGGCCAGGCCCTCCTCCACCAGCGCCGCCCGGCAGTCGACCAGGCGCGCGATCTCGGCACCGTAGGCCTTCGCACGGCCGGGCACCGACGCGATGTCGGGCTCGTCGTACTGGCCGATGTCGGCCGTGTAGGTGCACGGGACGGCACCCTTGTCGCGCATCCACGCGACCGCGACGGAAGTGTCGAGGCCGCCCGAGAAGGCGATGCCGACGCGCTCGCCGGCGGGAAGGGAGGTGAGAACCTTAGACATGGGAAGAGTATGCACTTAAACGCATGTCTATGCAAACGCGCCCCGGTCCTCCGCCCGCCGATCGGCCATCCGGCCCGGGTAACCGGCTCCTTCGTGCGGGTGCACTCCCGCTCCACCGGAGCGGCGCAGGCCATGCGGCGGGCGGGCCGGGAGCATGATCGCCGCGAGATCGCGAGCACGGCGGAGCCCGGACGGCCACCGCGTACTGCTCCCGTACGAGGAGAGGAACTGCACGATGGCGGGACGCCGGGATGTTCTGCGGTGGGGAGCCGGGGCGGCGGCGGTCGCCCTGGCCGGCGGTCTGACCGGCGCGCACGGTGCCGCAGCCGCTGCCGTCACGCATGTGCCGCGCCGGCCGGGCGGCGTCGCCGGCGGGTCCCCACCGGAGTCAGGGGCCTGGCGGCAGCTGCGCCGTAGCCTCAGCCCGGCGGCCGGTCTGTACCAGCCGGGCAGTGAAGGCTTCGGCCTTCGGCCTGCTGGCGGCGCCGGACAACCTGCGCTACGCCCATGTGCTCCCGGCGGGCATCGTGGCCTGCGCGACGGCGGGCGACGTACAGGCGGCGGTCCGCTGGGCGGGGGCGCACGGCGTACCCCTCGCGCCGCGCTCGGGCGGCCACAACTACGCCGGGTACTCCACCACCCGGGGCCTGCTCATCAGCCTGCGCCGGATGAACGGCGTGGGCGTCCGCGGCACCCGGCTGCTGCTGGGCGGAGGCGCCACCAACTCGGACGTGTACGCGGCCAGGTCGGCGAACCTGTACTTCCCCGGTGGCCGGTGCGGCGGTGTGGGCGTTGCCGGACTGGCTCTGGGAGGCGGTCTCGGCTTCAACGACCGCAAGTGGGGCATGACCTGCGACCGGCTGGCGGAGACCCGCGTGGTGCTGGCCGACGGCACCCTGGTGCGCGCCGCGGACGACGAGAACGCGGACCTGTACTGGGCCTGCCGCGGCGGAGCCGGCGGCAACTTCGGCATCAACACCGGCTTCGTCTTCGATGCCACCGACGTCGGTGACCGGATCGCCACGGTCTTCGACCTCTCCTTCGGTCTGGAGGCCGGGGTCAGGCTGGTCGCGGCGGTGCAGGAGATCCTCGCCGACGACGACGCGGGCGACTTCGACGTGCGCATCGGCTTCAAGAACGCCGGCGACGGACAGGCCGCCTCCGTCGTCCTGCTGGGCCAGTTGCTGGGCGACGAGACGATGCTGCGAAGGATCTTCGCCCCGGTACTGGCACTGCTGCCCACGCGTGAGTTCATCGAGCAGCGCCGGTTCTGGGCGGCGCAGGACTACCTGCTGGAAAAGCCCGGGGCGCCGGACGACTACGCGTCCAAATCCCTCGTGCCGGACCGGTGGCTCAGCCCGGGGACGGTCGAGTCGGTGGTCGAGTGGGTGCGCGACTGGCAGCCGGGCGCGCCCGGCAACGCCGGCTACGTCACCCTCTTCGCGATGGGTGGCGCCAGCGGCCTCCCGGAGCCGGGCGAGACCGCCTACCCGCACCGCGGCGCCACGTTCGTCGTCGACATCGGCACCCACTGGAAGCCGGACACCACACACGACGGCGTCCGGCAGCAGCTGGCCCGGACCCGCGCCCTGCACCGTACGCTCTCCCGCGACCTGGAGACCCGCGCCGCGTACGTCAACTTCCCCGACCCGGACCTGCGCGACTGGCAGTCGGCGTACTACGGCGACAACTACGCCCGCCTGCTCCAGGTCAAACGCCGGTACGACCCCAGCGGGCTGTTCCAGTACGCCCAGGCGATCGGTACGTAGCCGGCCGGCGCGAGGCGGCCCGCTCGCCGCGCGGTGCTCAGGCGGTGTGCTCGGAGGGATGCTGCCTGAGCATGACGCGTACGAGGCACCGCCGGCGGGCGGGGTCGGCGTGGTCCTCGTAGAACGTACGGCCGTGCAGGACGCGCCGGTCGTCGATCACGAGGCAGTCGCCGTCCTCGAGCAGCGCGGTGACGCGGAGCTCCGGACGGGCCAGCACGCGGCCCAGGGCGTCAAGGGCGGCGCGCCTGTCGGGCGGAAGAGGTTCCCCGGCCAGGTCCGCGCCGGTCTCGAGCCGCTTGACGTTGCACCGGACCCGGATCCGGCCGTCCGCCTGCTCGAACACCGGCGCCCACACCACGGGAGACTCCCCCGGGGGCGTGACATGACGACGGTCGAAGGCGAACGGGGTGCTGAGCCGGTCCAGCAGATCGGGGAACTCCGCGCGGACCAAGCGGTAGAGCGTCCAGCCGTCCGCCAGCACCGACGCGCCGCCCTGCCGGGCCCTGCGGTGGGTGAAGAGGGCGATGACGTCGGGTTCCTGGCCGAAGGGCCGCACGGCCCGGTCGTTGTGAAGGTGCAGGTAGCCGCGCGACTTCGACGTGTAGGCGTCCTCGTGGAACCGGCGGTCGTCGGTGTGCGCCGACACGCCCTCGTCCCTGACCAGCCACCCGAGGGCCGTGTCCGCGCCCCGGCCCTGCGGGAGCGGCTCCCCGGGGTGCCGGAGCATCGAAACGCCGAACTCCTGGGCTTGTCCCGTGCTCATCGTGGCGAGGGGCGTGCCCGTGACCAGGGCGAAGCCGGGGCCGTCGAGCAGCGCGTCCCACACCCGGCGGGCGAGCGCCTCGTGGTCGCACACGTAGGGGAGACGGAAGTCCCGGGAGGAGGCGAAGCTCTCGCGCACCCAGCCGTCCATGACACCTCGGGACATGAGCACCATCCTCCTGCCGGCCGCGCCAACTCCCGCGCGGAGCTTAGGAGTCGGGGACAATCGCCGGGAGGACCGCCTGCCGCGCGCAGCGTTGCCGGAGACGGGGGAGGAACGCGGGAACGGAGGATCGGATGCGCAGGCGCCTGGGCCACGACGGCCCGCTCGTATCGGCGATGGGCCTGGGCTGCGGAGCAGTAGCGTGGTGGCCGACAGGTACGGTTTGGCCATGGATCTTTCCACGAGCGCTACCGATGAGAACTCCACGCAGTCGGCGGTCATCAAGGCCACCGCGCGCCAACTGCTGGTGAAACCGGGCGCCGCAGGGCTGTCCCTGGATGCCGTTGCCGAGGGCAGCGGTCTTGCCGTCGGCGACGTGGCAGGCGTGTTCCCGCATCGGGACGACCTGCTGACCGCACTGGTCATCGACGCCTACAACGACTCCGCCGCCGCGATGGAGCAGGCCGACCAGGCCGCAGGCGCCGCCGGTGCGACGGCCGGCGCGCGTCTCCTCGCGGTGACCCGCGCACTGCGGAAGTGGTCCTTCGACCACTCCGCCGAATTCACGCTGATCTACGGCTCCCCCGTCCCGGGTTACCACGCCCCGCAGGACACCGTCCCGGCCGCCTCGCGCACCCCCGCCGTGCTGGCCGGCATCGTACGTTCCGCGCTGGCGGCCGGTGAACTCACCCCGCCCCGGCGGACGGTGCCCGGGCCCCCGCTGCTCCGGCCGGAGGCCGTGGAGCTTTTCGGCGGTGTGCCCGAGGCCCCGTTCTCTGACCTCATCGAGCGCGGCATCGTGCTGTGGAGCAATCTGATCGGGCTGCTGGTGTTCCAGGTCTTCAGCCGCACCCACGACAGCGTCCGGGACGAGTCCGCGTACTTCGACTTCGCCATCGCCGTGGCAGCCGAAGGCATAGGCCTGACGGTCCCTCTGGAGGAGAACACCCCCGCCAACTAGCTAGGCCGCGTCAGGCAACGTTCGCCCCGTCGCACGCGTTGTCCTGCGCCGTCCCGGACGTCACCGGGTGCCGGAAGTCTGCACACTGGCCGCGGCGTCCGCCGGGGTACGCGGCCGGTAGCGGGACACCGCCACGCCGGCCAGGCACAGCACCCCACCGAGCAGGGTCAGCCAGGCGGGGACCTCGCCCAGGAGGGCCCAGCTCAGCAGTACGACGATGGCCGGGACGGCATAGGTCGTCGCGCCCAGCTTCCCGGCGGGCATGCGCGCCAGGGCGTAGGTCCACGTGGTGAAGGCGAGGGCGGTCGGCACGACGCCCAGGTAGACCATGTTGAGGGTCGCGGACACCGGCGCCCTCGGCAGTTCCGCGACCAGCTGCCCCGCGAACGGCAGGCAGGCCACGGTTCCGGTCAGGCAGCTGTAGGCGGTGATCTGCAGGGGCGTCCCGAAGGACAGCGCGGGCTTCTGCGCGATGACGCCGCTGGCGTAGGCCACCGCCGCGAGCAGGCACAGAACGACCCCGAGCACCGAGGTCGAGCCGTCGCCGCCGGACGACATGGACAGGCCGACGACCACCGCCCCGACGAAGGAGACGGCCATGCCGGCCAGCAGCCGCGGCGGCAGCGCCTCGCCGAGCAGGCGGGCCGCGAGCAGGGCCATGAGGATGGGCCCGGTGTTCACGAGCAGGGCGGCCGTACCCGCGTCGACCAGCCTTTCGCCCCAGTTCAGCGCGACCGTGTAGCCGCAGAACCACACCAGTCCGGAGATCAGGATTCCGCGCCGGGCTCCGCGCGGCGGCAGGCCTTGGCGGCGGATCAGGAGCAGGGCGGCGAGCACCAGCGAGGCGGCCAGCAGCCTGCCGAGGGCCAGGGCCCCGGGTGAGTACGCGTCGCCCGCGCTGCGGATGGACACGAAGGCCGACGCCCAGGCGAACACGGTGAACGAGACGGCGGCGATCGTGAGGACGGCGGGCGGAATCGAGCGCAGGTGGAACGTCATGAGCCCCACCCTACGAGCACAACACTTCGGCGTCCACCGAAATATTGCGCGGAACGTTTCGGTTCAGCTCCAGGCCTCCGGGCCGATCCCCAGCAGGTCGCCGAAGGCCCGTTCCCCGGCCTCGGTCACCTCCAGCCCCCGCCCGCCGGCCTCCGGCCGCACCACCCACTCCTCGCCGAGCGCCCGCGCGCACAGCCTCGCCCCGGCCAGGCCTCCCAGGTGGCGGCGCCGCTCGGTCCAGTCCAGGCAGGAACTCGCCAGCGGTCTGCGCCCCTCGCGGACGAGGCTGACGCCGGCCCCGGCACACCACTCGTGCCCGGCCTCCGTCAGCTCGAAGACCCCTTCCGTACGGAGCAGCCCGCGCCGTTCCATGGCGTCGGTCACCGCCATCCCGAGCCGCCCGGCGAAATGGTCGTAGCACGTGCGGGCGCGGGCGAGCGGGTCAGGCGCAGCCACGACCGGCACCGCGTGCGCCGCATCCCGGTCCGGGATCGCGTACGAGGCCAGCTCGTCGACGAGACGGGCCGTCGCGGCGTCGGCGATCCGCACGTAGCTGTGGCGGCCCTGCCGCTCGGTGACGCAGATGCCCGCATCGAGCAGGCGTGTCAGATGGCCGCTCACGGTCGACGGCGCGACCGCGGTGATCCGGGCCAGCTCACCCGCGGTCCAGGCACGTCCCTCGAGCAGCGTCATACAGATGGCGGCGCGGGTTTCGTCGGCCAAGGCTGCGGCGAAGGCGGCCAGGCGCGCCGCGGGGGCGACACCGTCCGCCGGCGTCCCGGCATGCAAGGCATTCATGCTCCCAGGATGCCCCAAGCATTCGGTGAACAGCGAATGATCAGGCGTTGATCCGCTCCAGCAGTCGGACCGTGACGGGGTCGCCCTCCTCCTTTCCGATCGCCCTGCGGGTCTCGGCGGTCACCGGCAGCTTGTGCCTGCCGTCGCCCAGGGCCATGAAGGAGCTCCGGAACGGGTGCCCGTCGATCGTCCCGCGGACCTTGACCAGGCCTCGCGTGCCGAAGAACTCGGCCGACCCGGGCCAGATGACATAGGTCCAGCCGCCCTTCTCCGGGCTCTTCTGCAGGGTGGCGGTGAACTGATGGTCCATGGCGGATCGCCTCCGGCGTCACGGGGAGGGCGCTGATGCCTCCTGTCCCCGGTAGACAGCGGCGGGCGCCGGAACTCATCGCGGATGCCCGTGATCCTTTCGCCGGTCGTGCGTTCGGCCCCCGGCCCCTACGATCCGGCGGCCGAGGCGGCAGCCGACTGACGGCGGGCCGGACGCTTCGACTAGGGTCGGCGGGACAGCGCACGACGATCAACCATCGACCACGAGGAGCAGCCGTGAGCCGGCCGGCGTCCACCGTTCTGCAGCAGGAGATCGCCCGGGAACTCCAGGTGCCGGAGACTTTCGACGCACACGGGGAGATCGAGCGCCGGGTGGCCTTCCTGGCGGAGCGGCTCACCTCCACCGGCCTGCGCTCCCTGGTGCTCGGGATCAGCGGCGGCGTGGACTCCACCACGGCCGGACGGCTCTGCCAGCTCGCCGTGGAGCGGGCCCGGGAGAGCGGCCACGACGCGACGTTCTACGCGATGCGGCTGCCGTACGGGGTCCAGGCCGACGAGCAGGACGCGCAGCTCGCCCTCGGCTTCATCAAGGCGGACCGGGTGCTGACGGTGGACGTCAAGCCCGCCAGCGACGCCGCGCTGGAGGCCGCCGTCGCCGGTGGCACCGTCTTCCGGGACGCCCACCACCAGGACTTCGTGCAGGGCAACATCAAGGCCCGCCAGCGCATGATCGCCCAGTACGCGGTGGCCGGCGCCCACGACGGCCTGGTCGTCGGCAGCGACCACGCGGCGGAGGCCGTCTCCGGCTTCTTCACCAAGTTCGGCGACGGCGCGGCCGACCTGGTCCCCCTGACCGGCCTGACCAAGCGCCGGGTACGCGCCGTGGCCGACGTCCTGGGAGCCCCCGTAGAGCTGGTCTGGAAGACCCCCACGGCGGACCTGGAGACCCTGGACCCGGGCAAGGCCGACGAGGACGCCCTCGGTGTCACGTACGACGACATCGACGACTTCCTGGAGGGCAAGCCGGTCGACGAGCGCGCCTTCGACACGATCGTCGGCCGCTACCGCCAGACCGAGCACAAGCGCCAGCTCCCGATCGCGCCGTAACGAAACGCCTGGCCGGGACAGAGGGGGCAGCTGTGCCGCGAAGGGTCTGGCGCTGGGTGGTGGCGGGCTGGGTCGCCGTCGTACTGACCGGCGGCGCGTACACGCTGTACCTCGACGACGCGACGAGCCCCACGCAGGGGCCGAAGCGGTGGGAACGCGCCCCGTCACCGAGTGACGCGCCGGTCCCCTGCCCCACCACCCAGAGCGGCGAGGTGGCTCCCACCGCGGCCTCGTGCAGCTACTGGCAACGGAGCTAAGCGGCCTCGGGGCGAACGTCGCCTGACGCGGCACTAGGGAAGGCGGAGGTCGCGCGCTGGGGTACGGCGCTCCTACGATGGTGGGAGCACCTCGGGGGCTCGGGGACCGTCGTCCGATCGACCCTGGGCAAGGTGACCGATCATGGGCAGGTACCGCCCGCTCCGAGGGCGCCGGACCCACCGGACGGCCGTACCCGCCGCGGTGGTGGTTCTCCTGGCCTCCCTGTGTGCGGGCACCGGCCCCGACCGGCCGGCCGCCGGCTCCGTACGCGAGAACTTCGATCCCGCCACCGTGCAGAAGCTGGACGCGGCGATCGCGAAGATTATGAAGCAGACGGCCATGCCGGGCCTCAACATCGGCCTGTGGATACCCGGCCGCGGCGTGTACGCGAAGTCCTTCGGCGTCGCGGACAAGAAGACCGGCACGCCCATGAAGTCCGACCTCTACTCGAGGATCGGCAGCGTCACCAAGACCTTTACCGTCACCGGCGTCCTCCAGCTCGTCGACCAGGGCAAGGTCGGACTCGACGACCCCATCTCCCGGTACGTCTCCGGCGTCCCCGGTGGGGACGCCGTCACCCTGCGCCAGCTGGCCGAAATGCGCAGCGGCCTCTTCGACTACACCAAGGACGAGAAGTGGCTGACGAAGCTGCGCGCCGACCCGCACCGCACGTACACCCGGCGGCAGCTCCTGGACGTCGCCTTCCGCCATCCCCCGAACTTCAAGCCCGGCGCCAAGTGGGAGTACAGCAACACCAACACCATCCTGCTCGGGATGCTGGTCGAGAAGGTCAGCGGGCAGAGCCTCGGGGACTACCTCCGGGATCACGTGACAGCGCCGCTGAAGCTGAACGACACCTCGCTGCCCACCGACAGCGCCATGCCCGACCCGCACGCCCACGGGTACACCGACTTCACGCCGAAGGGCACCGTCGCCGACGCCACCAACTGGAATCCCTCCTGGGCCTGGGCCGCCGGCGCAATGATCTCCGACCTCGACGACCTTCACACCTGGGCGCCGGCGCTGGCCGACGGCCGGCTGCTGACCAAGAAGACGCAGGCCGAACGGCTCCGGACGCTCCCGGTCGGGGTCGTCCCCGGCGCCTCGTACGGCCTCGGCATCCTGAACTTCAACGGCTGGCTCGGCCACAACGGGGAGCTGCCCGGCTACGAGACCATCGCCGTCCAGCTGCCCGCCGAGAAGGCCACCCTGGTCGTGCTCGTCAACAGCGACATGGACTACCAGGGCAAGAACCTGTCCAGCATGATCGGGAACGCGGTCACCTCCATCGTGACCCCCGACCATCTCTGGCCCGCGCCGGTGACCGCCCCGCCGAAGTAGTCCCCGGACGGCCTGGGCATGCTCACTCGCCCGCCGCCCTCGCGGCGCGCACCGTGGCGGAGTTGCGCATCGTGACGGCGTAGAGGGAGGCGGCCACGACCATGCCGACGGGCAGGGAGAGGTCCACACCGCCCAGGAGGCTCGCGATCGGGCCCGTGTAGAGGGTGTTGCCGGAGAGGGCGGCCGTCGCGACGCCCGCGCAGTGCGCGAGGGCGCCCGCCCAGTTGACCCCGCCGGTGTACCAGAACGGGCTCCGAGGAGTCTCGTCGCAGAGTGCGAGGCCGTCGTAGCGGCCCCGGCGCAGCACGATGTCCGTGGCGTAGACGGCCATGAGGGGGCCGATCAGGACGACGATCAGCTGGAGGGCGTTGCTGACGGTGTCGAGGAGGCCGGACGCCAGCGGCCCGTACAGCGTCAGGGCGACCGCGACGGAGTGCGTAACCCTGCGCCGGATCGCCCATGAGCTGGCGGTGAGACCGGGCCTGATCAGCCATTACTTCCCCACGGTGGAGGATCTGGTGGCGGAGGCGTTCGGCAGTGCGGTCGGCGCCGAACCGGACGTCCTGCTGCCGGCCGCGCTGCCCGCGGGCAGCTCCCCCAGGCGGCGCGGCATCTGGCCCGGTACTTTGCACGCGACCGCCCTGGAGGCCCTCCGCGCCATCACGGTGAACGCCGCCTACGCGGCGGCGGAGGAGCACGAGGCCGGCCGGCTCACCGTCGGCCGGCGCGCGATCTCACCGTCCTCGCCGACAACCCGCTCACCACCCCTGCCATCGACCTCCCCGAGTTCCCGGTCCTGTTCACCGTCCTCGACGGCCGCCCCACCCACCGCGACCCGGGTGTGTGAGGCATCCCGCAGGGCCGTCGTCCCTCCGCTACGGGACCTCGCGCGGGGGGCGGGCGCGTGCCCGTGTGACCATGGCCCCTTTGGCACATCCGCACCTCATGGGGGGACCATGCGCACCCGTACCACCACCGTCTCGACCGGCATCGCCGCCACACTCGCGGCGTTGCTCGTCCTGGCCGGCTGCACCTCGCCCGGTGGGAGCCCGAAGGAGAAGCCGAGCAGCGCGGTCGCCACCGCTCCTGCTCCCGCCGCGCCGGGCAACGGTTCCGGCTACGAGGGGCCCCGGCCCCAGGACCAGAACCTCCTGGCCTGGACCGGCGACCCCAACGATGCCGGGCACGTCACCGCCCAGTCCGCCGCCGGGGTAGGCGGACGGGTCACCCTCGTACGGATCGTGCTGCGCGAGCAGATCACCTGGTCCAACATCTGGCTGGGGCTGGCCGGCATCGATCCGAGCGCCCAGCTCTCCCAGTCCTACCTCGGTGTCTACGACGCCACCGGGGCGCTGCGCGCGTCCACCGCGGACATCTCGCCGCAGCTGATGACCGACGCGATCGCCAAGCCTCTGCCGCTGGCCAAGCCGTTCACCGCCGCCCCCGGTACGTACTTCGTCGCCCTCCTCCTCAACGGCAACTGGGCCGCCAACGCCCTCACCCTCAAATCCACGGGCGCCGGGATCTCGGTCAACGCAGGCCTGACCCCGCCGAACCTCCGCTACAGCACGGTCCTGACCGGCCAGACCTCCCTGCCGGCCACGCTGAATCTCGCCGAGCAGTCCACGAGCACGATCAACACCGGCTGGGCCAGCCAGTGGTACGGAGTTTCCTGAACCTCGCCTTCATCGGCCAGTACGCGGAGGTCCCCGACGACGTGGTGTTCACCGTCGAGTACTCCGTACGCACCGCCTGGACCGGTGGTGGCCACCCTGCTCGGCCTCGACAGGCAGCCACCACCGGTCCACAAGGGGCAGCACAGCACCGCCCCGAGGTCCTCGTCGAGGCCCTCGAGACACTCCACCGGCGGTGACCCGCTCTTTGCCCGGCCCCGGCTCTCCGGGACCGGGCCGGAGGGCCGACGGACGGCGCCCCCCGCCGCAGCGGGTGCGGGGTACGCCCGGATGGGGGAAGCTGGGGACGGGTGCAGCACCTACGGCAGACGGATGACCCGAGGAGGTCCCGTGGACGTTTCAGGAGACGGCGGGCTCGCTGCTGCACGCCGAGCCCGGGTGCGGACGGCCACGCTGCTGTGCGCGGCTGCGGCCCTCGTGGTGGGCGCCGTGCCCGCCTCCGCGCAGACCCGGGCCGCCCCGGAACCGGATCCCGAACCGGTCGTGGTCGTGGACTGCTTCTCCGAGGCCCAGGTACGCCCCGAGGAGTACCTGCTGGCCTGCGGCGATGGAAACAACCGCCTCGTCCGGCTGAACTGGGACACCTGGGGTCCGCGGAAGGCGACGGCCACCGGCACCGACATGGTGAACGACTGCAAGCCCTATTGCGCGGCCGGCCGTTTTCACGCGTACCCGGTCACGGTGACCCTGAGCAAGCCGGAACCCTGGCCCGGACACCCCGACATCCAGCGCTTCACGACCATCCGGCTCTTCTACCCCCACACCGCGCCGTCCCCCGCCCCCAAGGACGTCACGTACAAGCTCGTGTACTGAACGGGCAGCGGTGCAGCGAGCCGTGCCACGGCAACCGGCGGGACGCTATCCGCCGAGGCGGGCACTGATCAGGTAGTCGGCCTCCTCTAACAGCCGTGCCCGCCGCTCCTCTTCCTGGGCACGCTCGAGCTCTCCCCGCAGCGCCAGTTCGGTGCGCAGGACCGTCGCCCGCGGTACGGGGATCCGCTGACCGGGTTTCTCGGTGAACGGCTGCAGCTCCTCAGCCGACACCTGGGCGTCCTCCGACGAGCCGCGACGGAGCGAAAGGAACACCCGGGCCAGCCAGTCGGCCGGGATCTGGACCATGAGATCAGTCATATCCGGGAAACGACAGGCCGCCCCCGCCGTGACTCCCCCTCCCCCGGCCGGCTCAGTGGGCAGGGGTCGGACAGCGGCCGGCCCGCGGTCACTTGGCGGTCACTTCGCCCAAGGCTCATGGCATGCAACGGCGATAGCCGACATCCAGGCGACGGCCGCCTCGCGCTGCTGCGGCGTCAGTCCCGCCTCGAGCGCGGCCTCCCGTCGCTGGACGGCCGGCAGTGCGGCCTCGTAGCGGGTCTCGCCGCGATCGGTGAGGTGCAGCTGGTGCGTCCTGCGGTCGGTGGGGTGGGGAGAGCGGGTGATCAGGCCGTCGCGTTCCAGCGCCGCGAGCATCTCGTTGGCGGCCTGGCGGGTGCTCCCGACCGAGCGGGCCAGCTGGGCCACCGACACGCCCGGCGACTCCTTGACCATCATCAGGGTCGCGAACTGCGGCACGGTGAGGCCGAATTCCTCCAGCTCGGCCCCGATCGCCGCCCGCATGCCGAGCCACGTGTGGCGGACCAGGAAACTCAGCACTCGGTCGTGGCTCTTCTCGCCCACGAGGTGACCTCCAAACTCTTGATTGACAGGAACTTGACGAGTTTGCCACGATGGCCAGAACGTCAAGTACCTGTCGATTCTAGGCGCACGGCAGCGCCGGAACCCTCTTGATCCGAAGGTAGTCACGTATGTCATCCGCCACGCCACCGACGCCGTCCACGCCACAGCGCAGCCGCCAACGGCTCATCCTGGGCGTTCTCGTCTTCGCGCAGGTCCTCATCTGGCTCGACGGCACCATCCTGTCCACCGCCTTCGAGACGCTCACGGACCCCGTCCGCGGCCTGGGTGCCACACCCGGCCAACTCCAGTGGGCCACGGGCGCGTACACCCTGGCCTTCGCCGGCCTGATGTTCACCGGGGGTGCGCTCGGAGACCGGTTCGGGCACCGCAACACCCTGCTCGCGGGCATGACCGTGTTCGGCGCCGCCTCCGCCTTCGCCGCGTACGCGTCCACGCCCGGCCAACTCATCGCAGCCCGGGCCGTGATGGGCGCTGGGGCCGCGTTACTCGTACCGGCCACCATGGCGGTCGTCAGCTGGACCTTCGAGCCCGAGCAGCGGCCGGCCGCCTACGGCACGCTGTCGTCCTTCGCCGGAGTCGGGATCGCCGCGGGGCCGATCCTGGCCGGGGGACTGCTCGCGAAGTTCTGGTGGGGCTCGGTGTTCCTCGTCAACGTGCCGGTGGTCCTCCTCGGCCTCGGCTTCATCGCCCGGTACGTGCCGAACTCCCGTAGCCCGCAGGTCCGCCGCCTCGACCCGGCCGGACTCCTGTTGTCGACCGGCGGCCTGGGCCTGCTCGCGTACGGCCTGATCCGCGCCGGCCAGGAGGCGTCCTTCACGGAGCCGCGCGTCTGGGGATGCACCGCCGCGGGCATCGCGCTGATCGCGGCGTTCGTCGTCACCGAGCTGCGGATCGCCCACCCCAGCTTCGATCCCCGGCTGCTGATGCAGCGCCGCTTCGCCGCGGGGAACGTCACCCTGATGATGGTCTTCCTGACGATGACCGCGGGCTCGTTCTACCTCGCGTCTACCTGCAGGGCGCGCGCCGGTACTCGGCGTGGGACGCCTCGCTCCTCGGCCTCCCGGCAGCGCTCGGCGTGGTCGTCGGCTCGCCGATCGCCGTCCGGCTGACCCGCCTGACGTCGGTGCGGCTCGTCGGTGCGATCGCGCTGACCGTCGCGAGCCTGGCGATGGGGTCGTTGGCCCTGTTCGACGCGACCACACCGATCGCGTGGTACCCGGTGGTCATGCTGGTCCAGGGCACCGCGATCGGCATGGTGATCGCTCCCGTCACGGGCGCGGTTCTGGGTTCCCTGCCGCTGGAACGGGCCGGAGCGGGCAGCGCGGTCAACAGCACCCTGCGCCAGACCGGCAGCGTGCTGGGCATCGCGGCCGGCGGCACGATCACCTCGATCGCGTACCGGCACTCGATCGAGGGCTCGCTGACCGGCCTTCCGGATCCGGTCCGGCAACAGGCCCGGGTCTCGGCCGAGCTGGCCCGGCACGTGGCGTCCGCCACGCACGACCCCGCCCTCGCCAAGGCGGCCGACGCCGCGTTCATCCACGCCATGCACGTCGGCGCCCTGTGGACGGCGGGATTCGCCCTGATCGGCGTGGTGGTCCTGGTACTCGGCTTCCGCCCGGCCCGCCGCACACCCCCGCCCGCCCCGGCCCACCCGATGCCCCTCGCGACGCGTTCCACGGCGTCCTGACCCCCGCGCAGCCCAAGAGCCGCAGCTCCAGCCGCAGCCGCCGCGGAACCCGTGGGTTCCGCGGCGGCTGCGTGGAGGACGGCCGGCATACGGCTCGGTCAGCTCTTCTTGATCTCGTCGATGCAGAGCACGAACTGCTTGCCCGAGCTGCGGCGGGAACCCCTCATCTGCTCCTGATAGCCGATGTCCGACTTGCCCTGGCACTGTTTCGTGTCGAGCGTGTCGGGTATCACCTTCACCACCTTGAACTCCGCGTTGGCGCCACCGCACTTCACCACCTGCAGGTCAGGGGTCACCGTGCTCCCCTTGTTCGTCAGGCAGTCCCCGACCTCCGCCTTGTCCGCGTCGTCGCGGCTCGCGAAGTAGCCGACCGCAACCATGATGACGACGACCACGCCGGCGATGATCTTGAGGATCTTCATGATCCCCATGCCTCCGCGCCGGGCCGGCGGTGCCGGAGGGGCCGCGAACTGCTGCGGGTGCGGGTACTGCTGGGGCGCCACTCCGTAAGGGGGCTGGGCCTGCTGCTGCGGGTATCCGTATCCCGGCTGGGGCGGGTACCCCTGCGGCTGCTGTCCGTTCGGGACAGGCTGGCCGTACGGGCCGGGGCCCTGCTGAGGCGGATAGGTCATATGGGAATCCCCCGTGAGCGTGTGCATCGTACGTAATTTGACGTGCGCACGCTATATCAACCTGCCGTCACCAGCCGCATTGCGCCCAGGGCAACGGCTCTGTCAGGAACCCGCCGCGCGGAAGGCCGTGGCGCGGACACTGTTGCCGCACAGCGCGAAGTTGCCGCCGTCGTCCGGCGCCAGCTGGTACCTGCCGCCCGCGACACCCACCACCATCGACGGTGCGACGCTGGGATCGGCTCCGGAGTCGCAGTAGCCGTCCGCCTCACCGAGAACCGGTGTGAAGGTGAGCCGCGCCGAGGCCTGGGCTCCGGGCGCCAGCTGCACCGGCCGCGCCTTCCCCTGGCGGGTGACCTGAAGGGGCCTGTTCTTGTCCGGCGAGCCCTGCCCCGCGAGAGCCACGGTGGGGAAGCCGTTCAGTACGCACGGCTTCGAACCGTGGTTGCTCACGGTGATCAGTACATGGGTGAAGTCGGTTGGCTGCGCGCTGTCCGCAACGATCTGGCTGCTCGTGCACGGGGCCGCCGGGGCGAGACGCAGGGCGTCCGCGGCCGCCGCTGTGCCGAAGCCGGCGCCTGCCAAGAGGCCTCCGGCCATGGCGCCCGCCACGAGCAGCACGGACGAGACCTTGATCGCGCCACTTCGCGTTGCGCATTTCATGGGTTGTCCTCCACGCTTCCACGACACGGCCCACAGTTCGGGCCGGCCTCCTCCCAGCGTCCCACCCACCCGCACCATCGGCGCGGCACGGGCCCTATCGCCCCCGATCGACACGCCGGTCCGGGCGGGGGACGATGGAAAGGACGGACACACCGCTTTTCCCTTGGCTCTCTCGGGAGGAAGCATGTTGAACCGACGCATACGTCTGCTGGTGCTCACCCCTGTGATGGCCGGCGCATTCATCGCCGCACCTGCCGCCCTCGCGTGGGGCGCAGCGGCCGCCGCCCCCACGGCCACCTGCTCCATCTCCGGCGTCTTCGACAACGGCAAGGTGCACCTGTCCGGCGGCGGCTTCACACCGGGACCCGCGTTCCTGTCCTCGCCGACCGCCGCAGGCGGGTCCTTCACGATCGGAGCCGACGGCGGGTTCCAGATGCTGAACGTGGAGAACGCCCAGTACAGCATCTCGCAAGGCAACGAGCGCACCGATTGCAGCGGCTTCAACGGCGGTTAGGGGACCGGAGCCGTTCCAGATCACGCCCCGGCGTGGAGATGCGCGGCCCACAGCAGAGGGGTGCCCCTCCGGTCGTAGCCGGGCGGCAGGTCGTCACCGTCCCGTAGTTGTCGTACGGCCTCGTGCAGTGCACGGGCGGCCCGGTCCGGGTCGACGGCTGCCGAGCCGGCCCCCAGGCCGTCGTAGAAGGCCCGGGCGATACGGACGGCGGTCTGGTCGTCGATCTCCCACAGGGTGCCGATGACGTGGGGGAATCCGGCGAGTTGGAACGCCGAGGTGAGGTGGATGGCCTCGTCGAGCAGGTCGACGGTGTCGACGGCCGCGGTACGGCAGGCGGAGAGGTAGGCCAGCCTGACGTGGTCGAGGGCGACGGGGGCCAGGCTCTTGACGGTGAGCGGGTCGTCCTCGTGGTCGTGGAGCAGCAGCCGGCTCTGCGAGGGGTCGGCGGGATCGCTGCTTCCATGACAGGCGAAGTGGGCGATCGCGCAGTGGGGCAGCCGCGCCAGTACGCGAGCCTTCGTCGGGGTGGTGGCCGGTGCCGGGTCCGCCTGCCCCCCGCCGTGGTCCCTCTCTCTGAGGACCACGGGATCGGGAAAGCGGGCCTCCAGCATGGCGACTTCGGCGTCGACGAACCGCAACCGGCCCTGCCCGGGCAGTCCGGGCGTGGTCGGCATGGCGACGACCAGCGCTCGGCCGGCCGCGGTGGGGTCGTTCCCCTCGCGCCGGCTGCGTTCGCGGGCGTAGCGCAGCGCGCGCACGGTCGGGGTGTAGGAGGAGACGACCCGGTCCATCACGGTGCGCCGGTGCGGGTCGTCCGGCGTGTCGGTGTGATGGCCGGCGGCGTGGAGGGGCAGCAGTCCGAGCAGTCCGCCCGGCACCCACCACACGCGTGGCATGACGTCACCTGCCCGTTCCGTCGTGGGAGGGGGACCTTGGTGTCCCAGGGCGTCCAGCACGGGGCCGGCGGCGGCGTTCCAGAGCCATTCGAGGACGTCGACGAGCACGGACTGCGCCTGTTCCCGCTCCTCCGGGTCCGCTCCTGCCACCGCCGTGTGCTGTGCCTGCCGGAAGGCGTTGACCCGATCGACCACGGTGGTGTACTCGAGCTGAGGCAAAGGGAGGCTGGTGATGCTCTCGGCCGTGAGCAACAGTGCGTCGCTGCGGTAGCTGCTGACGTTGAACACCACGATCGCCCCCTGGGACGCCTCGGCCCTGAGTTCGTCGACGGTGGGCGGGATGGCGAAAGAGGCGAAGCCCTCCAGGGTGCGGATCTCCGCCAGGACGGCAGTGAACTCCTCTGCCAGCCGGTGCCTGTTCTGCACGGCGAGGTCCTGCCGCGGCCGGTGTGGTGCCCCGTCGCCGTCGTCTTCGATGGCGACCTGCGTATCGGCCGGCGTATCGGCCGGCTGATCCATTCGGTCGCGCAACTCGGCGAACCTCTGGGCCAGTTCAGGTTGGCGCTCGCGAAGGTCGGTCAGATCGCTGCGGATCTCCAGTGCCTGGCCGAGCAGTACCGCGCGGCCCACCTCCAGCAGCCCCAAGGCGCGCTCCGCCCGCCCGTCGGCGGTCCCGCCCGGGGCCGCGAGCACGAGCGCGGCGGCCGTGGCGGTCATACCCGCCGTATTGCCGATGACATGCTGCTGGTCCTGGCGCTCCAGCCGGCGCGGGGCCAGCCGAGGCATCAGGCGCACCGCCGCATCCGCCGTGTCGGCCGCTCGCTCCGCATCACCGGACTGCGCCAGGAGCCGAGCCGCGGACAGCCCTGCGTCGACCCGGATGGACACGGTTGCCGATGGCGTTGTCGACGCCGCCGACCAGGTGGCCACCGCCGCCTCCCGGTCCGCCGCATCTCCGTCCTGCTGAAACCGGGTCAGCAGCGCATCTCCGAGGTTGTTCAGATATACGGCGCGCTCGGGGTGGTCTGCGGGAGTGGTCCGCACCGCCTGCCGGCCCACGTCGACCGCGGCGTCCAGGTCCGACCGGACGCCGGTCCCGCTGAAGCGGGTCCTGAGCGCGGGGCCGAGGTTGGACAGGTACCGCGCACGGTGGGGGTGGTCGGCGGGGACGGCCTCGACCGCCTCCCGAAGGCGGACGATCGCGGCGTCCAGGTCCGCGACGGCGCCGGTCCGTGCGAACCGGACCTGTAGCGCTGCCCCGAGGTTCGACAGGAACATCGCGCGATGGTGATGATGCGCAGGTGCCGCGTCCACCGCCCGCCGGCCCATCTCGATGGCGGCGTCCAGGTCCCCGATGTCGCGGTTCCGCGCGAACCTGGCCCGCAGCATGTTCCCGAGGTTGGACAGGTACCGTACGCGCTCGGGATGGCCGGCGGGCACGGCCTCGACCGCCTCCCGAAGGCGGTCGATTGCGGCGTTCAGGTCCGCCAGCGCGCCGATCCGCTCGAACCGGACCCGTAGCGCTCCCCCGAGGTTCGACAGGAACATCGCCCGGTCCGGATGCCCGGGTGCCGCGGCCTCCACCGCCTGCGACCCCACCTCGATGGCGGAGTCCACGTCCGCGGGGAGGCCGACCCGCGCGAAGCGGTCCTGCAGCGAGATCCCGAGGTTCGACAGGATCATCAGGCGATGGCGGTGGCCGGCAGGCAGTGCGTCCAGTGCCTCCCATCCCGCTTTGATCGCGGCTTCCAGGTCCCCGATGGCGCCGGTCCGCTCGTAACGGAGCCTCAGTGCGTTGGCCAGGTTGGACAGGGCCACGGCCCGTGACTCGCTTCCGTGGCGGGTGGCCGTCCCAACCGCCTGCCGCCCCGTCTCGACTGCGGCTTCCAGGTCCTCGATGTCGCCGGCCTGCTCGAACCTGGCCCGCAGCACGTTCCCGAGGTTGGACAGGACACGGGCGCGGTCGGGGTGGTCGACAGGCATCACGTGCACCGCTTCCCGGTGCAGGGAGATGGCGCTCTCCAGATCCGCCATCGTCCGGGTTCGCTGGAACCGGGCGCACAGCGCGTTTCCGAGACCGGTCAGCACCAGCGTGCGGTAGAGGCGGTCATCCGGAGCCAGCTGCACCGCCTCCCGGAGCAGGGGGATGGCGCTCTCCAGATCGGCGACTGCTCCGGCCTGCTCGTACCGGGCGCGCAATGCGTCTCCGAGATTGAAGAGGTACATGGCGCGGCCGCGTTCCTCGAAGGCCGACGCCAGCGCCTCCCGGAACCGGTCGATCGCGGCGTCCAGGTCTTCCGGGGGGCCACCCCGTTGGACCACGAGGCGCAGCACGTTCCCCAGGGCGGTCAGGTGGACGGCACGGTGCGGATGTGCGACGGGGATGGCCTCCACGATGCGTTGCCACAGGTTCACCAAGCCGGAGAGCTCTGCCTGGTCGTCCGACCTCCACGCGTCCTCGAGCAGGGGCATGGCAGACGCTGCCGCGTTCTCCGCGAGGAGGGGCAACAACGGCTCCGGCAGATCACCGACGCCGGCCAGGAAACACGCGGTGAACGCCATCACGGCATCCCGCAGGTCCGGTTGGGCCTGGTCTGCCGGTACGGGTACGGCCAGGTGGCGGAACCAGGAGAACCAGCCGAGCAGATGGTAGACGGGGAGGCCGTCCCCGCCCGGCAGCAGCTCCGCAAGCAACTGCGCTTCCCGGAGAGCGCCGGCTTCCAACACCGGTGCCAGGTCCTGGGATTCCACAACCCGCTGGAGACGCACTTCCATTGCAGCCAGTCGTACGGCGCGCTCAGGGCCCCCCGGATCGCTCATGCCCGGTGATGCTAGTCCCACGACCCGTGGAGCGGCGGGTAGTTCCTCGGATACGCTCCGCGACAGCGGGACACCGAGCCGCCGGGGGAGAGCATGACCGAGGCCGACGAGACGGCACGCCGACTGGGGATCGTATGCGCGAACGCGGATCGCATCCGCGGGCGTCTGCGCCGCGGTCCGACCGGAAACGACGCCGTCCTGCAAGAGGTGCTCACCGCGGTGCAGGACGGGCGGGAGACGGCCCGCCCGGTCGACGACCTGCATGCGGTCCTGCAGTCCCTGGGTGACAACCAGGGCCTGTACGCATACGGAGGGACCGGGAGCACGACGGAGCGCCGGGTCCATGCCGCGGGTGTGCACCGCGACCGCTCCGGCGAGTCGGTGTACCTGTGCCCCACCGACCGGTGTGCGCGCTACGGGTGGCCGGGCCACGGACCGGCGCCGGTCTGCGCGATCAGCGGCGAACAGCTGCGCCTGGACCGGCTCTAGCGGTGGGGACCCTGCTGGGAGAATTGGGCAAGAAGCTCGCCGAGCGGTGGCTGTCCCTGCTGGTGCTGCCCGGCGCCCTCTACCTCGCGGTCGCCGTCGCGGCCCGGACGCTCGGCCAGGCCCATCCCTTCGCCGTGGACCGCCTCACCGGCCAGATCAGCGCGTGGGCCGGTGCACCGGTCGCGCGCACCGTCGGAGGCCAGGTGGTGGTGCTGGCGGCGGTACTGGGCGGCGCCGCGGCCGTCGGGGTCCTCGCACAGGCTCTGGGCTCCGCTGCCGAACGGCTCCACCTCGCCACGGACTGGTACACCTGGCCGGCTCCGGCCCGCGGGCTCGCGCACTGGATCACCGTCCGCCGTCAGCACCGCTGGCGGACGGCGGCCGAAGCCTGGCACCGGCACCGGCAGGAAGCCGCAGCCGCCCGCACCCGCGGGGAGCGTGTGGACCCCGCCGGACGGCATGCCGCCCGGGCGGCGATGCTCCGGATATCCCCCGAGCGTCCGGACCGCCCCACGTGGAGCGGCGACCGCATCCATGCCGCTTCCGTGCGCGTGGACCGCGACCACCACCTCGATCTGGCCGCCCTGTGGCCCCACTTGTGGCTGGTCCTGCCGGACACCACCCGGGCCGAGATCACCGCCGCGCGCCAGGCCCTGACCCGTGCCACCACGCTGTCCGCCTGGGCGCTCCTCTACCTGCCCCTCGCCCTGTGGTGGTGGCCCGCGGCCGTGATCGCGGCCGCTCTCGCCGTCACGGCCCGGCAGCGCACCCGTACCGCTGCCGAGGGCTACGCCACCCTGCTCGAAGCCGCCGTGCGCCTGCACGCCCGGGACCTGGCCGGCCCACTCGGGATGGACCCGCCCGGTCCTCTCACCCCTGAGGTCGGGGGCGCGCTGGGCCTCCGCTTGGCACCCAGCCCGCCGCCGCCACCGTACGACGGGGCACCGTGAGAGGTGAGAGCAACGGTCAGACCGTTTCCCTGTCCTTGACGGCTTCCGACGCTCCGGAGGCCCGTTCGTCTCCGCCGGCGGGCACGAACACGAGCCGGGTGCCGGACCGCAGCGGGGATTCCCAGGCGGCTTCCACCTCGGCCATCGGCACGGCGACCGCCTCGGTGGCCGGCACCAGGTCGGGCAGGCGGTCGAGCAGCTCGCGCAGGGCGGCATCGCGGCGGGCGCCCGAGATCGAGCCGAGTCCGCTCCCGCAGACGCTCACGTCCCCCTTGCGCAACCACGCGGACGGCACGGTCATGTCGGCCCCGGCCGCGGAGCCGACCTGCACCCACCGCAGGGTTCGGGTGAGATCGGAGCGGTGGCGGAGGATTCCGTCGAGCGCCAGCTCGGCAGGCCGCTCCCACAGATAGTCGAGCACGATGTCCACATCGGCGGCCGCCGCGCCGAAGGCGGCCGCGATGTCCTCGTCGGAGCCCTCGAGAGCCACCGTACGGTGGGCGCCCAGGGCTGCCGCAGCCTGCAGTGCCAGCGGGTCGCGCCCGGCCGCCACGACGGAGCCCGCGCCTTGGTCCAGGGCCAGCTGGATCGCGGCCCGCCCGGCGTTGCCCGTGGCACCGAGTACGAGTACCGAATCGCCCCTGCGCAGCCGGCTCCGCTCACGCAGCGCGATCCATGCGGAGGACGCGGGGTTCATGACGGCGGCGACGGTGACCGGGTCGAGCCCCTCCGGTACGGGCATGAGCGCGGCGGCCGGTACGGCGACGCGCTCGGCCATCGTCCCGTGCGGGGGCTCCAGCCCCGAGATGTAGACGAGTTCACCGGCCGCGGTCCGGCCCACCCCGTCGAACCCGGGGATCAGCGGCAGTGCGTCGCCACCCGTGTAGTGGCCGCCCGAGGCGAACGAGCGCACCAGCGGGTACAGCGCGGCCGCCAGTACCTCGACGACCACCTCGCCGGCCGCGGGGGTGGGCTCGGGCACGGACTCGTACCGGGGCGGCTGCCCCAGGGCGTGGACCACGGCTGCGTACATGAACTGGCCCCCAAATGGGTGATTAAGCGGCACGGCGGACAGCCCGATTGTGACGGCTCCCTGCCGGACGCGCCCGCTGCGCCACGCGGCAGAGGTTCACCGGCCCGCCGTGACGAGGCGGTGCGCCCCGGCCGAGTGGACGAAGTCCGTGAGGGAGACGGTGTAGTCGCCCTCGCCGGGGCGGTAGGCGGTGCAGTACCGCGTGGGGTACCAGCCGGGGATCCGCCAGGCGGCCGGCTGGGGAACGGCCTCGCAGGTGCGGTGGCCGGCCGAGGTGCGGTGCCGTTGGAGGAAGTCGCGCGTGAGCATGGGCTCCATGAAGATCAGGTCGCCCGCGTACGCCCCGTAGATGAAGGTCTGGCCGCTGAGCGTGCCGGTGGACGGGGGGCGGCTGTCCAGGTGCGCGCCCATGGCGCCTTCCGCGGTCTGCGGGCTGCTCGCGGGGTAGCCCGCCGGCAGGTACGCGGCCGGGACGGGCTTGCCGGCCGTGGCCAGTTGGCCGCAGGCGATGAGCAGGGCGCAGCCCCCGGTCTTGATGCCCGACCGGACCTCGCGGGGGACGAGGTAGAAGTGCACGTCGAAGTGGGCGACGTCGTAGCGGCCGTGCGGGTTGTGACCGTGCGGGTTCCAGTTGAACAGCACCCACTGGAAGGGCAGGCCGGCCGAGGCGGCCGGGGCGGCCGGCAGCGCGAGTTCCAGACTGTGGCCGCCGACGCACTCGTGGGTGTCGTCGAGGCTCCCGTCGGCGTCCGCGTCGTAGCAGTGCTTGCCGTCGGTGGGGGTGCTGGGCAGGGCGGTGACGGCCGGGGCGGTCAGGGAGACTCCCAGGGTTCTGGGGATCCCGCCCTGGTACTCGCCGTACGTACGGACCGTGCCGCGGCCCAGGCGGGCGGCGGGACCGTACGTGGAGCACACGGCGCCGCCGGCGTTGTCACCGCAGTCGGGCAGGCGCGCGGCTGAGCCGGAGGGCGCCGGCGGGGCCGCGGGCCGCCCGGTGGCGGACAGGAGGGCCGCCAGCAGCGCGGCGGAGGCGAGCGCGGCGGCGGAGGTGGACCGCAGACGGGAGTTGTTCATACGGCGACGCTCCAGGAGGAACGGGCATTGAGCGCGGTGGCGTCCACGCCGGTGACCTGGCGCGTACAGGACTTGATGCCGTCCAGCCTGTCTTCCGGCAGGACGTGGCGAATGTCGAGGAAGCCGTTCGGGGCAAGGGCCTCCACCTGGCGGAGGACCGGGTCGGGTTCCAGCCGGCGGTGCGCCGCGAGGAGGAGAGTGGTCTGCGGGCGGCGGTCCGCCTCGTAGCGTGCCAGGGCCTCGTCCACGTCGTGGTGGGCGAGCGCGTACGCCAGGACGCGGGCATCGACGACGGCCTGCGAGGCGCCGTTGGAGCCGGTCGGGTACAAAGGGTGGGCGGCGTCGCCGAGCAGGACGACACGGCCGTCCGTCCACGCCGGCAGCGGGTCGCGGTCGATCATCGGGTACCGGCCGATGCGGGGCGCCCCGGCGATGATGCCGTGGAGGTCGAGGAAGTCGCTGCGCCAGCCGTCAAGGTGCACGAGCACCTCCTCCGGCGGTACCGCACGGTCCCAGTCGGCCCCGCCTCGCGCGTCCTCGTCGCCCAGGCCGTCGTCGGTGCGGCTCTCCACCACCCAGTTGAGCAGGCACCGCCCGCTCCCGTCGGGCCGGGACACGGGATAGGCCACGGCCTTCACCCGCGCGTTGCAGCCGGCGATGACCATCGTGCGCCCGTCGAGGAAGGGCGGGCCTTCGGTCACCCCGCGCCACATGGATATCCCGTTGCCGAGCGGCGGACCCTCGCCCGGGTACATGGTCGCGCGCACGGCGGAATTGATCCCGTCCGCGCCGATGAGCAGGTCGCAGGAGAACGGGCCCGGCCGGCCCTCCACGTACGCCTGCACGGTGGGCCGTCCCTGCTCCCGGCCCTGCTCGTACCGCACGAGGCGCTCTCCGGTGACCAGCGCCTCGCGGCCGAGCCGGTCCCGGACCGCCGACAGCAGGATGTCCTGCAGGTCCGCCCGGTGCACCGAGTACTGCGGCCAGTTGTAGCCGGCGGCGCGCCCGCGCGGCTCCGACCAGATCAGGCCGCCGTAGCGGTGGTGGTACTCCAGCCGGGCGGTCGCCACCGCGGTGTCGCCGAGCGCCTTCGCGAGACCGAGTTCGGTCAGCTCGCGCACGGCGGCGGGCTGCAGATTGATTCCCGCGCCGACCGCGCGCAGGTTCGGACACGCTTCCAGGATGAGCACATCGTCCAGGCCCGCCGCATGAAGGCTCAAGGCCGTTGTCAGTCCGCCAATTCCGGCACCGGCGATCACGATGCGCGGAGAATTCTTTCGGCCGTACGGAGACATGCCCTCTACCTCCTGGGAAAGACGCCTTCCGTTGAAAGTGCGGTACTTCACCGATGAGTACAACCACGGTTGCAAGAGGTCAAGATGCCCAGGTCAGGCATCTCCGTTCACCCGATCAGACTACGGCCAAGTGCCGCCTGATGGGTGACATGGCTTTAATCAGGTGTCGGCAAGAGAAAGGCTGCGACATGCATCAAGTGACGTTCGAACCGTGCGACGTCCAGCGCCTCCAGCATGCTGTTGACTACGCCCTCCACGCCTCCAAAAAATCACTGGACGCTCTCCTGCCACCCTGGATACCGGGTGATCTCAAACGGGAAATAAAGAGCGGATGCGTTGTTTCGCATTGCGCAACGCTACTGTTCCCGGAAACAGTGGAATCCGCTCTCGAGTACTTCGAGGAGAACGGCTGGCCCGCATCGACCACCATACCGAGCGTGCTGGTGAAGCGCCGTCTGGTGGAGCGTCACTGGCTCCCGGACGATGCGGACATACGGGTGACGCGGCTGCGCGTCACGAGCGGCCTGGCGCCCGAGGTCGAGGTCTTCCTCTTCCCGCGGTGCAGCCCCGGCTACACGGACGACGTGGGGACGCAGGAGCGCGTCCACGGTTTCGAGAACCACGTCGGCCTGTTCATGGACAGGCCCGACGCGAGCGCGCTCGCCCGCCTGGCGGACCGCCTCGAGACCACCGGCCGAATGGTGTACGAGGGTTCGGCGCACAACCCCCACGAGAACACCACCATGCTGTACTTCGCCCCCAGCGCGTCCGTGGCCACGTCCCGGCGCCGCTTCCCGCGATGGGAGCTGCAGTGCGCAGGCGATCTGACGGCTTTCGCCGACCGGCGCCCGGTCCGGAGGCAGGCGCTGTCCAGCGCCTACGCAGCGCTCAGGGCGAACCACGTGGACGGCGGCACGACACGGTCCGCCCGACGGCCCGTTCCGGTGGCGGTACGGGAAGGCTGACCGTCCGGATCTGGACTCCCCGCCTCCGTGTGCTGATCCGTAGGGGGCGGGGAGTCCTTCGCGCTGCCGGGAAATAGATGCGCGGGGCACTGATCAGGCGCTCGCGGCCTTCTGATACCTCTTCAGGCCATGAAAAGGATCACCCGCCGACAGGCCTTGGGCACTGCTGCCGGCGCAGTCACCGCTGCCGGACTGACCGCCGCCGTCATGTACGCCGCCGCCACGTCCTCGCCGGCCGGCGAGCCGAAGGACGGCGAAGCGGCCTCGTCACCCGGACCCATCCCGACCGGTAGCATCGACGAGGTGTACGAGGGCCGCCGCATCCAGATCACGTTCGGCGCAGGCGACCACCAGGGCGGCCACCACTCCCCCGCTCTGCCGACCGTCCGAATAGACGGCAACGAGCTGCACGTGATGCGCAATGCCGACGGCAGCTGGGTCAGCGTCGTCAACCACTACCAGACCTTTCCCGACCCCGTCGCGGTCGTCCGCGCCGCCGTGCGGGACCTCCAGGGCGCCGCCCTAGCTTCGTTCGGCCCCACGGGGGGCACGGCATGATCGTCCGCAAGAACCAGGCCAAGCTCACCCCGGAGGAGAAGCGCGCCTTCACCGGTGCGCTGCTCGAGCTCAAGCGGAACGGCACCTACGACCGCTTCGTCAATGCCCACAACACCTTCCTCATGACCGACAGCGACTTCGCCGACCGGGTCGGCCACCGCTCCCCCTCCTTCCTTCCCTGGCACCGCCGCTTCCTGCTGGACTTCGAAGCCGAACTGCAGAAGGTGGATCCGAAGGTCTCGCTCCCCTACTGGGACTGGACGGCGGACCGCACCCCTGCCTCCTCCCTCTGGGCCGCGGACTTCCTGGGCGGTACCGGCCGGGACCGCGACGGCCAGGTATTCGACGGCCCGTTCGCGTACGCGGCAGGGAAGTGGCCCATCACCGTGGGGGTGGACAAGCGCCCGTACCTGCGGCGCACCCTGGGCGCCGCAGTGCCCGAGCTGCCGACCAAGGCCGAGGTGAACACCGTACTCGCCATGCCCGTGTACGACACGGCCCCCTGGAACAGCGCCTCGGACGGCTTCCGCAACCATCTGGAGGGCTGGCGCGGCGCCGGCCTGCACAACCGGGTCCACGTGTGGATCGGCGGCCAGATGGCCAGCGCGGCCTCTCCCAACGACCCGGTGTTCTGGATGCACCACGCGTTCATCGACATGCTGTGGGCCGAGTGGCAGCGCCGGAACCCGAAGTCCGCCTATCTGCCCGGCGCGGGCACGCCGGACGTCGTGGACCTGCACAAGCCGATGCGGCCGTGGAACAACGTGACCCCGGCCGACATGCTGGACCACCGGAAGTTCTACACGTTCGACACCGAGTCCGCCCACTGACCGCAGCAGCGCGCCGGCCCGGTCCGGGGTCGGCGCGCGGTCCCTTTCGGAAGCCTTACGGAACGGTCCTTACGGAAGCCGCCACTGCTGAGCCTTGCTGCCGACACAGGCGACCACCGTCAGCTGGTTGCCGGCGCCGTTGTCCGTCAGGCAGCCGCCCTGGAACGCGATGTCCTTGATGTAGTAGGCGCCCGCGGTGGGGGCCTTCTCCAGGTTCCACCACCCGTCTCCGGCGAACGGGCCGGCGAGCTCGACGCGCACGGTGTCGTTGAACTGCGTGAGCGCCCGCGCCATCGAGATGCCCGACGGGCCGCACGTCTTGAAGCTGTCGTAGTTCCTCTTCTCGTGGAGCCAGCCGAATGCGGTGGTGCCGCCCATGATCACCTTGGCGTTTCCCTGCGGGGCGGAGCCGCTGAAGCCGATCTTGAGCCCGTCGCCGACGTTGGTGATGGCGCCCCAGCCGGCTCCGCCGCAGCCCTGCGGCGGGTTGGACCCGCCGTTGCCCGACCCTCCCGGAGTCGAGCCGCCGCCTCCGGGCGTGCCCCCGCCCCCGGCGGCGCCGCCGCTCGGCCCCGAGCCGGGCTGGCTCCCGCCGTTGCCGGATCCGCCTGCGGCCGGCTGGGGGTTGGGGACCGGCGCCGCGCCGCCGACGCCGCCCGCGGCGGCGGCCCCGCCGCCGCCCTGCGCGCCCGCGTTCTCGCCCGGCGGCGGGGGCGAGGCATCGGGCGTACCGGCTGCCGCGCTCCCCGAGGGGGACGCGCCGGGGCTCTGGCTCCCGCTGCCGGACGCCGGCGCGGACGCGGAGGCGGAGGGGTGCCGCCCCGGCCCGTTCGCATCGGTCTGCCGCGCCCCGGGGTCGATGTAGAAGACGGTGACGGCCACCGAGACCGTGATCGTCACACTGAACCCGATGGCAAGCGGCGCGGAGACGGACGCGGGGATGCGCAGCCGATCCCGCCACGACCGCCGCAGCTCGGCGCCGGCCCCCGCAGCCGGGGCGGTCCCCGCGACGACCGGTCCCGCCGGTGCGTCGAGCTCGCCGAGCGGCCTTCCGGCCGCCGCGCGCCGCGCCGCCGCAGCCATCACCGAGGCGTCGGCGTACCGCTCCTCGGGCCGCTTGGCCAGCGCCCTGGCGACGAAGGCGCGTACCGGTCCGGGGAATTCGGCCGGAAGGTCCGGGACCGGCTCCCTGATGTGCTTGAGCGCGATCTCGACGACCGATTCACCGGTGAACGGCGGTTCTCCGGTGAGTAGTTCGAAGCAGACCACGCCCATGGAGTACAGGTCGGACGCGGCGATGGCCCCGAGCCCCTCCGCCTGCTCGGGAGCCATGTACAGCGCCGTCCCGAGGACCGCGTGCGAGTCGGTGATCCCGGTGCTGGCCGCGCTGGAACGGGCGATGCCGAAGTCGGTGACCGTCACCCGGCCGTCCTCGCCCAGCATCAGGTTCGACGGCTTGATGTCGCGGTGCGTGACACCCTGCAGGTGCGCGGCGTGCAGTGCGTCGAGGGCCTGCCCGGCGATGTCGAGCGCCTGCTCGACGGGGAGGGGCCCGGACTGCGCGCGGACCTCGTTCAGCGTCCGCCCCTCGACGAGGTCCATGACGATGTACGCGACCTGCTCACCGGATTCGATCCGGCTCTCGCCGTAGTCGTGCACGTCGACGATGCCCGGGTGGCTGAGCGAGGCGAGGACCGTGGCCTCGCGCCGGAACCGCGCTGCGAACGAGGGGTCGTCGAGCAGTGCGGGAAGCAGGACCTTGACGGCGACCTGACGTCTGAGCACGTCGTCGTCGGCGCGCCAGACCTCGCCCATGCCACCGCCGCCGATCCGCTCGGCCAGTGTGTATCGGTCCCCGAGGACCGTCCCCCGCCCCCACATATCTGCCCCTCGCCGTCCCGGTTCGCTGGTGGTCAGCCAAAGTCCGTCCGGGTGAGGATACTTGGGCGCTCGCGAGCATCCACGCCCCCCTCGGGCATCGTGATCAATCGTGATCGGACGACGCTATCGAAGTCGTTCGGGGGTCCAGTTCAGTCGTCCCGTGTGGATCAGACGGAGTTGGCGACGGGCGGTGCGCGTGACCGCGGCCCACTCCTCGCCCTCCGGGCCGGCGGCCAGGTAGGCGGAAACGGTCATCACCATGTGGTCGACGTACAGCCTCGCCAGCATGAGCAGGTCGTCCGCGCTCCAGCCCGCACTCAGCGGATCGGCGCCGAGGCGCTCGGCCACCTCGTCGGCGAACGCGTCGAGCTGGCCCGCCACCGCCTCCCGCACCCTGCGCACGCCGCCGTGCCGTTCCCGCACGATGAAGCGGATGTGCCCGGGATACTCCCGTACGAGTTCGGCCATCAGGCCCACGGTCGTGTCGATCCGCTGCTCCGCGTCACCGGAGGCGGTGAGGGTTGAGCGGACGGTGCCGTGCAGGCTCTGCAGCGCCTCGTCCACCAGCGCGATGCCCAGCTCCTCGGTGTCGCGGAAGTGCCGGTAGAAGGCCGTCGGGGTGACCCCCGCGACGCGGGTCACCTCCCGCAGGCCGAGGCTGCCCAGGCCCTGCTCCTCCAGCAGTGACAGGGCCGCGTCCAGCAAGGCCCTGCGAGTTTTGTTCCGTTGGGCCTGGCGTGCCCCGATGGTCTCACTCATGACGAAAAGTCAACCCCGATTCCCTGAATTCGCGCGCTTGCATTTAGACTGAGCAGTCAGTGCACAACTGTCTCCTATTCTTTGGAGTGAGCACGATGGAGGAAGCACGATGCTCTTCCTGATAGCGGCCCTCATGCTGATGGGGGTCGCCCTGGGAACCGTGGCCCATGTGCCCGTCGACATATCCCTCGCCGCCACCGCCGCGATCGCCTGCTGGTTGCTGGTCTTCGCAGTGCGCGAGCGAACCGCCCGGCGCCACCGACCGGCCGGCCGACAGGAAGGATGATCATGAATACCCCCGGTACCGCGCTCCCCGCTCCCGTCGGCCGTCAGGCCGACGGGATGGCGGTGGCCTCGTTCGTGTTCGGCCTGGTCGGTCTCCTCGCGATGAACCTGTTCCTCGGGCCGACCGCGATCGTCCTCGCCGCCCTCGCCGTGCACCGCGGTACGAGCCGTCCCGGACGCGCCCGGCTCGGCCTTGCCCTGGGCGTCGCCGACCTCGTCGTCCTCGCCTGGGTGGTCAGCGCGGACCAGACCTGGTCGTGGAGCATCTGACCGTCACACCCTGAGACCCGCCGGACCCGCCGGACCTGCCGGACCTGCCGGACCCGCCGACCCGCCCGGCCCCGCTACGGCAGCGGGGCTCCGCGGGCGGCGATCCACAGCTCGTACCACTCCTCGTGCGTGAGATCGGGTTCGCGCAGCGCGGCGTCGCGGCAGGCCCGGATACGCTCCGGGCGGCCGCTGCCCACGACGGGGGCGACGCGGGCGGGATGCCGCTGCAGCCACCACAGGAGAATCGTCTCCGGCGTCGTGCCCTTCGCATCGGCCAGTGACCGCACGAGGCGTGCCGTTGCGTGCTCCTCGGGGCTCTCCTGCCGACCGGTGAACCGGCCCTGCGCCAGCGCGCCCCAGGCCTGGAGGCGGAGTCCGTTCTCCTGGCAGTACTCGAGCGTCCCGGCCGGGAAGCCGTTCCCCGCTGCCGCGGCCGTGTTGACGAGGACGCCGTCCTCGAGCCAGTCCCGCCGGTCCAGGCTCATCTCCAACTGGTTGGCGACCAGCGGGAACTCCAGATGCCGCTGGAGGGCGGCTGTCTGCGCGGCGTTCATGTTCGAGACGCCGAACCGGCGGACCAGTCCCTGGTCGCGCAGCGAGGTGAGGGCCGCCGCGATGTCCTCCGGGGCGGCCAGCGGGTCGGGCCGGTGCAGGAGCAGGACGTCGACGACGTCGGTGCGAAGGCGGCCGAGGCTCTCCTCGACGCGCCGCACGATGGAGGGGCCGCGCAGGTCGTACATGCCGGGGAGGCCGCCGTCCGCCAGCCGGATCCCGCACTTCGTCTGCAGCACGATCCGCTCGCGCAGGCCCGGGGTGCGGGCCAGGACCTCTCCGAAGACGGCTTCCGCCTTGCCGCGCCGGTAGATGTCGGCATGGTCGAAGGTGTCGATTCCGCTGTCCAGCGCCGCCGCGATCGCCGCCTCGGCCGCATCGACGTCGGCGGGGCCGTACGCATCGGTGTCCCAGCTGCCGCCGAGCGCCATGCATCCGTACAGCAGCCGGGTGCCGTCCTTCTCCGGTGGTGTGATCGCCATCCCGCCACCCTACGAGGTCGCGGCCCCACCCCGTATCCGGGCTCCGCGCATGGGCGTCCGGGCCGCCGGCTTCGTGGCGGGCCGGGGGCGCGGGGCTTCCACGGGCTTCTTCTGCGGCGGAGGTGTCCTGGGCGGGTAAGAGGGCGGCACCTTCGGTCCGCTCGCACGGATCGGCTTCGTAGTCACACCACCACGCTACGGGCCGGGCCGCGTTCCCGGGCCGGGGTCCGCCACCGGAAGGAAGCAGCACGGCCCGCCACCGCGCGGGGGACGCGGTGGCGGGCCGGAGTGGCTGCTGCGCTGCCGTCGTTACGGAGCCATCTCGTACGTCCCGGACAGTGCCTCGACACGGTCCCAGACCCGGGCCGAGCGGGCTGCATCGATGACCGGACGCCGGACCGCACCCATGGCCCAGCTCTGCTGCTCCTCGGTGGCCGAGTCCTTTCCGTGCAGCTCGACGGCGTGCGCCGAGAAGTCGCGTACGAGGACCGCGAACAGCTCGTCCAGGACGTCCTCGTCCAGGCCGGTCAGCTGCGCCTGCTCCAGGATCAGCTGGCCGTGGACGACGAGCGCGAAGAGCTGGCCGACGGCGAGCAGGAGGTCCAGGTCGCGGCTCTGCTGCTCGTCGGGGGCGGCGGTGGTGACGAACGTGCACAGCGCGTCCGCCTGCTCGCGGAAGCGGGCGACGTTGGGCAGGGCCGCGTACGCGTCGAAGGCGGGGCGCCAGTCGTGGAAGCGTACGGAGCCCAGGCCGCGGGCCGGGCCCTGCCGGAAGAGGAAGTCGTCGTCGGCCGCGTCGAGGCGGGTCGGGACGGGCGCGTACTGCGCCGGGTCCAGCAGGTGGTTGCGCATGAACTTCAGGATCAGCGCGAGGTTGACGTGGACCGTGCCCTCGAGCTTCGGCAGCCCGCGGATCTCGACGGCAGCCTGGGCGAAGTAGTTGTCCTTCTCGAAGCCCTTGGCGGCGATGACGTCCCACATCAGGTCGATGACCTTCTCGCCCTCCGTGGTCACCTTCATCTTCGTCATCGGGTTGAAGAGGAGGTAGCGGCGGTCCTCGGGGCCCGCCGTGCGGAAGTAGTCGACGGCGCGGTCGCTGAACAGCTTCATCCCGACGAGACGGACGTACGCGTCGGTCAGCTCGCGGCGCACGTGCGGGAAGGCGGTGACGGGGCGGCCGTAGAGGATGCGGTTCTGCGCGTGCGTGACGGCCTCGTACATCGCATGCTCGCAGATGCCGATCGAGGCGGTGCAGAGGTTGAACTTGCCGACGTTGACGGTGTTGAGGGCGGCGTCGAAGGCGGCGCGGCCGGTGTGCAGGACGTCGTCCGGGCCGACCGGGTAGTCCTCGAGGCGGAACTCGCTGACGTACTTGGAGGAGTCGACGACGTTCTTCACCAGGTGGTAGGCCGGGTGGCGACTGTCGGCGGCGAAGAAGACGTACCCGTCCGGGCCCTCGACGTCGGTGCGGCGGCCGAAGACGGAGACGAGAGCAGCTGCGTTGCCGTTGCCGATGTAGTACTTGGAGCCGGTGGCCCGGAATCCGCCGTTGCCGTCGGGCTCCAGCAGCATGTCGGTGGAGTAGATGTCGGCGCCGTGCGCCTTCTCCGACAGGCCGAAGGCGAACACCTCCCCCTGGGCGAGGAGTTCGGCGGCGCGGGCTCGGGCGGCGGTGTTGTCGCTCTGCCAGACGGGGCCGAGGCCGAGGATGGTCACCTGCCACGCGTACCAGTAGTCGAGGCCGTAGAACCCGAAGATCTCGTTGAGGGCGGCGATCCGGGCGGTGTCCCAGCGCTTGTCGGCGTGGCCGCCGGCGGCGGAGGTCGGGGTGAGGAACGTCGCGAACAAGCCTTCCTTGGCGGAGAAGGCGAGGAAGTCCGCCAGCCAGGCGCGGGAACGGTAGTCCTCGATCAGCCGACGCTTGCCGCGCTCCTCGAACCAGTCGACGGTGGCGCGCAGCAGCCTGCGGGTCTCGGGGTCGAAGTGCTGCGGGTCGTAGGTGCGCGGGTTGAACAGCAGGTCGTCGGCCATGGAGGTCCGCCTTCCGAGGGGTCGGGTCGAGGGTGAAGGGTGCTGGTTCGGGATGCGGGGGCGACGGCTCAGCTGCGCGGGCGGGGCGCTGCGAGCCGGTGGACGGTGGCGAGCACGTCGTCGAGCCAGGCGATCGTCATCCGTTCGTACGCGATGCCGCCGCGGAGCACGACGTGCTGCAGTTCCTGGCCGGCGTCGGGCGATGCGGGCGCCTCGGGCCCGGTGAAGTCGCGCAGTTCCCCGGCGAGGTAGTGGGCGAGCCGGTCGCGGTGCACCTGGCGGTGCCGCTCGACCTCGCGGACGAGGGCGGCCGGGTCGTCGAAGGCCGCGCCGCGGATCTTCACGGCGAGGTCGTGCCGGAGGCTCTCGGGTTCGATCGGCTCGTGCAGCCACCGGGAGAGGGCGGTGCGGCCGGGGCCGGCGACGGAGTACTCCTTCTTGTCCGGCCGGCCCTGCTGCGCCACCTCGCGGACGGCGAGCATGCCGTCGGTCTCCATGCGCTTGAGGACGCGGTAGATCTGCTGATGGGTGGCGGTCCAGAAATAGCCTATGGACCGGTCGAAGCGGCGGGCCAGCTCGTAGCCTGAACCCGGCTTCTCCAGCAGCGAGACGAGGATCGCGTGTTCGAGCGCCATACCCCCGATCTTTCTATGCAACTCGTTGCATAGACAAGCCGCAGCACCCGGGTGAGACGCGGCTCACCCACGGGCGGCGGGTCGGCCGCCGCGAAAGCGGGACCGACTTGTCACGCGATTTCGGCTGGAACCGCCGCGCGCCGCTGATCACCGACCAGCTCGACCCGTGCGTACCCGCGACCGGCCGCTCGCCCCGGCCCGGGAGGGCGCCGACTTCACCGTCCGGAGGCCTCTGACGCGAACGAACACTTTACCCGCCCCTCATGGCATGCCCCGGTCAAATCTGCCAGGCTCTTCCGGCAGTCGTCGCCCTGAACCCCAGGGGGACACCGCAGCAGATCTCACTCAGCGCTCGTGCAGACGATGCGCACAGCCCGCGGCCGCCCTCCGGCGCACCCGAGCCGACCGGGCGGCCACCGAGCAGGCCGGAATCCCGGCCGCCTCAAAGGAGTTCCGTGTGAGACCGACCCCCCACAAGGCTCTCGCCGCGAGCGCATTCGCCCTCGCCGCGCTGGCCGCCGCCGCACTCTCCGTCACCCCCGCGGCCGCCGCGCCGCCCAAGGCGCCTCTCGCAGCCGCCTGCACCCCGGCCCAGGTGGTCGCCAACGGCGACTTCGAAAGCGGCACTTCGCCCTGGAACCAGTCCCAGACCGGCATCGTCACCAACCGCGCCGGCCAGGCCGCCCACGGCGGCACCACCTTCGCCTGGCTGAACGGTGTCGGCCGGACGCACACCGACACGCTCTCCCAGAGCGTCACGATCCCCTCCGGATGCAGCACGGCCACCCTCACCTTCTGGCTGCACATCGACACCGCCGAGACGACCACATCGACCAAGTACGACAAGCTGACGGCGAAGATCGGCGCCACGACGCTGGCGACGTACTCGAACCTCGACAAGAACACCGGATACGTGCAGAAGTCGTTCGACGTGTCGGCCTTCGCGGGCCAGACCGTGAGCGTCGCCTTCACCGGAACCGAAGACTCCAGCCTCCAGACGAGCTTCGTCGTCGACGACGTCGTCCTCGCCACCTCCGGTGGCACGGTCCCGCCCGCCGACTCCACCCGTACGCCGGCCGCACCCTCGTACACCGTCAGTCTCAGCAGCAACACAAGCGGCACCGTCTGGACCGGCCACGAGAGCGCGACCTTCACCAACGCCTCCGCCACCCCGCTCAGCGAGGTGTACCTGAGGCTGTGGGACAACTACCACGGCACCTGCTCCGCCATGCCGATCACCGTCGGCAACGTCACCGGTGGCACCGCAGGCGCCCTCTCGGTCGGCTGCACGGCCCTGAAGATCGACCTGCCGGCGCCGCTGACGCAGGGGCAGACCGCCACGATCGGCTTCGACCTGGGCATCACCGTGCCCAGCGGCGCCGACCGCTTCGGCTACGACGGAGCCTTCAGCTTCATCGGCAACGCCCTGCCCGTACTCGCGGTCAGGGACGCGGCGGGCTGGCACCTGGACCCCTACACCAACAACGGCGAATCGTTCTACTCGCTGGCCGCCGACTTCCGCGTGGCCCTCGACCACCCGAACACCCTCCTGGTGCCCGCGACCGGCGGCTCGGTCGACACCCCGGGATCGAGCGGACGTACGGTCACCACGGCAACCGCCTCCAAAGTCCGCGACTTCGCCTGGGCGGCCGGCCCGTTCAGCAAAATCTCCGGCAGCTCGGCCGCCGGTACCCCGGTCAACGTCTACTCCGTCTCGGGCATCAGCTCGGCCGACGCGCAGTCGATGCTCACCACCGCCAAGTCCGCCGTGGACGCTCACGCGGCCCGGTTCGGCGCCTACCCGTACGGCGAGCTGGACGCCGTGATCGACAACAACTTCTGGTTCGGCGGCATGGAGTACCCCGGGTTCGTCCTCGACCTGGTCAGCAACACCGCACTCACCCACGAGATCGGCCACCAGTGGTGGTACGGCATCGTCGGCGACGACCAGTACACCAGCCCCTGGCTCGACGAGGCGTTCACCGACTACTCCACCGACCTGGCGCTGAACAAGACCGGCGCCAACTGCTGGAACAGCGTCTCCTGGGCCGGATCGGCGGAGAAGATCACCAACTCGATGGCCTACTGGGACGCCCACTCGTCCCGGTACTCCACCGTCATCTACGGCTACGGCAAGTGCGCCCTGCACGACCTGCGGCGCGTCCTCGGCGACAGCGTGATGGCCAAACTGCTGAAGGACTACGCCACTTCGCACTGGTACGGCGTCTCGACCACCGCCGAGTTCAAGGCGGCCGCCCAGGCCGCCACGACCACGGACCTGACCTCCTTCTGGACGCAGCACCGCATCGACGGCTGACCTGGCGTCGACCCCCTGGCACGGTCCGCCGCGGGCGGGCGCCTCCTGGCGTCCCACCCGCGGCGAACTTGTGACGTCTCCGGCACCCTAGCCGTCACCTGTGACATGTGAAATATTACCTGCGCTTCGACCGAACTCACCGAAAGGTCAGCCACGTTGCGCAGACTCCCCGCGGTGGTAGCGGCGATATCCCTCGCCCTCCTCGCCACCCCCGCGCTCGCCGCACCCGCCCCGCCGCCCTCCGCGGCGCGGCCGGCCCCCGAACTCTCCCCGGCCCCACCGCCCGCACCGCTGGAGATCCAGCGCCAGAGCCTGCGCCGCCAGGCGCTCGAGGGCGTCGCCTCCGGCGCCACCGCGGCCGAGGCGGACGGCACACTCCCCCGCCGCGCCGCGGTCGGCAAGCGGTACGTCGAACTCGCCCAGGAGCGCAAGGACAAGGTCTTCGTGATCCTCGCCGAGTTCGGCGACCAGGTGGACACGACCACCGAGTTCGAGGGCAAGCCGCGCTTCGGCGGCACGCCCGGACCCCGCCACAACACCATCGGCAAGCCCGCGAAGAGCGACAACCACACCCTGTGGCGCAAGGACTTCAGCCAGGCGTACTACCAGCAGCAGTTCTTCGGCACCGACCCCGGCGCCGTCACGCTCCGCAACTACTACCGCTTGCAGTCCTCCGGCCGTTACGACATGGACGGCCAGGTCAGCGACTGGGTACGGCTGCCGTGGAACGAAGCCCGGTACGGGACCGACAACTGCTCCGAGCCCGGCCAGTGCCGCACCAACTGGGACCTCGTACGCGATGCCACCAACGCCTGGTACCACACCGAGCGCGCCAAGGGCCGTACCCCGGAGCAGATCAAGGCCCAGCTGGCCGAGTACGACGTGTGGGACCGCTACGACGCCGACCACGACGGCAACTTCGACGAGCCGGACGGCTATCTCGACCACCTCGTCGTCGTCCACGGAGGCAAGGACCAGACCTGGGGCGGCGGCGACCAGGGCAAGGAGGCCGTGTGGGCGCACCGCTGGTTCGCGTACTGGGACCAGGCAGGCAGCGCGGGGCCCGCGGACAACAAGGCGGGCGGCGCCCCGGTCGGCGACTCCGGCATCTGGGCCGGCGACTACCTGACCGGCGGCGAGAACAGCGGAGTCGGCCTGTTCGCCCACGAGTTCGGGCACGACCTCGGGCTGCCCGACCTGTACAGCTCCGACGGGGACAACAGCGTCAACTTCTGGTCGCTGATGTCCTCGGCCTCCTACCTCGGCAAGGGCCGCAACACCACCGGCGACTACCCCGGTGACCTCGACCCCTGGAGCAAGCTGCAACTGGGCTGGCTGGAGTACACCGAGGCGGACGCGGGCCGCAAGACGCGCGCCGTGCTCGGGCTCTCCGGCTACAACACGGAGGATCCACAGGCGTTGTTGGTGCATCTGCCCCCATCGGTGACCCGCACCGAGCTGACCGACCCGTACGAGGGCGGCAGCCAGTGGTGGAGCGGCACCGGCGACTTCATGGACAACACCCTGACCCGGACGGTCGACCTCTCCGGCACAGGGCAGGCGGCCCGGCTCGACGCCCGCGTCTGGTACGACATCGAGCAGGACTTCGACTTCCTGACCGTGGAGGCCTCGACCGACGGCGGCACCACCTGGACCGCCCTGCCGGGCACGGTGGGCGGCGCGGCGATCCCTGCGAAGGGGGTCTCCGGTACGTCGGTCGGCTGGGCCGAACTTGCCGTACCACTGGACGGGTTGGCCGGTCGCAGCATCCAGCTGCGATTGCGGGTGACCTCGGACGGCAACACGCACGGCAAGGGAGTCACCTTCGACGACATCCGGATCACGGCGGGTGGGCGGGAGCTGCTGCGCGACGGCGCCGAGCAGGGCGCGAACGGCTGGAACGCGCTGAAGTGGTCGCGTACGCAGGGCCGTACGGGCACCGCGGAGCACCCGCGCGCGTACCTGGTCGAGAACCGCCGCTACACCGGCTACGGGGCCTACCTCAAGAGCGGCCCGTACAACTTCGGCGCCGGGAACGACACGGTGGAGTTCTACCCGTACCAGCAGGGCGTACTCATCTGGCTCTGGGACACGGCGTACAGCGACAACACCACGAAGGCGCACCCGGGTGCGGGGATGCTGCTGCCCGTCGACGCGCGGCCGGAGCCGCTGCGCAACGCCGACGGGACCCTGCTCAACGCACGGGCGCAGACCTTCGACGCGACGTTCTCCACGCGCCCGAGCGACGAGATCGTGCTGCACAAGGCGGGCGTACCGGTGCTGATCCCGGCGCGGCCGGGCGTCCCGGTCTTCGACGACCGGCGGGGCAGCTACTGGAACCCCGACCTGCCGCAGGTGGGCGTGAAGGTACCGGACACCGGGACCCGGATCGCCGTGGTGAAGGAGGCCTCCGGGGGCGCCCTGACCACCGTCCAGGTCAGCCCGTCCCCCTGACGCACGGCCGCCGGACCGGTCCTCTCGGCGTTGGGGCGCCGAGAGGACCTGGTGGGGGTGTGACCTCGTACGACTCAGGGCGTTCGGTCCAGCGATGCCTCCAGGTCGAGTTCGCCTTCACGGGTCTGGGCGCCGGCCGCAACGGCAGCACGCATGCGCTCGACCACGGAGTCCGGCGCCGGATACACCCCGCCCAATGCCTTGCTCTCCTCGTCGAGACCCTCGGGCAGGCTCCCGCTGCTCGCTGCGGCTTCGACCGCCGCCTTGGCCGCGGCGATCTGCTCCGGGCGCAGCGACGCGATGCGCCGGGCGAGGTCGTCGACGAAGCGGTCGAGTTCTCCGGCCGGGAGCGCACGATTGATCCAGCCGTAGCTCTCGGCCAGCTCCGGGTCGAACAGGTTCCCGCCGAGGATCACCTCGAGGGCCCTGGCCCGCCCCACCAGCGGGGGCAGCAGCTGCAGGTCGATCGTGGAACTGCTGCCGTGCGTCGTGACCGGCGAGGTGACGCCGGAGCTGCTCGAACGGCTGTCGGCGGAGCGGGATCGCATCGACTGCCAGATCAGCAACCTGGCCACCACCCGAGACCGGTTGGACACCATCATCGCCACGGCCACCACCACCTTCCGGACCGGCCGCCCCTGCCCCTGACCAGCGCGGTGGCCGCGGCTGATGCCGGCTCCGGCTCCCAGGTGCCGCTCAGTCGCTGCGGGCGGCGAAGGGACCGTCGGTACCGAAGGCCAGTTCCGCGAAGCTATCGGCCATGCGGCGGTGGGTGGCGGCGTCCGGGTGGAGTTGGTCGGGGAGCGGGAGGTCGGCGAAGTCCGACTCGCCGTAGAGCTCGCGGCCGTCGGCGTAGTGCAGGTGGGGGTCGTCGGCCGCCCGCTGTTTCACGATGCGCGCCAGCTCCTCGCGGATGACGTTGAGCGTCAGCTTCCCGGCTGCGCGCTCCGCGGGGTCGCCTTCGGCCCGGAACTGCAGCCTCCCGGCGCTGAGGGTGCTGAAGTCCGGGGCGGTGGGGCCGGGGGTGTCCTCGTGGATGGGGCACAGGATGGGCGAGACGACCAGCAGGGGCGTGGTGGGATGCCCCTCGCGGAGGGTGTCGAGGAAGCCGTGCACCGCCGGGGTGAAGGCGCGCAGACGCATCAGATCCATGTTGACCAGGTTGAGGCCGATCTTGACGCTGATCAGGTCCGCGGGGGTGTCCCGCATCGCACGGGCGGTGAACGGATCCAGCAGGGCGCTGCCGCCCAGACCCAGGTTGACCAGCTCCACATCGCCGAGGGAGGCGGCCAGTGCCGGCCAGGTCGTGGAGGGGCTCGCGGCGTCCGAGCCGTGGCTGACCGAACTGCCGTGGTGCAGCCACACCCTGCGGCTCCCCTGCGGTACGGGCTCGACGGGGGCGTCCGTGCGCAGGGCGACGAGCTCGGTGATCTCGTTGTACGGCAGCCAGATCTCGACGTCCTTCGGCCGGTCGGGCAGACCGGCGAACCGGACGGTGCCGACCGGGCCGGGGCGGGTCTCCGCGGACCCGGTGGTCATGTCCACCATGAGGACGTGGCCGCCGGTCACCCCGGACTGCCGGGCCGGGCGGCCGTCGACCAGGAGGTCGTACACGCCGTCGGGGCGGGGCGGTGCGCCCACGTAGGCCATCTTGGTGCGGAGCGTGTCCAGCTCGACGACGGTGGCCCGGGTGCGGAACACCAGCCGTACGCCGGAGGGCTGGGCCTCCGCCATCGCCAGCTGCCCGTCGGTGCACTGGGCGCGGGCCCCGGCCGGCAGCCGGTGCGGGAGCACACCGTGCTCGGTGCGCTCCAGGTCGAGGGCGCCGCGCAGGAGTTCCGCGGTCATGGGTGTGGTGGTCAGGTCGTTCATGATTTCAGCCTGTCAACCCGACGCCGGATCCGCACATCAGTTTGTGCCGGTTCAGCGGGCCGTCATGGAGCGGGCCGGGCTGTCGGCCGGGGTGCTACGGCGCTGGGGTGCCAGGAAGAAGACCATCGTCGGGACGAGGTAGAGGCCCCACACGACCACCTGGAGGACGGTCGGGTCGGGCTGGAAGTTGAACACGCCCTTGAGCAGGGTCCCGTACCAGCTGTCGGCCGCGACGGTGTCGCTGATGTCGAAGGCGAGGGTGTGCAGGCCGGGGAGGAAGCCGGCCTCCTGGAGGTCGTGGAACCCGTACGCGAGGACGCCCGCCGCGACGACGATCAGCATGGCTCCGGTCCAGGTGAAGAACCCGTTTACCGGGGCGCCTGCGGCGGCGACAACACCCTGATGTCACACACGCTTCGCCGCGGCCACGGCACCTGCGGCGGTCAGCCAGGTCAGGGCGTAGAGCCAGCCGCCGAGGACATCCGTGGGCCAGTGCACGCCGAGGTAGATCCGGCTCAGGCCGACGGCGATCGCCCAGCAGGCCGCCAGAGCCCAGCAGAACCGGGCGGTGGCCGGAGTCGCCGTACGCCATGCGGCCCAGGCCAGCAGCCCGGCCACGATCGCCGAGGTCGTGGCGTGACCGGAGGGGAAGGCGAACCCCGTGGCGAGCGCGGCCCAGTCGGCAACGGGCGGACGCGGCCGCGCCACGCCGTACAGGACGGCGTGGCGTACGGCCTGGACGAGCACCAGGAAGCCGAGCGCGCCCGCGGCGGTCAGCACCCGGCCGCGGGTACCCCGGCCCGCGATGAGCCCGGCGGCGACGGCGCACACGTACGGGACGGGGCCGCTGCCGGTCGCCGTGATACCGCGCGCGAAGGCCACCCCGACCGCAGGGCGGTGCTCCACCGACCACTGGTGCCAGCTCTCGTCGAGGGCGTACGGGGTGCCGTGGCGGGCCACGACCAGGGCGGTCAGCAGTGCGAACAGCGCGGCGCACAGCACTGCGGCCAAGGCCCAGCGGGTGGGTGATTGTGCCTGGCCGGTCCTCATCAGGGGGCGACCCGAGGCCGCCGCGGCGGCGTGTCGCCCGGTCGTCGTACGAGGGAGGCTGCCATGGGGAACAACTCCCGTGCGGTGAAGGGGTAAGAGCCCAGGACGGTTCCCGGCCGGCCGGCGACTGCAGCCCCGGAAACGTCCACGGAAAGGTAGACGATCGAGGTGCGCAGCACGTTCCCTCGGCCGACACGAACCCGGACCGGCCCCGGGCGGGGGCGGCCCCCGACCGTACGCGAGGTCAGGGCTCCAGCGCCGGAAGAGCACCGAGCCCCGTGTCGCGCATGATGCGGTCGACGGTGTCCGCCAGGGAGCTCTCGGCGTCGATGAGGCCGATGTTCGCGGCCCCGGGCCGATCGCGTTCACGCAGCGCGGCCCGGCGCAGATTGTCCTGCCCGACCCACGCCACGCCGCGGCCGAACCGCTCCCGGATCCCGGCGGCGACGGTCGACTTCCCCGACGCCGAGTTGCCTCGCAGCACGATCAATCGGGTCTGTGCAGCGCCCACCATCACCCGGGGGACGCTACCGAAATCATGACCAGGGGTGCCTATCCGATGGCGACCACGCGGGCCCATGCGGGCGGCGAGTCCGGGACGTAATCCGGGTCGTCCTCGTCCCACGCCTGCTGTCGGGGAAAGAGGCCGACCACCGTCCGGCACGGCGGTCGTGTGCTCGGCCAGGGGGTCTGCCCGTCGGTCAGGACCACGATGACGTCCGGCCGGGCCCCCGCTCGGAGCGCCTTCGCGAAGCCCGAGCGCAGATCCGTACCCCCACCCCCGAGCAGTGCGATTCCCTCGCCACGGCACAGGGGGTGGGCGATCCGTGCCGCCGCGTCGCACGCCACCACGGTGACCAGGTCCCGGCGGCCGCCCACGGCACGGGTGATCGCGGCGACCTCCAGGAGCGCGCTGCCCAGCTCGGCGTCGCTGACCGAAGCGGAGGTGTCGATGACCACGGAGACGCGGGGCGGCCTGCGCCGCAGGCTCGGCAGAACAGCGCCGGGCAGCCCGGCCGAGCGCCGCGACGGGCGGCCGTACGAATAGTCCTCGCCCGCGCCGGAACCGGAGGCCGCCGAACGGACCGCCGCTCCCAGCAGCTCCCGCCACGGCTGCGGCGGGTGGAAGGCCTCCTCCGCCCAACGCTTCCACCCCTTCGAGGCGTTCCCCGGACGGCCCCTGATGCCCTGCGCCACCCGGAACCTCACCGCATCCCGTTCCTGTTCGCTGAGTCCGTGCGCGCCGTCCTCCCCGAGGTCCCATTCCCGTTCCAGCCCGTCGGCGCCGCTGCCGCAGTCCAGCCAGGCCATGTGCTGGGTACGGGGCCCGAGCGTGAACTGGCGCAGGTAGTCCTCCATGAGCTGCCCCTCGGACAGTCCCAAGGACACCGGATCGACCACGTCTTCGGGCCGGACCAGCCCGTCGCCGAAGACGTCGTCGTTGATCTCGCAGTCCGCGGCGATGTTCATCCGCAGCCGCTCCGCCGGGCCGTGCAGCCCGCGCTCCCGCGCGACCCGGTCACCTCGCCCGTGGTGGTCGCGCAGCAGGTGGGACACCTCGTGCACCCATACCCCGGCGAGTTCCTCCACGGGCATGCGGTCCACGAAGGCCGGTGAGACGTAGCACCGCCAGTGCCGGTCGACGGCCATCGTCGGTACCCGCCGCGACTCCACGGTGTGCAGGGCGAACAGCGCGGTCGCCAAGTAGGGCCGGGCCCGGGCGGCGTGCAGTCGGGCGGCGAACAGCTTGTCGCGGTCGAGTGCCCGCGGTGTCTCCCCGGTCATCGCCGGCCCTTCGTGGCGGCTGCGGCCCGGGCCGCCGCCTGGTCCGCCCGCCGGGAGAGCGACACCGCTCCGGCGAGCCGCTCGATGGCGGCCGGCACGTCCCACTCCTCGCGGCGCAGCGAGGCGAGCGTGGACGCGGGGACGACCACCAGGTCCGGGGCTCCCGTCTCCAGCGCCCGGACCAGGAGCGCCCATGCCGCGTCCCAGCGCGTCTTGTCGGGGCGCTTGCGGACCGCTTCCACCACGCCGTCGAGCACCGCTTGGCGCAGATCGCCCCGCTCGGGCAGGACCGCGCCCGCCGGATCGGCGAGCAGCACCTCGGGGTCCGGGAGGTCCATCCGGTCCAGGCTCGCCAGCAGTTCAAGTCCGGGGCCGTCCCCCACCGCGCCCCTGACGAGCAGGGACAGCACGTCCCGGGAGGAACCGGCGGCGGTCGCGAAGGCGATCAGACTCAGGGTCATCTCCCAGCTCCGAGGTGACGGCCAGGGGCCGCCCCGGCGGGTTTCACCGCTGGGCAGCCGGTGTACGAGCGTGGGGCGGGCGGCGAGGAGCCCGCACACCGCGCGGCGGGCGAAGTCCACGGCCTGCGGCAGCATCGAAGGGTCGAGCCGCGGCAGCGTGGCCCGGGGCCACGTCCCGCCGAGGCCGCGTACGACGACGTCGTGGTCGTGGGTCCACTGGAGATGGACGAAACGGTTGGCGAGCGGCGGGCTCAGCTCCCAGCCGTCGGCCGCCGAGGACCGCGGATTGGCAGCGGCCACGATCCGGACCCCGGGCGGCAGTTGGAGGGCGCCGATGCGTCGCTCGAGTACGAGGCGGAGCAGGGCGGCTTGTACGGCCGGCGGCGCGGTGGACAGCTCGTCCAGGAACAGCAGCCCCCGGCCGGCTCGTACGAGGCGCACGGCCCAGTCCGGCGGGGCCATCGGAACGCCCTGTTCCGCGGGGTCGTCCCCGATGACGGGCAGGCCGGAGAAGTCGGACGGCTCGTGGACGCTGGCGATCACGGTGGTCAGGGGAAGGTCCAGTGACGCGGCGAGCTGGGTCAGGGCGGCGGTCTTGCCGATCCCCGGCTCGCCCCACAGCAGGACGGGCAGGTCGGCGGCCACGGCGAGGGTCAGGGCCTCGAGTTGTGTGTCGGGGCGCGGTTCGGTGGTCGTGTCGCGGAGCAGGGCCAGCAACTCGCCGGCGACATCCAGCTGGGTGGCGTCGGCGGCCGGGTCGGCGGGGGTACTGCGTACGGCGAATGGGGCGTATGCGGGCATGTTTGATCACCTTTTGCGGGTTCGTTGTGCGTGGAGGGAAGGGCGGGTGCAGGGTGCGGTCCCCGGCCCCCGGCCCCCGGGTCAGCGACCTGCCGTATGGCGTGGATGCGAGCGGTGCCCGCGGGGGCGGCTGGGGCCCGGACGGATGCGGCCGGGCGCGGGTCCGGTCAGGCCCGCTCTGAACAGCCTGTACGTGATCCGCTGCCGCGCGGCCGCCTCCAGTTCGTCCCGGAGGGCGCCGTCGCGCAGCAGTGCGTCGGGGCCCAGCAGGCTCTCGACGACGGCCAGTGCACCGGCGGTGTCGCCGTGGTCCAGGCGTTCGCGTACGCCGGTGAGGCAGTCCGGGCGACGGTGCGCCTCGTCGATCGCCTGCAGGCAGGGCAGCGGGGTTCCTGTCAGGGCAACCAGCAGTTCCTCCCGGCGGATCTCGGCCGGATCGTGGTCGAGCGGGGCCAGTACCTCGCCGACGAGGCCGATCCGGTGCTGGGCGCCCCGGCACTCGACGAGGTGCGGTTGGCCGGCCCGGTCCGGAATCCGGGACGGGGCGGTCGGCGCGTGATCCGGTACGAGTGCCGACGCGACCAGCGGGTGCAGCCGATCGGCGTCGATGGAACCGGTGCGGAGCAGTTCCAGGTCGGGCAGCAGCCAGGTCGCCGCGTCGGGCAGGATCGGGGGCGGGCAGGCGCCGGGATGCGTGGGCGCCGCCGAGATCCGTAGTACGGGCTGCACGTTGCCGTCCCTGCTGCCCCCTCTGTCCGTGCCGCCGCTGCCGTCCCTGTCCGCGGCGAGGTCAAGGTCCAGGTCCAGGTCCAGGTCCAGTCGCTGCCGGGACCCGAGCCGTACGGTGAAGGTACGGGTGGAACACCCGTCGGTCCGGAGCAGGATCCCCGCCTCGGCCGCCCACCGGTCGACGGCGCAGCGACGCCCCTGTGGCACGAGCCCGAGCACGTCCGGGTCCGTTGCGGGGGCCCCGGCGGCGGGTGGCGGCTCGGCCCCGGACCGGTTCCGGAGCTCATCGGTCCTGCGCGCGTCCCACAGGTGGCGGTGCAGGTCGAGGCGGAACCGGGGGCTGGGGTGGGGATGCGGATGTCGGCGGGCGCCGGCGTCGTCGGGGGATCCGTCCCAGAGCGCGAGGCTGATCCGCTGACCGGCATCCGCCCACGCCGGCGCGGTCCGGGCCACGAGGTGCACCGGGCGTTCGCCGACGGGCCCGGGGGCGGCGTACCGGGCCAGGGTGATGGTCAGGCCCGGGCGCAGCAGTCCGTCAGGCGCGATCCTGGGCATGTGCCAGCGCAGCAGGTCGGGAGCCAGGTGGCGGAGATCGGCCCGGAGCCGGGCCGCGAGTTCGCGCCCGTGGGTACGCGCCACGGAACGCAGATTGAGATCGACGTCGATGCCTGCGGCGGCGCACGCCCCACCCCAGTCCCCGGCAAGGCGGCGGGCGGTCGCAGTCTCGATCATGGACGGCGGCACGGCGAACTCGCGCACGCGCAGCCAGAGGGAAAGGCGGGAATCCCCATTCGCGGTGTGAGTGAGCATCAGCACTCACCTTGCGCGGACGGGACCCCCATTCTGTGAGCAGAGTGAGTCATCATCAAGGTGATCGTACCGACCCTCACCCCGAACTGCCAGGTAGTTTGTCGGGCCAGGGCACTGCTCACCGAGCCGGAAGCTCACCCGAGTAGCCAGGCAGGCACCTTCACTCCCAGCGCCGGTGCCATGCCCAAGCGCCCGGCCTCGGTCGTCGGCTTCTACCCCGGCACCGATGTCACCCGGATGTGGAACGACGATACAGCCGGCACCCGGAAGGCAGCCGGACTCCTCACCGGCGGCACGCCCCAGCAATACCCCGAGCGCTACCGCGAGGTGTCCCCCGCCACCGGCATACGCTCCGCCCTGCCACGCACCCTGCTGGTGGTCGGCGACCGCGACCGCAGCGCCCGCCCGGAGACCGTCACGTCAGGGCAGCTGGATCACCACGCAGGTGGGCCCGCGCTCCGCGAGCGTCTCGCAAACGTCAGACCCGTTGGCGGCCACGGCGTTGATGGCGATGCCCCACGCCCCGGCCGGAGTGGCGACCGGCGTGTCGACCCGGTGCTCGATCACGCCCCGGTCATTGGGCCGGAGATTGCTGCGGAAGAAGTCTGCCGGCTTCACGGCTTCCCCGTTCGCATCCACGGCGTACGCGTACACCGTGATGGTGGCCCATGTATCGACGCCGTCGGCGTGCACGCGGAACCTCAGCCTCGGATCGGACCGGGGCCCCGTGAGGCTGACATCGATGATGGACGGCCGCCCGTTCCCGCCCGCAGCCTTCGCGGCGCCGACCACCGCCACGCTCAGCGCGACCATGTAGAAGATCACCCCGAGGATGAGCACGGCGGTCTCCCACATGTTGCCCCGCCGTGTGGGACGAATCAGCATCGCCGCGATGCTGCAGACGATCGCCAGGATGGCGCAGAGCGACGCCACGTAGATGGGCCACGACTCGTTGTTGAGCGCGACGAAGACGACGTCGCTGCTGAGCCCGAGAGCGGTCATGACGCCTGCAACGGTGACCAGGGCCCCGGCGAGGATCTTGGCGACATCGTCCAGGCGCTTCCCGAGTCTGGCCTGGATCTCGTCGGGCAGCGGGGCGTGTTCCCGCCCATCGCCCGGCCTTCTCAGCCCGCTCATGGAACAGACGCTAGTCGTGGACGCGATCTCAGGCGCCAGGGTGTGGGCCGAACGGAGCAACGGCGCCGCCAACTGTGGCCAGTTTCGCGCATGACCGGCCGGTCCCGCTGGCCCGGAGCGAAGGAACTCGCAGCATGATCGACGGCTGTCGCATCAAGGACGCCGCGGACACGACCGCCGCCCTCCGCGCCGCCGCCGTGCACTGACCCCTCGCCACACCGCAGGCGACACGCCGCGCGACGGCCCTCCCGTGGGGAGTGCGGGAGGGCCGTGTGCCCGGGATGGTCCGGAGCCACACCATATACACGGATACGCGCAATGCGACAGGCATATGACATGAGCAACTCCGGATGCGGCGTACCCGCGGTCGATGCGACTCAAGTCGCAGAGCCTGCACAACCCGAGGGTGACGCCACGCTGCGGGAACGCCTCGAACATGGCGACGTGAAGGCAATGAGCGCACACGTGCAGATGTCCCCCTGGGAAGTCCTTCTGGTGCTGGGAGCAGTCGCACTGGTGCTGGCGCGGTGGCTTCCGATCCGGCTGCGGGGGCCGGTCACCGTCACCGCGGCGGCGGTCGTCGTGGTGTCCGGGGCAGCACTCGGCGTGCTCGGGCTGCGCTGGCAGATGGTGCCGGTGCTGGTCGGCACGGCGGTCGCCCTCCCCTTCGCCATCTCACCGCTGCTGCGGCGAGGTACCGGTCGGAGGGCGCGCAGGGCCGCGTGGCGGCTCGCGCTGCCCGGGTCATTGGTGTGCCTCGGCCTGATCGCCGCGGGCCCGGCCGCGGCCTGGGCCCTGCCCACGCCGGTGTTCCCCCAGCCGTCCGGGCGGTTCGCGGTCGGCACCAGCGTGCTGGAGCTGACCGACCCCGAGCGCCCCGAGACCGCCACCGCCGCACCCGACGACCGGCGCACGGTCGTCGCCCAGTTCTGGTATCCCGCCCGGAAGGGGCCCGCGGGCACCGGCCACGCCCAGTACCTCGGACGCACCGAACACGAGGCCCGCGTGGTCTCCGACGCCCTCGCGGACTATGCCGGCCTTCCCGGGACCCTGCTGGACGGCCTCCCGCGCGCCCGCACCCAGTCGGCGTACGACGTCCCGGTGGCCGGCGACGGCGAACGGGTCCCCGTGCTGTTCTCCCCCGGGCTGGGAGGGGTGCGTACGCAGAACACGGCCTGGGCGGAGGAACTGGCCAGCCACGGCTACGTCGTCGTCGGCCTCGACCACCCCTACGACTCCGCCGCCGTCGTGCTCAACGACGGCCGCACGATCCGTACGAAGGTCTCGGCGACGGGCAACGCCGCCGAGGACGAGAGGCGGGCGGCCGACTGGACGGCGGTCCGCGCCGCGGATCTCGCCTTCGTACGCACCCAGTTGGACCACATCGACAGCGGCGAGATCGCCGGCCTTCTCACCGGGCACCTCGACACCGGCCGCGTCGTGGCAGCCGGCCACTCCCTCGGCGGCGGCGCGGCCTTGCAGGCAGCCCGCCAAGACCCCCGGTTCGCCGCCGTCATCGACCTGGACGGCTTCCCCCACGACCCGGCGCCGCAGCCCTTCCATCAGCCGGTGCTCGCGCTCACCCAGGCCATCGGCCCGGACACCGACCCGGATTACATCCCACGCCTCACCGGTGTCCTCGACCTCGGCACTGCGACGAGCTACCGCCTCACCGTCCCCGGAGCCGCACACCTCACCTTCACCGACGCCACCCTCTACCTGCCGCCCCTCCCCTCACTCATCGGCTCCCTGGACCGCACAGCGGGCCCGCGCATCACCGCCGCCGCGAGCATCACCTTCCTCGACAGCACACTGCGCGACGACCCGCGCGACCCGACCGCAGCCCTGTCGTCGTACGGCAGTCTCGTCGTCCACCACCCCAACGGCCACTGACGGCCGCCCGGAGTCGCGAGAACCACGCGTTCGTAAGATCTTTCGCTGTCCTATCATCGCCCGGTGATACTCGACGCGGCCTTGGCCGACCTCATCGGCCAGGGCAGTTCCGAGAGCGGCACGGAACGGGTCCTCGCCGCCCTGATCGACCACGGCGTGTTCGTACCGGTCCACGACGACGGCTCGCCGTACCTCCTCCGACACGGCGCGGACGGCGCTCCGGCACTGCCCGGCTGCGTCAGCGAGGCGTGTTGCACCGAGCACCTGCCGAATGCCGCGGGCACGGTCCGCTGCGACGTGATACGGCTGATGGACATCGCCCGGGAGACCGGCGCCGAGCAGCTGCTGCTGTTCGCCTCGGACGGGGCGTCGGTGGTCGTCCCGTTCCCGGCCCTGTTCGGTGCCATGGCCCGGCGAGGCCTGCGGGGCGACGGGCAGCGGCTCAGGCTGACCTGGTCCACCCACCCGCTCGCCGTGGCCCTGCGCGACGCGGCATTCCGCCGGCTGCGCGAGTTCCCGGACATCCACTGCGTCTGGGTCTCACACGCCCGTTGGCTCGACACCGGCAGCGAGAACCTCATGGTGCACATGGCCGTCGACGAGGAGCTCCCCTCTGCGGCCTCGCAGCGGTTCATGCAGACGCTGCTGAACGACGGGGTGACGGTCGGAGGGGACGACCCGATGGTCTCGGCGCTCGCGCTGCACCGGGTCACCCACGCGGCCCAGATCGCCGACCTCGACCGGATGCGGCTGGACACCATCCGGATCGATCACTCCACCGGACGGATCGAGCTGATCTCCCGGAAGTACGACGACCCGGAGGCCGCCGAGGCCGCTCGCCGGGCCCTCTCCGAGCAGCAGGTCGACGACCGGAACGGCGACCGGCAGGACGGGCAGGACCGGCAGTCCCCTCCACGCCGTTGGTGGCGCCGCCGCTCCTGACGCCGGGCTCCGGTACGGCCGGGCCGGGCCGCGGGGGCGCCAAGTCCACTGCGTGAACAGTCGGTTGATCTCCCGGGTGGGGCGGCCACGCGGCACATATGCTCCCCCCGTACGTCAGTGCGTCACCGCGTCGTTACGCCGTGCATCCGAACGCCTCGCGAGCCGTAAGGGGACCGCCCCGTGAGTATCCGAATTCAACCCTCCTCCCAGGTCGACGAAACGGCCGAACTCGGGGACGGGACCACGATCTGGGATCTGGCGCAGGTACGGGAGGACGCGCGGCTCGGGCGCGACTGCATCGTGGGGCGGGGGGCGTACGTCGGGCCCGGCGTACAAATCGGCGACAACGTGAAGCTGCAGAACTACGCACTCGTCTACGAGCCCGCCGAACTCGGCGACGGAGTTTTCATCGGCCCGGCAGCCGTGCTCACCAACGATTTCTATCCGCGGGCCGTCGACCCCGACGGCCGGCAGAAGCGCGGCGGCGACTGGGAGGCCGCCGGTGTCGTGGTCGCCGAGGGGGCCTCGCTGGGCGCCCGTTCGGTGTGCGTGGCCGGGGTGCGCATCGGGCGGTGGGCGCTGGTCGCGGCCGGCGCGGTCGTGTCCCGGGACGTACCGGACTTCGCACTGGTCGCAGGGGTACCGGCCCGCCGCATCGGCTGGGTGGGCCGGGCCGGGGTCCGCCTGGTGGAGCGCGAGGGCGAGCCGGGCGTGTGGGAGTGTCCGCGCACCGGTTCGCTGCACGAGGAGAAGGACGGAACTCTGCTCGAGCGGACCTGACGGTACGTCGGCAATTTGGGTCAGCGGCATTTCCTCAAAACCGCAATCAACGCACACCCTTGGGCATACCTTGTCCCTGTACACGGGATCTGAGCAGGCAACAGGCTTTGTTCAGTGGGGGGTTGTACACGACGAGGGCATCGCGGACCAAGTGACGACGGACGGCGCGCAACGCGCCCGCCCGACGCTGCCGTTCGCGTGTGCTCCGGTCCTGGGCATCGCTGGGGGGATCCAGTGGGCGGCCCCGGACGGTTCGTGCCATCGGGGGAATTCACACCGCCGGCACGTGCGCCGTCATGCGCATTCCCCTCCGCGGAACGACGACCGCCGGGTCTGTCCGAGGAGCGATCAGAGGGGGTAGGTGTGTTGGAGCCGTACAGCTCGGACATACGAGGTGGGCGCAGCACACAGGGAACCGGGGTGGGGACCCGGTGACCACAGCACGAGCAGCACGATTAGAAGCACTGGCCCACGAGGACCCCTCGCTGTACGCGCTGGCCGAGCGGCTGCTCGCGCTGGCCGAGGCGGGACTGCCCGAGATGTACCTGGCGGGCTCCGACACCTTCGTGTTCACCCGGGTGGGGACGGTCACCTCCGACGGCATCCGCCGGGTGGAGGGGCGCGGAACCAGCACCCGGTACGCGGCCATCACCGCGCTGGGGGCGCGGTTCCTGCCCGAGGAGCGGCAGCGCGCCCTGTTCGGCGGACACGGCGTCGAGGAGTACGCGGGGCTGCTGGTGGAGCGGTTGCCCGTGGTGACGAACCTCGGGGACGCGGCGCTCATCGCCTGGGCCGCCGCCGAGACCGGGCACCCGAAGCTTGCGGACGCCCTCGCGCGGGTGGCCGAGCTGGACGTCCCCGGACGGCCGCAGTACACCGTCGAGGCGGCCTGGGTGCTCTCCGCCCTGGCCGCGGCCCGTACCTCGGCGGACGTGGAGCACCGGCTGGCGGCCGCCCGCGACCGTCTGCTGGCGGCCAGGGCTGCCGGCAGTCCGCTGTTCCCGCACGCCACCGGGCCGGGGCTGGTCCCCGGGTACCGCTCCCACGTGGCCTGCTTCGCCGACCAGACCTATCCGCTCCAGGCACTGGCCCGGCTGCACGCGAGCGGCCCGGACCCGGAGGCCCTCGCGGCCGCCGATGCCTGCGCCGCCCGGATCTGCGAACTCCAGGGGGACGGCGGACAGTGGTGGTGGCACTACGACGCCCGCACGGGCGGCGTGGTGGAGGGCTACCCCGTCTACAGCGTGCACCAGCACGCCATGGCCCCGACCGCCCTCTTCGACCTGGCCGAAGCGGGCGGCACCGACTTCGGCGCCGCCATCCGCCGGGGGCTGCGCTGGATGACGGACGTGCCCGAGATCAGTGGGCCCGACGGCTGTCCGCGCGAGCCCATGATCCTCGAGAAGTACGGGGTCACCTGGCGCAAGGTCTACCGGGGCGACCCGGCCAAGGCCGTCCGCGCCGCCCGCGGAGTCACCACCAAGGTGGCCCCGCAGGCGCGGCTGGCTCCGCTCGACCTGATCTTCCGTCCGGTCGTGATCGACCGCGAGTGCAGGCCGTACGAGTTCGGCTGGCTGCTCCACGCCTGGCTCGGGGGTCCCGGGAGATGATCCACCGAAAGTCCCGACCATCCCGCCAGACCCTCTTCGGGGTCACGCTCGACGCGCTGACCATGGACGAGACCGTGCAGCGCTGCCTCGAGGCGGTACGGCGCCGTGAACAGATCGAGATCGGCATGGTCAACGCCGCCAAGCTGGTCAACATGCGGCGCGACCCCCGTCTCGCGGCGGCGGTCTCCGGCTGCGACCTCGTCCTGGCCGACGGCCAGGCCGTGGTGTGGGCCGGCCGTGTCCTCGGCGTCCGGCTGCCCGAACGGGTCGCGGGAATCGACCTGTTCATGCGGCTGCTGGCCGCCGCCGAGACCGCGGACGTCCCCGTCTACCTGCTCGGCGCCCGGCCGGACGTACTCGACCTGATGCTCGGCCGGATCGCCGAGCGCTTCCCGGCGCTGCGCGTGGCCGGCAGCCGCAACGGCTACTTCGAAGACTCCGACCAGGCGGCGGTCGCCGACGCCGTCGCGCAGAGCGGCGCCCAGCTGCTGTTCCTCGGCATGACCTCGCCCAAGAAGGAGATCTTCACCGCCGGCTACGGCAAGCGCACCGGCGCCCACGTGGTGCACGGCGTCGGCGGCTCCTTCGACATCCTGGCCGGCATCACCAAGCGGGCCCCCGTGGTCTGGCAGCGCATGGGCCTCGAATGGTTCTACCGCGCCCTGCAGGAGCCGCGCCGCCTCGGGAAGCGCTACCTCACCACCAACACCGCCTTCCTCGTCATGACGGTCCGGGAACTCATCCGCCGCACACCGTCTGCCGTACCGTCTGCCGGTTCCGCGAACAGGAGTCACTGATGCGCGTCGTCGTCGTGGGACAGGGATACGTAGGCCTCCCGCTGGCCATCAGGGCCGCCGAGGTCGGACACCAAGTGGTCGGGTACGACGTGGACGCCCGGCGGATCAAGAGCCTCGCCGCCGGCGAGTCGTACGTGGAGGACGTCTCCTCCGAACGCCTGACCCGGGCACTGGAGCGCGGCTCCTACCAGCCCAGTGAACTCGCGCGCGACTGCGGCGGCTTCGACATCGCGGTCGTCACGGTCCCGACCCCGTTACAGGACGGTGCCCCCGACCTGCGCTACATCGAGGAGTCGGCACACACACTGGCCCGCTTCCTGCGGCCCGGCGCGACCGTCGTCCTGGAGTCCACCACCTACCCGGGCACCACCGAGGAGCTGTTCGGCCCGATCCTGGAGGACGGCTCCGGCCTCACCGCCGGAGCCGACTTCCACCTCGGCTACAGCCCGGAGCGGATCGACCCCGGCAACACCGTCTGGGGCTTCCAGCAGACGCCCAAGGTCGTCTCCGGCGTGGACGCCGCCTCGCTCAAGGCCGTGGAGGCCTTCTACGGAGGCCTCGTCGACAAGACGGTACCGGTGCGCTCGCCCAAGGAGGCCGAGCTGGCGAAGCTGCTGGAGAACACCTTCCGGCACGTGAACATCGCCCTGGTCAACGAGATAGCCATGTTCGCCCGCCACCTCGACATCGACGTGTGGCAGGCCATCGAAGCCGCGTCCAGCAAGCCGTTCGGCTTCATGAAGTTCACCCCGGGCCCCGGGGTCGGCGGACACTGCCTGCCGATCGACCCGTCGTACCTGTCCTGGCGGGTGCAGCGGGAACTCGGCCAGAACTTCCGCTTCGTCGAGCTGGCCAACGACATCAACAGCCACATGCCCGAGTACGTCGCGCGCCGCGTGATCGACTCGCTCAACGCGAAGCGCCGCTCGGTCAACGGCTCCCGGATCCTGCTGCTGGGGCTGGCGTACAAGAAGAACACCGGTGACGCCCGGGAGTCGCCGGCGGTACGCATCTCGCAGCTGCTGCTCGACATGGGCGCCAAGGTGCGCGCGGCCGACCCCCACGTGGTGGAGGGCCTCAAGGTCGACGCCCGCCTCGTACGGGTCGAGCCGACCCGCAAGGAGCTGGCCGCCGCCGACGTGGTCGTCCTACTCACCGACCACGACTCCTTCGACTACGCGATGATCACCGAGCACGCCTCCTTCGTACTCGACTGCCGCAACCGGGTCTCCGGTCCCGCCGTGGAGGTGCTCTGACACCATGCCCAGGATCATCTGCGTGGCCGGAGCACGGCCCAACTACATGAAGATCAAACCGGTGATGGACGCGCTGGAGCGCCGCGGCGCCGAGGTGATCCTCGTCCACACCGGCCAGCACTACGACGAGTCCATGAACGACGTGTTCTTCCGCGACCTCGGCATCCGTCCCCCCGACCGGTACCTGGGCGCCGGGTCCGGTACCCACGCCCAGCAGACCGGCCGGGTGATGGCGGCCTTCGAGCCGCTGGTCGACGAACTGGCCCCGGACGTCGTGGTGGTGGTGGGTGACATCAACTCCACGCTGGCCTGCGCCCTGGTCACCGCGAAGGCCGGCCCGCTGCTGGCCCACGTGGAGGCCGGACTGCGCAGCCGGGACTGGGGCATGCCGGAGGAGGTCAACCGGGTCGCCACCGACCGCGTCAGCGACTACCTGCTGGCTCCTTCCCCCGATGCGGCCGCGAACCTGCGGTCGGAGGGGTACCGGGAGGACCAGATCCACGTCGTCGGCAACGTCATGATCGACACCCTGCTCGCCAACCTGGACCGGGCCCGGGCCTCGGACGTCCTGGACCGGTACGGGCTCACCCGGGGCGGATACGGCCTGGTCACCCTGCACCGGCCGGCCAACGTGGACGACCCCGGGGCGCTGCGCGGCCTGCTGAAGGCACTGGGCGAGATCGCCGACCGCTGCCCGCTGCTGCTGCCCGTGCACCCGCGGGCGGCGGAGCCGCTGGCCGAGATCGGAGTCCCCGGCGGGATCCGGATGGTCCCGGCCGCGGGATACCTCGACTTCATCGCCCTGCAGGACGCCGCCCGGGTGGTGCTCACGGACTCCGGGGGCGTCCAGGAGGAGACGACCGCCCTCGGGGTGCCCTGCGTGACGCTGCGGGAGAACACCGAGCGGCCGATCACCGTCGAGGAGGGCACCAACGTACTGGCGGGCACCGACCCGGGGCGCATCACGGCCACTGTGCACCGAGTGCTCGACGATCCCCCCGCGGCGCGCTGCCCCGAGCTCTGGGACGGCCGCGCGAGCGAGCGCATCGCGCAGGTCCTGCTGGGCGAGGGGCCGACGCACACGCGGCTCAGACCCACCGACCTCCAGGCGGGCACAACGCCCGTCGTCTGAGTGGTCTCGGGGAAGTGGGGTGCGTTTTCGCGTCGTCCGGTGCGGTGCATCGCAAGGCGGAGCGGCACGCTCGTACTGGACGTACTTCCGAGGCTCTCCGCGTACGCACCAAGATTGTCAACTCCCCACCGGGCAAAGTCGGTGGTTCCCTCGAAAGAAGGCTGATGGATCTCGCGGAGATCTGGCGGGTCATGTGCAGGCGCTGGTACGTGCTGCTGCCCGGACTGCTGCTCACGGCCGCGCTCATCGCAGGCGTGTACGTGCTGGTCCCGGTGGAGTACCGGTCACAGAGCACGGTGACGCTCCTGAACTCGAAGAAGGCCACGGTGGCCTTCGACGGCAACCCCTTCCTGAGCACGCAGGCCTCGCTGACCGGCATGGCCGACGGCCTGGCCCGCAATCTCAACTCCGACGACTCCCGGGCCGACCTCAAGGCCCAGGGCGTCACCGGGGAGTACGAGGCGAAGATCGCCGACAACGCGCAGGGGCCCTTCATGTGGCTGAGCGTCACCGGAACCGAACCGGCCGCCGTCCTGAAGTCGGACCAGGTCTTCACCGCCTACGCCGAGAAGCGGCTGCAGGAGTTCCAGGCCCAGCAGTCGGTGACGCCGGAGGCCATGATCCGCATGGCGACGATCGTTCCGCCCCAGAAGCCGGAGGCGCAGACCAAGACCCGGCTCCAGTACCTGATCATGGCGGGGGCACTGGGCTTCGTACTCAGCCTGGTGGCCACCTTCTTCGTGGAGGCCCGCCGCCGCAGGTCGGGCAAGCCGGGCCGGCACCGGCCCGCGCCGGCCGAGACCGCCGCACTCGGAGGCACCGAGTCCGAGGCGGTACCCGACACCGCGGACACGGCGGGCTCCGCGGGCTCCGGGGCCTCCCGTAGCGCCCGAGCCTCCGCCGGATCGTCGCCGTGACCGGGACCGACCCCGGTGTCCAGGCGCCGCCCGAAGCACCGTCGCTGGGGCGCAAGGTCGGCTCCGCCGCCCGGTGGAGCCTGGTCAACACCGTGGTCATGCGCCTCGGCAACTTCGTCACCGGCATCATCCTCGCCCGCTTCTTCCTCGGTCCCGAGGCCTGGGGCGTGTACGGGATCGCCCAGACGGTGCTGCTGGTCCTGCTCTCCGCGAACGAGCTCGGCGTCTCCCTCGCCATCGTGCGCTGGGAGGGCGACCCGCGCCGCTTCGCCCCGACCGTGCTCACCCTGAGCGCCTCCTCCAGCTGCCTGCTCTACGCCGTGCTGTTCACGGCCGCCCCCGCGGTGGCCCGGGTACTCGGCTCGCCCGAGGCGTCCGGGATCCTGCGGGTGATGTGCGTCTGCGTGGTCCTCGACGGGCTGTCGCAGGTGCCCGCCGGGTTCCTGACCCGGGAGTTCGCGCAGGGCAAGCGGATGGCCATCGACGCCGTCAACTTCGTCCTCAGCACCGGGGTGACCCTGCTGCTGGCCGTCGAGGGCTGGGGCGCGATGAGCTTCGCGTGGGGCTCCGTGGCCGGCAACGCGGCCGCCCTCGTCGGCTGCTGCCTCGCCGCGCCGGGCACCCTGAGGTTCGGCTGGGACCGGGAGCAGGCGCGGTCCCTGCTCCGCTTCGGGCTCCCGCTCGCCGGGGCCAGCATGCTCGCCCTCGGCGTCGTCAACGTGGACACCATGGTGGTGGGTTCCGCCCTGGACCAACTGGCCCTCGGGTTCTACGTGCTCGCGTTCAACATTTCCGGCTGGCCCGTGCGGATCATCTCCGAGGCGGCCCGCCGTGTCTCCTTCGCCGGGTTCTCCCGGCTGGCCGACTCGCCGGGGGCGCTGGCCGGCGGATTCGGCCGCGCCCTGGGGATCGTGATGACCGGCACCGTCCCGCTCTGCGTCCTGCTGGCCGCCCTGGCCGCCCCGATCGTCGGGCTCGTGTACGGCGACCGATGGCTGCCCGCGGCCGCCGCGCTGCCCTGGCTGATGGCGCTCGGCCTGGTCCGGATCGGCTGCGAACTGGCCTACGACTGCCTGGTCGCCATCGGCCGCCGCCGCTCGCTCATCGGCGTCCAGGGACTCTGGCTCGTCATCCTGATCCCGGTCCTGGTGGTCGGCGCCGGCGCCGGCGGGATCGTGGGTGTGGCCCAGGGGCACGTCCTGGTCGCGGGCGCGGTCGTGGTGCCGGTGTTCCTCTACGCGCTGCACCGCGGCGGCGTCGGCCTGGGAACCGTGGCCCGTGCCTGTGCCTGGCCCTTCCTCGGCGGCGCCGCGATGGCCGCCGTGGTCCTCGGCCTGGAGCGGCTCCTCGGCGACGGCGTCCTCGCGCTCCTCGCGACCGCGGCCGCAGGCTCTGTCTGCTACGCCCTGTGCATCCTGCCGAGCCTCGGCTTCCTGCGCGGCTCCCCGCCCGCCGGAGCGACCGCGGCGGCCGGGGGCTAGCCGCGATGGCACGCAACCGGAGGCGGCGCCTGGGGGCCTGGCTGCTGGCCTTGCTCGTACTGGCCGTCGTACTGGCCCTGTACGAGGCCGACCGGACCGGGGTGAGCGAGCCCTCGGCCGGGTCCTGTCCGGACAGCGCCCTCCAGTGCCCCGGCACCAGCCCTGCCCCAGGGCCCACGCCCACGCCCACGCCATCCGCGGACCCGTCCGCGACCGGCAGCCCGAGTCCGTCCGCCACCGCGGCCCCGTCCTCCTCCGCCACCCCCTCGCCCGGGACCGGCGGGGCGCCCACCACCGGCCCCTGCTCCTCGCCCGGCGCCTGCGGATTCCCAGACCCCCACACCACCGGCCCGCGGATCGCGCTGGAGCGGCACGACACGGGGAACATGTCCGTCAAGACCGACGGCACGGTCATCAAGGGCTGGGACATCCGCGGTTCGCTGGACGTCTACGCCAACGACGTCACGATCATCGACAGCCGGATCACCTCCACGAACTGGTGGGGGATCAACCTCCGCCCCGGCTACAGCGGCCTGCGGGTCCTGCACACCACCATCACCGCCGTACCCGGCAAGGGCCCCGACAACGGCGGCGTCGACTACGCGGTCTCCAATATGGGCGGCAGCTCGATCGAGGTCGGCTGGTGCGACATCTCCGTGTTCGGCAACGCCCTCTCGATGGGCCAGGGCGAACTGCACGACAACTACGTGCACGACATCGTCGCCTTCCGCAACCAGGGCGGCGAGTGGCAGCACACCGACGCCGTCATCAGCGGCGGCGGCAACAAGGGCCGCCTCACCATCCGCCACAACACCCTGCTGAACCCCGTCCCCGTGGAGCAGGGCGCCAGCGCGGCCATCGGGCTCTTCGCGGACACGGGCAGCGTCTCCTCCGTGGTCGTGGACGGCAACTGGCTGGCCGGCGGGGCGTACGCCCTCTACGGCGGCGGGCCCGGCGCCACCGGCATCCAGGTCACGGACAACGTGTTCTCCGCCCAGTACCACCCCAACGGCGGTGCCTACGGGCTGGTCGCCGCCTGGAACGCGGGCGGCGCCGGAAACGTGTGGCACGGCAACCACACGGCCGACGGCCGGCCCGTCGTTCCCGAGCCCACCTCCTGAACACCGTGCCCCCTGACGATCGAGAGGACATCATGCACCGCATCGCCAGGGCCCCCTGGGAGCTGCTCAAGCGGGCCTTCGGCTGGCTGGTGCTCTTCGAGGCCAGGAACAAGGTCCTGCTCGCCCCGTCCGCCGTGCGGCTGCGCCGTTTCGAGGACGCCGAGGCCACCCGGCTCGCCGCCGTCCTGGGCAGCCCGCCGGCCGCGCTCGTGGCCACCGTGATCGCCACCCACCGGCGCCCCGAGGCGCTGCGCGCGGCGGTCCGCTCGGCCCTGGACCAGACCGTCCACGACCAGGTGGTCATCGTCGTCGACGACGGCGCCGGACTCCCCGAACTCCCTTCGGACCCAAGGCTGTTCGCCGTGTCCCTGGCCCGCAACACGGCCACGGCCGGAGTCGTGCGCAACGTGGGCATACGGCTGACCCGCTCGCGGTACGTGGCCTTCCTGGACGACGACAACCTGTGGGAGCCCGACCACCTGGAGCAGGCCCTCGCGGTGCTGGAGCCGTCCGGCGGGCCCGACGCCGTGTACACCGCGCTGCGCCGGGTGCTGCCCGACGGCACCGAACGGGACGTGCTGTCCGTCCCGTTCGACCGGCGCCGCGCCGCCCGCGAGGCGTTCCTCGACACCAACGCCTTCGTGGCGCGTCGTACCCGGTCCCTGTACTTCAGCCGGCTGCGGCGCACGCCCGAGGTGCTGCCGCGCGAGGACTGGGAGCTCGTACGCCGCTACGCGCGCCGCCACGAGGTTCGCCACGTGCCCCGGCCCACCGTCCGCTACCTGGTCAACCCGGCGAGCTTCTACACCGCCTGGGACGGGCAGGCGCCCACCGGGTGATCCGGCGGCCGCCTCAGGGCCCGGGCGTGGCGTGCAGCGCGGACGGGCTGGCCAGGGCCCGCGCCGCCGCCCTGTTCGCCGGCCGGCCGAGCGCCGCCCGCGAGGTCTCGCGCAGCAGGACGGCCCCGCGGAAGGCTGCGGTGGCCGCCGCCCCGTGCCGACGGCTGTAGAGCCGTACGCGGTTGAGGGTCAGCAGCGTCCACAGGCGCGGCGACACCTGCGAGTCCCCGCCGAGGTGGACGGCCGAGGCCGCGGGCTCGAGCCGGGTCGCGAAGCCGCGGTCCCCGGCGCGCAGGCAGTACTCGGTCTCCTCCGAGTACAGGAAGAACGACTCGTCCCAGGCCCCGCAGGCGTCCAGGCACGGGCGGGAGAGGGCCATCAGCGCACCGGTCGCCCAGTCGGCGACGGTCGCCCGCCCGTACGCGGACGGATCGGTGACCAGCTCGCTCCACCGCGGGAAGCGCCCGGCCCGGCGGTTGCCGATCACCGCCTCGCCCAGGGCCCGCGTCACCTGCGATTCGCGGCGCAGGGAGTGCTGGAGCGTGCCGTCCTCCTCGTACAGCAGCGGGACGGTGATTCCGACCCGGCGTCCGCCGGACAGCGGGGCGTCGAGCGCGTCGACGAGGAGCCTGGCGCAGCCCTGCCGCATCCGGATGTCGGGATTGCACACGAGGGCGGCGTCGAAGCCGCCCTCCCACGCGGCGGCGGCCTCCAGGGCGGCGTTCACCCCGGCCGCGTACCCGGCGTTGCGGCCGGTCTGGACGATCGTCGCGTCCGGGGCCAGCGACCGGACGAGCTCGACGGTGCCGTCGGCCGAGTCGTTGTCGGCGACGACCAGGCGCCAGTCGAGCCCGGCCATGCCCTCCGGCAGGGAGGCCAGGAACTCGGGCAGCACCCGGGCGCTGTTCCAGGTGACGACGAGGACGGCTATGGGACCGGCTGCGCGAGATCCGGCCGGGTGGCGGCGGGAGGGCATGGGAACTCCACGGTTCGGGGCTTCGGCGCGCTGCGCCGGATGAAGCCGAGGTAACTGCCTCCGGCGGCGATCGTCAGGAAGAACATCCCGGCGAACATCGGGAAGCTGAGGGCGTCGAAGGTGGCGCTGCTGACCAGGGCGACGAGGGCCGAGGCGAAGAACGCCTGGCCGAGCTCCCGGTCGGACTCGTCGGCGGCGAGGCGGCGGATGGCTCCGCCCTGGTGGATGCCGGTGAAGAAGAGCGCCAGGAGGGCGAGGAGGCCCAGCAGGCCCATCTCGGCCAGGGTCAGCATGTACTGGTTGTCCGTGAAGAAGTAGAGGTCCGGCGTGAAGGTTCCCAGGCCCCGCCCGAACAGCGGGCGTTCCTCCAAGTAGGGGACGATCGCGCTGTACTTGACGGTACGGGCCTGGGTGCTGCTGTCGGAGTTCGACAGGAAGGACCCGAAGAGCGTGGTGATCGTGCCGATCAGCCCGGGGACGAGGACCTTGAAGCAGGCCACCGAGCCCAGCAGGAGGCCGATCGCGCTCCAGCGCCGCTGCGGCTTCCAGCGCGGCACCATCACCAGCACGACGATGAGCGCGCCGATGATGGAGGTGCGTGACACGGTCAGCGGCAGTGCGCCGCCCATCAGGGCCACCGGACCCCAGCGCCGCCGGCGGCTGAGGTGGCTGCGGACCGGGTCGAAGGCCTGCTGTACGGCGAAAGGCAGCAGCAGGGCGAGCATGCCGCCGAACTCCAGCGGCTGCGCGGTGGTGGAGCGCGGCCTGGTGAACGCCCCGCGGTCCAGGGTGGTGATCTGGGCGACGCTCGAGTGGAGGCCTGGGATGCTGATGTGTTCGGCGATGTTCGTCGCGGTGAAGAAGTCGTAGTAGCCGATGGCGGCGACCACCGATCCCATCACCACGGCCCGCCGCAGCAGGACGTCGAGGCGGGCCCGGTCCTGGATGCCGGCGGAGACCAGCACGACGATCGACACCCAGACGAGCAGCCCGATCAGGCCGCGGTCCGCCCCGAGCACCTCCTTGTGCGAGCTGCCGCGGGCGGCGTTCGCGAGGTACGAGGCCAGCACCGAGACGGCCAGCAGCCACATCACGACCCGGGGCAGCCGGGTGCCCGCGGCCGACCGGATCCGGCCGGTCAGCCAGGTCGCGAGGTACCAGAACAGGCCGAGGAGCGCGAACACGTTGGCCGGGGTGCCCACGCCGCCCATGCCCGGCAGGGTCAGGTTCGAGGGGATGAAGAAGGCCAGCCCCAGGTAGCCGCTGAGTAGGGCGGCGGCGTCCGGCTGCCGGCCCCGCAGCCTTCTGCGGACGCGCTTGCGGGGTGCGCCGGCCGCGGCGGCGGCCTCGCGCCTGCGGCGGCGGGCCACCAGCAGAGTCTCCGTCACGAAGGAAAGCGTGAAGCCGGCGGTGACGGACGCGATGACGACGCCCAGCACCTGCTGGTAGCGGCTCTTGAGCTGGGGTTTGGGGGTCTGCGGCAGCACCACCGGAGCCGTCTGCACGAAGTACGCGGGCTGCACCTTGGCCGCCGCCTGGAGCGCGTTGAGCTGCTCGCCGGCGAAGGTGGTGAGCGTACTGGTCTCCTTGAGCACCTTCGCCCGGTCGGTACCCGTGACGGTCAGGGTGAGCATCGGGCCCGAGGTGTTCGCGGCGAAGCCGACCGTGTACGGGTCGGTCACGCCGAGGCCGTGCAGATCGCGCGCGGCGTCCGCCCCGGACAGGGTCCTGATCAGCACGTCCGCGGTCACGACGAGGGAACCGCCCGCGTTCGAGATGGGGTTGCCGAAGGCTGGGGCCAGTTCGGCCACCGCCGTGGAGTCGAGCAGCGCCACCGAGCTCTGCGACTGGTACGCCACGGGCACCGACCGGTACAGGTGCAGCCCCGCGAGGAGTCCGATCAGCGTGAGGGGCACCATCACGTACCAGCGGCGCCGCAGCACGGCGGCTATTTCACCGATGCTCACGAACACTCCCTTGCGCCTGCCGGAACCGATGGCGGGCCGACCCGCGTCCTGGGAAGATCGAACGCGACGGAAGGAATCCTGTGTCGCCTGGTGAGTTGTTCCGCACGCTTCGCCGCCGCTGGTACGTCCTGCTCCTGGTGGCGGTGCTCGCGGGCGCCGGGGCCCTGCAGGTGCTCCGCCCCACCGTGACCTATGTGAGCTCGGGGATCGTCGTGCTCAAGCCGCCGGTGACCGGCAGCCAGCCGAACCAGCTCGCCAATCTCCAGCCGCCGCTCGCCGCCGTGTCGTACGCGGCGGTCCAGCAGCTGGAATCCCCCGCCGGGGCGGCCGAGTTGCGTGCCGCGGGCGTGACGGGCACGTACCGGCTGATCCCGCGGAACAGCGGCACCAGCGTCACGCCCCGCTATCTGATCCCCTCGCTCCAGGTGCAGACGGAGCACGCGGAACCCGCCGCGGCCAACCTGGCCGTGCTCAAGGTCGTCGAGGCCTATACGAAGCGCCTCGCGGACATGCAGGCCGAGCAGCAGATCCCGGAGCCGGCGCGGATGAGCGTGACGCTCCTCGTCCCGCCGACGGCGGTGGCGCAGACCGGGACCAAGAGCCGCGGGCTGGCCGGGACGGTGCTGCTGGCCGGGGTCTGCGCCGTGGCCGCCGCCCTGTGGACCGATCAGGTCGTGACGCGCCGGAACCGGCGCCGGCGCGAACGCGCCGACACCGGTCCGGAGAACGCGGCCGAGCCCGAGGCCGAAAGCCGGGTGCCCGCGGCCGCGGCGGCCCGCTGAGGAAGCGGGCCGCCGGGCCGGTGGTGCCCCGAGCACGGGGCGGTGGTGCAGTTGGTGCTGTCGGTACTGCTGGTTCATCAAATCCCTCGGCGTTTCCAGGACTGCCACCAGAGCCACTCGCGCCCCCGGTCGGCGACGGCCGAGAGCACCAGCGGCTGGAGGTACGGCATCACACGGGCCCCGATCCGCCGTCGCCGGCGCAGCGCCCGGTACTCGGCGAGCGAGGTGTACTCCGGCAGGCACTCGGCGGCGAAGGCCTCCAGTTCCTCGACCGGAACCACCCCGGTGCGTCCCCGGTCGTACGCGCGGTAGGCGCGCCGCAGCGCGTACCGGGCGAGCCGGGACCGCGCCAGGGCCGCCAGCCGGCCGGACTCCGGGAGCAGCCCGGAGCACTTCTCCAGGACCGAGTCGAAGGCGACGAGGCGCTGGCGCAGGTCGTCGAGCTGTCCGCCGAAGTCCGTGGTGGACATGTTGTTGCCGTGGACGCGGTAGAAGGCCTGGTCGGCCCCGCGGACGTAGCCCACGTCGGCGTGCGCCGCGAGCCGCATCCACATCTCGATGTCGCCGGCGTGCGGGAGGTCCGGGTCGTAGCCCCCGACCTTCCGCTGGAGGCTGGTGCGGACGACCACCTCGGGCGAGGTGATGCACCCGGTGCCCTCCCGGAAGCGCCGCTCCAGCCACCACCGTCCGGGGTAGACCACCGAACCGGTGCTCCGGGTGCGGGCCGCGGGCAGCGGTCCGCCGTGCCGGAACCTGAGCGGCCTGCCGTAGGCGAAGCCGGCTTCGGGGTGGGCGTCGAGCAGCGCCGCGGCGCGTACCAGGGCACCGGGGACCAGCCGGTCGTCGGCGGAGAGCAGGGCGACGTAGTCCCCGTCGGCCCACTCCAGCAGGCCCTCGTTGTAGGTGGCGATGTGGCCTTGGTTGCGCTCGTGGACCCGGACCTCGATGCGGGGGTCGGCGGCCGCAAGCGCCCGCGCGACCTCCGCCGAGTCGTCCGGCGAGGCGTCGTCGATGATCAGGACGCGTACGTCGACTCCCGGCTGCTCGTCCAGGACGCTCTTGACGCAGTCGGCCAGGAAGTGGCCGTACTTGTAGCAGGGGATCACCACGCTGACGGTGCTCACTGGCCGGACACCTCCGTGGAGCCGTCCGTCGCGAGGCCGGCCGGCGCCGTGGTGGTGAACACCGGGCCGACCCAGTAGTTCACCGAGCCGAAGGTGTTGGTCGGGTAGGCGGTGGAAGCACCGTACTTGTAGAGGCCGTTGGCGCCGCCGCTGCCGTCGGCCGGGGCGACCAGCGGGTAGGAGCGGTGCGCGGCCGTGAAGTAGCCGCCGTCCACTGAGTACTTGCCGTTCGGTGCGTGGTAGGAGGCCACATAGCTGGTGCCCGCGGTAATGGGAACCGGCGTGGCGAAGTGGAGCTGCTGCCAGCCGGACAGCGTTTCGCTGCCGAAGGTGCCGGTCGCGAGGAGCGTCCCGTCTGCCGACCACAGGCTGCCGGTGTGCGTGCCGGTGTTCCCGGGGCCCTTGTAGAAGGTGATGCCGGTGACGTATCCGCTGACCGCGGACTGGAAGCGGGTGCCCAGTTCGACGGAGTTGGTGTCGTCGCCGACGTTGGCGGTGCTCGGCTCGGCGGTGGGACCCCACAGGGTGCAGGGGCAGTTCACGGTGGGCGGGCTCGCACTGGTGGTGAAGGTCCAGGTGACGGGCGCCATCATGGTGTTGCCCCACAGGTCGGCGGCCTGCACCGACGCCGTGTACGTGGCGTTCAGCACCAGCTCCGTGGACGGGGTGAAGGTGGCGCTGTTGGAGGCGCTGAGGACCTTGCTGCCCGGGACGGCGGCGCCGCCCGGGTCCTTCAGGGTGAAGGCGAGGGTGTCGGCGTCGATGCCCTCGCTGAAGGTGGCCTTCACCGCTGCCGTGATCGCGGTGCCGGTCGCCGCGGACTGCGGCGTGATCGAGGTGACGGTGGGCGGTGTCGTGCTCGCGGTGGAGGTGTCCAGGACCGCGTCGACCCAGTAGTTGCTGCCGGACGAGGCCGTGGAGGGGAGCCCGCCCGTGGCGCTGTAGCGGTACACGCCGTTGCCTCCGTCGGTACCGCTGCGCAGCGCGGTCAGCGGGGCCAGCCCCGCGTCGGCGGTGGCGAAGGTGTTGTCGAAGGAGTATCCGCCGTTGGGGGCGAAGTAGGAGGCGATGTACGTGGTGTTCGCCTTGACCGGGACCGGCGAGGAGAAGTTCAGCTGTTGCCAGCCGGACGCCGTCTCGTTGGTGAAGGTACCGGTGGCCAGGCGCTGGCCCGTGCTGCTCCACAGGCTGCCGGTGTGGGTTCCGGTGTTGGCCGGGGACTTGTAGAAGCGGACGCCGGTGATCGAGCCGGGTGCCGAGGAGCGGATCTTCACGCCGAGTTCGACGGCGCTGCCGTCGCCGGCGTTGACGGTGCCCGGTACGGCCGCGGCCGGCCAGACGGTGCAGGGGCACTGCTGGGGTCCCACGGTCAGCGGCACGGTGGTGGTGGCGCCGATGTTGACGCTGTCGTCCACCGCGCGGACCTTGATCTGCACGGGTCCGGGCGTGGTCGGGGTCCACTTGTAGCTCCAGGACCCGATGCCGGTGGTCGCCTTCCAGGTGGTCCCGCCGTCGGTGGAGACCTCCACCCTGGCCACGACGCCGCCGCCGCTGTCGGTCGCGGTGCCCGTGATGGTCACCGGCCGCAGCGCGGGCACCGTGGCGTTGGGCGCCGGGCTGGCCACCGTGATGGCCGGGCCCGTGGTGTCCGTGGAGGCGGTCGCCGCGATGAGGTTGCTCTGCAGGGACTTGGGCTGGACGCCCATGTCGGCGAAGACGTTCACCGTGGCCTGCTGCATCCGCTTGTCCTCGGTGACCACCGCGTCGTCGGGGTTGCCCGTCGGCATGTTGGTCAGGCCCCAGGACCACTGCACGGTGCCCGCGCCGAAGACCAGGGCGTGCGAGGTCTGGTCGCGGAAGGCGACCAGGCTGTGCGTGGCGGTGCCGTTCCCGTACGTGTTGCCGTAGTCGAGGCGGAGTTTGCCGTCGTTGATGTCCACCGTGGTGGACGACAGCTGGATCTGGCCGGGCGGCCGCGCCGCGTCCTCCGTGTCGCTGTCCCACTCGTAGCCGAGCGTGCCGGCCGGGAACGTGGCGGTCTGGGAGGGGGTCAGGCTCGCGACGGTGGTGTTCCGCCACAGCCGCATCTTGGCGAACGCGCCGGGGACGGTGAGTGCGTCGCTGCGGTAGCCGTTCACGCTGAACAGCGAGCCGGTCAGCTGGTTCTGCGGCTGGTAGGGCCGTCCGTTCGTGGAGCTGGCCGGGTCCATGAAGGTGCCGGTCCAGATTCCGCTCGGGTCGGGGATGCCGTTGGGCTGGGGGAAGGAGAGCTTGGTCTCCTTGTAGCAGACCAGTGTCCGGTTGGCCGTGGCCGCGCCGTCGATGCTGGGCGCGAGCCGGGTCTTCCAGAAGACCTCGTTGCCGCTGAAGTACGTCTGGTGGAGCCCGGCGCGGCGGGCGTTCAGCGCGTTGGTGAACTGGTCCTGGGTCCAGTACTCGTCGTGGCCCGAGGACATGAAGACCTTGTGGTTCCGGAGCTGCGTCGCGCCGCGGGTCGACATGTCGATTCCGGACATATAGCTCACGTCGTACCCGTTGCGCTCCAGCCAGGAGATCATCTGGTACTCGGACCCGTAGATCCCGTTCTCCCCGCCGATGTCCATCGGCCGGTTGTAGCTGACCTCGTACGCCCGGCCGTCCGGCGCGGGTCCCCCGCCGTCGTACAGGTCCTGGCCGCCGTAGTTGTTGTACGCCTGCCAGGTCTGGTCGCTGGTCTGCACGACGATGTCGGAGTGGCTGGAGTCGTTGCGGACGACGAACGGGTAGGGCATCACCCCGTTGCCGTCCGCCTGGTCGAGGTTGGCGATGTACAGGCCAGACACGGCGTCGGCCGGTACGGTCCACGTCGCGGTCACGGGCCAGTTGCCGCAGTCGACCAGGCCGGTGGCGGCCTTGGTGGTGCAGCTGTGCGGGTTGCCGCCCGGCAGGAAGTTCGCCGGGTAGGTCTGGGCCGCCTGCGCCGCGGTCGACATCAGGCGGGCCCCGTCACCCCCGTAGTGGCCCAGCCGGTAGACCGACACCCGGTACGGGGTCGGCGACTGGACCTTGAACTGCACCGTTTCGCCCGCCTGGACGCTCATCTGGGCGCTGAAGCCCTTGATGTCGCCGTAGGCGCTGGGCGCGAACCAGTCGGACATCGGCGTGCCCGGCTTGGAGTTCTCGCACACGATGGCGTTCGTGCCGGGACCGCAGGGGTCCGCCGCACCAGCCACCGAGGACGGAGGTAAGACCGTGGCCATCAGGGCCGCGACCACGGTGAAGAGGCCGTACCGGAGCAACCTTGTCCGTCTGTTCATCTGTACCTCATTTTTGTACGTCGGCGCGGCGCAGGGCGTCAGCGCAGCGCGTCGGTGAGCGCGTCCACGACCCGCTGCTGTTGGGCGGCGGTGATCTGCGGGAAGAGCGGGAGGGAGAGCATCCGGTCCGCGGCCTGCTCGGCGTGGGGGAAGTCCCCGCGGCCGTGTCCGAGGTGGCCGAAGGCCGGGGTGAGGTGGACCGGGGCCGGGTAGTGCACGCCGGCGCCGATACCCTCCGCGTTGAGCTTGCCGACGACCGCGCCGCGGTCCGCACCGCTGACCCGGACGACGTACAGGTGCCACACGTGGACGTTGCCGTCCGCGGTGACCGGCAGGGTCAGGCGTCCGGCGGCCGCCAGGCCGCCCAGCAGATCGTCGTAGCGGGCGGCGGCTGCGCGGCGGGCCGCGTTGCCGTCGGCGAGGCGGGCCAGCTTGGCCCGCAGGACCACGGCCTGCAGCCCGTCCAGCCTGCTGTTGAACCCGGCCACGTCGTGCCGGTACTTGGCGATGCCGCCGTGGTTGGCGAGGGCCCGTACGAGGTCGGCCTTCTCCTCGTCGTCGGTGACCACCGCGCCCGCGTCGCCGTACGCGCCCAGATTCTTGCCCGGGTAGAAGCTGGTCGCGGCGATCCCGCCGCCGCCCGGGGAGCGGCCGTTGCGGGTGGCACCCTGGCTCTGCGCGGCGTCCTCGACGACCTTGGCGTACGAGGGCAGTTGCGCGGCCAGCTCCGCCGCGGGGGCGCACTGGCCGTACAGGTGGACCGGGACCACGGCGCGCGTGGCCTTGCCGACCGCGTCCAGCGCGGCCTGCGGGTCCATCAGCAGGGTGTCGGGGAGGCAGTCCACCAGGACCGGACGAGCGCCGATCCGGGCGACGGCGCCGGCGGTGGCGATGAACGTGTTGGCGGGCAGCACCACCTCGTCTCCGACGCCCACCCCGCTTGCGCGCAGGGCGAGTTCCAGCGCGTCGGTGCCGTTGGCCACGCCGACGCAGTGGCCGACCCCGGCGAAGGCGGCGTACTCGCGCTCGAAGGCGCGGACCTCCTCACCGCCGATGAAGGCGGTGTCGGCCAGCACCCGGTCGAATCCTGCGCGTAATTCCTGCGCGACCTCGGCGTGCGCCGCCTTCAGGTCCACGAGCGGTATCTGGTTCATCCGACTGTGCTCCCCCTTCGCGTTTCCGGCCTCATGCGTGTCTCGGGCCTCATCCGTGTCTCCGGCCCCAGGCCGGTCTCCTCGCCGTCGGCCCGCAGCTCGTCGAGCGCCGGGCCTCCCGCCTCGCGCAGCCGGCGGGCCGGGCTTCCGGCCCACACCTCGCCGGGCGGCACATCGGCCAGGACCGTGCTTCCCATACCGGTCAGCGACCAGGCGCCGACCGTGATGTTCTCCCGTACGAGGGCGCCCGCGCCCACGTACGCCCCCCGCCCCAGCCGGACCCCGCCGCCGAGGCGGACCCCGGAGGCGAGCGTCGCGAAGTCCCCGACCGTGTCGTCGTGGGTGAGCACCGCGTGCGGCATCACCGCCACGTGCGCGCCCACGCGTACGGCCGCGGTCAGCACGCAGTGGGCGAGCAGCACCGAGCCCGCGCCGAGCACCGAGGACTCCGAGACGGCGGCCGTGGGGTGGACCACGGTCGCGTACCGGCTCTCGGACAGCGCCAGGCGCCGCACCAGGCGGGCCCGTACCGCGTGGTCGCGCGGACTGCCCACGCAGACCACGACCCGGGCGTCCCGGCGCTGGTGCACCAGCTCGCTGCCGCCCAGCACCGGCACGCCGTCGACGTCCCGGCCGTGCAGGGCCGGGTCGTCGTCCAGGTGCCCGGCGAGCCGCCACCGCGGGGCGCGGCCGCGCTCCCGGTCGGCGGCGACCGCGTCCCGTACGGCCTGGGCGGTCTCCCGGGCGAATCCGCCCGCGCCGACGATGAGGAGCGCCTGGGTGATCGGGCCGGTTGGGGCGGTCATCCGCCGGCCTGTTCGCGCAGCACCGCCACCACCCGGTCCTGCTGGTCCTCCGTCATGGTGTGGAACAGCGGCAGGATCAGCGAGTCGCGGCTGATCCGCTCGGTCACCGGCAGCGGCGCCGCATCGTGCCCGGCGTACGCCGGTTCCAGGTGCGAGGCCGTGATCCCGCGCCGGGCCGAGACCCCGGCCCCGGCCAGCACCGCGAGCAGCTCGTCCCGGCCGACCGGGAAGTCCTCGGCCAGCAGCACCCAGTACGACTGGAAGTTGCCCTCGCCGTGCCCGGGGTCCCGGACCGGGCGCAGGCCGGGGATTCTGGCGAGCAACTTCCCATACCGGGCGCCCAGTTCACGGCGGCGGGCCACGATCGCGTCCAGCTTGCCGAGCTGCACCAGGCCGACCGCGGCCTGGATGTCGGTCATCCGGTAGTTGTAGCCGACCTCCAGATAGCTCTCGGCGATCGGCTTGCTGCTGGCGTGCCGCTGCGCCGCGGACACGCTCATGCCGTGTTCGCGCAGCCGGCGCAGCCGCTCCGCCCACTGGGCGTCGTCCGTGGTCACCATGCCGCCCTCGCCGGTGGTGATCACCTTGCGGGGGTGGAAGGACCATGCGGCGAGGAGTGCGCCGTGGCCGACCGACTTGCCGCCCACGGTCGCGCCGATGCCGCAGGCGGCGTCCTCCACGAGCGGGATGCCCCAGTCGGCGCAGGCCGCGCGCAGGGCGTGCACGTCGGCCGGCACCCCGCCCTGGTGAACGGCGAGCACTGCCCTGGTCCGCGGGGTGCGTACGGCGTCCACGGTGGCGGGGGTCAGGTTGCCCGTGGCCTCCTCGACGTCCGCGAACACCGGGTGGGCGCCCACGTAGCGCACCGCGTTGGCGGTGGCGATGAAGGACAGCGAGGGCACGACCACCTCGTCGCCCGGCCCTAGTTCCAGCGCGATCAGCGCCAGGTGCAGGGCGGTGGTGCACGAGCTCACGGCGATGCCGTGCTCCGCGCCCACCCGCTCGGCGAAGGCCCGCTCGAACTCGGCGACCCGGGGGCCCTGGGCGACCCAGCCGGAGAGCACGGCGTCGGCGGCGGCCTGCGCCTCCTCCTCGCCGAGCCAGGGGACCATGACGGGGATGCGGGCGGGGGCCGGGTCCTGGGCGCTCATCGGCCGGCCTCCCCGGCCGCCGGCTGCGCGGCCGCGTCCGCCGCGCGTTCGGCCCGCCACCAGTCCACCAGGTCCCGCAGCCCGCGGCGCATGTCGATCTCGGCGGTGAAGCCGAGGCGCCCCGAGGCCTGCGAGGTGTCCGCGAGGCGCCGGGTGACCCCGTTCACGGCGCGGGCCGGTCCGTGCTCCGGGACCATCCCCTCCGCGCCCATGGCCTCCAGCAGCCCGAGGGCCAGGTCGCGCAGGCTGGTCTCGGACCCGCTCGCGACGTTGAACACCTCGTCGGTCAGGTCCGATTCGGCGGCCAGCAGGTTGGCCCGCGCTATGTCCCTGACGTCGGCGAAGTCCATGGTCTGGGTGCCGTCGCCGAGGATCAGCGGCGGCTCGCCCGCGGTGATCCGCTCCATCCAGCGGATCAGTACCTCGGTGTACAGCCCGTGGATGTCCATCCGGGGCCCGTACACGTTGAAGTAGCGCAGCGCGATGTAGTCCAGCCCGTACATGGCGTGGAAGCTGCGCAGCACCCCCTCGTTGAAGGCCTTCGCCGCCCCGTAGAAGGTGTCGTTGTTGTACGGGTGGTGGCGCTCGGTGGTCGGGAAGGCCTCCGCCAGCCCGTACACCGAGGCCGACGACGAGGCGATCACCTTGCCCACCCCGGCGGCGACCGCGGCCTCCAGCACGTTGAACGTGCCGTCGACCAGCACCTCGTTCGCCAGCCGCGGCTCCTCCGCGCACTGGGTGATCCGGATGGCGGCCAGGTGGAACACCAGGTCGGCGCCCTCGGTCGCCTTGCGTACGGTGGTCGTGTCACGGATGTCGCCGTCGACGACCTCCACCACGCCGCTCTGCAGGGCGCGGGCCAGGTTGGCGGTGCGCCCCCGCACGAAGTTGTCGAGCACCACGATCTCGCGCGCCCCGTTGTCCACCAGCAGGTCGACCACGTGCGAGCCGATCGTGCCCGCCCCGCCGGTGACCAGAATCCTCTTGCCTCGTACGCTGCTCAACGCCCTGCCCCTACTGAGTCGGTCATCGTGTTTCCTGCTGCGCCCGCCGCGGTGCGCGCGGCCGCGTGCGCGTGCGGTCCCGTGGAGGGTCCCGCCAACGGTCAGCGCCCGGTGCGCAGTCCGACGACCGCGCCGCGGAACTCCAGGCTCCGGGAGGCCGCTTCCAGGATGTCGAGCACTTGCAGGCCCGCCCAGCCGTCGGTCAGCGCCGGCCGCCGCGTCCTGATCGCAGCGGCGAACTCCTCGACCATGCTGCGCAGGGCCTCCTTCTCGACGAGCGCGGGCGCCACCATGTCTCCGGTCCGGTAGGAGACGAGCATGTCGCGGCGCTCTTCCGCGCCGATCTCCTGCGGATGGGTCATGTCCACGCCGCGGTCGAAGACCGCGACGCGCTGCGTGGGGTTGAGGTCGTCCCACACCAGGGTGCGCTTCGAGCCGCTGACCATCGTCGTGCGGACCTTCACCGGGGACAGCCAGTTGACGTGTACGTGGGCGATGGCGCCGGTGTTGAGCGTGAGCGTCAGATAGGCCACGCAGGACTGGCCGGCGCCGATCGGGTCCGCCCCGTGGGCGGCGACGGCGACGGGCCGGATGTTCTCCGGGAGGATGAAGTCGAGGACCGAAAGGTCGTGGGGGGCCAGGTCCCACAGGACGTCGATGTCCTTCTGGACGAGCCCCAGGTTGATCCTGACCGAGTCGACGAACTGGATCTCGCCGAGTTCGCCGGAGCGGACCATGTCCCGGATGCGGGCCACCGCCGGGGTGTAGCAGTAGGTGTGGTCGCACATGAGGGTGAGGCCGCGTTCCTCGGCCTCGGTCACCAGCTTCAGGCCGTCCTCGTACGTGGCGGCGAGGGGCTTCTCCACGAGGACGTGCTTGCCGGCGCGCAGGGCGGCCAGTGCGACGTCGAGGTGGGTGCCGGCCGGGGTGGCCACGGCGACCGCGTCGACGGCCGGGTCGGCAAGGACGGCCGCATAGTCGGAGGTCGCCTGGACCGTGGAGTAGCCGCCGAGCACCTTCCGGGCCCGGTCGACGTCCAGATCGCAGAGCCAGCGGAGCCGGAACCCCGGACTGGACTGGAAGTTGCGGACCAGATTGGGGCCCCAGTAGCCCGCTCCGATGACGGCGACGCCTAACGGCTTGGCCGGCCACGCACCTGCGATCGCGGCGCGCCCCGCACCCGTCGCAGCGTCCTTCTCGGATTCCTTCGCCGATTCCTTCTCGGATTCCTTCACAGCGTTCCCTTTCCTTCGGCGCACGCCCGAGGGCGTATCGACAGCCCATGGCCGGGACGCGTGCGAAGGAAGGGGGTGCCGCCGACGGCCGGCGCCGGGCGCATGCGCGACCCGTGCGTGACTGCCGAACGGTGATGGCCCCCCACGACCGATGCCCTACGTGTTGCGACGTACTTTCCGCCCCCCGGCCGCCCGGCACCCCTCGCCGGTCCGGCCACGGGCAGGCGGCCTGTTCCCCCAAGCCGCCGAACCCGCATTTCCCCAACTGCCCTGCTCCGGTTGGATTTCAGCGTCGCCGAAGCACGCCGAATCCGGTCGGCTGCGCTCAATCTAGACCACCGGGCCTACCCCCGTGGAGAGTTGGAGGAAACGGTCGGATCGGCTGTTCGAGCGTGCATACTTCCGGGGTGACCAGCATCGTGATCCCGGCCCACAACGAGGGCCGGGTCATCGGCCGGCTCCTCGACGCGCTCCTGGCCGACACCCCGGCCTCCGGGCCCGACATCGTCGTGGTGTGCAACGGCTGTACGGACGACACCGCCGCGGTGGCGGGTGCGCGGGGCCCCCGCGTCCGGGTGGTGGAGATACCGACTCCCTCCAAGCACACGGCACTTCGGATCGGGGACGAGCACGCGCGGGGTTTCCCCCGCCTGTACGTGGACGCCGACGTCGAGTTCGGAGCGGCCGGCGTACGGGCGCTGGCCCTCGCCCTCGCCGCCAGTCCGGACCTCCTCGCCGCGGCCCCCGGCCGCGACATCCCCCTCTCCGGCTGCGCCTGGCCGGTCCGGGCGTACTACCGGGTCTGGCAGCGGCTGCCGGCCGTCCGCGAGGGGCTGTTCGGGCGCGGCGTCATCGCGGTGTCCGAGCCGGGGCACGCGCGGATCGCCGCCCTGCCCCCGCTGATGGCCGACGACCTGGCGGCCTCCCTCGCGTTCGCGCCGGAGGAGCGGCGCGTGGTCGAGGCGGCCCGGGTCGCGGTGCATCCGCCGCGCACCTGGGGTGACTTGATCAGGCGGCGCGTCAGGGCAGCCACCTCGTCCGCCGAGCTGGAACGCTTCCAGGCGGCGGAGGCGGCCGGGAGCCCGGAGGGGGCGCATGCGCCGTCCGCGCGCACCGGTACGGGCGACCTGCGCGCCCTGCTCCGGGACAGGCCGAGTCTGCTCCCCGGGGTCGTGGTGTTCGTCGTGGCGGCCCTCGCCGCCCGCCGGGGGGCCCGCAAGGCCATCCGGACCGGGGACTTCTCCACCTGGCTGCGCGACGAGAGCAGCCGGCAGGGCTGAGCTGCCCACCGAGCCGAATCAGGCCGTACACCGCCCAGTTGGCCCGTACAACCACTAGGGTTTCACTCGCACGAACGAGTGACTCAGACCGTCGGCACCGGGAGCTCGAGAGCATGTACCTCGCGGACCGCTCCGCGTCCGCCGGCGCGAAGACCGCACCGGAGACCACACCGGACGGCGGGCCCGTCCGGGCCCCCGCAGTCGCCTCGGCCGTCCTCGCGCTGGGCACGGTCAGCCTGATCACCGACGTCTCCTCCGAGATGGTCACCGCAGTGCTGCCCCTGTACCTGGTCGCCGGACTGGGGCTGAGCCCGCTCGGCTTCGGCGCGCTCGACGGCGTCTACAACGGGGTGAGCGCGCTGGTGCAGCTGACCGGCGGCCACCTCGCCGACCGGGTCCGCAACCACAAGCTGATCGCCGGCATCGGATACGGCCTGTCCGCCCTGTGCAAACCACTGCTGCTGCTCGCCCACAGCCTCGGTCCGGTGGGCGTGGTGCTCGCCCTGGAGCGCACCGGCAAGGGTCTGCGCACCGCCCCGCGCGATGCGCTGATCTCCCTTTCCACACCGGCCGAGTTACAGGGCCGCGCGTTCGGCGTCCACCGCGCCATGGACACCACCGGGGCCCTGCTCGGCCCACTCGCCGCCTTCTTCATCCTGAACATGGCGGTGGGCGGCTACGACGCCGTCTTCGGCGTCAGCGCGTGCGTCGCCGTACTCGGCGTGGTCGTACTCATGCTGTTCGTCCCGTCGGGCGCGGGCCTCGGCCCGACCGGGCCGGACTCCGGCACCTCTCCGAGGCCCACGGCTCCGGAGCCGGACGCCCCGAAGCCCGCCGCGGTGAACCTGCGGGAGGCGGTGGCGCTGCTGCGGCTGCCCCGGCTGCGCGCCCTCGCGCTCTGCGCCGCCCTGCTGGGCCTGACCACCGTCAGCGATGCCTTCCTCTACCTGCTGCTCCAGGACCGCACCGGCATCCGCGAGCAGTGGTTCCCGCTGCTCCCCCTGGGCACCGCCGCGGTGTTCCTGCTGCTGGCCGTGCCCGCCGGCGCCCTGGCCGACCGGATCGGGCGCCGCACCGTGTTCCTCGCCGGGCACGCCCTCCTGCTGGCCGGGTACGGGCTGCTGCTCTGGGCCCCGCGCTGGCCCGCCCTCCCCTACCTGGTCCTCGTACTGCACGGCCTGTTCTACGCCGCGACCGACGGGGTCCTGCCCGCCGCCGTCGGCGCGACCGTCCCCGCGAAACTGCGCGCCACCGGCATCGCCCTCGTCGGGACCAGCCAGGCGCTGGCCCGCTTCGGCTGCTCGCTCGCCTTCGGCGCTGCCTGGACCCTCTGGGGCGCCGGCCCCGCACTCGCCGCCGCCGCGGCCGGTCTGTGCTGCTGCGCAGCCGTCGCCGGCTTCGTACTCCGCCCGGCGGCCCCCGACACCGCTCCCGAACCGGCCCGACGCCCCCGAGGAACCCGATGACCCGCTCACGCCGGCTGCTCGTACTCGCCGTGGCCGTGCTGCTCCTCGGGGGCCTCGGCGCCGTGCTGGTGCTGCGCGCCGCCGCACGGGCCGAGCAGACGCACGAGGGGGACCCGACGGTCGCCCAGGGCCCGGTCACGCTCGGGCGCCAGGATCGGCTGGCCTTCCTCAACGGCGCGCAGGGCCCGCACCGCGGGGCCCTGGTCTCGGTCCCGGGGCAGTCGCCCCAGGCCGAGCGCACCGCGTCGGGGCTCACCTGCCAGCGCTTCCACGCGGCCGCCGGAACCGGCGTGTGCCTGAACTCCTCCCCGGGCGCGCTCGCCCAGGACAACCGGGCCCTGATCGTCGACCCCGGCCTGCGCACGCTGCGCAGCTTCCCGCTCGCGGGCACCCCGTCCCGGGCCCGGGTATCGCCGAGCGGCCACTTCGCCGCCTGGACGGTTTTCGTCTCCGGTGAGTCGTACGGCGCCGCGTTCTTCTCCACGCGCACCGCGATCGTGGACACCCGTACCGGGGCGCTCGAACCGGACCTGGAGAAGTTCTCCATCCAGCTGGACGGCCGGCCGTACGCCTCGGGCGACGTGAACTTCTGGGGCGTCACCTTCTCGAAGGACGACGACACCTTCTACGCCACTCTCGCCACCGCCGGGCAGACGTACCTGGTGAAGGGCTCGGTCTCGCGGCGCAGCGTCACCACCCTCGCCCGGAACGTCGAGTGCCCTTCCCTGTCCCCGGACGAGACCCGGGTCGCGTACAAGAAGCGCGTCGCACGCGGCGCGTCGCTGTGGCGCGAGCACGTACTGGACCTGGGGACGCTGCGCGAGACGCCGCTCGCGGAGAAGCGGAGCGTGGACGACCAGGCCGTCTGGCTCGACGACCGCACCCTGGCCTACGCCCTGCCTGCCGAGGGCCGGGCGGACACCACCGATCTGTGGTCGGTCCCGGCGGACGGTACGGGCGCCCCGCGCATCCTGGCCCCGGCGGCCTCCTCCCCGACGCGCCTCGGCTGACGGCCGTACGCGCGGATACGAGGGCCACCTGCCTGACGCCGTGGCCCTGTCGGGATCGCGCGGAGCCCGCGCTCGTGCAGACTCGGTCCTCGTGGGCCGGGCGCCCGGGACCCGGTCCGCACCTCGTCGAGGAGCACCGCGTGGACCTGCATCTCACGGACAAGGTGGCGGTCGTCACCGGAGCGAGCAAAGGCATCGGCCTGGCGGTCACCCGGGCACTGGCCGGCGAGGGCGCCCGGGTGGTCGCGGCCGCCCGTACGGTGAGCGGCCCGCTGACGGAACTGGCCGCCGGCGGGCGGGTCCGGCCCGTCGCGGTCGACCTGACGACCCCGGACGGACCGGAGCAGGCAGTACGGGAAGCGGTCGCGGCGTTCGGCGGGCTCGACATCCTCGTCAACAACGTCGGCGCCGTGCGTCCGCGGCTGGGCGGCTTCCTGTCGCTGACCGACGAGGACTGGATCTGGGCCCTGACCATCAACTTCCTCACGGCCGTCCGCACCACCCGGGCGGCCCTCCCGCACCTCATCGAGCGCGGCGCGGGGTCGATCGTCACCGTCGGCTCGGTCAACGCCTTCCTGCCCGACCCGGCGGTGATCGACTACTCCGCGGCGAAGGCTGCGCTCACCAACTTCTCGAAGGCGCTGTCCAAGGAGGTCGGCCCGCACGGCGTACGCGTCAACACCATCAGCCCCGGCCCGGTCGAGACGGCCCTCTGGCTCGGGGAGCAGGGCGTCGCCGCCACCGTCGCGGGCGGTACGGGGAGCACACCGGCCGACATCGTCGCGGGAGCCGCCGCCCAGAGCGTCACCGGGCGCTTCACCCGCCCCGAGGAGGTCGCCGATCTCGTCCTGCTGCTGGCCTCGGACAGGGCCGGCAACACCACGGGCTCCGACCACACCATCGACGGCGGACTCATCACGACGCTGTGAGCGGCATGCCGCGTCGGAAATCGCCGGAGAAACCCCCCTGAGCGCAGCCGAATTCGCCCTCGCGAGGGCCTTCCGCAGGCCTGTGGCGACACTCCGGGCCGGCCGCAATCCCCCGGGGCCACCCCTTGCACCGGAGCCGCGCAGACGCCACCCCAGACCCCCCGCACACCCCTTCTGACCTGGGCTTTCACCCGTTCTTCCATAGAATGGGACACGTCCCCGCACAAGATCGCCCAGAGAGGATCCTTCATGAGCGAGACGTCGTACGACGCCAGTTGCATCCAGGTACTGGAAGGCCGTGCAGCCGTGCGCAAGCGGCCGGGCATGTACGTAGGTTCGACCGGCGAGCGCGGTCTGCACCGCATGGTCTACGAGGTCGTCGGCCACGCGCTGGCGGAGGCTCTGGCAGGCCACGGCGACACCATCGATGTCACGATCACGGCCGACGGCGGCGTGCGCGTGGTCGACAACGGCCGGGGCATACCGGTGGAAGTGGAAGAGCCCAGCGGAAAGCCGGGTATCGAGGCCGTACTGACCGAACTCCGCGCCTGCACTATTCACAGCATAGGCATCTGCGTGGTCAACGCGCTGTCGAGCCGCCTCGAGGTCGAGGTCCGGCGCGACGGCTTCCGCTGGACGCAGGAGTATGAGAGGGCCGTCCCGCTCGCCCCGCCGGCCAGGCACGAGGAAACGACCGAAACCGGCACCACGATCACCTTCTGGCCCGACGCCGACATCTTCGAGACCACGGAGTTCTCGTTCGCCATACTGTCGCTCCGCTTCCGGGAGTTGGCCTCCCTGAACAAGGGCCTGGCCCTCTCCCTCACCGACGAGCGAGACACGACCCACACGGTCCGCCACTCCTACGAGCAAGGCGCCCAGGACTTCGTGAGCCACCTCAACTCCCGCAACGGCGAACCGATCCACCCCACCGTCATCGCCTTCGTGGCGGAGGACGAGGACATCACGATCTCCGTCGAGATCGCCCTGCAGTGGGACACCTCCGACAGCGAGAGCATCCACTCCTTCGCGAACAGCATCCGTACGGATGAGGGCGGCACCCACGAGGTGGGCTTCTGGACCGCGCTTCCGGAGGCGTTCAACGCGTACGCACGGCAGGAGCAACTGCTGCCCGAGGCGGACGACGACCTCACCCGCGATGCCATCGGCAGGGGCCTGACGGCAGTCATCTCGGTCAAGCTCGACGACCCCTGCTTCGAAGGCGCGACCAGAACCAGGCTGGGCAGCACCGCGACGAGGACCTACGTCCAGAAGGCCGTCCACGAACACCTCACGGCCTGGCTGAACCGCAACCCGACCGAGGCCGCAGCCATCATCCGCAACGCCACCCACACCCACACCCGCACCCGCACCCGCACCCGCACCCGCACTTCCGACTCGGACGCCCCGTAGAGCCGGCGGCGGGTCAGAAGCGCTTGTCGGCGAGGATGCGGTCCGCCGCGTAGTGCGGGCACGATGCGGTGTGCCAGGTGACCGTCAGCATTCCGGCCTCCGCCGACAGGGTCCGGGCCGTCCCGTCCTTCGGGCCGGCCTGGCAGTACGAGCACACCAGGGCTCGCGGCTTGGGAAACTCCAGCATGATCGTGCCCTTCCCGCTCAGACGCACTGGCGCACCGGTTACGCCAACTCCTATCAAACCTGGGCGGAACACGGTCCCATACCGGCCGGTAGGACCTGAATTCCCGCAACCCGGACGAGGATGTGCGTAGACGGTGACGTAGCGTTTGGTCATGAGCATGCCCGCGCCCCCGCACTCCCCCGGTCCGTACGGACCCCCGCAGCAGCCGAGTCCGTACGGCGGGCAGCAGTACCCGCCCCATCCGCAGCAGCACACGAGTGCCTCCGTCGACCTCGAGCAGCCGGCCAGGACCACCGTCAAGGTCCGCGCGGAGGCCAGGCAGCCGATCAGCTGATCGGGGTCCGGCCGCCGTCGGCTGACTGCGCGGCGTACGCATGATCGAATGGGTGCGCAGACAGCCGAACGGGAAGAAGGCGGGCCGTACCTGTGTCAGACACCCCCCATCCGGATGGCCGGCTCAGCCCCGCCGACCCGAACGCCCAGGTATGGGAAGGCGGCGGCCCTTCCGGTGGCGCAGCCCCGTGGCCCCCGCCGCGGGGCTGGCCCGCTCCCCCTGCCGGGTACGTTCAACCCCCTGCCCTCGTGGCCGCGCCGGCCGGTTCCAAGTATCACGAGCAGGCGAGGAACGGACGGCAGGGCGCACTCGGGCGTCTCGGCGAGGTTCTCCTCGTCACGGTCCTCCTGGCGGTGGGCCTCATAGCCGTCACCGTGGCCGGCATCGCAATCGGCCACGCGCTGGGCCTGAAGCTCGCCCCCGACGGCAGTGACCGGGTGCTGTCCGACCCGCTGGCGGACGAGGCCATGGGGCTCGTGGGCCTGGCGGTCGGCATTCCCGTTGTCCTGCTGGCGGTCCGTGCCTGTGGCCGTCGGCCCGCCGGAACGGTGATTTCCGTCCTGGGGTGGCTGCGCTGGCGCTGGCTCGCCCGCTGTGCCGGCGTGGCATTCCCCCTGATAGCGCTCCAGATGGGCATTCTCCTGCTCTGGGGCTGGTTCGAGGACGGCCCGGAGAGCCTCTCCGGCGCATTCCCCGGATGGCTGCCGCTGCTGCTCGGCCTCGCGGTGTTCCTGGTGCTGGTCCCCTTCCAGGCCGCGGCCGAGGAATTCGTCTTCCGAGGCTGGCTCGCTCAGTTCTTCGGAGGGTTTCTCCGCTCCCCCTGGCCGGGGATCGTCGTCGCCTCGCTGCTCTTCGCCCTCGCCCACGGGTTCGGTGCATGGTCGGGGTTCGCGCTGCTCTTCTACTCCGCGGTGTGGTGGGGCTGGCTCGTCATCCGTACGGGCGGGCTGGAGGCCGTGATCGCGATCCACACGGCGAACAACGTACTGTCCTACGGCATTGCGCTCGCGCTGGGGCAACTGGCCGATTCCGGAACCGCAGCAGATGCCCCATGGCAGGCGCTCGTCCTCGAGCTGGTGTGCGCACCCGCCTACTGCCTGCTGATCTCGAAACTGAGCGCCCGGCACGGCGTAGAAAGCCGCGCCCACGGACCCGCCCGGCCTTTCGCCTTCCACGACCTTCCAGGGAATGCGCGAGGCCGCGGGTGACGGCCTTCGAACCGGACGGCAACCCCACACCGTTGTGGGGCCGGGACGACCTGCCGCTGCCGGTCCGGGGCGCCGTCAGGCCAGCAGCTTCGCCTTGGCCTGCTGGAACTCCTCTTCGCTGAGCGCGCCCTTGGCCTTCAGCTCGGCGAGCTTGGCCAGCTCGTCCGCGCCGCCCGATCCGCCGGCCGAAGGGGCGCCTGCCGTCTGGCGGATGTAGTCCTGGAGGGCGGCCTCGTTGTCCTTGGCCTGCTTGACGTCCCTCTGGGTCATGCCCTTGCCGCGGGCGATGACGTAGACCAGTACGCCGAGGAAGGGCAGCACGATGACGAAGATCAGCCAGCCCGCCTTGCCCCAGCCGCTCATTTCGTGGTCACGGAAGATGTCCGTGATGATCTTGAACAGCAGGAACAGCCACATGATCCACAGGAAGAACCAGAGCATGGACCAGAAGATGCTGAGTGCCGGGTAGTCGTCCACGGATGCCTCCTTCGGGCGGGCCCGATGCCCGCGATCAGCAGTATTGGCTCGCCTACCGCGTTCCGCATGTCGAGCCGCCCCGTACGGCTTCCCCGGTGCCTCACCGCACGGCGCAACCGCCGTGCTCGGGGGCCGCACCGCAGGCCACGGATCGCATCGAGGGGTCTCACCCGGTCGGGTCACCTCCGCTCGCCGGATCGAGCGGGCCGGGATTGTCTGGCATACGACTCCTAGGAGGGCTGTCATGCCGGACGACGAAAGCCAGGGCGAGCTAGCTGCACTGCGGGCCCGGGTTGCCACACTGGAGAGCGAGGCCGCGCAGCGCCCGCCGCCCCACCACCGGGTGCGCGCGTTCCTGTCAGCGCTGCTGATCGTCATCGGCTGCGTCCTGGCCCCACTGGGCATCGTCGCCGCCTGGACGTCGGACATCGTGGGCGACACCGACCGCTACGTCTCCACCGTGGCCCCGCTCGCCTCCGACCCCGACGTACAGGCGGCCGTCGCGAACCGGGTCACGGGCGCGGTCATGCAGCACATTGACCTGGCCTCCCTGCTCGAGGACGTGGCGCCTGACCAACGGCCGCTGCTGCAGAAGGCACTGGGAAAGCTGGGCGACGGGCTCGAGGGAGCCGTCCGGAGCTTCGTGCACGAGAAGGCGCAGGACGTCGTCGCGTCGAAGGCCTTCGAGACGATCTGGACCGGCGCGAACCGTACGATCCACACCTCGCTCGTACGCGCCCTGACCGGCAGCGACGAAGGAGCCGTGGAGATCAAGAACGACTCGGTGACCCTCGATCTCGCCCCGGTCATCGAACAGGTGAAGACCAAGCTCGTGGACGCCGGGCTCAGCGTCGCCGGCAAGATCCCCGAGGTCCACACCGACTTCACCGTTCTCCGGTCGGACGACATCGGCCGGGTCAAGACGGGCTTCCGGCTGCTCGAGCTCATCGGCCTGTGGCTGCCGATCCTCGCGGTCATCCTCGCGGCCGTGGGCGTCCTGCTCTCCGCCCACCGGCGCCGCACCCTGATCGCGTCCGCCCTCGGCTTCGCCGCCGCGGCGCTCATCCTGGGCATCGCCCTGACGGTCTTCCGTACGGTCTATCTCAACGCGCTCCCCGACACCGTCTCCCAGCCGGCCGCCGGCGCCGTCTACGACGCGATGATCCGCCTCCTGCGCATCACCGTCCGGACGGTCGTGGTCCTCGGCCTGTTGCTCGCGCTCGCCGCCTGGCTCTCGGGGCCGGGGCGCTATGCCACGGTGGTCCGCGAGGTGTGGCATTCCGGTATCGCGGCCACCCGGGCCACGGCCGACCGGGCGGGCCTGCGTACCGGCCCGGTCGGCTCGTTCGTCGGTCGCCACCGCAGCTGGATCACCTGGATCCTGGTGGCGGCAGCCGTCCTCGCCTTCATCCTGTGGCCGCATCCGACCGGCTGGGTCGTCCTGGGTATTGCCCTCGTGCTCCTCTTCGCCCTTGCCCTGATGGACTTCATCGCCGAGGACGCCGAGAGCACGGCGACGCCCGGAGGAAAACCGCCGCGTCCCGCGTAAGCGGCCTCGGGGAAGTGGGGCACGTCCCCGCGCCGCCCGGCACGGCGCCTCGCCGCGTTGTCGCAGCACCCCGGTACGTCCAGTACAAGCGTGCCGCTCCGCCTTGCGATGCACCGCACCGGACGACACGAAAACGCAACCCCACTTCACCGAGGCCGCTTAGGGCCTCTCTTCCGGATCAGGGGCGCGCCGATCCAGGCTGGGTCTCGGGGAGGCGCGGGGTGAAGAACAGCGCCGTCAGTGCGGCCAGGGCGAGGATCGCGAGGGCGGCCCGCAGGCCGTCGATCCGCGCGGTGGCGTTCGCGTCGAGTGCAGCCTGGGTCACCTCCGATTCCGCACCCGCCTCGTCGAGGGCGGCGGTGAGCTGGGCATCCGACAGGAAGGGCGCTCCGCCCGTGAGTTGGACGTTCGCCTGGCTCTTGACCTCGGCCGGGATCGCCGGGCTCTCCCCGATGGTCGTGAGGAACGACGAGGTCAGGACCGTGATGAGGATCGACCCGGCGAGCGCGGTGCCGATCGACGCGCCGAGGTTGGTGACGGTGTTCTGGATCCCGCCGACCTCGGCGCTCTGCTCGTCCGGGACCGCCGAGACGGTGACCGCCCCGAGCTGGGAGGCCAGCGCCCCCATCCCCAGGCCGATCAGCAGCATCGGGACGGTGACGACGGCCGCACCGGAATCCACGTCCAGGGTGACCAGCAGGACGACGGCGCCGGCGAGCATCAACATGATCCCGCTCTGCACCACGCGCCGCGGTGAGGCGTCCGGACGGAACCGGGGGACCCCGATCGCGGCGGCCAGCAGGGAGACGGAGAGCGGCAGGATCAGCACGCCCGTCTTGATGGCGGACAGGCCCAGCGCGACGGACAGATAGAGCGGGACGACGAAGAACACGCCCATCTGTACGAGGTACTGGAAGAAGAACATCGTCAGGCCGCCGGTGAGCTGCCGGTTGCGCAGGAGCTCCGGATCCACGAGCGGTTCCGTACGGCGTGCGACGAGGCGTTCCTCCCAGCGGAAGAAGAGCCAGACGAGGAGAAGGCCGGCCAGCATCAGCCATACGACGGGCGAGAGGGCGAACCAGGACGGTGCGCCGGCCTTGGGCCGGAACCAGCCCCATTCGCTCGTGCGCAGCACACCGTAGACGAACAGCCCGATGCCCAGGGCGGACAGGACCGCGCCCAAGATGTCGATGCGCGGCTTGCGGTCGGGGGGCGCGTCCGCTGCCCGGCGGGCGAGCACCAGGATGACGAGCACAACCACGACTTCCCCGGCGAACACCCAGCGCCAGGAGAAGAACGTGGTCGCCACACCGCCGATGAGCGGCCCGAGCCCGATGGCGATCGCTGCCGCGGCTGCGATTAGGCCGTAGGCTGCCGGCCGCCGCTCCACATCGAAGTTCGAGGCGACCAGCGCCACGATCGCCGGCAGGATCAGCGCCGCCCCCACGCCCTCCAGGAACGACCAGCCGAGCATCAGGACCGTCAGGTTCGGGGCAATTGACGTGGTGAAGGATCCGCACCCGTAGACGACACAACCGATCATGAACGCCCGCTTGCGGCCGATGAGCGCGCCGACCTTGCCACCGCTGATCATGAGCATCGCCATGACCAGCGTGTAGGCCGTGATCGCGCCCTGCATTCCGGTCACCGTGGTGCCGATGTCCTCGGCCACCGTCGCGATCGAGACGTTCATGACCGAGCTGTCGAGGGCCATCAAGAACTGCCCGGCCGCCAGTGTCAGCAGGACGATCCTCGCGCCTTTCGCGTTCCCGGCCGTGGGTGCCTTGGCTGTCATGGCCAGAGCCTCCCACGGTCACGGAGGGCGACGTGGCGCCTCGCCGGGCAGGTCAGCCGACTGGCAGAGAGGCGCGGTGCTCGGGGCGCCCGCCGACGTTCACGCCGACTCCGCCGAAACCCGGCCGGAGGCCACCGCGTCCACCAGGGCCCGGTGGTCGCGCTCGTTCAGGTCGGCATAGGTTTCCGCGAACCGCACCAGCGCCCGGTCGAACACGTCGCCGCTGCCGAGATAGGTGGCGATGCCGATCCTGTCGCCGGACCGGGCGTGTGCCCGGGCCAGGGTGGCGCTGCACACGTCGCCGAACGCCCGCATGCCGCGCGGCGCCATGAGCTCCGGTTCGATGCTCCCCTTCCAGTCCCGCAACTGCCGTACGTAGAAGTCCCGCTCGCGGCCGTCGATGCCCGTCGCCCGGTGCCAGCCCAGGAAGATGTCGCTGGCTGCCTGCATCAGGCGCTGCCCGGCCACCACCCGCTCGCCCTGCATGGAATGCTCGCCTGCACCGACGTACGGGGCGAGGACCGACTCGCCGGCCTCCTTGGCCTGGAGGATCAGCGGGTCGTCGCCGTCCCTGCCCAGGAGCAGAATGATCCAGCACCGGGTGCCCACACTGCCGACGCCCACCACCTTGCGGGCCATGTCGACGACGGTGAACTGCCGCAGCAGGTGCCGCCGGTCCGAAGGAAGGGTCTGGCCGTACTGCTCGACCATGTCGCGGATCTGCTCCTCCAGCGTGCTGCGCTCGTTGTCCGGCAGCAGCTCCGTGAGCGGTGTGACCAGGGGCGGCATCGACCTGAACCGGCGCTCCCCGGCGTCCACCTCGGTGAGTTTCCCGGCCGCCTGCAGGCTGTCGCGCCCGCGTGCTTTGGCCAGTGTCTCGGCCAGCCGCTTGCGGCCGCGCGAGCGCAGTTCGGCCGCCCCCAGCGTCTGGAGCTGCTCCGCGTCGACCCTCGCGTACCAGACGTCGAGGTGGCGCATGGCGGCATAGCGGCGCATCTGCTCGCGGTAGGACCTGCCTGCGGACTGGACGATCTCAGCGCGCTCGATGTCGGTGAACCCGTTCTCCCGCCCGGCGATGGCCAGGCTCACGGCCAGCCGCTTGACGTCCCACTCCCACGGTCCGGGCAGCGTCTCGTCGAAATCGTTGACGTCGAACAGCAGATTCCGCTCCGGGGAGCCGAGTAGCCCGTAGTTCAACATGTGGGCATCGCCGCACAGTTGGACCCGAAGGCCGGAGTCCGGGGTGTGGGCCAAGTCGGCGGCCATGACGGCGGCGGCGCCCCGGTAGAAGCGGAACGGTGACTCCGACATCCGCCCGTAGCGGATGGGCACCAGCTCCGGCACCCGGCCGGCCGACTGCCCTTCGAGGATGTCCACGGGATCCTGCCGGTGCGCGGACGGCTCGAATTCCCCGTGCCCGGTGCGGGGCGTCCTGCGCCGGGCAGCGCGGCCGCGTTCGGCCCGCTCCTCGGCGGACAGCCGGCGCATGCCGTTCTCCGTCTTTGCTGCACGCTTTGCCATCGCTGCGGACCTCCAGGCCACTCGGGCCCCTGCTGCCCAGCATGGCACCCCTGGCACCGCGCTGCCGTACGGTGCCACGCGGGGCCGGAGCGCCGGAGCTCAGCCCTGCTCCGTCCGCTGCCGGCTCGGCGCCGGACTGTCCAGCCGCCGGGCCAGGTACGGCTCCTGCGCCAGGACGGCGCCCATGGTGAGACCGACGGCGATGGCCACGCACAGCACGATCAGCCATGACAGCAGGACGAAGACCGAGCCGGCCGAACCGTACTCGCTCAGTGCCCGGTTGAGAGCGCGCGGCATGTAGAAGCCCGCGGTGACCGACAGGGCCGTGATGGCGCCGGCTGTGATCACCGCTCCCGGCAGCAGAGGCAGCCAGCGGACGAGGCCACCCAGCAGGAGGTGCTGGGTCCACCACCACACCACCGTCTGGAAGACGAACGTGAGGGGGATGCCCAGCCAGAGCCCGACGCCGAACCCGCTGCGCACCGGTTCCTGCACGACCAGCAGACAGATCCAGACGGCGATCCACGCGAGCCAGCGCCAGATCGCGATCCGCGCCCCGGTACGCGGAATCTCCCACGCGCGCTTGCACAGCCTCTGCATGGCGCGGCTCACGGCGGTCGCGGACAGCAGCACCATCAGGGAGCCGACGACGCCCACCGCGTTCTGGAGATCCGCTTCGGAGCTGCCGAAGATGGCGGACAGCTGATCGCTCGCGTCGCCGTTGAGCCCGAACACCGCGCGGATCGATGCGGCCATCTGCTGCCGTACGCCCTCCGGGGCGAACGACGCGACCACGAAGACCAGGGGGACGGCGGTCAGAAAGCACTGCGCGGCGAGCCGTGTCGCGGAGTCGAAGATGTTCACCGACACCATGCGCTCCGCGATGTGGGTGATCACCGGAAACCGGGTCTCGGCCCGGCGCTGGAGCCGCCGGGCCTTGGCCGCCGTCCGCCGCGAGCGGGTACGCCACCACTCGGAGTGCAGGACGGCGCGCTTGCTCCTGCCGGAGGCCATCAGCACACCGGGGAGGGAGTCGGCGCAGCGGGAGACGGACGGCTCGACGCCGACGCCAGGGCCGGTGAACAAGTCGTCGTCATTGCGGTCTCCTTCGTGTGCGTCCAGGTTGAAGGACACGGCCGGGAGCGGCATCTCGAACGGCTCCGGCCGGCCGCGCTTCGCCCGTCCACCGAATGGCCGCGAAAAGGTGTCGGGGCCCGGACCCGTGCGTAGTGTCGTGCCTCGTCACACGATTGGGGCGCCATGGTCCTGGACCTCTTGCTCATCGCGCTGGCCATCACCGTCGATCCGCTGCCCATCATGGCGTTCGTGCTCGTGGTGTCGTCCGCCAGAGGCGTGTGGAAGGGCCTCGCCTTCATCCTGGCCTGGCTCGCCTGCCTCGTCGCGGTGATCGCGATCGTACTCACCATGACGGACGGCCAGCCCCCGGCACCGCGCTCCCCGCCCGGCATCGCAGGGGTGGCGGCCAAACTGGTCATCGGACTCGGGCTGGTGTTCTACGGGCTCCATCGCCACCGCCTCATGAAGGCGGGCACCGCCCCGACCGGCTCCACCACCCCGCTCGGCCCCGACGCGCACGGCGGATCCTCCGACAGCGCAGCCTCCCGCGTGGACTCGAGCTCGGTCTGGGCGGCCGCGGGCCTGGCCGTGCTCGTCCAGCCGTGGGGCTTGGTCGCGGCGGGCGCGACGACCGTGCTCGAAGCGAACACTTCGCACACGTCCACCTACCTGGCCCTGTTCGGCTTCTGTTTCCTCGCGACCGCCAGCCTGCTGGCCGCCGAGCTGTACATCGTGTTCGCACCCGAGGTCGCGCACGACCGGTTGATGCGCCTGCGCGGCTGGCTGGAGGACCACACACAGCAGGCGATCGTCGTCATCTGCCTGGTGCTCGGCCTGTGGCTGACCGGCAAGAGCATCTACCAACTGACCGGCTGACCGATCGGCTCGTTCAACGGGTGACCTTCCGGATGTGCGGAGGTACGTGCGCGGTGCTGGAATGGGCTTAGGCGACGTCCCTCCTGCCCACCGCGTGCCGGAGCCCACCGCCCGCGGATCAGCGGCCGACGCGACGTCTTCCCTCCCCCAGCGCGACAGGAGCAGCCATGAGCAGCGAGGTCGAGGAATCAGGCGGGCTCGGCGACATCGACGACATGGGTCCCGTGGACTACGCCGTGATCGAGTTCCCGGGCAACCGGATGACGGGCAAGGGACTCCCCATGCTCGTCGATCTCGTCGATCGCGGCATCATCCGCATCTTCGACCTGGTCTTCGTCCGCAAGGACCTGGACGGCTCGGTGACGGCGGTGGAGCTGAACGACCTCGGCAGCGAGGTCGACCTTTCGATCTTCGAAGGCGCCTCGTCCGGCCTGCTGGACCAGAGCGACATCAACGACGCAGGCATCGCGCTGGAACCCGGGAACTCGGCGGGGATCATCGTGTACGAAAACACGTGGGCGGCGCCGTTCGCCCGCGAACTGCGGCGCGGAGGTGCCCAGCTCGTGGCAGCCGGCCGGATTCCCGTGCAGGCGCTGCTCGCTTCGCTGGAGGCCACGGAGGTACCGCCTGGCGACGAGTGAGGACGGCCGCAGCCCTGCTTCACCGCACCCCTGGAGATGAGCATCATGCCCGGACTTCTTCGCGGAGTCGCCCGTACGGCCGTCGTCGCCGGCACCGCCACCGCCGTGTCCAACCGGGTGTCCCGGCGGCAGGCCGGCCGGTGGGCCCAGCAGGAGGCGCCGCAGGCCGAGGCCGCGCCACCGCCCCCTCCCCCGCCGCCGGCCCCGGCTGCAGCCCCTGCCGCCGACGACATGACCACCAAGATCGACCAGCTCAAGCAGCTCAGCACCCTCAAGGAGCAGGGAGTGCTGACCGAGGAGGAATTCGCCGAGCAGAAGCGTCGGCTCCTCGGCTGACGGAGCACCCTGTACCGGAGGCACCGGTGAGGGACGGGGGACGGGAAGGAACGGCCCCATGACGCAGCCGACGCAGCCGAGTCCGCGTCCGCAGCCGCCGTCGCGGCCCGCGGAGGCCCAGAAAGTCGGCGAGCTGCTCCGGACTCCCGGATACCTCAAGACGCTGGTGTTCTGCGGGCTCATCGGCATCCCGGTCTCGCTGGCCGCATTCTGGTTCCTCGCCGGGCTCCAGAAACTGGAGAGTCTGGTGTGGGCGGACCTCCCTCACGCCCTCGGTCACGACACTCCGCCGTGGTGGTGGCCCCTGCCGCTGCTGCTCATATCGGGTCTCTGTGTCGGGCAGATCGTCACCCGTTTTCCCGGGGCGGGCGGGCACATCCCCGCGTCCGGCCTGCACCCGGGCGGTCCCGGGGCCGCAGCTCTGCCCGGAGTGGTCCTCGCGGCCGTGTTCAGCCTGCCGCTCGGCGCCACGCTCGGCCCCGAGGCCCCACTCATCGCGCTGGGCGGCGGACTCGCGATCGCGCTGCGGCACCTCACCGGAACTCCGGAGACACCGATGAGCACCGCGCTGCTGGGCGCGGCCGGATCCGCTGCGGCGATCGCCACCATCTTCGGCAATCCGCTGGTCGGCGCGGTGCTGCTCATGGAGGTCGTGGGCGTGGGCGGGCCCCAGCTGTTCGCCGTCATGCTGCCCGCGCTGCTGTCGAGCGGCATCGGCTCGCTCGTGTTCACCGGTTTCGGCCGCTGGACCGGTCTGGGGACCGGCGATCTGAAGCTGAAGGCGGGCCCGCAGTTCCCCCGTCTGGACGTTGGTGACGTGGTCTGGTCGATCCTCATCGCGGTGGTCATCGCCGTCGGCGTGCACCTGATCCAGTACGGCGGCCGCCTGACGGCCGTCCACGTCGCCAGACGGCCCCTGACCGTCACGGCGCTCTGCGCGTTCGCCGCAGGCGTCTGCGCCGCCGCCTATGCCCTGGGCACCGGCCGCTCTCCCGCGGACGTGGCCTCCTCGGGCCAGGCCACGCTGGGCCAGCTGGCCGCAGATCCGCAGGCCTGGGGCGTGGGCGCGCTGATCGCCGTCCTCCTGTGCAAGGGCGCCGCCTTCTCCCTGTGCCTGGGCAGCCTGCGCGGCGGCCCCATCTTCCCGTCCCTGTTCCTCGGCGCCGCGGCAGGCGTCCTCTGCTCGCCGCTGCCCGGCCTGGGCATCGGCGCCGGGCTGGCGGCCGGCATGGCCGCCGCCACCGTGAGCGCGTTGCGTCTGCCGGTCAGCAGCGTGGTGCTCGTGGTCCTGGTCCTGGGCAGCACCGAGATGATCCCGGTGGCGATCCTCTCCGCCGTCGTGGCCTTCGTGACCGCCGAGCTCCTGCCACCCGGCCCGCAGATCCCGCCGGTAGGCCGCACATCCCGGCCGGCCGCTCCTGCCGCCTAGTGCCGCGTCAGGCAACGTTCGCCCCGTCGCGACGCCCGGCACGCACTCTCGCCACGCCGGCCGAAAGCTCACGTACGTCCAGTACGAGCGCTTGCGGCCGGCACGCCGA
>NZ_JBFBAH010000015.1:0-174589 GCF_040682115.1 Streptomyces sp. NPDC051364 | reverse complement strand
CGCTTGTACTGGACGTACCAGGGTGCTGCGACAACGCGGCGAGGCGCCGTGCCGGGCGGCGCGGGGGCGTGCCCCACTTCCCCGAGACCGCTTAGTCAGGGGGCGGGCGGCGGGTCCACCAGCCGCCCGCCCTCCACCAGCATCCCGGCCCGCTTGATGTTGCGCAGGGTCGGGATCACCTCCACGTGCCGGATGCCGGGCACCGAGCCGATCCGCTCGGTCAGGTACGTGTACAGCGCGTCGGTGTCCCGGCACACCACCGCGGCCATCAGGTTGGCCGTGCCGGTCACCGCGGCCGCGAACGGCACCTCCGGGTGGCCGGCGAGCGCGGCGCCCGCCTCCGCCAGCCGGGCCGGCTCCGCGGTCAGCATCAGCGTCGCCTCCGCCTCGAAGCCCAGGGTCGACGGGACGAGCTCCAGGTCGAAGTACAGCGCCCGCAGCTCCCGCAGCCGGTCCAGCCGGCGGCGCGCGGTGGACTCCGACAGGCCGGAGGCGCGGGCCAGCTCGGGATAGCCGGCCCGGCCGTCCTGGGCGAGCACCGCCAGCAGCGCGAGCTCGGCCTCGTCCAGGGCGTACCGCTCCTGCCCGGGCACCCCGGGGGGCTGCGTCAGCGCCGCGACCTGCCCGGGCCGCAGGGTGTCCAGGCCGCACCACACCGTCGGGCGGCCGATGTACACGCGCAGGATGGTGTGGGCGCTGACCGCGGTCACCCGGCGCGTGCGCGGCAGCTTGTCCAGCAGCAGGCCGTCGCGGTCCTGCCGGGTCCGGGCCTTGGTCAGACAGTTGATCTCGGTGCCGCCGGAGCCGAGTTTCACCCAGGAGATGTCCGGCCGCCGGGCCAGCGCCCCGGCCACCGCGAGCGCGGCGTCGGGCGTGCACTGCACCCGCAGCCAGGACTCGAACAGCCCGACGCGGCTGCCCAGCGGCAGCCCGACCACCCGGATCAGGCCCGAGGTCCGCAGCCGGCGGTAACGGCGCACCACTGTCTGGTCGGAGACCTCGAGCACCTCGGCGATCCGGCTGAAGGGGGCCCGGCCGTCGAGCATCAGGGCTTGCATCAGCCCCTTGTCGAGGGCGTCCAGCTGAACGGGTGCGGTCATGGAATCCATCATGACAGGGGCCGCGATGGGCGAAATCCGGCAGCCAGGGGTGTGTGGATGGGGGATCGGACGTGTGGCTGAAAGTTTGGAGCCACCGCCAACCCCCTGCCGGCCCTGCCCGGCCCCTGCCGGGCCTTCGGGTCCCCGAGGAGAACCCACATGCGTAAATGGCTCCCGCTGACCGCGGTGTGCCTCGGGGCGTTCATGCTCCTGGTCGACGTCACGATCGTGATGGTCGCCCTGCCCGACATGACCGCCGACATGCACACTTCCTTCTCTGCACTCCAGTGGGTCATGGACGTCTACGCCCTGGCCCTCGCCGCCCTGCTGCTCGGCGCCGGCTCCCTCGCCGACCGGATCGGCCGCCGCCGCGTCTACCTCGGCGGGCTCGGGCTCTTCGCCGCCGCCTCCCTCGCCTGCGGGCTGGCCACCGGACCGGCCGCGCTGATCGCCTTCCGCGCCGTCCAGGGCATCGGCGGCGCCGCGATGTTCGCCACCACCATGGCCCTGCTCAGCAGTGCCTACCAGGGGCGCGACCGCGGGATCGCCTTCGGCGTCTGGGGCGCGGTCAACGGCGCCGCCGCCGCGGCCGGCCCGATCATCGGCGGGCTGCTGACCGAGCAGTTCGGCTGGCGCTGGATCTTCTTCATCAACCTCCCGGTCTGCGCCCTGGCCGTGTACGTGACCCTGCGGTCGGTCGCCGAGTCCCGGGACCCGCGTGCCAGGGGGCTCGACCTGCCCGGCATGGCCGCCTTCACCACCGGCGCGGCGGCCGTCACGTACGCCCTGATCCGGGTCGGCGAGAACGGCTGGACCGGTGCCGCCACCCTCGGCCTGCTCGGCCTCGGCGCGGCCGCCTTCGCCGTCTTCGTCCTCGTCGAACTGCGCAGCTCCCACCCGATGCTGGACCTCTCGCTGTTCCGCAGCCGCTCCTTCGTCGGCGTGATGGCCGGGGCGCTGCTGCTGTCCGGCGCCGCGTTCTCGTACCTGATGTACGTCTCCCTCTGGCTGCAGTCCGCCGAGGGAATGGGCCCGGTCTCCGCCGGCCTGGTGCTGGTGCCGCTGAGCCTCGCCGCGTTCGCCGTCTCGGCGGTGGCCGGCCGGCTGCTGCACGGGGCCCCGGCGCGGCTGACCATCGGCGGCGGGCTGCTGCTGATCGGGGCGGGCGCACTGCTCCAGGCCTGGATGACGGATGCCGGGGACGGCTGGCAGGCCCTGGTCCCGGGTCTGGTGGTGACCGGCCTCGGCGCGGGCACGGCGACCCCGGCGCTGGCGGCCGCCGCGATGGGGGCCGTGGCCCCGGCCCGGGCGGGCATGGCCGGCGGGGCCCTCAACACCGCCCGGCAGCTGGGCATGGCGCTCGGCATCGCGGTGCTCGGCGCGGTCTTCCAGGCCGGGCTGAAGGACGGGCTCGGCGGCTCCGGCCAAGGGCCCGGTACGGCCGAGGCGCTGGCCTCCGGCCGGGCCGGGGAACTGCTGGCCGCGGGGCCGGCCGCCCGGGTCTGGGTGGAGGAGGCCTTCGCGAGCGGGCTACGGGGGACGTTCCTGGTCTCGGGGCTGATGGGGCTGGCCGGCGCGCTGGTGGTGCTCGTCCTGGTCCGCACGGGGGCGCAGGCTCCGGCTGCCGTCCCGGCTTCGGCCCCGGTACCGGCTCCGGTACCGGCTCCGGCCGGCCCGGACGGTGCGGCCACTCCGGCGTCCGAACGCGCGTCCGCGTAAGGGGTGCTGGGCGGGACCGTACGGGCGCAGGCCGCCGATCCGGGAGGGTGAACCTTCGAACGCGCTGCGCATGCCGAATCGTTTCGGCATGGGGGATCGCTCCTACGCTGCCCGCTGGATGCCACCGGACCGGCATTCATTGCCCACAGAACGGACTGCCTCCCCATGCGTCTTCGCCCCACCGCCGCAGCGCTCCTCGGCGCCCTCGCCCTCGTCCTGCCCACGGCCGGCCCGTCGATGGCCGGCGGCAACGACGACCTCGGCCGGCTGGAGTACATCATCGACAACGACGGGCGCGCGCAGATCCGCCCGTCGGACAACGACACCTGCTACGAGCTGACGGACACCTCGAACAACCGCCCCGCGACGGCGGTGCACAACGACACCGACTCGCGAGCCGTGCTCTACCCGAACCACGGCTGCAACGGCCGGGTGGAGCGGGAGCTGCAACCGGGCGACACGGTGCACAACGTCGCGGTCCTCTCGGCGACCTTCGTGCCGGTCCACGGCCGCCGTGACGACTTCCGTGACGACCGCGACGACTTCCGCGACGACTTCCGCAACAACGATGACGACTTCCGCTCCCACCGCACGCCGATGGACGAGCCGGAGCAGAAGCCGGAGCAGAAGCCGGAGCAGAAGCAGGAGCACGGCCAGGAGCAGGAGCACGGCCAGGACCAGCAGCAGGGCCAGGACCAGGGGCAGGAGCACGGGCAGGACCAGCAGCAGGGCCAGGACCAGGGGCAGGAGCACGGCCAGGACGAGGGGCAGGAGCACGGCCAGGACGAAGGGAAGGAGCACGGACAGGACGAAGGGAAGGAGCACCGGCAGGACGAAGGGAAGGAGCACGGACAGGAGCAGGGCCGGCACGAGGGGGGCCACAAGCAGCACGGGAAGCACGACCTGTTCGACTTCATCTTCAAGGGCATCGGCGGCTGACGTTCGGACCCGATGAGCGCGAGGTCCCGGCACCCCGTGGGTGCCGGGCCCTTCGACGCCGCATGGAACAGGGCCGCCCGGGAGGGTCTCTCCCGGGCGGCCCCGCGTTTTCATCGGGTCAGCCGCTTCGCTTCACCTGCCCCGGTGGGGTCAGAAGGTGAGCTTCCAGCTGTCGATCTTGCCGGTGTCCAGGTTCGCGTTGTCGTTGACCCGGAGCTTCCAGACGCCCTGGGCGACCTCGGACGAGGCGTTGACCGTGTAGCTCTTGACGATGTTGTCCGCACTGCCGCCGGAGCGGTTGTGCAGGTTGTAGACACTGCCGTCAGGGGCGACCAGGTCGACCTTCAGGTCGCCGATGTAGGTGTGGACGATGTTGACGTCCACCTTGAGGGTGCTCGGCGCGTTGCCGGTGCGGGTCACCGTGAGCGGGGACTCGACCGTCGCGTTGTCGGCGATCGCATAGTCGTTCGTGTTCTCGAACACGTTCTGCTGGGACGTGCCGACGGTCCAGGTGAAGGACGCCGTGCCCGTCTTGCTCGCCGAGTCGGTCACCGTCACGGTCACGTTGGACGTGCCCGCGGTGGTGGCCGTGCCCGAGATCAGACCGGTCGAGGAGTTGATCGACAGGCCGGCCGGCAGACCGGTCGCCGCGTAGCTGAGCGCACCCGGGTTGGTGCTGGTCGCCTGGACCTGAAGGCTCACAGCAGTGTTGATCTGGGTGGTCTGGTTCGGGATCGCGGTCACCGAGACGCCGGACTGCGGCGGCCGGGCTCCGACGGCGATGCCGGCCCAGGCGTTGGCCACGTTGTTGTAGGTGACCGAGTTCGCGCCGTACAGGTCGGCAGCGGCCTGCAGGGTCGCGGTACGGGCGGCCGCGTAGTTGGTGTTCGACTTGAAGTAGCCCACCGTCAGCGCGCGGAACCAGATCTTCGAGGCGGCGTCACGGCCGATCGCGGTGACCGGGAGGCCGTCGGAGGTCGGCGAGTTGTAGCTCACGCCGTTGATGACCTTGGCGCCGGAGCCCTCGGAGGCCAGGTAGTACCAGTGGTTGGCCGGGCCCGAGGAGTAGTGGACGTCGACTCCGCCGATGCCCGAGTACCACGCGTCCTTGGAGCCGCCGTCCTTGCTCGGCTTGTCCATGTAGCGCAGCGGGGTGCCGTCGCCGTTGATGTCGATCTTCTCGCCGACCAGGTAGTCGCCGACGTCCTGCGGGTTGTTGGCGTAGAACTCGACGGCCGCCGCCATGATGTCGGAGGTCGCCTCGTTCAGACCGCCGGGCTCACCGCTGTAGGTCATGTTGCCGGTGACCGAGGTGAGGCCGTGGGTCATCTCGTGGGCGGCCACGTCGATGGACGTCAGCGGGTGCGTGTTGCTCGTACCGTCGCCGTACGTCATGCAGAAGCAGGAGTCGTCCCAGAACGCGTTCACGTACGCGTTGCCGTAGTGGACCCGGCTGTACGGGGCCACGCCGTCGTTGCGCAGGCCGTTGCGGCCGTGCACGTTCTTGTAGTAGTCCCACGTCAGCTGTGCGCCGTAGTGCGCGTCGGCGCCGGCGGTCGCGCGGTTGGACGCGGCGCCGTTGCCCCACACGTCGGTCGTGTTGGTGAAGAGGCTGCCGGTGCCGGAGCTGCCGCCGTTGAGGTCGTACGTCTTGTGGCTGCCGCGCCCGGCGTCGGTCAGCGTGTAGTTGCTGCCCGACTGCGAGGTGCCCATCGTGACCTGGCCGCTGTACATGGTGTTGCCGGTGCCGGTCTCGATGGCCTGCCACTGGGTGATCTTCGCGCCGGTCTTGGCGTCGGTGACCACGTGCAGCTCGCTCGGGGTGCCGTCGTCCTGGAGGCCGCCGACGACGGTCTCGTAGGCGAGGACGGGGGCGCCCTCGGCGGCCCAGATCACCTTGCGGGCGTTCTTGGAGGCCTTGGCATCCTTGGAGCCCGCGGCGTTCGCCGCGGAGACGGCCTGGCCCTCGGCGCCGGCCGGGGTCACGGTCGCGGTGGTGTCCGCGACCTTGATCTCGTGGTTGGTCGCCTTGGTGATGCTCTTGGTGACGCCGCCCTTGGCATGGACCGTCAGGTCGCCGCCGAGCACGGGGAGTCCGCCGTAGGTGCGCTCGTACGTGGTGTGCGTGGTGCCGTCGGCGTCCTTGACGACGTCGCGTACGACCAGCTTCTCCTGCTCGCCGAGGCCGAGGGCCTTGGCAGCCTGGACGGTGGTCGAGTTGGCGTCGGATATGAGCGTCGCACGCTCGGACGGGCTGAGATTGGCGGCGGCCGCGCCCGGGTTGGGCTGAGCGGCTTTGCGTGCCTGCGACGCGGTGGCGTCGGCGGATGCGGTGCCGGCCTGGATGCCGACGGCGAGCAGCGCTGCGGCGGCAACGAGCGCGCCGGCCGCGGTGGCACGCCTGTGGGGGGTGTGACTCAACGCAGACTCCTTCTGCAAGGGGGGTTCCGGACGGCTGGGTGGGCCTCCGGGCAGAGCAGGCTGGTGCGAAGAACGGATCGAAGAGTGCCAGCTGTCGGCGTCGATGTCAGGGCCGCGTCAAAAGGTTGGCTGGAAACGGTTCGTTGACCGAAGAGACGTATCCGGTATCCGAACCATTCACCTTCGCGTGCGAAAGAGGACTTCGATATCTGGAACGGTTGATACCGGTTGCTAACACTTGCGCAACAAGAGGCCCCGTTCGGGCAATCGGCATTTGTCGTACGGGTGTTTGTCGTACTGTTTCCCGGTGCGCCAGTTGTCCGTCGCCAGGGGAAGCCATGGGCACGCGCCACTGTCATAGACCACGTGCCAGGGGGGCCCATGAGGCATGTCCATTTTCCTGCGCAAAGACTGGCCGCAGCAGTCGCCGATCCGGCGCGGCTCGCGGCCGCCCCGGCGAGGCGGCTCGGCGACAAGGCCCGTTGGTACCTGCCCGCCGCGCTCACGGCCGACTTCCTCGGCGCCGCAGTCCCCGTAGGACTGGTCTTCCACGCGGCGCAGCAGGTCCGGCCGGTGTCCTGCGCCCTCGGCGCGGCCCTGGCATGGACCGGCGTGCAGGCGGTGCGCCGGCGGTACGCGGCCCGCGTGCTCGGAGAATCACGCGGTGTGCTGCCCGTCGTACACGACTGGCTGATTCTTATCGGTGTCCTGGCCGTGGCCCGCGTGGTGACCGGTGAGAGCACCCCCCGGCTGTCCGCGCTCGGCTCCCTGCTGCCCGCTCTCCTCATCACCGTGGCCTGCCACAAGCTGACCTACCGCCACCTCTCGGCGGCCCGCCGCGAGGCGCACGCCGTCAGCCGGGTCCTGGTGGTCGGCGAACCCGGCGCGGCCGAGTCCGTCATCGAGCACCTGGCCGCGCGCACCGACCATCCGTACGTCGTCGTCGGCGTGGTGCCGGTCGGCGCCGGCCCGATCGAGGGCGGGGTGCCCGTCGCGGCCCGGCTCGACGCGGCCGCGCCCGAGGCCCCGAACGCGGACTCCGCCGCTGTGCTCGGCGCCGTCCGCAGCCACCACGCCGACCTCGTGCTGGTCGCCCCCGGCGCGCGGATCGCGGGGGAGCGGCTGCGCAGGGTCTCGTGGGCGCTGCACGACGCGGGCCTGGAACTCGCCGTCTTCCCGGGCCTCGTGGAGGTCTCCGTCAAGCGGCTGGAGACCCTGTCGGCAGGCGGGCTCGCCGTGCTGCGGGTGGCGCCGCCGGTGAGCCGCGGCATCCAGACCCTGCTCAAGTCGGTCCTCGACCGCACGGGGGCCGCGCTCGGGCTGCTGCTGCTCTCCCCGGTCTTCCTCGGCATCGTCCTGGCGATCCGCCTCGGCTCCCGCGGCCCGGCGTTCTACTGCCAGCGGCGCATAGGGCGCGACGGGGTCCCGTTCGTCATGTGGAAGTTCCGCACCATGGTCGTGGACGCGGACCGGCTCAAGAACGAGTTGTCCGGGGCCAACGAGAACGACGGCCTGATGTTCAAGATCCGCCGCGACCCCCGGGTGACCCGGGTGGGCCGGCTGCTGCGCCGCACCTCCATGGACGAACTGCCCCAGCTGTTCAACGTGCTGAGCGGGCACATGTCGCTCGTCGGGCCGCGCCCGCCGCTGCCGGAGGAGGCGGACCGGTACGACGAGGTCGAACTGCGCCGGCTCACCGTGCGGCCGGGCATGACCGGGCTGTGGCAGATCAGCGGCCGGTCCGACCTGTCCTGGGACGAGACGATCCAGCTCGACCTGCAGTACGTCGACAACTGGTCCTTCACCAGCGACGTCGACGTCATGGGCCGTACCCTCCGCGCCGTCGTCGACGGTCGCGGAGCGTACTGAGGGGCCGCGCCACGTGCCGTCGCGGTCAGCCCTGCTCGCGCCACCACCGGTAGGTGGCGGCGATGCCGTCCCGCAGCCCGGTCTCCGGCTTCCAGCCGAGCGAGGTCAGGCGGGTGACGTCCAGGAGCTTGCGCGGCGTGCCATCCGGCTTGGACGTGTCCCAGACGAGCCGGCCGCGGAAGCCGGTCACCTCGGCGACGGTCTCGGCGAGGGCCTTGATGGTGAGGTCCTCGCCGCAGCCGATGTTGACCGGCTCGTCGCCGTCGTAGCTGCCCAGCAGCACCGCGCAGGCGGCCGCCAGGTCGTCCACGTGCAGGAACTCCCGGCGCGGGGTGCCGCTGCCCCACAGGGTGACCTCGTCGCGCCCCTCGGCGGCGGCCTCGTGGAAGCGCCGGATCAGGGCGGGCAGTACGTGCGAGGTCTCGAGGTCGAAGTTGTCGCCCGGCCCGTACAGGTTCGTGGGCATCGCCGAGATGTACGAAGCCCCGTACTGCTTGCGGTACGACTGGACCTGGACGATGCCGGCGATCTTCGCCAGGGCGTACGCCTCGTTGGTCGGCTCGAGCGGGCCCGTCAGCAGCGCGTCCTCGCTGATGGGCTGCGGGGCGAGCTTCGGGTAGATGCACGAGGAGCCCAGGAACAGCAGGCGGCCGACCCCGGCGGCGTGCGCCCCGCCGATGACGCTGAGCTGGATCTTGAGGTTGTCCTCGAGGAACTGCACCGGGTAGGTGCTGTTGGCCATGATCCCGCCGACCTTGGCGGCGGCCAGTACGACGGCGTCGGGGCGGACGTCCTTCAGGTACGCCTCCGTCGCGGCGGCATCGCGCAGATCGAGGTCGGCGCGGCCCCGGGTGAGCACCTCGTGGCCGTCGGCGGTGAGCCGGCGGGCGACCGCGGACCCCACGAGGCCGCGGTGGCCCGCGACGAAGACCCGGGCGTTCGGGGGCAGGAGCGGCAGCGAACTTGTCATGCCGCCGATGATGCCAGTCCGCTGCCGCGGGCAGCAGACGAGGTCCGGCCCCGCCGCCGGCGGCGGCCGGCTCCGCGGGCCCGGGCCCGGGCCTGCGCCGGCTCGGTCCGGCACGCTGCAATCCGCCCGAAGGGGGCGGGGGAACGCCGTGTACGGTACGCATCCAGCCCCTTGGGCCCCGCGGCCGTACGCGCGCCGGCAGGTCCGGCGCGAAAACCGGGGCGCAGCCCGGCCGGGCGGGCGAGACCCCGTCACCCGCGAGGTACGGCCCCACCTGCGGGCCGCACCGCCGCCCCCGAGGCCCTGCCTCACCAGAACAGACCGATACGACCCCCAGGGGGACCCACATGGGCAAGACCGCACTGATAACCGGCGTCACCGGGCAGGACGGCTCCTACCTCTCCGAGCTGCTGCTCTCCAAGGGCTACACGGTGCACGGCCTCGTGCGGCGGTCCTCCAGCTTCAACACCGAGCGCATCGACCACATCTACCAGGACCCGCAGACCGCCAACCGGTCCTTCGTCCTGCACCACGCCGACCTCTCCGACGGCGTGGCGCTCGTGAACCTGCTCCGCGAGATCAAGCCCGACGAGGTCTACAACCTCGGCGCCCAGTCGCATGTGCGGGTGTCCTTCGACGCCCCCCTCTACACCGGCGACGTGACCGGCCTCGGCGCCCTGCGGCTGCTCGAGGCGATCCGGGCCAGCGGTGTCGACACCCGGATCTACCAGGCCTCGTCCTCGGAGATGTTCGGGGCCACCCCGCCCCCGCAGAACGAGCAGACCCCGTTCCACCCGCGCAGCCCGTACGGCGCCGCCAAGGTCTTCGCGTACTGGACCACGGTGAACTACCGCGAGGCGTACGACATGTTCGCCGTCAACGGGATCCTCTTCAACCACGAGTCCCCGCGCCGCGGCGAGACCTTCGTGACCCGCAAGATCACCCGCGCGGTCGCCCGTATCAAGGCCGGTCTGCAGGAGCACCTCTACCTCGGCAACCTCGACGCGGTCCGCGACTGGGGCTACGCCCCCGAGTACGTGGACGCCATGTGGCGGATGCTCCAGCAGGACGAGCCGACCGACTACGTCGTCGCCACGGGCGTGGCCGCCACGGTCCGCGAGTTCGTCGAGTCGTCCTTCGCCCACGCGGGCCTCGACTGGGCCGAGCACGTGCGCTACGACCCCAAGTACGAGCGCCCGAGCGAGGTCGACGCCCTCATCGGCGACGCCTCCAAGGCCAATGAGCTGCTTGGCTGGAAGCCGACGGTGCTGGTGGCCGAGCTGGCGCAGATCATGGTCGATGCCGACATCCGGCATGTCGAGGACCAACTGGCGGGCGTGACGGTCCGCATCGACCGCTGAAGGCCATATATTTCCCCTACGATTTGCCGTGTCCCGGTCATCTCCACTGGTATAGGTGGGTGTGGCCGGGGCAAACCTGCCGTATGTCCGCCGTGCGCCCTCCAACCTGAACCGTTCATTCCAAGTTGGTATGCAATGGGTCAAGGGAGGTGACCGGGTCCTCGCAGGAGCCCTAGTCTGCGCCAGTACATATGGCTGTTCGGATAGTTCAAGCCATCAAACCGGGCGATTGCCCTGGGGGGCTCATGCGTAGATCCAGAGGGCTGACTGCTGCCCTCGTCCTGTCACTGGCCGGCGCCGGCACCGGCATAGGTCTGGTGCTGATGCCCGAGGCGTCCGCCATCACGCCTCCCGTGGCATTCACCGCCGACGAGCTGCCCACCTGGCAGCCGAACGGCATCGTCTTTGCGATGGCCCAGGCGAACGGCACCGTCTTCGCGGGCGGCACCTTCTCGGCCGTCCGTCCGCCCGACGGCACCAGCGGCGCCGAGCAGGAAGCCGTGAACTTCGTGGCGCTCGACGCCGCGACGGGCAAGCCGACCTCGTGCAAGCTCGCCTTCACCATCGGCGACGGCAGCGCGACCGTGCGCGCGCTGGCCGTCTCGAAGGACAAGAAGACCCTGTATGCGGGCGGCTACTTCGGCGCCGTCAACGGCACCCCGGTCTCCAGCGTTGCGGCGATCGACATCGAGAGCTGTACCCCCAAGGCCGCCTTCCACCCGGGCTTCCCCGCCACCGTGCGCGACCTCGCCGTCACGGACGACACCCTGTACGCGGCCGGCGACTTCGGCACCGTCGAGGGCCAGACCCGCGAGCGGTTCGCCGCGGTCGACGCCGGCTCCGGTGCGCTCAAGCCCTTCGTCGCCAACGCCGACGAGCCCGGCCGCGCGGTCGAGGTCACCCCGGACGGCAAGAACGTGCTCCTGGGCGGTGACTTCTTCTCGGTCAACGGCTCCAACACGCACGCCCTGGCCGTCGTGAACGCCACCACGGGCGCGGTCGCCAAGACGTACAGCAACATCCCGTCGAACTCCGTGGTCAAGGACATCGCCACCGACTCGACCGGCTTCTACACCGGCAACGAGGGCTCCGGCGGCGGCGTCTTCGACGGCCGCATCGGCCTCAAGCTGAGCGACTTCAGCGAGAAGTGGCGCGACCGCTGCCTCGGCGCGACCCAGGCCGTGCTCCCGTACGACGGTGTGCTCTACAGCTCCTCGCACGCGCACGACTGCTCGCTCGAGGGACAGTTCCCCGACGGCAAGCGGAACTTCCTGAACGCGCAGCTGACCAACTACGAAGGCGCCGCCCCCGCGCCCGTGGACGGCTTCGTGCGCAGCCCGCGCAAGCTCGGCTGGCACCCCACCGCCAACGACGGCCTCGGTGAGGGCATCGGCCCGCGCGCCATGACGATCGCCGAGAAGAGCGACGTCAAGTACATGTGGGTCGGCGGCGAGTTCACCGCCATCAACGGCAAGCCCCAGCAGGCGCTCACCCGCTTCGCCTCCACCGGCGACGTCGGCGCCCCGACCACCCCGGTCGCGAGCGCGGGCAGCGTCAAGCCCGGTGAGGCCCAGGTCCGCTGGCGTACCAGCTACGACGCGGACGACAGCAAGCTGACGTACCGGATCTACCGCAACGGCTCCGCCAGCCCGATCGCCACGGTCGCCGCCGAATCCCTCGAGTGGGAGCGTCCCCAGGCCTCCTGGAACGACACCACGGTCAAGGCCGGCCAGTCGTACACCTACCGCGTGACGGCCACCGACGCGGCGGGCAACACCAGCGCCCTGTCGGCCACGGCCTCGGTCACGGTCCCGAGCTCGGTGCAGTCGTACCCGAACCAGGTCCGCGCCGACGGCGCCAACCTGTACTGGCGCTACGACGACACCGTCAGCCCGTACGTCGCCGACTCCTCCGAGAGCGGCAACACCAGCGGCATCCAGCTCAACGCCCCGGCCCTGCGCCAGACGCCCGGCGCGATCAGCGGCGCCAGCACGGCGATGGGCTTCAACGGCACCAGCCAGCAGGTGTACAGCGACCACTGCCAGACCGTGGGCAGCGCCTTCTCGGTCGAGACCTGGTTCAAGACGAACACCACGCGCGGCGGCAAGCTGATCGGCTTCGGCAACAACACCACGCGCAACAGCGGCACGTACGACAAGCAGATCTACATGACCAACACCGGTCGTCTGGTCTTCGGCGTCTACAGCGGCTCGACGCGCACCGTCTCCACCGGTCTGTTCGACACGTACAACGACAACAAGTGGCACCACGTCGTCGGAACCCAGGGTCCGGGCGGCATGGAGCTGATCGTCGACGGTCAGAGCAAGGGCACGCTGAACGTCACCGGCTCCATCTCGTACGAGGGCTTCTGGCACGTCGGCGGCGACAACCTCGCCAGCTGGCCGACCAAGCCGACGAGCAACTTCTTCGCCGGCCAGATCGACGAGACGGCCGTCTACCCGAAGGCGCTCACCGCGGCCCAGGCCAAGAACCACTACGACCTGGCCAAGGCGCCCTCCGACACGGTCTCCAAGGTCTCCGCGACCGAGGACACCTACATCAACCAGGGCGCCCCGAGCGCGGCCAACGGCGCGACCACCTCGCTGGCCGTCCGCGGCACCTCGGCGTACGAGACGTACCTGCGCTTCAACCTGCCGGCCGCGCCGGCTGGGCAGGTCCTGAAGTCCGCCGCGCTCCAGATCAAGACGTCGACCCAGGCGAACGCCGGTACGGCCGACAAGGTGTCCGTGGTTCCGGTCACCGGCACCTGGAGCGGTGCGAGCACGACGTTCAACAACAAGCCGACCCTGGGCACCACGGCGCTCGGCTCGTTCGCGACCGTGCCGGACGGCTCGGCTGTCCAGAGCACCCCGCTGGACACCGCCGCGCTCTCCTCGGTGCTGGGCAGCAGCTACAGCCTGGCCCTGACGAGCACGGGCACCGACCCGCTGTGGATCTGGTCCATGGAGTCGACGGCAGCGGACGCCGCTCCGCAGCTCGTCCTCACCTTCGGCCCGAAGTAACCGTCTGACGGATGCGGGGCCCGGCGCGAAACTCGGCCGGGCCCCGCACCCCTATCCCACTCGATCAACCGGCACGTAATACAGGAGCCCTAGAGATGTACCGACGCTCCGCCGCGGCTGCTGTTCTGCTGGCCGCAGCTCTGACCCTGACCGCCTGCAGCTCGGGCGGCGACGGCAAGTCCGACGCCGCGGCGGCGAAGCCGAAGCCGCCGGCCTCGTCGGCGGCCCCGGACCCGGCGGACGCCACGGCTCCGCCGGCGTCGCCCGACGCGAAGCCGACGGGACCCGTGTTGCCGGACGCGAAACTCACCCCGAAGACGGGCAGCTTCAAGCCCAGCGAGAAGCAGTACCTGAGCGGGCGGGTCCCGGAGAAGATGGACCCGGCGGCGGTCCTGCAGAGCGGCCAGGAGGCCTGCCAGCGGGTGGAGCGCACCGCGAAGCGCGACAAGGACGCGGCGATCGGGTCCATCGTCGCGGGGGAGATCCCGGGGGCGAAGGACGCGATCACGTACCTGTGCCCGGAGCAGAAGCCGATCCTGGACACGGCGTCCAAGGGCTTCGCCGACGGCACCCGCGAGTCGCCCGCGGCGGGCACGTACCGGGCGCTGACGCAGAGCACGACGTGCACCTGGGACGCCAAGGGCAAGGACGGCGCCGTCCTGGCCTCGGGCCCGGAAACCACCCCGAAGGCCGGCGACAAGATCACCGCCACGATCCCGTCGGGCACGGCGACGTTCACGTCGACGGGCTGCTACGCCTGGATCCCGGCGTAAGCCCCGCACGTACGAGGACGCCGCCCCCGACCCGGACTCCGGGCCGGGGGCGGCGTTTTCGTAGGCGCTTCCCGGGTAGCCGCGGGTTCAGACGACCACGACTGTGGAGGCGAATCACATGGGAGGCATCGGCGGCTGCATCGCGCTGATCGTGGTGGGAGCCATTCTCACCTTCGCGACGGACTGGAAGATGGAGAGCGTCAACCTTGACGTCGTCGGCCTGATCATGATGGCCGCAGGCGCCATCGGACTCGCCGTCTACGCGAGCGTCTTCAGGCGCCGCCGCACGGCGGCCCTCCCGGTGGTGGACGAAACCCGCCGTGAAATCTAGCCCCGGGCCCGGTCCGGCCCGCGGAACTAGCGCCGGGCCTTCTCGTAGACCGGGAGGAGGGTGTCGAGGACCGCGTCCATCGAGAAGGACTCCGTGGCCAGTTTGCGGGCCGACAGGGAGGCTTCCGCGTTGGACTGCGGGTCCAGGAGGGCGAGGACGGCCTCCGCGACACCCGCCGGACCCGGGGTGACCGCCCGGCCGGCGCCCGCGGACGCGATGTCCCGGGCCAGGCCGTTCGAGTGCGTGACCACCGAGGGGACGCCCACCGAGAGGGCCTCGAGCACCGACATCGGGAACGGCTCGTCCACCGAGGGGAGGACGTAGACACGGGCCCGGCGCAGCTCCGCCAGGACCCCGGCGCCGGAGAGCGCGCCCGGGACCGTGAAGCGGGACGTGAGCCCCAGCTCCGCGATGCGCGCGCGGACCGCCGGCAGCTCGCCCTCGTCCGGGCCGGCCACCACGAACTCCGCGTCCGGGTGCGCCGCCAGGATCGCCGGGGCCGCGTCCACGAAGTCCACCGGGCGCTTACGGGCCTGCAGGCGCGCCGAGTACAGGATGCGCGGGGGACCGGCGAGCGCCGGCCGCTCCTCCTGCGCCGGGGTGCCGTTCACCAGCCGGACCGCCCCCGGCAGCGGGGCGCCCACCACCGCGTCGAGGCCCTCCCGTTCGTGCGGGGTCAGGTACAGCACCGCGTCCGCGCCGCGCAGCAGCCGGCGTACGGCCACCGCGTCCAACACCTTGGCCAGCAGCTTCTCGCTCGGGTCCACCATCCCGTGGGTCTGCAGCACCAGCGGCTTGCCGGCCCGCAGCGCCGCCAGGGCCACCGGCAGCGTCACCAGGTCCCGCGCCAGGTGGACGTGGACCAGGTCCGTGTCCCGGACCAGCCGGCCCGCCGAGGCCAGCAGGGCCGGCGAGGTCATCCCGCTGAAGCCCAGGGGCAGGATGCGCCGGGCCGGGAACAGCTTCGCCGGCACCTCCTCCACGGAGGTCGGCCACGGATCCGGGAAGCCTTCGCCGAGCGCCAGCAGGCCGGCCTCGTGGCCGCGTGCCCGCAGCCCCTTGGCCAGGTTCAGCGCGACCCGGACCGGCCCGCCGAAGGCGTGCGAGGGCGAGTGGAGCGTGACGGCGTGCAGGACTCTCACTTCGGCTCCTCGACCGGGCGGCGCTGCCCGTCCATCGTCTGCAGGGTCAGTGCAGGAAGGTTTCTGTGGACCACCGAACCGGCGCCCGCGACCGCGCAGCGGCCCATCGTGACCCCGGCCAGCACGGTCGCCCGTACGGCCACCCACGCGCCGTCCTCGACCACGATCGGAGCGTTGCTGTACCGGAAGTCGGCGGCCCGGTGGTCGTGCGAACCGGTGCACAGCATGGCTTCCTGTGAGATGCACACGTTCGCCCCGATGGTCACCGGCTCCAGGTTCAGCAGCCAGGCGCCCTCGCCGATCCACGTGTGGTCCCCGACGGTGAGCTTCCACGGCCACAGCACCCGCACCCGGTGCCGGATCAGCACGCCCTCGCCGATCTGCGCGCCGAACGCCCGCAGCAGCGCCACCCGCAGCCGGGCCGGACAGAACCACGCCATGAACAGCGTGTTCATCACGGCGAACCAGAGCGCCTGCGTCAGCAGCCCGCGCCCCTTGTCGTACCCGGCCAGCGTGAAGGCAGGAAGATCACGCAACTGTCGCCCCTCATCGTGCTCTGCAGGCGTGCCTCCCCGGGCGCCGCCCGCTCAGACTAGACTGCGCGCGGACCAGGCACATGGGGTGGGGGCAGCAGTGGCAACGGACATACGCAAGCCCTCCGTGACCCCGCCGGTTCCCGAGCTCGAGGACGAGCACAAGTGGGGCCGGGTCACCACCCCGCGCACCCTGCTCTCGCGCGCCCTGTCCGTCCCGCTCATCCTCGGCTTCACCGTCTTCCTGCCGCTCTTCGTCGCCGTCCAGTCCGGCGACGGCCAGCGCGACGCGGCCTTCTGGCTCCAGCTCCTGCTCACGATGTACGCGGGCGCCCGGCTCTCCGCGATGGTCCTGACCAGCCGACGCAAGCTGCTCCAGGGCTCCTTCTGGCTGTTCGTCTACATGGCGATGGGCGTCGCCCCGCTCGCGCAGGCCGTCCTCGGCCGGGTACCGACCCCCGTGGTCGGCCCCCGCTCCGACCTCACCATCGCCATCGGCCTGGTCCTGCTCGGCTGCACGGCGTTCGACGTCGGCGTCCTGCTCGCGCGCCACCGGCCGGCCGGCCGGGCCGGCGGCTCCCAGAAGGAGCCGCGCCCGGTCATGGCCCACCGGCGCCGCCTCCAACTGCTCACCGGGCTCTCCTTCCTGTGCAGCGCGGCCTTCATCATGAAGCTCGGCGGCCCGGCGGTCTTCTTCTCCAGCCGCCAGGAGATCATCGCGGGCATCGAGGAGGCGGGCGTCTCCAACGGCGACGGCCAGGCCGGCCAGGCCCTGCTGCGCGGCTTCGGCACCGTCCCGGCGCTGCTCGCCCTGCTGCTGTACACGCGCTGGCTGATCACCTCGACGTACGCCCGCCGCAAGGTCTCGATCATCGTCACCTGGGGGGCGCTCGCCCTGCTGAACCTGGTGGTCAACAACCCGATCTCGAACCCGCGGTACTGGTTCCTCACGGTCATGTTCGCGCTGCTCTTCACCGTCTTCCCGGTGAGCGCCGCGATGTACCGGGTCGCGCTGTCGATGGCCGTCGTGATCGCCCTGCTCGTGTTCCCCTTCGCGGACCGCTTCCGGTACGACGAGAAGAACTACAAGCCGGTCGAGACGACGTCGTTCCTGGAGCCGATGGCGCTGAAGGACTACGACCAGATCGGCATGTTCGCGAACACGATCACCTTCTCGAACTCCGGGCCCGGGCACTACTACGGGCACCAGCTCGCGGGATCGGTCTTCTTCGCGGTGCCGCGCTCGGTGTGGCCGGGGAAGCCGCGGGACACGGGCGTGATGGTCGGCCAGTGGATGGGGACGGTCAACACCAACCTGTCGTCGCCGATCTGGGCCGAGCTGTGGCTCGACTTCGGGCCGCTGGGGATGGGCGCCGGGCTGCTCGGCATGGGCTACGCGTCCGCGCGCGTGGACCGCCGGTACGCGAAGCGCGCCACGCGCAGGTCCCCGCCGGGGAGCCTGATCTCGGTGGTGGTCCCGCTGGTGGCGGGCTACTCGTTCATCCTGCTGCGGGGGCCGCTGCTCCAGGCCTCCGGCCGCGTGGCGATAGCCGCCCTCTGCCTGGCGCTCGTCGCGACGTACCGCCAGGACAAGTCCACCACCCTGCGCTGACTCCCGCTCGGCGGGCGCTGGGTCAGGCTGCGGTCGTGACCAGGGCCGGCGTCGGGGCCGGGGCCGGGACGCGGGAGACGCGGAGCCAGGCCGCCGCGGCCTTGAGGGCCGAGCCCGCCGCCAGGCCCCACGCGGCGCCGGCCACGCCCCAGAGCACGTACCCGCCCAGGAGCAGCGCCACCGAGAGGAGGGAGAAGACGACCTGGAGCGACAGCGTCGCCTTCGGGTTCAGCACCCGCAGGGTCAGCAGGGCGCACGTGCCCAGGCCCATCACCGCGTACTGGGCACCCGTGGCCGGGAGCAGCGCAGAAGCCGCCCCCCACGTGTCGCCCAGCAGCTGCCGGCCAACCCCCTCCGGCAGCGCGTACAGAACGGCACCCCACCCCGCACCGAGCACCGCCAGCACACCGCCCATCAGCAGCGTCAGCCGGACCACGCCCCGCTTGCCCGAAGCCCGCCCCACCACCGGCGGCCCGAACGCGTTCGCCGAGTTGAACAGCACGTTCAGCGGCCCGAAGAGCGTGGTCGCGCCGCGCAGCGCGCCCACCGCCAGCGGGGTGGCGAACAGCCCGAGGCCGAGCACCGCGAGCTGGCTGGAGCCGTTGCCCACCGCGAACTCGACCACGAACCGCTGCCCCAGGTGCCCGCGCCGCAGGTACGGCCGCAGGTCCGCGGCAGCGCCCCGTACGTATGGGAGCAGCAGCAACAGCCCCAGCGCCAGCGCCGGCAGCGCCGAGACACCCCACACCAGCACCAGCCGCCCCGCCGAGGCCCCTTCGGGCTGCAGCAGCAGCGCAGCGACCACGCACGCCAGCCGCAGCGCGTCCGCGGCCAGCGCCCGCTCGGGGGTGCGCAGCGCGGAGAAGCAGTACCGCAGCCCGTCCTGGACGAGCACCAGCGGCAGTACGAGGCCCAGCGCGAGGAAGGCCCGGCCGCCGGCCCCGGGCAGGGCGAGGCCTACGACGACCAGCACTGCGCCCACCGCCGCCGAGGCGGCCGCGGTGAACACGAGGCCCGAGCGGCACACCGCACCCAGCCGGTCCTCGGCCTTCTCCAGCACCACCGTCTGCCCGACGTACGCCATGTTCAGCCCGAGGAGCACGCTGAAGGTCACGTACACCATCGAGAAGTCGGCGAAGCCGGACGCCGAGGACAGCCGGGCGGCCAGCACGAGCACCAGGATGTTGGTGGCGCTGGACGCGGCCTGGTCCAGGACCGAGGAGACGGCGGCGAGGCCGCGCCGGCTCATCTGCGGCCCATGCGCACCGTGCGCAGGGCCACCGTGTCCGTGCCGTCGCCCGGGATGTGCTGCTCCGGCTCGGACTGCCGGTTCGCCTCGTGGGCCTGGTTCGGCTGCCGCGTGAGCGGCTGCGGCTGCGGCGCGGACGGCCGGGCCGCCTGGGCCGGGGCGGCCGCAGCATTCGACTTGCCGCCGCGGCCCCCGCGGCCGCGCTTCTCGCCCGGCAGCGGGGCGTGCAGCACCGCACCGAGCACCGTGCCGCCGGCGCCGCTGATCAGCTCGCGGATCCGGGACAGGTCGCTGCGGTGGACGGCGCGCGGGTCGCAGACGACCAGGACCCCGTCGACGCGGTCGACGAGCGCGAGGGCGTCGGCGTACGAGAGCACGGGCGGTGCGAGCACGACGACGGTGGAGTTGGGGGAGTCGGCCTCGGAGATCAGCCGGGTGGCGCGCGGGGAGGTCAGCGCACGGGCCACGTTGCGGACCGGCTCGCCCGGGATCAGGTCGAAGGCGCCGGACTCCCCGGCGTCGACGACGAGCTGGCGTCCGTCGGGCCAGTCGGAGTCGCCGTGCGCGGCGGCGTGCCCGCCGGCGGCCGGGCCGCCGGACGTCTGGCTCCAGCGCGGCCGCCCGCCCGCGCCGGTCGGCAGCTGGCTGGCCAGCACCGGGGTGCGCAGGTCGGCCTCGATGAGCAGGACGTCCTTGCCGGTCTCCGCGAAGGAGGCGGCCAGGTTCACGGCCGCGGCGGCGGCGGTCTCGCTGCTGCCGCGCGGCGCGACGACGAGCAGTCGGCGCCGGTCGGCGAAGCGGGAGTCGTAGGCGAGCCGGAAGGCCACCGAGCGGAACTCCTCGGCGAGTCGGGGGTCCTCCTCGCCGGCCGCGAGCAGCGGTCCCCCGATGGTCTTGGCCCGCGGCAGGTAGCCGAGCACGGGGGCGCGCAGGGCCCGCGCGACATCGCCCTCGGAGCGCGGCGCCGGGTCGAAGACGAGCCGGACCCACGCGGCGAGCAGGCCGAGCGCGAGGCCCACGGCCGCGCCGAGCGCGAGCGACATCGGGATGCCCGGGCCGTCGGTGTCGGACGGCGGGGTCGCGGCGCTGGTGACCCGGCCCGGGGTCATGTCCAGGGCCTGGAGCTTGGCGATGTTGCTGTTGAGCGTGTTGACCTTGCTCTGGAGGTCCGTCTTCGAGGAGTACGCGGCGTCGCGCCCCGGACCTGCCGGCATGGCGTTGATCTGCTTGACGAGCTCGTCGAGGTTCTTGGCGACCGGATCGCGCTGCTCCTGGTAGCCCTTGACCATCTTGTCGCGGGTGACGTCGAGGGATTCCTGCCGCTTGAGCAGGTAGGCCTCGGTCATCGCGTTGGCGCGGGTCGAGGCCTCCTTGGGGGAGGACGCGGTGTAGGTGAAGCGCAGCACCATCGTCTGCGGTGGGTTGGTCACCTGGAGGCCGCTGCGCAGGCCGCCGAAGTCCTTCGCGGACACGCCGAGCTTCTTCGCGGCCTCGTTGGCTATGGAGGAGCTGAGCGCGACCTGCCGCTCCGAGCCGATGTTGATCGCCTTGTCGGGCGCGAGGCTCGGGTTGAACGGGTCGTCGGTGGGTGCGCGCAGCACGATGTCCGCGGTCGCGACGTAGGTGTCGGCCGTGGAGATGCCGAGGTAGACGCCGCCCAGCAGGCCGATGCCGACGCCCGCGCCGAGGAGGCGGCGGTAGCGCAGGAGCTGCTTGAACTGGTCCCTGAGGAGATCCGGTTCGTCCTCCGTCGGGACCGCTGCAGGGCGATTCGTCTCGATCACGGCCGCGGACCCCCAAGTGCTTCGTCTATCAGTGCGTCGATGCGGGCCAGGCCCGCGTCACGGCTCAGGTGGGCCGCCACGTGGCGGGGCCCGGCCGCCCCCAGTGCATCCGCGCCCTCGGGGTCCTCGGCGAGGGCCCGTACGGCCTTCAGCAGGGCGTGGGGGTCCTCCGGTGGTACGAGCACCCCTGCGCCCGAGCGTTCCACTTCCTGGGCGGTACCGCCTTCCGCCGCGACGGAGGCGACGACGGGCCGGCCGGCCTGGAAGTAGGAGGTCAGTTTGGACGGCACGCTCATGTCGAGCACGGCCGCGTGCTGCGTCACGGCCAGCACATCCGCCGCCGCGAGGATATCCGGGAACTCTCCGTCGGCGGCAGGGGGGATGATGTCCAGATTCGGTACGTCGGCCGCGAGGTCGGCGAGGGCCGAGCGCTGGCTGCCGTCTCCCATGAGGACGAAACGGACACCCGGATCGAGGCGGGCGGCGCCGACGAGCACCTCGAGGCCCTGCTTGAGGCCCATGTTCCCGGAGTGCAGGACGACCGGCTGGCCGGGTGCCCAGCCCAGGTGGCGGCGGGTCTGGCCGCGCGGCCTGGTGGGCTGCGGGACGTGGGACCAGTTGGGGACGAGGCGGATCTTCTTCGGGTCCACGCCCATGCCCACGACCCGGTCCACGAAGGTCTCGTGGATGACGCCGACCAGGGTGGCCCGCTTCAGGGCGTACGCCTCCGCGCGCCCGGCGATCGCGGCCGCCTTGTCGCCGCCGCTGATCCCGCTCTGCGCGGCGGCCGCGCCCATCAGGTCCTGGACGACGGGGATGTACGGGACCTTCCAGCGCGCGGCGAGCCGGGCGGCGACGACGCCGCCGGCCAGGCTGGGCATCTGGGCCATGACCGCGTCCGGGCGCGGCATCCGGGGCGGAGCCACGGTGCCGTGCAGCAGAATCGATCCTTCAAACAGGGCCCGTTTGACGGCGGTCTGACGGGGCGGCACGGTGTGTGCACGCCGGTGCACAGTGACCCCCGCGCGCTGTTCCGTGCGCCGGAGCGCCCCCTTGTACTCCGGCTCCAACGACCATGACGGATAGTGCGGCATACCGGCGAGGACGTGGGTGTCGTGGCCGAGATCCGCCCAGTGCTCCGCGATCTGGGTGGCGTACGGCCCAATCCCCGCGTGCTCGGGAGCGTAATTGGTGGAAACCAGCAGTAGGCGCCGGTGACCGGATCTCGACACTGAACGTCCCCTTCTCCCCTGGATGATGCGCTCGTCACCCTATTCGTTCACCGACAGGGTGCGGAACGTGCACGCTATTGTCTGCTAATCCGCCACACCGGGGGGTGTGGCCGCTGGGGGGTAACTCATGACGGAGCGCGACATGTCCGAACTTGGCGCACCTGCGCGCAGACCGTACCGAGTCGGGTATGCCCCGGGTGCTTACGATCTGTTCCATATCGGACATCTCAATATCCTTCGGCACGCCCGGAGTCAGTGCGACTACCTGGTGGCCGGGGTGGTCTCCGACGAGATGGCGGAACTGGCCAAGGGCCGGCGCCCGATGATCCCGCTTGTGGAGCGCCTCGAAATCGTCCGCAGCGTGAAATATGTGGACGCCGCGTTCGTCGAAACGGTCCCGGACAAGGTGGAGACCTGGAAGCAGGTCCGCTTCGACGTGATCTTCAAGGGCGACGACTGGCGGGGCACCCCCAAGGGCGACAAGCTGGAGAAGGATTTCGCCGCCGTCGGCGTCGACGTCGTCTACTTCCCCTACACGGTGCACACTTCCAGCACCCAGCTGCGCCGGGCGCTGGACGCGCTGTCCGAACCGCTCAGCGCCGAGCGCCGCTGAGCGGGTACGGACCTGAGCGGGTGCGGAGCCTGAGCGGGTCCCGAGCCTGATCGGGTACGGACGCTCAGCGCGGTACGGCGCTGAGCTCCCGGAACCACTTCGCGAGGAACGCCAGCAGGAACAGCGCGGCGACCGCGCCGAGCCCCGCGTACGCCCAGCGGAACAGCCCCCCGCCCCCGAGCAGCAGGAACACCAGGCAGAACACCCCGTAGTCCACGGGCAGCAGCGCCACCGCACGCACGGTCGACGGTGCGGCGGCGGGGCTCCCCGGCGCCGGCTTGGGCTTGAGCTTCTCGGTCAGCAGCCCGCCGAAGAAGGTGACGACCGAAGCGAACTGGAAGCCCAGCGGCACCAGCAGCCAGCCGTCCCCGCCCGTCCCGTACGCCTCCGGGAAGCGGTAGAACGCGATCAGCACGCAGGTGTGCAGGGCGGTCAGCTTGGCGCAGTCCACGACGTGGTCGAGCCATTCGCCCGCCGCGCTGCCGCCCCCGCGCAGCCGGGCCAGCTGCCCGTCGGCGGAGTCGAACGCGAAGCCGACGGCGAGCGCGGCCCACACGGCGATGCCCAGCCCCCACGAGGGCGCGGCGAGCGCGACGGCGGCCACGGCGGCGAAGCTGAAGGCGGCGCTGACCAGCGTCACCTGGTTCGGGGTCAGTCCGAGCGCGTACGACACGGCGGCCAGATACCGCCCCGCGGGCCGGTTGACGAATCGCGAATAGAGCGACACCCCCTTCGCCGACTTCTGCGCCCCGCGCAGCTCCCGCAGCGCGGTCCCGACTTTGGCCATGCGTACCCCTGATTTCCTGAGGCGGCACACGTGTACGGGTGCACGTGTGTACGAAGGCACATCATCGCAGGGCGAGTGAGGGTTCCCGCTCCGGTTCCCTGCGGACGTCCGGGAGCAGCAGTACGGACAGGTTCGCGGCGGCGCTCAGGGCGGCCGCAACCAGCAATGGCGCCGCGGTCCCGGTGACCCCCGCCAGCGGCGCCGCCACCGCCAGCCCCAGCGGCCGGGCGGCGAAGGAGATCAGGGTGTCGAAGGAGCCGACCCGGCCCAGTGTCTCCAGCGGGATCCGGCGCTGCACCTCCGTCTCCCACAGGGGACTCAGCACGCCCAGGCCGAACATCGCGACGAAGAAGGCTGTCGCCGTCACCGCCACGGGCAACCGCAGCCCGAGGGCCGTGAGCGGCAGGGCCTGCGCCGAGGCCCCGACGGCCACCCCGTACAGCGGCCGCCGCACGGGCAGCCGGCCGGCGGCCCAGACCCCGACGAGCATGCCGGCGGTGCCCACCTGGGCGATGACCACCCAGGTCGCCGCACCGCCCAGGCTCTCTACGGCGATCAGCGGTCCCAGGGTGAGCAGCAGGCCGGCCGCGAGATGCCAGACGCCGTGGGCGAGCACATTGGCCAGGAACCAGGGGTGGCGCCGGGTCTCGGACCAGCCGGCCCGCAGTTCGGCGGTGAACCCGGCATGGGTGCGCACGAGCGGCGCCGGGGCGGTCCGCAGCCCGCCGAGGGTGAGCGCGGAGGCGGCGAACAGCGCGCCGGTCAGCAGGGAGGACCAGCCGGCCCCGAAGACCAGCATCATCGTGCCCGCGGCGGCGGGCCCCGCCATCTGTGCGAGCCCGGTCGCCACCCCGAGCCGGGAGTTGACCCGCAGCCGGGCCTCGGCGGGGACGACCGCGGCGACGAGTGTGCGGGCCGAGGGGTTGCCGAAGGCGACGCCGGCGCCGGTGACCGCCGCCAGGGCCGCGAGCTCGGGGATCCGCACCGGACCGGTCAGCAGCAGTACCCCGGTTGCGCCCTGCGCGGCGGCGCGCACCAGGTCGGCGGCCAGGACGACCCGCCGGGCGGGGAAGCGGTCGGCGGCCACGCCCGCGACGGGCAGCAGGAGCAGCATCGGGAGCAGTTCGCTCGCGAGCACGATGCCGAGGTCTCCGGCCGAACCGGTGCGCACGACGGCCAGGGTGAGAGTGGTGGGGATCAGGGCGCTGGCGAAGGCCGCGAAGGTGCGCCCGGCGAGAAGCCGCCAGATCGACGAGGTCATGACAGCAGATAATATTTCGCCAGCGAATGATTCGTCAACGAAGTATCGAGTCCGGGGTGCGATACTTCCGACCATGGACACGGAGTACGCCGAGGATTCGGTCGACCGGCACATCGCCCGCTGGAGCGGCAAGGTCCCCTTCGACGTGCCCACCGAGGCGGTCATCACGCGGATCCAGCTCCTGGCCAAACACGTGAAGTACGGCAAGGAACGGGCCCTGGCCGAGACCGGACTGCAGGAGTTCGAGTTCGAGACCATGCACCGGCTCGCCTCCCGCGGCACGCCCTGGCGGGCCCCCTCCGCCGAACTCGCCGCCGAACTGCTGCTCTCCCCGGCCGGGATGACCGGCCGGCTCGACACCCTGGAGAAGTCCGGGCTGGTCCGCCGGGTGCGCGCCTCCGGGGACCGGCGCCGGGTCGACGTGGAGCTGACCGACGACGGCCACCGGCGCTGGACCGAGGCCATGCGCTGGCGCGGCATCGCCGAGGCGGAGATGGTCGACCCCCTCGACGACGGGGAGCGGGCCGCGCTCTCCGCCCTCCTCAAGCGGATGCTGCGGCACGTCGAGGAGAAGCAGGAGAAGTAGCGGCCGTCACCTCCGCCCCCTCGGCCCGCGCCCCTCAGCCCACCACCCGCAGCAGCAGTACCGACCGGGCCGGCACCGTCAGCGTCTCCCCGCCCCGGAACCGGGTGCCGGGAGGCGCCGCCTGGTCCTCCCGCGCGGTGTCCAGCACCAGTTCGTACCCCGCCGCCCACGGCGCGCCCGGCAGCACCCACGCCACCGGCCGGTCCCCGGCGTGCAGCAGCGCCAGGAAGCTGTCGTCGCTCACCTGGTGCCCCCGCTCGTCGCGCCCGGGGATGTCCCGCCCCGACAGGTACATCCCGAGCGCGGCGGCCGGCGCGTACCAGTCCCGCTCGGTCATCTCCATGCCCGCCGGGGTGAACCAGGCCAGGTCCCGCAGCCCGTCCGCGCCCTGCGGCCGCCCCGAGAAGAACGCCCGCCGGCGCAGCACCGGATGCTCCTGGCGCAGCGCCACCAGCCGCGCGGCCAGCGCGCACAGGTCCCGCCAGGCCGGGTCCTCCAGCAGCGACCAGTCCACCCATCCCGTCTCGTTGTCCTGGCAGTACGCGTTGTTGTTGCCGCCCTGCGTCCGGCCGAACTCGTCCCCGGCGACCAGCATCGGCACCCCGGTAGAGAGCAGCAGCGTGGTCAGCAGGTTGCGCAGCTGCCGCCGCCGCAGCACCCCGATGCGGGCGTCGTCCGTTTCTCCCTCCACCCCGCAGTTCCACGAGCGGTTGTCGTTGGTCCCGTCGCGGCCCGCCTCCCCGTTGGCCTCGTTGTGCTTGCGCTCGTACGACACCAGGTCGCGCAGGGTGAAACCGTCGTGCGCCGTCACGAAGTTCACCGAGGCGTACGGCCGCCGCCCGCCCCACGCGTACAGGTCGCTCGAGCCCGACAGCCGGTACCCGAGATCCCGTACGTCGGGCAGCGCGCCCCGCCAGAAGTCCCGTACGGCATCCCGGTACCGGTCGTTCCACTCCGTCCACAGCGGCGGGAACGCCCCCACCTGGTAGCCGCCCGAGCCCACGTCCCACGGCTCGGCGATCAGCTTGACCCGGCGCAGCACCGGGTCCTGGGCGATGACCGCGAGGAACGGCGAGAGCATGTCCACGTCGTGCATCGAGCGGGCCAGCGCCGCCGCCAGGTCGAAGCGGAAGCCGTCCACCCCCATCTCCGTCACCCAGTAGCGCAGGGAGTCCGTGATGAGGCGCAGCACGTGCGGCCGCCCGGCGTGCAGGGTGTTCCCGCAGCCCGTGTAGTCGGCGTACCGGCGCTGGTCGGACTGGAGCCGGTAGTAGCCCCGGTTGTCGATGCCGCGCAGCGAGAGCGTCGGGCCGAGCTCGCCCGCCTCCGCCGTGTGGTTGTAGACCACGTCGAGGATGACCTCGATCCCGGCCGTGTGCAGGGCCTTCACCATCCGCTTGAACTCGCCGACCTGCTGCCCTGCCGTGCCGGACGAGGAGTAGCCGGCGTGCGGGGCGAAGTAGCCGATCGAGTTGTAGCCCCAGTGGTTGCGCAAGCCCCGGCGCAGCAGGTGGTCCTCGTGCGCGAACTGGTGCACCGGCAGCAGCTCGACCGCCGTCACCCCGAGCCGGGTCAGGTGCTCGACCGCAGCCGGATGGGCGAGGCCCGCGTACGTGCCGCGCAGCTCCTCGGGAACACCCGGATGGCGCATCGTGAACCCGCGCACGTGCAGCTCGTAGATCACCGAATCGGCCCACGGGGTCTTCGGCCGGACGTCGTCCGCCCAGTCGTCGTCATCGTGGACCACGACCCCCTTGGGGACGAACGGCGCCGAGTCGCGGTCGTCGCGCACGGTGTCCGCGATGTACTGCTGCGGCCAGTCGCGGACGTGCCCGTACACCTCCGGCGGCAGCGTGAAGTCCCCGTCGACGGCCCGCGCGTACGGGTCCAGCAGCAGCTTCGCCGGATTGAACCGGGCCCCCGTCCACGGGTCCCAGCGGCCGTGCACCCGGAACCCGTACCGCTGCCCGGGGCGCACGCCGGGCAGGAAGCCGTGCCAGATCTCGTGCGTCAGCTCGGTCAGCGCGCACCGGGTCTCGGCGCCCTCCGCGTCGAAGAGGCACAGCTCCACCGCCTCCGCGCCCTGGGCCCACAGCGCGAAGTTCGTGCCCGCCGTCCCGTCCGGGCCGGTGCGAAAACGCGCCCCGAGCGGGTGTGAGGACCCCGGCCACACCGGTGGCCCCGGGCGCGTGACGGCCCGTAAGGCCGGCTCGAGGTCCCGTGCCACCGCGCCGTTCACCCGGCCGTTGACGTGCGGGACGGGCGGCGCGGCCCCGCCGCTGCGGACCGCGTCCACGGCCTCCACCGAATCCACGGCCTCCGCGGCCTCCACCGAATCCAACGACTCCACTGACTCCATGGCGGCGGCATCCACCGCCTCGTACTCGGCTGCGCTCGACACTGCCCGCCTCCACGGCTCCTGGGTACCGGCGGGGGGAGGGGAGAGTGCGGCCCCGGCGTCCCGGCCTGGGCCCGCCCCCGTCTGGTCCTTCCCACTGTTCTGCCCGGAGAGATCTGCCCGGAACGTGGCCCGCGCTCACGTTTCCCCCGGAGGGGGCCGGTCGTTGGAGGGATCGTGACACTTCTGACGAGGCGGGCAGGGGCGGGCTTGGCCGCCGTGGCGGCATGGGCGGCCCTGCTGGGCGGCCTGGCCGGATGCACCGAGAGCGGCGGTTCCCCGGTCGAGATCCAGCTCCCCGGCAAACCCCGGTCGCCCGACGAGGCCATCCGGATCACCCCCGAGGACAACGCCAAGGGGGTCCCGGCCGAAGGCCCGCTGACGGTCAGAGTCCCCGAGGGCCGCCTCGAGCGGGTCGTGGTCACCAAGGTCGAGGACGCCCAGGAGGAGCGCGTCCCCGGCTCCATCGCCCCCGACGGCCTCAGCTGGAGCCCCGACCCCGCGGGCGGCAAGCTCGCGCTCGCCGCCAAGTACACCGTGGACGCGGTCGCCCTCGACGGGCACGAGCGCCGCCAGGCCCGGCACACCACCTTCACCACCTACGTCCCCGAGGAGCGGTTCATCGGCTACTTCAAGCCCGAGAACCGCTCCACCGTCGGCACCGGCATGATCGTCTCCTTCAACTTCAACCGGTCGATCGAGAACCGCGCCGACGTCGAGCGGGCCATCACCGTCACCTCCAAGCCCCCGGTGGAGGTCGCGGGCCACTGGTTCGGCAACGAGCGCCTCGACTTCCGGCCCAAGCAGTACTGGAAGCCCGGCACCGAGGTCACCGTCACGATGAATCTGCGGGACGTGCAGGGCGCGCCCGGCTCTTACGGCATCCAGGACAAGGCCGTCACCTTCACCGTCGGCCGCTCCCAGGTCTCCACCGTGGACGCGGAGGCGCACACGATGGAGGTCCGCCGCGACGGGAAGCTGGTCTCCACCCTCCCGATCAGCGCCGGAGCGCCCAAGAACACCACCTACAACGGGAAGATGGTGGTGCTGGAGATGTTCGACGTGACCCGGATGAACGGCCAGACCGTCGGCTTCGGCGGCGAGTACGACATCCCCGACGTCCCGCACGCCCTGCGGCTCACCACCTCAGGGACCTTCCTGCACGGGAACTACTGGGCCAGCCCCGACACCTTCGGCTCCACCAACACCAGCCACGGCTGCGTGGGGCTGCGCGACGACAGGGGCGGCGGTTCGGACACCCCGGCCGGCTGGTTCTTCGACCGGACCCTGGTCGGGGACGTGGTGGAGGTCGTCAACTCGCAGGACAAGACGGTGGCCCCGAACAACGGGCTGGGCGGCTGGAACATGGACTGGGCGCACTGGGTCGCGGGCTCCGCCCTCGGCTGACGCACCGGGGACCGGCGGCTCCGCGCGACGCGCCGGTCCTTCCCCGTTCTTGGGACGGAACGGTGACAAGACCGTTTCTCTTCGTGATCCCCCCATGTGATTTCCTGTCGACAAGCGCGCGACTGTCCGCGCGCGGGGGACATGGGGAGAAGAAGAGTGAACGTGCAGCCGATACGCGGCCGCGCCCGCCGCACCGGCCTGCCGGCCCTCCTGCTCGGAGCGGCACTGCTGCTCACGAGCGCGTGCAGCGGAGGCGGCAACACCGGCGGCGGAGGCGGCGACAACGCTGGGGGCGGCGGGGGCGGCAAGACCGGTACCGAGGCATCCAAGGCCGTTGTCAGCGTCAAGCCGGACGACGGCGCCAAGGAGGTCGCCACCAGCGGCATCCTGAAGATAACCAGCACCGGCGGCAAGCTGACCACTGTGACCGTCGCCGACACCAAGGGCAACGCCGTCGACGGCAAGCTCGCCCAGGACGGCGCGAGCTGGGAGCCCGCCCGCAACCTGGCCGCCGCCACCGAGTACAAGGTGCACGCCGTCGCCAAGGACGAGGCCGGCCGGGAGTCCGCCAAGGACACCACGTTCACCACGCTGACCCCGACCAACACGTTCGTCGGCCACTACACGCCCGAGGACGGCGAGACCGTCGGCGTGGGCATGCCGGTGTCGTTCAACTTCACCCGAGGCATCACCAACACCGAGGCCGTCGAGAAGGCCATCACGGTGACGGCCGAGCCGTCCGTGCCGGTCGAGGGCCACTGGTTCGGCAACGACCGCCTCGACTTCCGCCCCGAGAAGTACTGGGCCGCGGGCACCAAGGTCACCGTGAAGATCGCCCTCGACGGGGTCGAGGGCCGTCCCGGCGTCTACGGCAAGCAGACCCGTACGGTCACCTTCACCATCGGCCGCTCGCAGGTCTCCACGGTCGACGCGAGCGAGCACACGATGCAGATCGTCCGCGACGGCCAGGTGCTCAAGAACATCCCGATCACCGCGGGCGCCCCGTCGACGACCACGTACAACGGGCAGATGGTCATCAGCGAGAAGTACAAGGTGACCCGGATGAACGGCGCGACCGTCGGCTTCGGCGGCGAGTACGACATCTCGGACGTCCCGCACGCGATGCGCCTGTCGAACTCGGGCACCTTCGTCCACGGCAACTACTGGGCCTCCTCCGGCACGTTCGGCTCCGAGAACGTCAGCCACGGCTGCGTGGGCCTCAAGGACGTCCGCGGTGCGGGCGACGGCAACCAGCCCGCCGCGTGGTTCTTCAACGAGTCGCTGATCGGTGACGTCGTCGTCGTGAAGAACTCCAAGGACAAGCAGATCGCCCCGGACAACGGCCTCAACGGCTGGAACATGGACTGGGCGGAGTGGATCAAGTAGTCCTCCCCCGTACGTAGTCGAGTGGCCCGGTGCTGTGACCCACAGCACCGGGCCATTCCCTGTTAACCGCGGCTAACCTTCCGCCTATGACCCTCTCTCTCGAAGTCTCCGAAGGCGTCGGCACCCTCCGCCTGGACCGGCCGCCCATGAACGCCCTGGACATCGCCACCCAGGACCGGCTGCGCGAGCTCGCGGTGGAGGCCACCGACCGGGCCGACGTCCGCGCGGTGATCATCTACGGCGGCGAGAAGGTGTTCGCGGCAGGCGCGGACATCAAGGAGATGCAGACGATGGACCACGCGGCGATGGTCGCCCGGTCCCGCGCGCTCCAGGACGCCTTCACGGCCGTGGCGCGGATCCCCAAGCCCGTCGTCGCCGCCGTCACCGGCTACGCCCTGGGCGGTGGCTGCGAGCTCGCGCTGTGCGCCGACTACCGGATCGCCGCCGACAACGCGAAGCTCGGCCAGCCCGAGATCCTGCTCGGCCTGATCCCCGGCGCCGGCGGCACCCAGCGGCTGTCCCGGCTGATCGGGCCGTCCAAGGCCAAGGACCTGATCTTCACCGGCCGTATGGTCAAGGCCGACGAGGCGCTCACGCTCGGGCTCGTGGACCGGGTCGTGCCCGCCGCCGAGGTGTACGAGCAGGCGCACGCCTGGGCCGCCAAGCTCGCCCAGGGTCCGGCGATCGCGCTGCGCGCCGCCAAGGAGTGCGTGGACGCGGGCCTCGAGGCGGACATCGACACCGGCCTGACCATCGAACGCAACTGGTTCGCGGGCCTGTTCGCCACCGAGGACCGTGAGCGCGGCATGCGCAGCTTCGTCGAGGAGGGCCCCGGCAAGGCGAAGTTCCTCTAAGCGGTCTCGGGGAGGTGGGGTTGCGTTTTAGCGTCGTCCGGTGCGGTGCATCGCACGGCGGAGCGGCACGCTTGTACGGGACGTACCAGGGTGCTGCGACAACGCGGCGAGGCGCCGTGCCGGGCGGCGCGGGGGCGCGTGCCCCACTTCCCCGAGGCTGCTTAGTCCTCCCTGGGGGTGGATTAGCCAGGCCTTAAAGCAGCCTTAAGGAGCTGTGGAGATCCACTCGGGGTGATCGTCCGGGGGCGGTGTGTCACCGCAGATCAGGATGGTTTCGCGGGCTTCCGATTGCCCAACGCATATGACGGGACGCCCCCTTGGAGTCGACTATTCCGGGGGGTGTTTTCCTGCGGAACGGCCCGGACGGGCGTATCGGCCGTCCATGATGGGTTCATGGCGGGCCTGGAGGGTGTGGAACAGCCGCGGCAGCGCAGCAGCGCTTCCGCCGTACGGCTGACGGCGGCTCTTGAGGACGAACAGGGTCTCAAGGCGCTGGAGTTGTACGGGAATCCGGCCGAGGCGGAAGTGACGCTCCCGTCCATGCCCGAGTCGGCGAGCGCGGCCCGCCGGCTCACCCAGTACGTGGTGATCCGCTTCTGGGGCTTCTCCCCGCAGGTGTCCGAGCACACCGTCCTGCTGGTCTCGGAGCTCGTCGGCAACGCGGTGCGCCACACCGGCGCCCGCTCCTTCGGCTTACGGATGCTGCGGCGGCGCGGCTGGATCCGGGTCGAGGTGCGCGACCCCTCGCGCGGACTGCCCTGCCTGATGCCGGTCCACGAGCTGGACACCACCGGCCGGGGGCTCTTCCTCGTCGACAAGCTCTCCGACCGCTGGGGCGCCGACCTGCTGCCGCGCGGCAAGATCACCTGGTTCGAGATGCGGGTGGCCGACCGCTGACTCCGGCGCCCCTGTGCCCCTTGATCGCAGACGGCCCCTTGACTGCCATAGGCCCCTGAAATGCCTGAAGCCCCCGGTCGCCGTAGTGGGGCGTCGTGGGGGCTTCATGGGTCCGCCGAGGATCGAAGGGGGTGTGATCCTCGGCGTGGCGACTTCGCTCGGGTCAATGGGGAAGCCGTGATTCCGACTATGGCAGACGGGCGACCAAACGCCAAAAGTCCCAACTTGGACATAAGTGTGCAAATACTAAGAGTTTCCAGCTAAATCCTAGGTGAGGTCGGCCACTCACCTCGCAATCAATGAATAACTATCCACCGTTGTGTGTGATTCGTTGATCGCAAACCGGACACTCCCTCGCATGGGTGTACTCCGGTGAAGGTCCCGAAATGGGTCAATCGTTATCTTCAGGGTCATCCACGACTTAAATGGGCGGGTGCTCTGCTACCCGGACCGCCGATCCGCCCTCCGCGCCGGCGCGGCAGCCGCCGCCGGCGCCCTCACCGCCGCCTGCGGCGCCGGCGGCCCGGCCCCCTCCGCGCCCCCGGCCGAGGCCGCCCCGGTCACCGGGCCGGCCGCACGGGTCGGCCGGGCGGCCGCGCCCGGCCCGCGCCGGATCCCCGGACAGCCCGACGAGATCGGGCACGGTCCGCGCGACCGCCCCCGGGTCGCCCTCACCTTCCACGGCAACGGGGACCCCGCCATCGCCCGGGCCGTACTGGCCGAGGCCGAAAGAGCGGGCGCGCGGGTCACCGTACTGGCGATCGGCAGCTGGCTCGACGCCCACCCGGACATGGCCCGCCGGGTCCTGGACGGCGGCCACGAGCTCGGCAACCACACCCAGCGCCACCTCGCGATCAACGAGATGCCCGAGGCGGAGGCCTACGCCGAGATCACCGGCTGCGCCCAGCGGCTCAAGCGGCTCACCGGCTCCATCGGCACCTGGTTCCGGCCCTCCCAGACCCAGTACGCCACCCCCCTCGTCACCAAGCTGGCCCGGCGGGCGGGCTACCCGCACGTCCTCTCGTACGACGTGGACTCCCTCGACTTCACCTCGCCCGGCGCCGCGGCCGTCATCCGCACCGTCACCGGGACGATCCGCAGCGGATCGGTGGTGAGCCTGCACTTCGGCTACGCGGACACGGTCGACGCGATGCCGCCCCTCCTCGAAGAACTCGCGCGCCGCAACCTGCGCGCGGTGACCACCACGGAGCTGCTGACCTCATGACGACCACCCGCCCTCCCCGGAGGGCCACCGTGCTGCTGGCCGGTCTGCTCCTCGCCGCCCTGGCCGGCTGCGGATCGGCCGACAAGGAGGCCGCCGAGGCGCTCGGCTCCGCGGCCCCGGCCCGCCAGCCCGTCAAGGCCGTCCCGGCCGCGCCGCAGGGCCTGGCCGGGATGCCGCCGCTCCTCGACCCGAACGACGTGTACGCGGCCGACCGGCCGAACAACCTCGCCCCGGTGGTCAAGGGCTTCCCGTCCCGCGTCTACGTACCGAACACCACCTCCAATACGGTGTCCGTCATCGACCCGAAGACGTACAAGGTCATCGACACCATCACGGTCGGCATCCAGCCCCAGCACGTGGTCCCGTCCTGGGACATGAAGACCCTGTGGGTCAACAACAACCGCGGCCACACGCTCACGCCGATCAACCCGGCCACGGGCGAGGCCGGCGAGCCCGTCGAGGTGCACGACCCGTACAACCTGTACTTCACGCCGAACGGCAAGTACGCGGTCGTGATGGCCTCCATGGACCGCGAGCTGGTCTTCCGTGATCCGCACACGATGAACCGCGTGAAGACCGTCCCGGTGACCTGTTTCGGCGTCAATCACGCGGACTTCTCCGCCGACGGCCGCTACTTCATCGTGAGCTGCGAGTTCTCCGGCGAGCTCCTCAAGGTCGACACCGAGAAGATGGAGGTCGTCGCCCAGCAGAAGCTGCCGTTCGAGGGCGCGATGCCGCAGGACGTGAAGGTCTCCCCGGACGGGAAGACCTTCTACGTCGCGGACATGATGGCGCACGGCATGTGGGTGTTCAGCGGCGACAAGTTCGACATCCCCAAGCTGCTGCCCACCGGCAAGGGCACCCACGGCCTGTACGTCAGCCGCGACTCCAAGGAGATGTACATCTCCAACCGCGGGGAGGGCAGCATCTCCGTCTTCGACTTCAAGCAGAACAGGCTCACCAAGAAGTGGGAGCTGCCCGACGGGGGCAGCCCCGACATGGGCGGCGTCTCCGCCGACGGCAAGGTGCTGTGGCTGTCGGGCCGCTACAACTCCGAGGTCTACGCGATCGACACGGCGACCGGTGAGCAGCTCGCCAAGATCCCGGTGGGCGGCGGCCCGCACGGCCTGGCCGTCTACCCGCAGCCCGGGCGCTACTCGCTCGGCCACACCGGCATCTTCCGCTAGGCGGCGGGGAGTACGGGGCGTACGGGACACGGCGACACGGCGGCGCCCCGGGAGCTCGCACAGCTCCCGGGACACCCCCGTACCGTCACCAGGCGACGGGAAGCCGCTCCGGCAGCCGCTTGATGAAGCCCGTACGCCACACCAGGTTCTCGGCGGGCACCGCGAGCCGCAGCCCGGGCAGCCGTTCCACCGGCACCCCGCCCTCGAACTCCCGGCCCTCAAGCCGCTCGACGCTCATCGGCGTTCCCTCCGGAATTGTTCGTCGGTCTCCAGGAAATGCAGGACGCGGCGGTGCAGGAGTTGGTAGACGGGGTTCGGCTGGAACTCGGAAAGTGCTCTCACGCGGATTTCTGCATGGGGATGCCCTGATTCCTCCACGCCTTTGAGAATGCGCCGCCGGACCGCCTTGATCCCTTTCGCGGCACGATTCTCCGCGTGTTCCCGGGTGTGGCCGAAGGCGGCGAACATCCGATCCACATGGAGGTCGGCGTACACGAAGTCGACCTACGCGAAGCGGGTCACGGCCCATCCGGCGCGACTGCTGTGCGGTCTGCGCTGAAATAGCTGTTTCCGGGGCTGACTCCGATGAGCACATGGTCGCCGTCTTCCCGGATATGGCGGCAGGTGCGGGTGAAGGGCAGAACTTCGAATGATGCGCCGACTGTGATCGTCACCTGTGTGATCGCCCTTGTTGCCGCTTGTCCCTGGGAGCCCTGCGCTCCTGGTGTGGCGGCAATGCCGATACGTTATGCCGTGACCCCGGAACGTGACAAGCCCGGGTCGGATTTCGTGGCTGGAATTTTCGGTTCCACATCGCGGAAGGGTAATTGAATTCATATCTGCCGCCCGAACGGGACCCGCGGGAGGGGGCGGTGCCCGGCTGCCGCTACCCTTGGCCGGTCAACAAGCACCTAGAAGGGGTGGATCCCAGTGGCTGACATCGAGAGCGCGCGGGCGACGTTCGGCAAGTTCGACGCGGACGGTGACGGCTTCGTCACGGCCGACGAGTACAGCGCGGCCATGAAGGCGATGGGCGACGCGTACGTGACCGGCGCCGTCGCGGACGCCGTGGTCGCGGCCAAGGACAGCAACGGCGACGGCCTGCTGAGCTTCGACGAGTTCTGGGCCTCCCTGAACAAGTAAGCCCTGCGCAGCCCCCGCCATGTCCTTCTGCCGGGCGGGCGGGGGCATTGCGCTGCCCCGGCGCGTTTCCCGGGGTCAGGAGACGGCTCCGCCGGGCGGCGGCGCCATGTCCTCGACCTCGCCCAGGGCCTCCTCCAGCCAGCGCAGCCAGAACGTCTCCAGGCCGATGCCGCCGTGCAGCACCAGCCGGCGCAGCCGGTCCTCGTCGGAGTCCCGCTCCGGCGGGAAGTCCTTCTCCTCGATCGCCTCGTAGACGGCCAGCTGCCGCCGGTGCAGATCGAGATGGCGCCGCAGCTCCCCGGCCAGCCCGTGCGGGCCCACCACGGCGGCCGCGCGGATCCGCAGCAGCAGCGGATCCCGGATGGCCTTCGGGTCCTGGCTCTCGCCGACCCACCGCGCGAGCTCCGCGCTCCCGCCGGCCAGCACTTCGTACTGCTTCTTCTGCCCCCGTACGGGTACCTCGCTGGGCAGCGCCCGGATCAGATCGGCCTCCTCCAGCCGGCCGAGCTCGCGGTAGATCTGCTGGTGCGTCGCGGACCAGAAGTACCCGATCGACCTGTCGAACCGCCGGGTCAGCTCCAGCCCCGACGAGGGCTTCTCCAGCAGGGCGGTCAGGATGGCGTGCGGCAGCGACATGCGGCCATCCTAGGGATGCGGGAGGTCGAGGGCCGCGACCCCGTTCCCGAGGGCGACCGCGAGACGACTCCCGTCGGGGTGCAGGGGGGATGATCCGGTGAACGAGCGTCCCTCGGACCGGTACCAACCCGGCCCGAAGGGGCGGCCCCGGACAGGCGTCCCGAACGGCTGCGGCCCGGTGGCGGCGGCGCCCGCAGGCCCCGAGGCTGGCGGTGTGGCCGCCGACTACGACTACTCCGACCTGACCGCCGTCTACGTCAACTGCACCCTCAAGCGCTCGCCCGAGACCAGCAACACCGAGGGCCTGATCGCCAAGAGCCGCGCCGTCATGGAGGCGGCCGGCGCCCGGACCTCGCTGATCCGCGCCGTCGACCACGACATCGCCACCGGTGTCTGGCCCGACATGACCGAGCACGGCTGGGAAACCGACCAGTGGCCCGTCCTGTACAGCCAGATCATGGACGCCGACATCCTCGTGCTGTGCGGCCCGATCTGGCTCGGCGACAACAGCTCCGTCATGAAGCAGGTCATCGAGCGGCTCTACGCCTGCTCCTCGACCCTGAACGCGCAGGGCCAGTACGCCTATTACGGGCGCGTCGGCGGCGCGCTCATCACCGGCAACGAGGACGGCGTGAAGCACTGCGCCATGAACATCCTCTACAGCCTCCAGCACCTCGGCTACGCCGTCCCGCCGCAGGCCGACGCGGGCTGGATCGGCGAGGCCGGGCCCGGGCCCTCGTACCTCGACCCCGGCTCGGGCGGCCCCGGGAACGACTTCACCAACCGGAACACGACCTTCATGTCGTGGAACCTCATGCACCTGGCCGCCCTGCTGAAGCGCTCGGGCGGGATCCCGGCGCACGGGAACCAGCGCTCGGAGTGGGACGCCGGCTGCCGCTTCGACTTCCCGAACCCCGAGCACCGGTAGTCCCTCACCTTCACCGGCACACGTTGCGGTGCGCGACGTCCAGCACGAACCGCTCGGGTCCGTGCAGCTTGAAGGAGGTGAAGGAGGGCTTGCTGTGGAAGGCGGCGCCGAAGGTGACGTACCCCTCGAAGTCGCCCGTCATGGCAAGGCCCTTGAGCTGGGGCAGGTAGATCTTGACGAGCTTCGGCCCGCGGTACGTGCTGTCGCCCGCGCGGTTGTGCGCGGCGGCGGGATGCAGGCTGATCTGCAGGAAGTACTTCCCGGCCAGCGGGACGGGCTTGCCGGATCCGTCCTGGACCAGCCTCGGCACGCGGGTGACCGTGACCCCGGGGGCGTGTCCCCGCAGGTCGATGACGATGCGGTCGTACGTGCAGTGCCCGCCCCAGCGGGCATTGACGACGAGCGGCGTGGGCCGGACGACGGCCGAGGCCGGCGCGGCGAGGGTGATCCCGGCGGTGAGCAGCGCACCTGTGGCAAGGGCCACGAGCTGCCGGCGGCGGAGGTGGTTCATGACGTCCCCCTGATTCTTCGGAGGCGGGGACCGGTGTCACTGCTGAGGACACTCCCGGCAGGCTCATGGTTGCACCCAAAACGCCTGAAACGAGAAGAAACGGGATAAATGCTCCCTATCGGGGCAGGAGGGTGCTCAGCTCGGCGTCGAGGTCGTAGTGCCGCTGCTCCTCGCCCCGCGGCACCAGAGCGACCAGCCGCCGGCACAGCGCGCGCACGTCCTTCGCCCGGGCGGACACCACGCAGCTCCGCTCGCCGTTGGTGAAGGCGAGGAAGACGCGCGGCTCCCTGCCCTGCCGGCGCGGCCACACCTGGACGTCCCCCTCGCCCGTCGCGCAGGTCTCCCCGTCGAGCAGCAGGTCCCGGGAGAACACCCAGCGCGCCACGTGCATCCCGGCGCCCCGGAAGTCGAGGGCCAGCTCGTAGGGCCGGTCGCAGCGGTACGTGAAGCCCCCGAGCAGCGGCAGCGGCGCGGGCGAGGCCTCCAGCCGGAGCGGGAGGACGTGGTGCTCGATACCGTCCGTGCCGTCCATGCGCTCCACCTCTCTGTCGGCTCACGGGGGGGAATCCGCCCTCTCGGGCAAGCTAGCCCACCTCCCGGCCGCCCCCGCGGGGCCGAAGGTCCCGAGCCGGAGGGCCGCTGGACCCGTCCTGTCACAGGAACGCGGAGAGGCCCGCCCTCCGGGGGAAGGGCGGGCCGCTGCGTCACCGGTCCGTTACGGGACGGGGTTGAGGACGAACGAGTCGTTGGACTGCCCGATGGCGGTGAAGCCGGCGCCGTTGGCCTGGGCGCCGTTGCTCTGGTTGGACGCCCCGGAGCCGGTGGCGACCTGCTGGGTGGTGGAGGCGTTGCCGAGTGAGGGGCCCGACGCGTTTGCGCCGGGCCCCTCACTCGTCATGCGTGCCGGATCAGCACTCGATGACGTTGACCGCCAGGCCGCCGCGGGCGGTCTCCTTGTACTTGACCTTCATGTCGGCGCCCGTCTCCTTCATGGTCTTGATGACCTTGTCGAGGGAGACCTTGTGGGTGCCGTCGCCGCGCATCGCCATCTTGGCCGCCGTGACCGCCTTGACCGCCGCCATGCCGTTGCGCTCGATGCACGGGATCTGGACGAGGCCGCCGACCGGGTCGCAGGTCAGGCCCAGGTTGTGCTCCATGCCGATCTCGGCCGCGTTCTCGACCTGCTCCGGGGTGCAGCCCAGGACCTCGGCGAGGGCGCCGGCCGCCATCGAGCAGGCCGAGCCGACCTCGCCCTGGCAGCCGACCTCGGCGCCGGAGATCGAGGCGTTCTCCTTGAAGAGCAGGCCTATCGCACCGGCCGCGAGCAGGAAGCGGACCACGCCCTCCTCGTCGGCGCCGGGCACGAAGTTCATGTAGTAGTGCAGGACCGCCGGGATGATGCCCGCGGCGCCGTTCGTCGGAGCGGTGACCACCCGGCCGCCCGCGGCGTTCTCCTCGTTCACGGCCATCGCGTAGAGGGTGATCCACTCCATCGACAGCGCCAGCGGGTCGCCCTCGGAGCGGAGCTTGCGGGCGGTGTTCGCCGCCCGGCGGCGGACCTTCAGGCCGCCTGGCAGGATGCCCTCGCGCGACATGCCGCGCGAGACGCACGCCTGCATGACGCGCCAGATCTCGAGCAGGCCCTCGCGGATCTCCTCCTCCGTGCGCCAGGCCTTTTCGTTCTCCAGCATCATCGCGGAGATCGACAGGCCGCTCTCCCGGGCCATGCGCAGCAGCTCGTCGCCGCTGCGGAAGGGGTACTTCAGCACGGTGTCGTCGAGCTTGATCCGGTCCTCGCCGACCGCGTCCTCGTCCACCACGAAGCCGCCGCCGACCGAGTAGTACGTCTTCTCCAGCAGCGGCGCGCCCGAGGCGTCGTACGCGAAGAGCGTCATGCCGTTCGCGTGGTACGGCAGGGACCGGCGGCGGTGCAGGATCAGCTGGCTCGGCTCGTCGAAGGCGATCTCGTGCGCGCTCCCGATCTCGGTGCCGAGCAGGCGCAGGCGGCCGCTCCGGCGGATGCGCTCCACCTCGTCGTCGGCCGTCTCCACGTTCACCGAGCGGGGGGAGTGGCCCTCCAGGCCCAGCAGCACCGCCTTGGGCGTGCCGTGGCCGTGGCCGGTCGCGCCGAGGGAGCCGTACAGCTCGGCCCGGACCGCTGCGGTCTGGGCGAGCACGCCGTCCTTCTTCAGCCGGGTCACGAACATGCGGGCGGCCCGCATCGGACCGACCGTGTGGGAGGAGGAGGGGCCGATGCCGATGGAGAAGAGATCGAAGACGGAGATGGCCACGGTGGCGGACTCCCTTGTCTGCTCGTGGGTGGAGGGGCAGGCGGGGTGGATCGTACGAGGGGGGATTGTTCGGATTTTGTCCGACAGTCGAGCTTAACGTGGCGAGGTGAACGTTTCGTCTGCCCGAGATGGTGGCCGGACGGCGCTCGGGTATGGCTCGTGTCACACGGGAAGGGCCCGACCCTGTGTGACACAAGGCCGGGCCCCCCAAGCCGATGCCTAGAGCGTCGGGTACAGCGGGAACTTCGCCGCGAGCGCGGAGACGCGCGCCTTGAGGGCCTCGCTGTCGTACGCCGGCTTCAGCGCCTGCGCGATGATCTCGGCGACCTCGGTGAAGGCCTCGGCGTCGAAGCCGCGGGTGGCGAGGGCCGGCGTACCGATCCGCAGACCCGAGGTGACCATCGGGGGCCGCGGGTCGTTCGGGATGGCGTTGCGGTTGACCGTGATGCCGACCTCGTGGAGGCGGTCCTCGGCCTGCTGCCCGTCCAGCTCGGAGTTGCGCAGGTCGACCAGGACCAGGTGCACGTCGGTGCCGCCGGTGAGGACGTCCACGCCCACGGCCTTGACGTCGTCCTGGACCAGGCGGGCGGCGAGGATCTTCGCGCCCTCGAGGGTGCGCTCCTGGCGCTCCTTGAACTCGGGCGAGGCCGCGACCAGGAAGGAGACCGCCTTGGCCGCGATCACGTGCTCCAGCGGGCCGCCCTGCTGACCCGGGAAGACCGCGGAGTTGATCTTCTTGGCCAGCTCCTGCGTCGACAGGATGACGCCGCCGCGCGGACCGCCGAGGGTCTTGTGCGTGGTGGTGGTGACGACGTGGGCGTGCGGCACCGGGTTCGGGTGCAGGCCCGCGGCCACCAGGCCGGCGAAGTGCGCCATGTCGACCATCAGGTACGCGCCGACCTCGTCCGCGATGCGGCGGAAGGCGGCGAAGTCCAGCTGGCGCGGGTAGGCGGACCAGCCGGCGATGATCAGCTGCGGCTTGGACTCCTTGGCGAGGCGCTCGACCTCGGCCATGTCGACCTCGCCGGTCTCGTCGACGTGGTACGGGACCACGTTGTAGAGCTTGCCGGAGAAGTTGATCTTCATGCCGTGGGTCAGGTGACCGCCGTGGGCCAGGTTCAGGCCCATGATCGTGTCGCCCGGCTTCAGCAGCGCGAACATCGCGGCGGCGTTCGCCTGCGCACCCGAGTGCGGCTGGACGTTCGCGGCCTCGGCGCCGAACAGCGCCTTGATGCGGTCGATCGCGATCTGCTCGACCACGTCGACGTGCTCGCAGCCGCCGTAGTAACGGCGGCCGGGGTAGCCCTCGGCGTACTTGTTGGTCAGGACCGAGCCCTGGGCCTCCATGACGGCGACCGGAGCGAAGTTCTCCGACGCGATCATTTCCAGGGTGGACTGCTGGCGTGCGAGCTCGGCGTCGACTGCGGCGGCCACGTCCGGGTCGAGCTCGTGGAGAGGGGTGTTCAGAACAGACATCAGGATCCCCTGTGGTCAGTTACCGGCGGTGAGCTTGGCGTACTCGTCGGCAGAGAGCAGGTCGGCCGGCTCCTCCGCGATGCGCACCTTGAACAGCCAGCCGCCCTCGAACGGGGCGGTGTTCACGAGCGCCGGGTCGTCCACGACGTCCTGGTTGGCCTCGACGACCTCACCGGTGACGGGGGAGTACAGGTCGCTGACGGACTTGGTCGACTCCAGCTCACCGCAGGTCTCGCCCGCGGTCACCGTGTCGCCGACCTCGGGGAGCTGGGCGTAGACGACGTCACCGAGCGCGTTGGCCGCGAACTCCGTGATGCCGACCGTCGCGACGCCGTCCTCGGCGGTCGACAGCCACTCGTGCTCCTTGCTGTAACGCAGCTGCTGGGGGTTGCTCATGACCTGATTCTCCTGGATGCGGGGGAGTGGATACGAACAGTGGTCTTGCGTACTGAGACGGCCGGTACGGCGCCCGTACGGCGTCGGTAGGGAGCCGGTACGGGGTACGGGTGTTACTTCTGCCGCTTGTAGAACGGCAGGGCCACGACCTCGTACGGCTCATGCGTACCGCGAATGTCCACGCCGACGCCGGAGGTGCCGGGCGCGGCGTGCGCCGCGTCCACGTACGCCATCGCGATCGGCTTGCCCAGCGTCGGGGACGGGGCACCCGAGGTGACCTCGCCGATGACCTGCCCGTCGGCCACGACGGGGAAGCCGGCGCGCGGGACGCGGCGGCCCTCGGCGATCAGGCCGACCAGCTTGCGCGGCGGGTTCGAGGCGGCGCGCTCGGCGGCGGCCTCCAGGGCGGCGCGGCCCACGAACTCGCCCTCCTTCTCGAACTTCACGACCCGGCCCAGCCCCGCGTCGAACGGGGTGAGGGAGGTGGTCAGCTCGTGCCCGTACAGCGGCATGCCCGCCTCCAGGCGCAGGGTGTCGCGGCAGGACAGGCCCGCCGGGACCAGGCCGACGCCCTCGCCGGCCTTGGTCAGCGCCTGCCACAGCTCGACGGCGTGCTCGGGGGCGACGAACAGCTCGAAGCCGTCCTCGCCCGTGTAGCCCGTACGCGCGATCAGCGCGGGCACGCCCGCGACGGTGCCCGGCAGGCCGGCGTAGTACTTCAGGCCGTCCAGGTCGGCGTCGGTGAGGGAGGCGAGGATGCCGGGGGACTCCGGGCCCTGCACGGCGATCAGCGCGTACGCGTCGCGGTCGTCGCGGACCACGGTGTCGAAGCCGGCGGCGCGCTCGGTCAGGGCGTCCAGGACGACCTGGGCGTTGGAGGCGTTCGCGACGACCATGTACTCGGTCTCGCCCAGGCGGTAGACGATCAGGTCGTCGACGATCCCGCCGTCCTCCCGGCAGATGTGCGTGTAGCGGGCGCGGCCGACGCCGACGGTGGAGATGTTGCCGACCAGCGCGTAGTCCAGGGCCTTGACGGCCTGTGGGCCGGTCAGCGTGATCTCGCCCATGTGGGACAGGTCGAAGAGACCGGCCTTGGTGCGGACGGCGTTGTGCTCGTCGCGCTCACTGGCGTACCGCAGGGGCATGTCCCAGCCCGCGAAATCGGTCATGGTCGCACCGAGCGATCGGTGCAGCGCATCGAGGGCGGTCAGGCGGGGGGCAGTGCTCATGGGTGTGGCTCCCGGGTCCCAGGGCATGACATGACGAGGACGATCCTCCCCATCTGTCATCGGAACCTGAGAGGTTCGCCGAGAGTTCCCGGTCGGACCCGGGGAACGTCGACTTGCACCTTGGGTGGAGCGCACGCGGATGCCGTCGTGAGGGACGGCGGCGCGGCTCGCTTTTCAGATCTGCCTCATCCACGCGGTACGGGGCCTGAGAGATTCAAGGGAGGAACTTGCTCCTTCGGCGCCCGGGCACGGCCTCACGGCCTGCCGGGACTCTCCCGCGCGGATTCAAGCGGCCGGTATGCAGTTGGTCCAGATGGCGCACATCATTGCACGCCGTCCGGGTGATCGGGCGGCCGGGCCCGAAAGAACGTACGGACCGGCGAGACGGCCGGGAAGTGCAGGCCGGAACCGGGCGCGGCCGGATTACCGTCTCTTTACACTCAGTGGGCATGAGGGGCCCTGCGGCCCGATGGGGGAAGGCGATCACTGTGCGGAGATTCGGAGTGCTGGCGGCGACCGGGACGGGAACCGTGGACGGAGTGCCGGCGGCGCGGCGGGCGCGCTCCACCGGCGGTCCCGTACGCGACCTGCGCGGCCGGGGGCCGCACGGACCGCAGTGGCTCGGCTTCGCCGAAGGGGACATCGTCGTGGTGTCCGGCCTGCCGGGCGGCGGCAAGAGCACGCTGATCAAGCGGGCCGCGGAGGACGGCGGCATCGACTCCCAGGACGTGCGCGAGCGCTGGGAGCGGCGGATGCCGCGGGCGCTGCCGTACGCGGTGTACCGGCCGCTGGTCCGCTGCGCGCACTACTGGGGGTTGTGGCGGACGCTGCGCTCCGGGGCCTCGGCGGTGGTCCACGACTGCGGGACGCAGAGCTGGGTGCGCAGCCTGCTGGCCGCAGCCGCGCGGCGGCGGGGCCGGGCGCTGCACCTGCTGCTGCTGGACACCACCCCCGAGGAGGCCCTGTCCGGGCAGGCGGCGCGGGGGCGCGGGGTGTCGGCGTACGCCTTCGCCCGCCATCGCGGCGCGGTGGCCCGCCTGCTGCGCGAAGCGGAATCGGGCCGCCTCCCCGCGGGCTGCACGTCGGCGGTCCTCCTGGACCGCGGCTCGGCCGCCTGCGTGACCCGCATAGCGTTCCGGCGGGGCCCTTCGTAGTCCCGCCGGCGTTCGAGGCGCTGGGGTCCGGGGTCCGGGGGCGGAGCCCGCGGCAGCGAGAGGGGCCCGAGCCGTTAACCTCGGGCCGACAGCGTGGGGCGGAAAACACACAGCGGAGGCGTACATGCAGGGCGGCGGCTGGCCGGACAACGAGCTGGAGCAGGTGCTCGGGGCGGCGCTCGGGCAGGCGGACGCCGGGGCCCGGATCGTCGAGGTGCTCGGCCGGAGCCGGCTCTGGGTGCCCCTGCCCGGCGGTGGCGGCCCGGACGGGGCCGGCCTCATGCTGCCCACCATGGAGATCGATGGGGCGGCGTACGTCCCCGTCTACAGCTCCGAGGCCCAGTTCCGCGCCTGCGTCGGCCCCGCCATGGACTTCGCCGTCGCCCCCGCCGTCGAGTTCGCCCGCGGCCTGCCCCCGCAGCTCGGCATCGCCGTGAACCCGGAGGGCGCCGTCGGCGTCCCGCTGCCCCCGCCCGCCGTCGCGGAGCTCTGCCGCATCGGCCGGACCCCGCTCGACGGCCCCGCCACCGGCGGCCGGGTCCGGCTCTACGAGCCCGACTGGCAGGAAGACCCGGTGGACTTCCTGACCGCCGCCGCCGAGGAGTTCCGCGCCACCGGCGTGGTCGCCGCCGCCCACCGCTGCCTCGCCAGCGTCGAGGGCGGGGCCCCGGAGCTCTACATCGGTGTCCGGCTGCTGGTATGGGAGCCCGGCATGCGGAATGCCCCGATGGACGCCCTCGGCCGGGCCCTGACCCGGGTACCGCCGCCCTGGCCCGTGCAGTTGATCCTCTTGGACGCCGTGCAGGACCCGGTGGTCGACTTCATGGTTACGCGCGTACGCCCCTTCTACCTCCCGTAGGGCCGCTTAAGCTGGGTGCGGATACGGGTGGGACGACGGGCAGACGAAGAAGGAGTACCGGGTGAGTGCGTCAGGCACGGCCGCGGCCGGGCAGCTCGAGCACATGATGCGCCAGGTGACTCCCGGGCGCTACGAGAGCTATGAGTCGCTTCTGCACGCCCTCGCCGAGGGCCGCCTGTGGATGCTGCTCTGGCAGGGCCAGCCGGGCTCCCCGGACGCCCAGTACGGCGGCATGGAGGTCGAGGGCCTCGGGTACGCGCCGTGCGTGACCTCCCCCCAGGAGCTGGCCGCCAGCGGCTGGAACCGGGGCTACGAGGTGGTCACCGGCCGGGACATCGCCCGCGCGCTCTACCCGGACCGCTGGGGCCTGTGGCTCAACCCGCACGCCCAGGGCGGCGGCCTCGGCATCCCCTGGGCCGACCTGCGCCGGATCGCCACCGGTCTCGACCGGATGCCGGCCGGCCCGCTGCGGCTGTCCGAGCCCGCCCTGGAGCTCCCGCAGTTCTACGGGCTGCTGACCCAGCACGCGCACCGCACCCCGGCCGTCCGCTCGCTGCGCCGCGCCTGGGTGCAGCCTTCGCTGGGCTCGCCGTACCTCGCGGTCGGGCTCGACCTGTACGACGCCTCCGCGCCCGCGCTGGAATCCGTACGGGAGATGATGCGCCAGTCGGTCGGCGCGGTCCCCGAGGGTGTGCCGGTGTGCACGGTGGCGCTGGCGGACGAGCACGACCCCGTCGCCATGTGGCTGCGCGCCCAGAGCCGCCCCTTCTACGACCGCGAGGGCCAGGCCCCCGCGTACTGACCCCGGAAGCACCGACCTCGTCCGGGTCTGCCCGGCCTCTGAGACAGCCGTATCGAACCGACCGAAGGCCGCAGGGAACCACCGTTCCCTGCGGCCTTCGGCTTGTCCGGATATCAGCCGTGTTGTGGGGCCAAAAGGCATGGTCCTACCGTGAGTTGGGCGCCATGTCCGATTGCGTACCGAACGGACGGTCTTGATCCGCTCAGGTGAGAGCGAAGTCCGGATAACGGGAACTCGACCCTCACATCACGGTTGCGCATCCATTCATCTGCGGGTCTGGCGGCTGCTCGCAGCGCCGATGAAGACTCCCCACCCAAGAGCCGGTCAGTCCTGCGAAGTCAGGTTCGGCATATGCATTTCGCTTGTGGCTCTGCATCGCACTTCCCGCAGTTCCTGCACCTCAGCACGCGTCCTGCGTGTCACCACGCACTCCGAGCGCCACTCCGCACCAACGCCGCCACAGCGGCGGGCATGGGCCGGCAACCCGTCGGCCGAGAGGGGTCCCCACCACGATGACGGCACCACTGCATGACACGAGCGCGGAAACACCCGCAACCGTGTCCGTAGCCGACGTCCCTGCAAAGGCCATCGAAGGCCGCTCGCCCGGCCGCATCGCCTGGATGCGGCTCAAGCGCGACAAGGTCGCGCTGACCGGCGGCGTGGTCGTGATCCTCCTGATCCTGGTGGCGGTCTTCGCACCGCAGATCGTGAGCCTGCTGGGCCACCCGCCCAACGAGTTCCACGAGGACCTGATCGACCCGGACCTGGGCACACCGCTCGGCTCCTTCGGCGGGATGAGCTCCGACTTCCTGCTCGGCGTCGAACCCACGAACGGCCGAGACGTGTTCAGCCGGATCGTCTACGGCGCCCGCATCTCCCTGATCGTCGCCTTCCTGTCGGCCTCCGTGTCGGTCACCATAGGCAGCCTGCTCGGTGCGCTCGCCGGGTTCCTCGGCGGCTGGGTCGACGGCCTCATCAGCCGCCTGATGGACCTGCTGCTCGCCTTCCCGCAGCTGCTGTTCACCATCGCCCTGGTCTCCGTCGTACCCAACTCCCTCTGGGGGTTCGAGGGTTCCGGCGTCCGGATGGGCGTACTGATCGTCGTCATCGGCTTCTTCGGCTGGCCGTACATCGGCCGTATCGTCCGGGGCCAGACGATCTCCCTGCGGGAGCGCGAGTACGTCGAGGCCGCGCGCAGCCTCGGCGCCGGCCGCGGCTACATCCTGATCAAGGAGCTGCTGCCCAACCTGGTCGCGCCGATCCTCGTCTACTCGACGCTGCTCATCCCGACCAACATCCTGACGGAGGCGGCCCTCAGCTTCCTCGGTGCCGGCGTCAAGCCGCCCACCGCGTCCTGGGGAAAGATGCTCTCCGACGCCATCCCCATCTACCAGGACGACCCCGCGTACATGGTGGTCCCGGGTATCACGATCTTCATCACCGTCCTGGCGTTCAACCTCTTCGGGGACGGGCTGCGTGACGCACTCGACCCCAAGGGCAGCTGAACCGCTTCATCGATTCACCCACCTATGGAGGTTGGACCAACGTGATCCGCAGAAAGCAGGCATTCGCGATCACCGCCGTGATCGCCGCCCTGTCCCTGACCGCCGCGTGCGGTGGCAGCGACGGCAAGAAGTCCGAGGGCAAGGGCGGTGGTGGCGCCGCGTTCAACGCCGCCACCACCGGCATGGTGAACCCCTCGGACGCCAAGGGCGGTGAGCTCAAGCTCTGGTCGCCGCAGGACGTCGACTACCTCGACCCGGCGCGTGCCTACTACGGCTTCGTGTGGGACATCCAGCGCCTCTACGTGCGCCAGCTGCTCGCGTACGACAGCAAGCCGGGCAAGGACGGCAGCAAGCTCGTCCCGGACCTCGCCGAGGGTCTGCCGGTCCTGAGCAACGAGGGCAAGACGTACACCCTCAAGATCAAGGACGGCGTGAAGTTCGAGGACGGTACGCCGATCACCTCGAAGGACTTCAAGTACGGCATCGAGCGCGTCTTCGCGCAGGACGTGCTGTCCGGCGGTCCCACGTACCTGATCGACATCCTCGACCAGGGCCAGAAGTACCCCGGCCCCTACAAGGACACCGACCCCAACAAGATGGGTCTGAAGTCCGTCGAGACGCCGGACGACAAGACGATCGTCTTCAACCTGGCGAGCGCCAACTCCGACTTCAGCTACCTGCTGGCCATGCCGTCCTCCTCGCCGGTCCCGGCGGCCAAGGACACGGGCGCCACGTACACCAACAAGCCGATCTCCACCGGCCCGTACAAGGTCGAGAGCTTCACCGCGAGCAAGGGCGCGACCTTCGTCCGCAACGAGAACTGGGACCCGAAGACCGACACGATCCGCAAGGGTCTGCCGGACAAGGTCTCGTTCACGGTGACCACCAACCCGGACGACATGGACGCGCGTCTGCTGTCGGGCGACATCGACCTCGCCATCGACGGCACGGGCATGCAGCAGGCCGGCAAGAACAAGGTCCTCAAGGACGAGAAGCTGAAGCAGAACGCGGACAACCCGTTCACGGGTTACATCCGCTACTTCGCCTTCCCGACCACGGTCGCGCCGTTCGACAACATCGAGTGCCGCAAGGCCGTCATCCTCGCGGCCGACCCGAAGTCCCTGCAGACCGCCCGCGGCGGCCCGACCAGCGGTGACCTCGGCGCGAACATGCTGCCGCCCGGTATCCCCGGTGCCGACAAGAGCTACGACCCCTTCGGCCTGACCAAGGGCGAGCCGCAGGAGGCCAAGGCCAAGGAGGCCCTCAAGGCCTGTGGCAAGCCGGACGGGTTCGAGACCACCATCGCGGTGCGCAACAACCGCGCCCCCGAGGTGAAGACGGCCGAGTCCCTGCAGGCGTCGCTCGCCAAGGTCGGCATCAAGGTCACCATCGACCAGTACGACGGCAAGCTCTCCTCCTCCGTGATCGGTTCGCCCGAGAACGTGAAGAAGAAGAACTACGGCATCATCGTGATGGGCTGGGGCGCCGACTACAACTCCGGCTCGGGCTTCCTCCAGCCGCTCGTTGACGGATCGTTCATCCAGCCCAACGGCAACAACAACTTCACGATGATCAACGACCCGGAGATCAACCAGCTGTTCAAGACGGCCGCGGCCGCCGCGACTCCGGAAGCTGCTGCTCCGTTCTACACGGACATCAACAAGAAGATCATGGAGAAGGCTCTCTACCTCCCGATCAACTTCGACAAGGCCTTCGTCTACCACAACCCGCGTCTGACGAACGTCTACTTCAACGACTCCATGGGCAAGATCGACCTGGCCACGGTCGGCATCGCCGCCAAGTAGCCGAGTGGTCGAGTCGTCACGTAACAACAGGCAAGTGCCTTCACCGCACATGCGCTAGTCCGAAGGGCAGGTGAAGGCCGCAGGCGGCGGCTGCCGTCCCCAAAAGGGACGGCAGCCGCCCGCCCCGGGCGGCCGACTGCAGTGCTCGTCTACCTCATACGGCGAATGTTCAACGTCGTCGCCACGCTGCTGGTGGTCTCCGTGGTCACCTTCGGCATCTTCTTCGCGGTCCCCAAGATCACAGGCAGCGATCCGGCCCTGATGTACGCCGGACGCGAGACCAACGAGACCGCCCTGGCGGGCATCCGCGTGAAGATGGGCTTCGACAAGCCCATCTCCGAGCAGTACCTGACCTTCGTCAAGGGCATCTTCGCCGGCCGTGACTACGACGGCGGCACGGATGTCACCCACTGCGCCGCCCCCTGCTTCGGCTACTCCTTCAAGACCGAGGCACCCGTCTGGGAGACCATGGTCGACCGCATGCCGGTCACCCTCTCGCTCGCCCTCGGCGCAGCGGTCATCTGGGTGATCGCCGGTGTGGCGACCGGTGTCATCTCGGCGCTCAAACGCCGGACGGCCATCGACCGCACCGTGATGGTCGGCGCCCTCGCCGGCGTCTCCCTGCCGATCTTCTTCACCGGCATGGTGGCCCCCGCGATCTTCGTCTACAGCCTCGGCTGGCTGGACGTGTCCAACTACAAACCGTTCACCGAGGATCCGGTGGCCTGGCTCAACTCCCTGATCCTGCCCTGGATCACCCTGGCCTTCCTCTTCGCCGCCACCTACGCCCGCATCACCCGCGCCACGATGCTCGAGGTCCTCGGCGAGGACTACATCCGCACCGCCCGCGCCAAGGGGCTCAAGGAGGGCGTGGTCATCCGCAAGCACGCCCTGCGCTCCACGCTCACCCCGATCGTCACGATGTTCGGCCTGGACCTCGGCGGACTCCTCGGCGGCGCGGTGCTCACCGAGACGACCTTCAACTTCCAGGGTCTGGGGACGGCGGCCGTGGCCGCCATCGGCCAGGGCGACCTGCCCGTGATCATGGGCGTCACCCTGCTCGCCGCGCTCTTCGTGGTGATGGCCAACCTGATCGTGGACCTGCTGTACGCCGTCATCGACCCGCGCGTGAGGCTGACGTGACCGAGAACCCCACCACCGCCTCCGGCGAGAGCACCTCCGGCGGGCCCGCGTTCGTCCCCGAGCAGGCCGGGCCGCCGAAGGACGCCGCGTTCCTCTCCGTACGCGACCTCAAGGTGCACTTCCCGACCGACGACGGCCTGGTCAAGTCCGTCGACGGGCTCTCCTTCGACCTCGAGCGCGGCAAGACGCTCGGCATCGTCGGCGAGTCCGGCTCCGGCAAGTCGGTGACCTCGCTGGCCATCATGGGCCTGCACCGCACCGGCAACGCCCGCAGCCGCCCGGACATCTCGGGCCAGGTCGTGCTCGACGGCGAGGACCTCGTACGCGCCGACGCGGACCACGTACGCAAGCTGCGCGGCCGCAAGATGGCGATGGTCTTCCAGGACCCGCTGTCCGCGATGCACCCGTACTACTCGGTCGGCAAGCAGATCATCGAGGCGTACCGGACCCACCAGAACGTCGACAAGAAGACCGCCCGCACCCGTGCGGTCGAGATGCTCGACCGGGTCGGCATCCCCGAGCCCCACCGGCGCGTGGACGCGTACCCGCACGAGTTCTCCGGCGGCATGCGCCAGCGCGCGATGATCGCGATGGCGCTCGTCAACAACCCCGAACTGCTCATCGCGGACGAGCCGACCACCGCCCTCGACGTCACCGTCCAGGCGCAGATCCTCGACCTGATCCGCGACCTGCAGAAGGAGTTCGGCTCCGCGGTCATCATGATCACGCACGACCTCGGCGTGGTCGCCGAGATGGCCGACGAGATCCTCGTGATGTACGGCGGCCGGTGCGTCGAGCGCGGCACCGCAGAGAAGGTCTTCTACGAACCCCGCCACCCCTACACCTGGGGCCTGCTCGGCTCCATGCCGCGCATCGACCGCGAGCAGACCGAGCGCCTGATCCCGGTCAAGGGCTCGCCGCCCAGCCTGATCAACATCCCGAGCGGCTGCGCCTTCAACCCGCGCTGCCCGTACGCCGACATCCCCAAGGGCGGCATCACCCGCACCCAGCGGCCCGAGCTCACCGAGGACGACAGCCGGCACTGGTCCGCCTGCCACATGTCGCAGGAGGAGCGGACCCGGATCTGGACCGAAGAGATTGCGCCGAAGCTGTGACCGACATGAAGAAGGACTCCGCGGCTGCGGCCGAGGAGCAGCCGCTGCTGAAGGTGACCGGCCTGGTCAAGCACTTCCCCATCAACAAGGGGCTGCTGCGCCGGCAGGTCGGGGCCGTCAAGGCCGTGGACGGCATCGACTTCGACGTCCGGCGCGGTGAGACGCTCGGCGTTGTCGGAGAGTCCGGCTGCGGCAAGTCGACGATGGGCCGCCTGATCACGCGCCTGCTGGAGCCCACGAGCGGCACGGTCGAGTTCCAGGGGCGCGACATCACGCACCTCGGTGTCTCCGGAATGCGCCCGCTGCGCCGCGACGTGCAGATGATCTTCCAGGACCCGTACGGCTCGCTGAACCCGCGGCACACGGTCGGCACGATCGTCAGCGCCCCGTTCAAGCTGCAGGGCGTGCAGCCGGAGGGCGGCCTGAAGGCGGAGGTGCAGCGCCTGCTGTCCCTGGTGGGCCTCAATCCGGAGCACTACAACCGCTACCCGCACGAGTTCTCGGGCGGTCAGCGCCAGCGCATCGGCATCGCCCGCGCGCTGGCCCTGAAGCCGAAGCTGGTCGTCGCCGACGAGCCGGTCTCGGCGCTGGACGTGTCGATCCAGGCCCAGGTGGTCAACCTGCTGGACGACCTCCAGGAGGAGCTCGGCCTCACGTACGTGATCATCGCGCACGACCTGTCGGTCATCCGGCACGTGTCGGACCGCATCGCGGTGATGTACCTCGGCAAGATCGTGGAGCTGACCGACCGCAAGTCGCTGTACGAGAACCCGATGCACCCGTACACCAAGGCGCTGCTGTCGGCCGTGCCGGTGCCGGACCCGCGCCGGCGTGGCGCGAAGAGCGGGCGCATCCTGCTCAAGGGCGACGTGCCCTCGCCGATCTCGCCCCCTACCGGCTGCCGCTTCCACACGCGGTGCTGGAAGGCCACGCAGATCTGCACGACGCAGGAACCGCCGATGCTGGCCCTGGCCACGGGCCACCAGGTGGCCTGCCACCACCCGGAGAACGCCGCCGACCAGGCTCCGGGCGACCCGGCCCTGCCGGGCGCGGCGGAGGCGGTGGTGACGGTCTCGGAGTAACCGGGCCCACCTCGTCCGGTGTCCCGGTCTCCGCGTAGCGGTCGGAGCCCGGGACACCGGCTTGTCCGCGCCCGGCCGGGGGGCTCCCGGCCGGGTGGCCGGCCTCCGGCCGGGGTGGCGGGCCCGGCCCGTCGAACAGACGGCCTGGCGAACGGCACAATGGGGCGGTGCTCCACGATCTCTTCCCGCCCGGGATCCAGCATGCCCTGGACCTCGCCGGCATCTTCGTCTTCGCCACCTCAGGCGCCCTGCTCGCCGTACGCAAGAACTTCGACGTGTTCGGCATCTGCGTCCTCGCGCTGGTCACCGCCCTCGGCGGCGGCCTCTTCCGCGACCTCGTCATCGGCGCCGTCCCGCCGGCCGCCTTCGGCGAGCTCAGCTTCTTCGTCACGCCGCTGATCGCGGCCGGCCTCGTCTTCTTCCTGCACCCCGAGGTGCAGCGGATCAACCGCGCCATCAACGTCTTCGATGCCGCCGGCCTCGCCCTGTTCTGCGTGACGGGCACGACCAAGGCGTACGAGTTCGGCCTCGGACTCACCGCGTCCGCCGCGCTGGGCCTGGCCACCGCCGTCGGCGGGGGCGTGGTGCGCGACGTACTCGTCAACGAGGTGCCGTCGCTGCTGCGCGACCGCGAGATGTACGCCGTCCCCGCCATGGTCGGCGCCTCGATGGTGGCCGTGTTCATCGGCTTCGGCGTGCTCAACGCGATGACCACCGCCCTCGCGATCGTCACCACCTTCGTGCTCCGGCTCCTCGCCATGACCTACCACTGGCGGGCCCCGCTGGCCTGGAACCGCCGCTCCTCGGTGGCCGAAGAGCCGTAACCAGCATGTAGCAAAGGAAAGCTACCGCTTAGTAGCTTCGCGTTGTAGTGTCGAATTCATGGCATACGCAGCGGCCCAGGCAACCATCGGCGACAGCGAGTTCGACCGCGACACCACCGTCACCGCCCGCGCGGGCGAGCCCGGTGTGTACGACGCGGAACTCTCCGCCGGATGGACGATCATCACCGCCGTCAACGGCGGCTATCTGCTCGCCCTGGTCGGCCGGGCGCTGTCGGCGGCCCTGCCGCACCCGGACCCGTTCACCGTCTCCGCGCACTACCTGACCTCGTCGGTACCCGGCCCCGCGGTGATCCGCACCGAGGTCGTCCGGGTGGGACGCACCCTATCCACCGGCCAGGCCTCCCTCTTCCAGTACGACGAGAACGGCGCCGAGATCGAGCGGATCCGGGTCGTCGCCTCGTACGGCGACCTCGCCTCCCTCCCGGACGACGTCCGCACCACGGCCGTCCCGCCGGTGATCCCGCCCTACGCCGACTGCCTCGGCCCGGAGGCCGGCCCGGCTCCGATCCCCGGCAGCAATGCGATCGTGGACCGGCTCCGGCTGCGGCTGGACCCGGCGACGGCGGGCTGGGCGCTCGGCGCGCCGTCGGGGAGGGGCGAGATGCGGGCCTGGTTCGAGCTGGCCGACGGCCGTGACGCGGACCCGCTCTCGATGCTGCTCGCGGTGGACGCGCTGCCGCCGACCTGCTTCGACCTGGGTCTGATGGGCTGGAGCCCGACCATCGAGCTCACCACCCACATCCGCCATCGCCCGGCCCCGGGCCCGCTGCGGATCTCCATCACGACCCGGAACCTGGCCGGGGGCTTCCTGGAGGAGGACGCCGAGGTCTGGGACTCCGCGGACCGCCTGGTGGCTCAGTCCCGCCAACTGGCCCGCGCCCCCCGCTGACCCGTCGGGGAGCGGGGAGTTCCGGCCGGGTCGGCTCGGATACGCTCCGGCGGGGTTTGGGGAGTGGCCGATCGGGGGCAGAGGCCCGAGCGGGGTCCCGGCAAGGCCCGCCGGGCGAGCCCGCCGAGGCGGGGTCGGTGGCTGCCGGGTGCGGCCTGGCGGGAGGCTGGACCCCGCGGGGTCCGGCCCCGTGCAGCGGACTCGTAGAATCGGGGGATCATGGCCTACCTCGACCACGCCGCCACCACTCCGATGCTCCCGGAGGCCGCTGCGGCGATGACCGCGCAGTTCGCCGCCACGGGTAACGCGTCCTCCCTCCACGCCGCCGGCCGCCGCGCCCGCCGTACCGTCGAGGAGGCCCGCGAGGCCCTCGCCGAGGCACTCGGCGCCCGCCCGAGCGAGGTGGTCTTCACCGCGGGCGGCACGGAGGCCGACAACCTCGCCGTCAAGGGCCTCTACTGGGCCCGGCGCGACCAGGACCCCGCCCGGACCCGGGTGCTCGCCAGCCCCGTCGAGCACCACGCCGTCCTCGACGCCGTCCACTGGCTCGGCGAGCACGAGGGCGCCCGGGTCGAGTACCTCCCCGTCGACCGCTACGGCCGCGTGCACCCCGAGGCCCTCCGGGAAGCCATCGCGCGCAACTCCGAGGACGTGGCCCTGGCCACCGTCATGTGGGCCAACAACGAGATCGGCACCGTCATGCCGGTCCATGAACTGGCCGCCGTGGCCCGCGAGTTCGCTATCCCCCTGCACTCCGACGCCGTCCAGGCCTTCGGTCAGCTCGACGTCCGCTTCGGCGACAGCGGCCTCGCCGCGATGACCGTCAGCGGCCACAAGGTCGGCGGCCCGTACGGCATCGGCGCGCTGCTGCTCGGCCGCGACCAGAGCCCCGTACCCGTTCTGCACGGCGGTGGCCAGGAGCGGCACGTGCGCTCCGGGACCCTCGACGTGCCCGCCGTCGCCGCCTTCGCGGTGGCCGCCGTGATCGCCGCCGAGCGGCGCGAGCGGTTCGCCGCCGAGATCGGCGCGCTGCGCGACGAGCTGGTCGCCGCCGTGCTCCGGGAGGTGCCCGACGCCGTCCTCGGCGGGGACCCGGACGACCGGCTCCCGGCCAACGCGCACTTCAGCTTCCCCGGCTGCGAGGGCGACTCCCTGCTGCTCCTGCTGGACGCCCAGGGCATCGAGTGCTCCACCGGCTCCGCCTGCACCGCCGGCGTGGCCCAGCCCAGCCACGTCCTGCTGGCCACCGGTACGGATCCGCAACTGGCCCGCGGCACCCTGCGCTTTTCCCTCGGCCACACCTCCACCAAGGAGGACGTCCGGGCCGTTGCCGCCGCCATCGGCCCGGCCGTCGAGCGCGCCCGTACGGCAGGCCTCAGCTAGGCCGTCCGGTCAGCCCGAGGCCTTGGCGGGGGCCGCCGCGAGCTCCGAGCGGACCAGGCCCAGGTACCGGTCCCAGTCCCAGTGGCGGCCCGGGTCCGTGTGGTCGGTGCCCGGGACCTCGGAGTGGGCCACTATGTGCGTACGGTCCACCGGTATGCCGTATCTGCGGCATATGTCGGCGGTCAGCCGGGCCGAGGCCGCGTACATCGCCTCCGTGAAGTCCTGCGGCCGGTCCACGAACCCCTCGTGCTCGATGCCCAGGCTGCGCTCGTTCATGGAGCGGTTGCCCGAGTGGAAGGCGACATCCATCTCGCGCACCATCTGCTCGATGCGGCCGTCCTGGCCGACTATGTAGTGCGCCGACGCCTGGTGGAACGGGTTCTTGAAGGCGTCCACCGAGGACGCGAAGCTGCCCTGCGTGACATGCACGACGATCCGGTCCACCCGGTAGTCCTCGGGCCGGTCCGCCATCCGCCAGTTCGCCGGCGAGGCCGACGTCCAGCCCGCGCCCACGTGGTCCACCTCACCCTCCTTGCGGGGCTTGCCCACGCCAGGCAGCAGCCACCAGGCACGCCGCAGCTCGTCCTGCCCGGCGATCGCCGCCACCGTGAAGACCCCGAGCCCCCCGAACAGCACCGCCCGGCGGGTCCTGCGCGGCGCAGCCTTCGGCGCAGCTTCGACCTTGCTCCCCATGTGATCCACCCCCTGTACCCGATAACGCGCTGTGACCCCGGGCGGTTCCCCCGTACTCTGGACGGTGCTATGACTCAGAACCTGCCGCGCACCGTCCGCCCCCTCCGTGTCCTGGCCGCCATGTCCGGCGGCGTGGACTCCGCCGTCGCAGCCGCCCGTGCGGTCGAAGCCGGGCACGACGTGACCGGCGTCCACCTCGCGCTCTCCGCGAACCCGCAGTCCTTCCGGACGGGCGCCCGCGGCTGCTGCACCATCGAGGACTCCCGCGACGCCCGCCGCGCCGCCGACGTCATCGGCATCCCGTTCTACGTCTGGGACCTCGCCGAGCGCTTCCGCGAGGACGTCGTCGAGGACTTCATCTCCGAGTACGAGGCCGGGCGCACCCCGAACCCCTGCCTGCGCTGCAACGAGAAGATCAAGTTCGCGGCCCTGCTCGACAAGGCCCTCGCACTCGGCTTCGACGCCGTCTGCACTGGCCACTACGCCACCGTCGTGGTGCACGAGGACGGCTCCCGCGAGCTGCACCGCGCCTCCGACATGGCCAAGGACCAGTCGTACGTCCTCGGCGTCCTCGACGAGAAGCAGCTCGCCCACGCGCTCTTCCCGCTCGGCGACACCCTCACGACGAAGGACGAGATCCGGGCGGAGGCGGAGGAGCGCGGCCTGGCCGTCGCGAAGAAGCCCGACAGCCACGACATCTGCTTCATCGCCGACGGCGACACCCAGGGCTTCCTCGCGAACCGCCTCGGCAAGGCCGAGGGCGACATCGTCGACGAGGCGACCGGCCAGAAGGTCGGCACCCACGACGGCGCCTTCGGGTTCACCATCGGCCAGCGCAAGGGCCTGCGCATCGGCCACCCCGCTCCCGACGGCAAGCCGCGTTACGTCCTCGACATCTCGCCGGTGAACAACACCGTCACCGTCGGCCCCGCCGAGGCCCTCGACGTCGGCGCCCTGACCGCGATCCGCCCCCGCTGGTGCGGCTCCACGGCTGCGGCCCCGGGCACGTACACCGCGCAGCTGCGCGCCCACGGCGGCGAGACCGAGGTCTTCGCCGAGCTCGTGGACGGCGAGCTGAGGGTGCGCTTCGAGGAGCCGGTCCGCGGTGTCGCCCCCGGGCAGGCGATCGTGCTCTACGACGGCACCCGCGTGGTCGGCTCCGCCACCATCGCGACGACCACCCGGGCCACGGCCGCGTCCGTGTGACCGGGGCGTGGAAGGGTTCGCGAAGCCCCTGTGGCCGCCCTTGAGTCCCAGGCCGTCCAGGCCGTCCAGCCGCGTCTAGCCGACCGTCAGGACGATCTTCCCGGTGGTCCGGCCCTGCTCGCCGATCTCGTGGGCCTTCGCGGCCTGCGCGAGCGGCAGGACCGTGTCGATCAGCGGCTTGAGCAGGCCGCGGTCGGCGAGGGACGCGATCTCCTCCAGGCCCTTGAGGTCCGGCTCGACGAGGACCCAGGCGGCGTGCACGCCCTGCGTGTCGGCCGGGATGCCGTCCGGGCCCGGCAGGGTCACCAGGTGCCCGCCCGGCTTCAGCACCTTCAGCGAGCGCTGCCCGTAGTCCCCGCCGACCGCGTCGATCACGACGTCCACGTCCGAGACGGCGTCCTCGAAGTCCGTGGTGCGGTAGTCGATCAGCTCGTCGGCGCCCAGCTCGCGCAGCAGCTCGTGCTTGGCCGCGCTGGCCGTGCCGATCACGTACGCGCCGCGGGCCTTGGCGATCTGCACCGCAAGGTGGCCGACTCCGCCCGCCGCCGCGTGAACCAGCACCCGCTGCCCGGCCGTGACCCCGGCCGTGTCCACCAGAGCCTGCCAGGCGGTCAGCGCCGCCAGCGGCAGGGCCGCCGCCTGCACGTGGTCCAGGGAGGCCGGCTTGCGGGCGAAGTGCCGGGCCGGGGCGACCACGTACTCGGCGTAGCCGCCCGCCTGGCGCGGGAAGTTCGGCATGCCGTACACCTCGTCGCCCTCGCGGTACAGCGTCACGCCCGGACCGACCGCCTCGACGGTGCCCGAGACGTCCCAGCCGACCATCGGGACCTCGCCCCAGGCGATGAGGCCGCCGCTGGCCCGGGTCTTCCAGTCCGCCGGGTTCACGCCGGCCGCGTGGACCCGTACGAGGATCTCGTTCAGGCCCGGCTCCGGCCGCTCCATCTCGACCTCGGTGAGAACCTCGGGTCCGCCCCACTGGCTGACGACGACCGCACGCATGACTGTCTCCTTGGTGATCTTTGGTGTTGCTCGGGGTGCTCCGTGCCGGTTTTTCCCGGCCGGTGACATCAGCTTGGCCGCACCCGGCCCCGCGTGGTGTTGGCCGTACGGCCACCATGTGACAGGATCTGGCCATGCCCGGTTTGCATCGAATCGCCGTACTCGCCCTCGAGGGCGTCGCCCCGTTCGAGCTCGGAATGCCGTCGCGCGTGTTCGGCAACGCCCACGCGGAGGATGGCGGCGCGCTGTACGAGGTCACCGTCTGCACCGCCGACGGCCTGCCCGTGACCAGCGACGCAGGCTTCACCATCGGCGTCACGGCCGGCCCCGAGGCGCTCGCCGCGGCCGACACCGTGATCGTCCCGCCCACCCACGCCATGCCTGGGCTCCGGCGCGGCGAGCCCCTGCCGCCGGCCCTGGTCGACGCCCTCGCCGGCATCCGGCCCGGCACCCGGACCGTGTCCATCTGCACCGGCTCCGAGGTGCTCGCCGCCGCCGGGCTGCTCGACGGCCGGCGTGCCACCACGCACTGGGCGCACGCGCCGGAGTTCCAGCGGGCCTTCCCGCGCGTCCTCCTCGACGAGGACGTGCTCTTCGTCGACGACGGGGACATCCTGACCTCGGCGGGCGTCGCCGCCGGCATCGACCTCTGCCTCTACCTGATCCGGGCAGACCACGGCACCGCCGCCGCCAACCGCGCCGCGCGGCTGTGCGTCGTACCGCCGTGGCGGGACGGCGGGCAGGCCCAGTACATCGACCGGCCCGTCCCCGAACCCACCGTCGCCACCACCACCGCCGCCCGCGCCTGGGCCCTGGAGCGGCTCGCCGAGCCGGTCACGCTGGCCGAGCTGGCCGCCCACGCCCGGATGAGCCTGCGCACCTTCACCCGGCGGTTCCGTGACGAGGTCGGCATGACCCCGGTGCAGTGGCTCACCGTCCAACGCCTCGAAGTCGCCCGCCAGTTGCTGGAGTCAAGCGATCTCCCGGTCGACCTGGTCGCGCACCGGGCGGGCTTCGGCTCCGCCAACTCGCTGCGCCAGCACATGCGGACCGCCCTCGGCATCTCGCCGATCGCCTACCGCCGGACCTTCCGGCCCGGCACCCCGGCGGCCGCGGCGGCATGACCCCGGAGGTCATGGCCTTCGGCTCCCCGGCTTGGCAGGATCGGATCAACAGTCCGATCCGGAAAGCCACTTGAGAGCGCGGAGGCCACGACCATGACCGCTTACGCCATCGCCCACATCCGGCCCGAGAGCATGAACGAGGAGATCCTCCACTACATCGAGGAGATCCAGTCGACGATGGACCCCTTCGAGGGCCGCTTCCTCGTCCACGGCGCGCAGGCCGAGGTCATGGAAGGCCCCTTCCCCGGGACCGTGGTGCTCCTCGCCTTCCCGGACATCGAGCGGGCCCGTGCCTGGTACGCCTCCCCGGCCTACCAGGCCCTGATCCCGCTCCGCACCCGCCACATCCCGGGCGAGGTCATCCTGGTGGACGGCGTCCCGCCCGGATACGACGCCACGAAGACGGCGGCCCGCCTGCGCGCCGAAGCCGGTCTCTGATGCCCCTGCCGGGCGGGTCGGCCGGTGGCTGACCGGGGCCCGGATCAGCGCGCCGGGGGTGCGAGCATGGGGCGTATGGCTACTCACCTGATCACCGGTACCGGGGCAGGCATCGGCGCCGCCGTCGCCGCCCGGCTGCACGCCCGCGGCGACGACCTCGTCCTGCTCGCCCGCGACGCCGCCCGCGGCAAGCAGCTCGTCGAGCGCTACCCCGGCTCCCGCGCCCTCGTCGGGGACCTCGCCGACCCCGACCGGCTGTCGTGGGCCTTCTCCAAGCAGGCGATCCCGGAGCGGATCGACTCCCTCCTGCACATCGCCGGGATCGTCGACCTCGGCCCCGTCGGCGAGCTGCGCCCCAAGACCTGGCAGCAGCAGCTCAACGTGAACCTGATCGCCCCCGCCGAGGTCACCCGGCTGCTGCTGCCCACCCTGCGCGCCTCCCGCGCCACCGTGGTCTTCGTGAACTCCGGCGCCGGTCTCGCCGCCCACGCCGACTGGAGCGCGTACGCCGCGTCCAAGCACGGGCTCAAGGCGCTCGCCGACTCGCTGCGCGCCGAGGAGAAGCAGAACGGCATCCGCGTCACCTCCGTCTACCCCGGCCGGACCGCGACCGCGATGCAGGCCAAGGTCCACTCCCAGGAGGGCAAGGAGTACGACCCCTCCGCCTGGATCGACCCCAAGTCCGTGGCCACCACGATCCTGATGGCCGTCGACCTGCCGCGCGACGCCGAGGTCAACGACCTGAGCGTCAGGCCCGGCCGATGACCGCGAGCGCCACCGGCGTCGGCTCCCTCCCCGGCGGCGACGCCCGCGAGGCTGCCAAGACCGTCACCGGCTCCTTCGAGGAGTTCCCGTACCTGGCCGAGCTGCCCGCCCGCGGGCCCGGCGCGGACATGATCGGCCGCTCCCTCGGGCTGCTCGTCGACATGTACGCCCACGTCGAGCCCAGCGGCTGGCGGATCAGCGACCGCCCGGGACGGGACTCGAAGCGGGCCCGCTCCTGGCTGGGCGAGGACCTGGACGCGCTCGAGGAGTTCACCCAGGGGTACACGGGCAAGCTCAAGGTCCAGGCCGTCGGGCCGTGGACCCTCGCCACCGCCCTCGAACTGCACGGCGGCGAGGCCGTGCTCCAGGACGCCGGCGCCTGCCGCGACCTGGCCGGATCCCTCGCGGAGGGCCTGCGCGACCACCTGGCCGACGTACGCAGGCGCATCCCCGGCGCCGAGATCGTGCTCCAGCTCGACGAGCCGTCCTTGACCGCGGTGCTGCTGGGACGCGTACGGTCCGCGAGCAAGTACCGCACGTACCGGGCCGTGGACCGGCAGGTCGTCGAGGGCACCCTGCGCGAGCTGTTCGCCGTCCACGACGGGGAGGTCGTCGTCCACTCCTGCGCCCCCGAGGTGCCGTTCGGGCTGCTCCGGCGGGCCGGCGCCACGGGCGTGTCGTTCGATTTCTCCTTGCTCACCGAGCGCGAGGACGACGCCATCGGGGAGGCCGTCGAAAGCGGTACGAAACTCTTCGCCGGAGTGGTGCCGGGCACCGACGCCCCGTTGTCGGACCCTGCCGGTAGCGTCATGGGTGTCAGGAAGCTTTGGCGCAGGCTGGGGCTGGCCCCGGGGACTCTGGCGGAGTCCGTCGTGGTCACCCCGTCGTGCGGTCTGGCGGGCGCCTCGCCCGCCTACGCCCGCGCGGTGCAGGCGCACTGCGTCAGGGCGGCGAGGTCGCTCGCCGACAACCCTGAGTGACGTAAGCAGACGGGCCACGGGAGGACACGGCATGGCAGCCGAACAGAAGCAGGCCGGCGACGGCACGGCCGCACCGGCGGCGGTGCGTGAGCAGCACGCGCTGCTGGCCGAGCAGGTCGAGGAGCACCGCTTCCGGTACTACGTGAACGACCAGCCGGTCGTCAGCGACGCCGAGTTCGACAAGCTGCTGCGCTCGCTGGAGGCGCTGGAGGAGCAGTACCCGGAGCTGCGCACGCCCGATTCGCCCACCCAGAAGGTGGCCGGGGCGTACGCGACGGACTTCACGTCCGTCGAGCACCGGGAGCGCATGCTCTCCCTCGACAACGCCTTCGACGACGAGGAGTTGGCGGCCTGGGCCGAGCGGGTGGCCCGGGACGTCAACACCCCCGATTTCCACTACCTGTGCGAGCTCAAGGTGGACGGCCTCGCCGTCAACCTCACCTACGAGAAGGGCCGCCTCACCCGGGCCGCCACCCGCGGCGACGGCCGCACCGGCGAGGACATCACGCCCAACGTCCGCACCATCGCCGAGATCCCGGACCGCCTCAAGGGCGACCGGATCCCGGAGCTTGTGGAGATCCGCGGCGAGGTCTTCTTCCCGATGGAGAAGTTCGAGGAGCTCAACGCCCGGCTCGTCGAGGCCGGCGACAAGCCCTTCGCCAACCCGCGCAACGCGGCGGCCGGTTCGCTGCGCCAGAAGGACCCGAAGGTCACCGCCACCCGCCCGCTGCACATGGTGGTGCACGGCATCGGCGCGCGCTCCGGCTTCGACATCGACAAGCTCTCGCACGCGTACGAGCTGCTCAGTGAGTGGGGCCTGCCCACGGCACGGCACAACAAGGCGGTGTCCTCGCTCGCGGAGGTCCGCGAGTTCATCGCGTACTTCGGCGAGAACCGGCACTCGGTGGAGCACGAGATCGACGGCGTCGTCGTCAAGCTCGACGAGATCCCGCTCCAGGGCCGGCTCGGCTCCACGGCCCGCGCCCCGCGCTGGGCGATCGCCTGGAAGTACGCCCCCGAAGAGGTCAACACTAAGCTGGTGGACATCAAGGTCGGCGTGGGCCGCACCGGCCGGGTGACCCCGTACGCGCAGGTGGAGCCGGTGACGGTGGCCGGCTCGGAGGTCGAGTTCGCGACCCTGCACAACCAGGAGGTCGTCAAGGCCAAGGGCGTGCTCATCGGGGACACCGTGGTGCTGCGCAAGGCCGGCGACGTCATCCCCGAGATCCTCGGCCCCGTGGTGGACCTGCGCGACGGCACCGAGCGCGAGTTCGTCATGCCGGCCGAGTGCCCCGAGTGCGGGACGGCGCTGCGGCCGATGAAGGAGGGCGACATCGACCTCCGCTGCCCCAACGGGCAGACGTGCCCCGCCCAGTTGCGCGAGCGGCTGTTCTACCTGGCCGGCCGCCAGTGCCTGGACATCGAGAACTTCGGCGCGGTGGCCGCGGCCGCGCTCACCAACCCGCTGGAGCCGGCCGAGCCGCCGATGCTCGACGAGGGCGACCTGTTCGGCCTCACCATCGAGCAGCTGCTGCCCATCAAGGCGTACGTCCTGGACGCCGACAGCGGGCTGCCCAAGCGCGACCCGAAGACCGGCGAGGAGAAGATCGTCACGGTCTTCGCCAACCAGAAGGGCGAGCCGAAGAAGAACGCCCTGGCCATGCTGGAGAACATCGCGGCCGCCAAGGACCGCCCGCTGGCCCGGTTCATCAACGGCCTGTCGATCCGGCACGTGGGCCCCGTCGCGGCGGAGACCCTGGCCCGCGAGTTCCGTTCCATCGAGCGGATCGAGCAGGCCACCGAGGAGGAGCTCGCCGCCACCGAGGGCGTCGGGCAGATCATCGCGGCGGCGGTCAAGGAGTGGTTCGCCGTCGACTGGCACCAGGAGATCCTGCGCAAGTGGCGGGAGGCCGGTGTCCGGATGGAGGAGGAAGGTTCCGGCGAGGCGGAGGGCCCGCGCCCGCTGGAGGGCCTGACCGTCGTCGTCACCGGCACTCTGCAGAGCCACACGCGGGACGGCGCGAAGGAGGCCCTGCAGAGCCGCGGCGCCAAGGTGACCGGCTCCGTCTCGAAGAAGACCTCCTTCGTCGTGGTCGGTGAGAACCCGGGCTCCAAGTACGACAAGGCGATGCAGCTGAAGCTGGCCGTCCTCGACGACGCGGGCTTCGCGGTGCTCCTCGAACAGGGCCCCGACGCGGCACGCGAGGCGGCGCTCCCGGTGGACGGCGCCGCCGAAGCGGAGTAACACCCCCTGAACGACACGGCGGGACGCGTACAGGGAAAGTGGCTCAGGCGAACGGATGCGTGGTGTGCGGCCGTACGGGCGGGCGCACGCCAGGCGCAACGCCCGGTGGTAAAAGGCTGGTACAGGGCTGTTCGCAGGGCGGTGACCTGTCGGATCATCGGATGGGTGACCCGAGGATCCTGGTCCAAACTCACCCGTTCGGCGGATACCGTACTGATGAGGATGGCTGGGTCGCATTCGGGCAACCGCCGCCGACCGCTGCCCCTGGGAGCCTCTCGCGTCCTACTGTTGAGGGGTGCGCCTGTCGTGCACGGCTGCGTGATGCGATTCCAGCCGTGATGGCATGACATCGGGGCCATCGCGTGGCATCGGCATTGCCGGCTGTGAGAGGGACGGGCATGAAACCCACCGAAAGCGCCGACCCGTCACCTGATGTCGGCGGGGAGATCCCGTCCATGCGGGCGGGCCGGCTCGGCGTCCTGCGTTCCAGGACGCCGGACATCCACCCGCTCGACACCGGCGCGGGATCGGGCGGAGCGGCGCAGCGCACCGTGCTGCCCTTCATCGTCGTGGGCCTGTCCGCCGTGGCCCTCGCGGCCGGCATCGTCTCCGCGCTGAGTGACCGTCATGCCCTGTTCCCCGGCGGCCCGGTCGGCTGGGCGCTCGCCCTGCTGACCGGCATCATCGTCGGCCACCTGGTCGCGCTGGGCCGGGACCGCTGGTGGGGCGGCACCGGGTCGGGCGCGGCCCTCACCCTCGGCGTGCTCATCCTGTACGGGTGGGTGCCCGCGGGACTCGTCTCCCTCGCGGTGGTCTCCCTGGTCGGGGCCGCGCGCCGGCACCGCTGGCGCCAAGGGCTGCTGCACGGCGCCACCGACATCCTCGGCATCGGCGCGGGGGCCCTCGTACTCGCCGCGTTCGGCGAGGCGCCGAGCGTCGAGACGCCGTGGCGGCCCACCACCTGGGGGCCGGAGGCGGTCCCCGAGATCGTCCTGGTGGCCCTGGCCTACCTGCTGGTCACCAAGGTGCTGCTGTGGCTCGCGCTGACCCCGCGCGGCGGCGCCCTGCCCACCGTCGCCCGCACGGCCCTGCTCCGGCAGGCCTTAGTAGCCGTCGCCCTGCTCGGCATCGCCCCGCTGATCTGCGTGGTCGCCGTGACGCAGCCGGTGCTGCTGCCGCTGTTCGCCGTACCGCTGATCGCCCTCGACTCCACCCTGTGGATCGCCCGGGCGCGCGCCGAGGAACAGCTGCGCGATCCGCTGACCGGGCTGCCGAACCGGCAGTGGCTCCTGGAGCGGGCGTGGTCCGCTCTGGACGAGGCTGAACGTTTGGGCACCCGGTCAGCTCTTGTGTTGATCGACCTGGACCGGTTCCGCGCGGTCAACGACACGCTGGGCCACCTCGCCGGCGACCGGCTGCTCCTGCAGATCGCCGACCGGCTCCGCCAGGCCCTTCCCGAGGACGCCGAGGCCGCCCGCCTCGGCGGCGACGAGTTCGCCGTGCTCCTGCCCGTCGCCGACTCCACCACCAGCGCCCAGCGGGTCGCCCGCCACCTCGTCGCCGAGCTCAGCTCGCCCCTCGACCTGGACGGCCTGACCCTCGTCCTGGAGGCCAGCGCCGGCCTCGCCGTCTTCCCCGACCACGCGCTGGACGCGGAGGGGCTGCTGCGCCGCGCCGACGTCGCGATGTACCAGGCGAAGCGGGACCGTACGGGCGTGGAGGTGTACGAGTCCAAGCGGGACAGCAACACCCCCGACCGCCTCGGCCTCCTCGGCGATCTGCGGCGGGCCCTCGACGCCGGTGAAGTGGAACTCCACTACCAGCCCAAGGTCCGCTTCGACGGCCAGGTGGCCGGGCTCGAAGCCCTGGTGCGCTGGGTGCATCCGGAGCGGGGCAGGGTCTCGCCGGACGAGTTCATCGCGATCGCCGAGACCTCGGGGCTCATGCCGCACCTCACCGAGTACGTCCTCGAGACGGCCCTCGCCCAGGTGGCGCGGTGGCGGGCGCAGGGCCTGAAGGTCCCCGTCGCCGTCAACGTCTCGCCGCGCGACGTCCACACGCCCGGCTTCGCGGGCGCGGTCGCGGCCCGGCTGGCCCGGCACGGGGTCCCGGCGAGCGGGCTCCAGCTGGAGATAACGGAACACGTCCTGCTGGAGGACCCGCAGCGGGCGGCCGACACCATGGCGGGCCTGACGGGCCACGGCGTCAAGATGTCGCTCGACGACTTCGGCACGGGCTACTCCTCCCTGGTGCACCTGCGGCGGCTGCCGGTCAGCGAGCTGAAGATCGACCGCTCGTTCGTGGCGCGGCTCGCGGTGGACGCGCAGGACGCGGAGATCGTGCGCTGCACGGTGGACCTGGCGCACTCGCTGGGACTGCTCGTCGTCGCCGAGGGCGTGGAGGACGACGAGACCTGGGAGCGCCTGCGCGACCTGGGCTGCGACGCCGTCCAGGGCTGGCTGGTCGCAGCCGCCATGCCCCCGCAGGAGGCCACGGCCTGGCTCCTGGCCCGCGGCGAACGCGGCTGGCGCCGCCCGGCGGACATCACGGCGGAACTCTCGGCCTCCCCGACCGGCGCGGAAACCCCGGCCCAGTAGCCGGCGCGGCAGCCGGCGCCGGGCCCGCAGGGACTCCTGGTGGGAAACGGTTTCGTGGGTCCGGGGCCCGGCCCATAGGATTGGGCACGAAACTACACACTCACCACCCCCAGAGGATCGCTGCATGCCTGGCATCACGCGCGAGGAGGTTGCCCACCTCGCTCGGCTGGCACGTCTGGAGCTGAAGAGCGAAGAGCTCGACCACTTCGCTGGACAGCTCGACGACATCATCGGCGCGGTCGCCCGCGTTTCCGAGGTCGCCGACCAAGACGTCCCGCCGACCTCCCACCCGCTGCCGCTGACGAACGTCATGCGCGCGGACGAGGTCCGACCGTCGCTCACCCCCGAGCAGGCGCTTTCCGGCGCTCCCGCCCAGGAGCAGCAGCGTTTCAAGGTGCCGCAGATCCTGGGGGAGGACTAACAACCATGACTGACCAGATCATCAAGCTCACGGCAGCCCAGACCGCCGAGAAGATCGCCTCCGGCGAGCTCACGGCCGTCGAGGTCACCGAGGCCCACCTGGCCCGCATCGACGCGACCGACGAGAAGGTCCACGCCTTCCTGCACGTCGACCGCGAGGGCGCCCTCGCCCAGGCGCGCGCCGTCGACGCCAAGCGCGAGCGCGGCGAGAAGCTCGGCCCGCTGGCCGGCGTCCCGCTCGCCCTCAAGGACATCTTCACCACCGTCGGGGTTCCGACCACCGTCGGTTCGAAGATCCTCGAAGGCTGGATCCCGCCGTACGACGCCACCCTGACGCGCAAGCTCAAGGAAGCCGACGTCGTCATCCTCGGCAAGACCAACATGGACGAGTTCGCCATGGGGTCCTCCACCGAGAACAGCGCGTACGGGCCCACCGGCAACCCCTGGGACCTCACCCGGATCCCCGGCGGCTCCGGCGGCGGCTCCGCGGCCGCGCTGGCCGCCTTCCAGGCCCCCCTCGCGATCGGCACGGACACCGGCGGCTCCATCCGCCAGCCCGCCTCCGTCACGGGCACGGTCGGCGTGAAGCCCACGTACGGCGGTGTCTCCCGCTACGGCATGGTCGCCTTCTCCTCCTCCCTCGACCAGGGCGGGCCCTGCGCCCGTACGGTCCTGGACGCGGCGCTCCTCCACGAGGTCATCGCCGGCCACGACCCGCTGGACTCCACCTCCATCGACGCCCCGGTCCCGCCGGTCGTCGAGGCGGCCCGCAACGGCTCCGTCGCCGGCATGCGCGTCGGTGTCGTCAAGCAGTTCGCCGGCGAGGGCTACCAGGCCGGCGTCGTCCAGCGCTTCAACGAGTCGGTCGAGCTCCTCAAGGAGCTGGGCGCCGAGATCGTCGAGCTGGACTGCCCCTCCTTCGACCTCGCGATGGCCGCGTACTACCTCATCGCGCCGTCCGAGTGCTCCTCGAACCTGGCCCGCTTCGACGCCATGCGCTACGGCCTGCGCGTCGGCGACGACGGCACCAGGTCCGCCGAGGACGTCACCGCGCTCACCCGCGAAGCCGGTTTCGGCGACGAGGTCAAGCGCCGCATCATCCTCGGTACGTACGCGCTGAGCTCCGGCTACTACGACGCGTACTACGGCTCCGCCCAGAAGGTCCGCACGCTCATCACCAAGGACTTCGAGAAGTCCTTCGAGCAGGTCGACGTGATCGTCTCCCCGACGACCCCGACCACCGCCTTCGCCATCGGCGAGCGCACCGACGACCCGCTGGCGATGTACCTCGCGGACCTGTGCACCATCCCGACCAACCTGGCCGGCAACTCCGCCATGTCGCTCCCCTGCGGCCTGGCACCGGAGGACGGCCTGCCGGTCGGGCTGCAGATCATCGCCCCGGCGATGAAGGACGACCGGCTGTACAAGGTCGGCGCCGCCGTGGAGGCAGCCTTCGTCGAGCGCTGGGGTCACCCGCTGCTTGAGGAGGCTCCGTCGCTGTGAGTGGTAGCGCACTGTCCAAGGCCAAGGGCTTCAAGAAGTCCAAGTCCGGTACGTACCTGTCGATCGGCACCACCGCGTTCGGTGCCTTCAGCGTGATCAAGCAGGCCAAGAAGGCCCGCTCCGAGCACGACACGCTGAAGCTGGTCGACGCCGTTGTGTCCGCCGCCGCCATCGTCACCGGCCTCGCGATCCTGTACCGCGAGCTGAAGCGCCTCGGCGACGACGACGTTCTGCTGGGCTGAGAGGGAAGTTTCACTGTGACCGTCACCGAACTGCTGTCGTACGAGGACGCCCTCGCGTCGTACGACCCCGTCATGGGCCTCGAGGTCCATGTCGAGCTCGGCACCAAGACCAAGATGTTCTGCGGCTGTTCGACCGAGCTGGGCGCCGAGCCCAACTCGCAGACCTGCCCCACCTGTCTCGGTCTGCCCGGCTCGCTGCCCGTCGTCAACGCGATCGGCGTCGAGTCGGCCATCAAGATCGGCCTCGCGCTGCACTGCGAGATCGCCGAATGGTGCCGCTTCGCCCGGAAGAACTACTTCTATCCGGACATGCCGAAGAACTTCCAGACCTCCCAGTACGACGAGCCGATCGCCTTCAACGGCTACCTCGACGTCCAGCTGGAGGACGGCGAGATCTTCCGCGTGGAGATCGAGCGCGCCCACATGGAGGAGGACACCGGCAAGTCGCTGCACGTCGGCGGCGCCACCGGCCGTATCCACGGCGCGTCCCACTCCCTGCTGGACTACAACCGCGCCGGCATCCCGCTCATCGAGATCGTCACCAAGCCGATCGAGGGCGCGGGCGAGCGGGCCCCCGAGGTCGCCAAGGCGTACGTCGCCGAGCTGCGCGAGGTCATCAAGGCGCTCGGCGTGTCCGAGGCGCGGATGGACAAGGGCCAGATGCGCTGCGACGTGAACCTGTCGCTGCGCCCGACCCCCGAGTCCGAGTTCGGCACCCGCAGCGAGACGAAGAACGTCAACTCGCTGCGCTCCGTCGAGCGCGCGGCCCGCTTCGAGATCCAGCGCCACGCGGCGGTGCTCTCGTCCGGCGGCACGATCGTGCAGGAGACCCGCCACTTCCACGAGGAGGACGGCTCCACCACCGCCGGCCGCATCAAGGACAACGCCGAGGACTACCGGTACTTCCCGGAGCCCGACCTGGTCCCCGTCGCCCCGGCCCGCGACTGGGTCGAGGAGCTGCGCGGCGGTCTGCCCGAGATGCCGCGCGTGCGCCGCAACCGGCTCCGCGAGGACTGGGGCGTGAACGAGCACGACATGCAGTCGATCCTCAACGCGGGCGCGGTGGACTCCATCGTCGCCACCATCGAGGCCGGCGCCGACTCGACGGCCGCCCGCAAGTGGTGGATGGGCGAGCTGGCCCGCAACGCCAACGAGCAGGGCGTCGTCGTCGACGAGCTGCCGATCACCCCGGCGCAGGTCGCGCGCGTCGCGGCCCTGGTCGCGGCCGGTGAGCTGAACGACAAGCTGGCCCGCCAGGTCCTCGAGGGCGTCCTCGCCGGCGAGGGCACCCCGGACGAGGTCGTCGAGAAGCGCGGCCTGAAGGTCGTCTCGGACGAGGGCGCGCTCGGCGCGGCCGTGGACGAGGCCATCGCGGGCAACGCGGCCATCGCGGACAAGATCCGTGGCGGCAAGGTCGCCGCCGTCGGCGCCCTGGTCGGCGCGGTCATGAAGACCACCCGCGGCCAGGCCGACGCGGCCCGCGTAAAGGAGCTCATCCTGGAGCGCCTGGGCGTGACCGAGGGCTGATCCCCTCCTGCCTGAACGCCCGGAGGCCCCGCACCTGTCGGTGCGGGGCCTGCGTCGTCTCCGTGGGCGTGACGCCCGGTCAGCGGGCCTGCGGGGTGCTGAGGAAGGCGAGGCGGGCCTGCTTGGCCGGCAGGTAGACCTCGGGCAGGTCGATCTCGGGGAGCTCGATCTCCGGGCCGAGCACGAAGCCGGTGCGCTCGAGGCGGGCGATGGCCTTCTCGTTGCGGGCGTCCGGCTCGGCGACCACGCGGCGGGTGCGGCCGTCGGACCAGACGAACCCCATGAAGGCGCTCATCAGGGCGGCGCTGAAGCCGTGCTGGGGCGACCCCTGGGCGGGGCTGATCAGCAGGTGCACGCCGGTGTCGCCCGGCTGGACCTCGTAGCACTCGCTGACGCGGTCCTCGGCGCAGTCGTACGTCTGGAAGAGCCCGACCGGCTCGCCGTTGCGGCTGACGATGAACGCGTGGTGCGTGGTGCGTCTGTCGACGTCCTCGTAGATCTCCTGGACCAGCTCGCGGCCGGCCTCGCGCATGCCCCAGAAGGCGGCGCGCTCCTGGGTGACCCAGCTGTGGATCAGGGCCGCGTCCCCTGCGGGGTCGACGGGGGTGATGGTGACCGTGCCGAAGCCCTCGACGAGCTGGGTGTGCACGGGGCGGCGGGTGGACGTGGTCATCTGGAGGTTTCCTTCGCGAGGCGGGTCCAGTCGGTGACGACGGGGACGAGTTCGCACTGCGCCCAGAACGGCAGCTGGTCGCGGTGGTGGGGCGAGCCGGTGACGCCGTCCGCGCCGAGCGGGACCGCCCAGAGGCTGTCCTCGCGGCGGGCCAGATCCCAGACGTAACGGGCCGACGATGCACGGGCGGTGAGATCGGTGAACCCGGGGACGGTGGAGGTGGCGTTGACGCAGTCGTGGTCGCCGCCGAGGCCGGGCCACTCGGCCTCCGGGTCGGGGAGCGCCGACCAGGGGGCCAGCCGGTGGACCTCCGACCAGGGGGCGTCGGGGCGGGCGGCGGCGGCCGTCTCCTCCAGGGCGGCGCGGACGTGGGCCGCGCGGTCGAGGCCGGGGAGGAGGGTGGTGGTCAGCAGGCCTTCGAGGGCGTAGCCGATCTTCGGGACCAGGTACAGCCAGGGGTGGAACACCTCCGGGCCGGAGGGGGCGTCGGCGAGTCCGGCGAAGACGGGGTCGGCGGCGAAGCGGCGTACGGTCGCGGTCCGGAAGGCCGAGAAGACGGTCGCGTCGGTGCTCTCGGCCGCCATGTGGCGGTCCCAGGCGAGCAGCCGGGTGCGCAGCGCGGCGGCCTCGGGGGAGAGGTCGTCGAGTGCGGGCAGCAGGGCCAGCAGCGGCTCGGCGGAGGCCAGGTAGGTGTCCCGGTGTACGTCGGCCATCGCCTTCGGGGTCCAGTCCGCGGAGCCGGAGAGCAGCTCGCGGATGCGGTCGGCGCGGTGCGGGGGAGCGAACTCCACGCCGAGCGGCGAGGCGATGCCGCGGGCGTTGGCCATGACGGCGAACCCCTGCACGGGCTCGGCGGGGGTCTCGGCCCAGCCCTGCCAGGCGTACTGCGGATCCCAGGCGGGCACCGGGCGCAGCCGGTTGGCCCGGTGGCGCAGCGGGACCGCGCCGGCGACGCGGTGCAGCAGGCCGCCCTCGGCGTCGGCGGCGTGGACGACGTTGACGGGCTCGGCCCAGCCGTCGAAGGCGCGGTCGATGTCGGCGACGGTACGGGCGCGCAGCAGGGCGGGGAGGACGGCGAAGCCGAGGTCGCGGCGGACGCGGGGCGGGTAGCGGAGGGCGAGGGTCTGGCCGCCGCCGTCCGTCTCGTCCCGGATGATGACGGGGCCACGCGCGGTCTCCAGGACCTCGACCTCGACCGGTTCGGCGCCGGCGACGGTGATGGTCTCGGTGTGCCGGGCGACGGGCTCCCATGCGCCGTCGGGGCCGAGGGCCTCGATCACGCCGGGGGCGGCGGGGGCGGTGCGGAGCTGCTCGGCGTACAGGTCCTGGTAGTCGGACATGGCGTTGGTGATCGCCCAGGCGGCGCTGCCGGTGTGCCCGAAGTGGCCGAGGCCGGGGATGCCGGGGACGGCCAGGCCGAGGACGTCGTACTCGGGGCAGGAGAGCCGTATCTGCTGGTACACGCCCGGGTCCTCGATGAACCGGTGCGGGTCGCCCGCGATGATCGCCGAGCCGGTGGCGGTCCGGTCGCCGGGGACCAGCCAGCCGTTGCTGCCGGCGGTGCCGGGGCCGTCGGTGGCGAAGAGGGTGACGGCCTCGTCGCCGAGGGCGCGGGCCACGCGCTCGCGCCACAGCTTGGTGGCGAAGCCGGCAAAGAGGATGTGGGTGGCGATCCAGATGGCGAGGGGGACCCACGGCTCCCACGGGGTGGGGGTGTGGCCGGTACGGGCGAACCGCTCGTCGCGGACGGCGCCCTCGGCCAGCCCGTCGTTGACGCCGTCCACGTAGGCCCGCACCCAGGCGGCGGTGTCGGGGTCGAGCGCCTCGTGGCAGCGGCGGGCGGTGTCGGCGAGCCGGGACAGGCGGGCGAACCGGTCCCAGGCGACGGACTCCGGGCCGAGGAAGGCGGCGCTGGAGCCCTGGGCGCGGTGGCGCTCGACCTCCAGCTGCCAGGCGCGGTCGAGGGCGGTGGTGTGGCCCTGGGCGTAGGCGAGGCGGTCGGCGTCGGCGGCGCGGAGGTGGGGGATGCCCCAGTCGTCGCGGTAGAGCTCGAAGGCTTCGGCTTCGGCTTCGGCTTCGGCTCCGGTGGCGTCCGCTCCGGTGGTGTTCGCGTCGGCGTCGTCGGCGTTGGTCACAAGGCGCACACTCATCCCCCAATGCATTAGGTTAGGCTGCCCTAACTATAGGGGCTCAAGGGAGGGGTGGTCACACATGGGAGGCGTCGGCAAGGGCTGGGAGGGCGTGGTCCTTCGGCTTCTGCGGGGCAAGGACTTCACGTTCACGGTCACGGGCGCGGAGGACGTCACGGAGCACTACCGTCGCGTGCACGTGACGGACGGCGGACTGCTCGCGGCGGCCGGCGAGTCGCTCCACCCGACGATGTGGGTGCGGCTGTGGTTCGAGAGCGCGGGCAAGCCGCACACGCGGGCGTACACCCTGGTCGACCCGGATCCGGCGGCGGGCACGTTCAGCCTGGAGTTCGCGCTCCACGACGGCGCCGCGAGTGCGTGGGCGCGGGCCGCGAAGCCGGGAGACACCATCGAGGCCACCGTCCAGGGGACCGGCTTCACCGCCCCGGCGCCCGAGCCCGAGCGGCTGCTGGTGATCGGCGACCCGGCCTCGGTCCCGGCGATCAACTCCCTGCTGGACGCCTACCCGCAGACCCCGGCGACGATCTGGCTGGAGACGCAGCACGCGTCGGACGCCGACCTGCCGGTACGGCTGGACCCGGCCCGGCACGAGATCAGGCGGGTCGAGCGCACGGGCTCGGCACTGGTGGAGCAGGTGAAGGCGGAGCTCCCGGAGCTCGTTGCGGACCCGGCGTCGGCGTACGTCTGGCTCGCCTGCGACACGGCGACGACACGCACGCTGACGGCGTACCTGCGCAAGGAACTGGCCCTGCCGAAGCAGCGCGTGAACGGTCTGGGCTACTGGCGGGCCGCCTGACGGGCCTTCGGGCCTGCGGGCCTGCGGGCCTGACCGGGTCTGGGCGGTCCCGCCAGGTCCGTCAGGCTCCGGTGGCGCCGTCGACGGCCTCGCGCAGGAAGTCGGCGTGGCCGTTGTGGCGGGCGTACTCATGGATCAGGTGCAGCATGACGAGGCGCAGCGAGGCCTCCTCCTTCCAGCTGGCCACGTACGCCGTCACGTCGAGGGACTCGGCGGCCGCCTCGATGCGGCGGGCGTGCGCGACCTCCGCCTCCCAGGCGGTGAACGCCTCCTCGCGGGTGGCGCCGGCGGCGTCGTAGGCGGCCTGGAAATCGTGGGTGTCGGACCAGAGGTGGGGGAGGTCCTCGCCGTTCAGGGTGCGGCGGAACCAGTGCCGTTCGACCTCGCCCATGTGCCGGACCAGGCCCAGCAGGGAGAGGGTGGACGGCGGCGACGAGGGGCGCCGCAGCTCCTCGTCGGTGAGGCCCTCGCACTTCCAGGCGAGGGTGGCCCGGTGGTAGTCGAGGTACGCGCGCAGGGTCTCGCGCTCGTCGCCGGTCAGCGGCGGTCCAATGCGTTCCATGGCTCGATCTTGCCTGGGAGACGCCGGGGCCGGAAGGCCGGCGGGCCAAGTGGGCCGTCCCCTGCGGGGGCGGCTACGCGGTCCCGGTCCAGACGTACGGCACCGTCGTGCCCAGGCGTGTGAAGCCCAGGCGTTGCAGGATCGGGCGACTGTCGTCCGACGCGTCCACCTGGAGGTAGCGGATGCCGCGCTCCGCTGCGATGCGGGCCCGGTGGGCGACCAGGAGGCGGTAGATGCCCCGGCCCCGCCACTCCGGGAGGGTGCCGCCGCCCCAGAGGCCCGCGAAGGAGGAGCCCGGGCGCATCTCCATGCGGGCCGCGCTGACCGGGGTGTCCCCGGCCATCGCCACCACCGCCGCGACGGTCTCCGGCTCCTCCCTCAGCAGGGTGAGCAGCAGGTGCCGGATCCGGGGACGCTCCGTTCCGAAGGCCTTCGTGTGGACGTCCATCATCAGGTCGACGCCCGCCTCGTCCGTCACCACCCGCAGGGTGATCCCCTCCGGCGGCTCCACCTGCAGTGCGGCGAGTTCGTCCACCTGCCCCACCAGCAGGGTCTCGGCCGGCTCCGGGACGAAGCCCGCCGCGCGCAGCCGGTCCCCGAGATCCGCCGGCCGGTCGTGGTCGTACAGCTTCCACTCGAAGTCGCCGGCCCCGCGCCCCGCGAAGTGCGCCACCTGCGCCGCGATCTCCGCGTCCGCCGTCTCCTCGTCGAGGTCGGACCAGAGCACGCCGTTCCACCCCGGCCCGGGCACGGTCTGCCGTACCACCGCCCCCGCCCGTTCCACCCTGGCCTCCGCGGCGTCCGGCAGTGCGTCGCGGCGCATCTCCCGGTCGTACCGGTCCCGTACCTTCAGCAGTTCGTCAGGATTCATCGTCATCGGCCCAGCTCACCAGCCGTCCGCCCGCCCGCACAACTGCATTAGCCTCAGCCCGTGAACGACGACTCCATCTACACCGGCAAGGCCACCCCGGACGCCGCCACCGACCGCGGCTGGCTCCTCGGCCACTTCAAGGACCCCGCCGATCCGCGCCACAGCAAGGACGTGGAGATCAAGTGGGGAGTCCACCCGAAGGGCGACGAGCGGGCCCAGTGGGTGCGGGGCGAGGAGCGCACCGCGCTGCAGGTGCTGATCAGCGGGCGCTTCCGGCTGGAGTTCCCCGGCCGGACCGTCGTCCTCGCCGAGCAGGGGGACTACGTCGTCTGGGGCCGCGGGGTCGACCACTCCTGGTACGCGGAGGAGGACGCGGTGGTCCTCACCGTCCGGTGGCCCTCCGTCCCGGGCTACCGGGCCGACGAGCCGGACGGCCCGTCGAGCGGATGACCTTGGTCCCGCGCGGCTCCGCGCCCCTGTGACTATGCACACGAAAGGGGCCAACGATCACGAAACGCTGGGATCGTGGCGGTGTATACCTTCTTGGTCGATACCCGGGGCGATCCCCCGGGCTTCCGGCCTTCACGAGTTCCAGTGTCTTTGCGTCGGGCAGCTCCCGGTGAAGATCCGAACCACCAGGGAGCACGTCCGTTGGCAGCGATCGCACGGTGGTGCATGCGGCACCGGCTGGTAGCCGTTCTCCTGTGGCTGGTCGCGCTCGGCGCCGCCGCCGCGGCCGCAGGGACCGCCGGATCGGCGTTCTCCAACGACTACGAGGTCCCCGGCACCGAGTCCAGCCGCGCCCATGCCCTCCTCCGGGCGGGCTTCCACGGCCACGGCGGGGACACCGACACCGTCGTGTGGCGGGCCCCGGAGCATCAGAACGTCCGTACTCCCGACGTCCAGCAGCGCATGGCCAGGGCCCTCGACGCCATCGCCGGGCTCCCCGGCGTCGGTTCGGTCGCCGGCCCCTACGGCGCGGGGCCCGAGAGCGCCGCGCAGATCAGCCCCGACGGGCGCACCGCCTATGCCGTGGTGACGTTCGACCAGCAGGCCGACTCCGTACCCAAGGCGCAGGCCGAGGCCGTCGTCGACGCCGCGAAGAACCCCGCCACCGAGGCGGACGGCCTTCAGGTCGAGCTCGGCGGCCGGGCGATCGCCCTGACCGAGGCGCCCACCGCGCACGTCGCCGAGGTCATCGGCGTGGCCGTCGCGGCCCTCGTCCTCTTCCTCGCCTTCGGCTCGCTCGCCGCGAGCCTGCTGCCCATCGCGACCGCCCTGGTCAGCGTCGGCACCGCCTACTTCGGCATCACGCTCCTCGGGCACGCCATGCCCGTCGCCGACTTCGCCCCGATGCTCGGCACCCTCGTCGGGCTCGGCGTGGGCATCGACTATGCGCTGTTCATCGTGACCCGGCACCGCAAGGGCCTCATGCGCGGCCTGCCCGTCGAGGAGGCGGCCGAGCGCGCCGTCGCCACCACCGGCCGGGCCGTCGTCTTCGCCGGGGCCACCGTCTGCATCGCGCTGCTCGGCATGCTGGTGCTGCGGCTGAACTTCCTGAACGGCGTCGCGATAGCCGCCTCCCTCACGGTGGTGCTGACCGTCGCCGCCTCGGTCACGCTGCTGCCCGCCCTCCTCTCGTACATCGGCATGCGCGCCCTCTCGCGCCGCGAGCGCCGCCGGCTCGCGGCCGAGGGTCCGCGGCCCGAGACGCCCACCGGGTTCGCCGCCCGCTGGTCGGCCTTCGTGGAGCGGCACCCCAAACTGCTCGGCGCCGTCGCCGCGCTGGTCATGGTGGTGCTGGCGCTGCCCACCTTCTCGCTCCACCTGGGCACCTCCGACCAGGGCAACAACCCGGCCGGCTCCACCACCCGGCAGGCCTACGACCTGCTCGCCGACGGTTTCGGACCCGGCATGAACGGTCCGCTCACCGTCGTCTCCCGCCTCGACGGCGCCGGGGACCGGATAGCCGTCGATCACCTGGCCGAGGCGCTCCGTGCGACCGAAGGCGTCGCCGCCGCCGGCCCGGCCGTCTTCAACCGGAGCGGGGACACCGCCGTCCTGACCGTCGTACCGGACTCCGCCCCGCAGTCCCGGGCCACGAGCGAGCTGGTCACGACGCTGCGCGAGGAGGTCATTCCGGGCGCCGGGCACGGCAACACCATGGACGTCCACGTCGGCGGTGTGACCGCGGGCTACGACGACTTCGCCGACGTCATCGTCGGGAAACTGCCGCTGTTCGTCGGGGTGGTGATCACCCTCGGCTGCGTCCTGCTGCTGCTGGCCTTCCGGTCCCTCGGCATTCCGCTCAAGGCGGCCGCCATGAACGTCGCGGCGGTCGCCTCCTCCTTCGGCGTCGTCGTCGCCATCTTCCAGTGGGGCTGGGGCAGTGAGCTGCTGGGCCTGGGCAGCGCCGGTCCGATCGAGCCCTTCCTGCCGGTGATCATGGTGTCGGTCCTCTTCGGACTGTCCATGGACTACCAGGTGTTCCTGGTCAGCCGGATGTACGAGGAGTGGCTGGAGACGGGCGACAACCGGCGGGCCGTCCGCGTCGGCCTCGCAGAGACCAGCCGGGTGATCAACTCCGCGGCGGTCATCATGATCTCCGTCTTCCTGGCCTTCGTGCTCAGCGGCGACCGGATCATCGCGATGTTCGGCATCGCTCTCGCCGCGGCAGTCGCCCTCGACGCCTTCGTGCTGCGCACCCTCCTCGTCCCGGCGCTGATGCACATGCTCGGCGGCGCCAACTGGTGGCTGCCCGCCTGGCTGGACCGCAGGCTGCCCAAGATCAGCATCGAGCCCCCCGAGCGCCGTTCGCGTGCGACACTTCCGGCGCAGCGACCCGGTGCCGGCTCCGCCACGAGCGAGGACGGCGCCGAGCCCGCCACCGCATCCCGGTGATCCGGCAACCCGCCGTATGAGACCCAAGGAAGAAGCCGCATGTTCTCGATAGACCTCGCCGACGACGCCCAGCTGTTTCCGCTGGGGGTCTGGCACGCCGAGGAGTTCCTGGCACACATGGACCGCGGCCGGGAGTTCATCGGCGAGCACATCGTCCTGGCCGACTACGTCACCGACCTCGACTCGGCGCGCGGCTTCCTCTCCACGTACGCACAGAAGACGGCCGCCGACGGCGGGCGGATCTACGGCATCCGGGTCGGCGGCACCCTCGTCGGCGGGGTCCTCTTCCGGACCTTCGATGCCGAGTCGGGCAACTGCGAGGTCGGCTGCTGGCTGGAGCCGACGGCGGCCGGCCGGGGCCTGGTGTCCAAGGCCTGCCGCGTCCTGATCGACTGGGCCTTCCACGAGCGCGGCATGCACCGCGCCGAGTGGCACGCCTCCTCCGCCAACAAGAAGAGCCTCGCCGTCGCGGAGCGCCTCGGGATGACCCGCGAGGGCGTCCTGCGCGAGGCCTACCCGTACCGCGGCGTCCGCCAGAACACCGAGATCTGGGCCGTCCTCGCCCACGAGTGGCCGCCTGTTCCCACCGCCTGACACCACCCGCCGCGGCCCCGGTCCGGGGCCCGCGGCCGGCCCGGCCCGACCGCGTCGGCGCATTCTCAGAAACCTCTCAGACAAGCCGCCTACGGTGCCCCGCATGGACACCACGAAGACTGCCGACCCGACCGCTCCCGAGGCGGACACCGCCGAGCCCCAGGCCGCCGAGGCCGCCGAGGCCAAGGCCGACCTCAAGGACGCCCCCGCCGCGGAGACCGCCGAGGCCACCGAGCCCGCCCTCTCCGACGAGGAGCTCGAGGACGCGCTCCACGACGACCTCGACGACACCGAGAAGGTGTCCGAGGGCGTCGGCGCCGCGGCCTCCGCCGTCGTCGCGGCCGGGCTCGGGCTCGTCGCCCTCAGCGGCAGCTGGGTCTCGCGCGTCATAGCCGAGCGCCAGACCCTCGTGGGCCAGATCGAGTCGGTCAACGCCGCCACCACCGAGGCGAAGATCGAGGCCCTGTACGGCGACGCCTGGCACATGACCGCCCTCGTCAACGGCGTCCTGTCCACCCTCGCCCTCCTCCTCGCCGTCTTCGTGCTGGCCCGCCCCGCCTTCGGCGCCCCCGGCCGCACTCTCCCGACCTGGGTCCGCGCCGTCTCCTGGGCCGCCGTCGCGCTCGGCGCCCTGGGCGTCCTGCTCTTCGGCCTCATGTACTTCGACATCCTGGCTCCCCTCCCGAAGGCCGCCTAGGACCCCCGTTTCGCCTGCCTAGGACCCCCTCCTAGGCACTCCCGATCCGACCCGGGGTCCTTCGGCCGCGGCCTAAGGACCCCTGCCCCGTACAGATGCGGCATGCGCCCGATGTGCCGGCACCCCCTGGGACGCGAATCTTGGATCACACCGAACGAGGTGCCGAGAAACGCAGACCAGGGAGTACGAGATGTTCGAGTACGAGATCGCCACCGCCCGCCGCGCCGACCTCATCCGCGAGGCAGATGCGTACCGCCGGGTCCAGGAGGCCAAGAAGGCGCGCCGCGCCTCCTCTCGCAGCCAGGAACCCGAAGGGCCGGTGAGCGGGCAGCGCAGCCGCTTCACCCGCGCCGCGTAGCCCGCGCCACGAAACGCGTGGACCGGCACGTGATGAGAAGCGCACCGATAACGAGTGCCGTCGGCCCGGGATCCTGTGCGATGCTCGGCGACGTGGAGACCAGATCTGTCAGCCCGGTGTTCGTCGGCCGAGCCGACGAACTGGCGGTACTCACCGACGCATTGGCCCGCGCCGCGGGCCAGGAGCCGCAGGCGATGCTCATCGGGGGCGAGGCCGGGGTCGGAAAGACCCGCCTCACCGAGGAGTTCCTCTGCGAAGCGGCCCGCCGCGGTGCGGTCGTGGCCGTCGGAGGCTGTGTGGAGATCGGGGCGGAGGGACTTCCCTTCGCCCCGTTCTCGACGGCCCTGCGCACCCTGCACCGGCAGCTCCCGGGGGAGTTGGCGGCCGCGGCCGCCGGCCAGGAGGACGAACTCGCCCGGATCCTTCCCGAACTCGGCGACACCCCCCGCGGCCCGCACGACGAGGAGAGCACCGCCCGGCTCTTCGAACTGACGGCCCGGATGCTGGAGCGGCTCGCTGCCGACCGCACCGTCGTCCTCGTCCTGGAGGACCTGCACTGGGCGGACACCTCCACCCGGCACCTGCTCTCCTACCTCTTCCGCACCCTCGCCAGCGGTCGGCTCGTCGTCGTCGCCACCTACCGGGCCGACGACGTCCACCGCCGCCACCCGCTGCGCCCGCTGCTCGCCGAACTGGACCGGCTCCGCACCGTCCAGCGCATCGAACTGCCCCGCTTCAACCGGGCTGAGGTGCGGCGCCAGCTCGTCGGCATCCTCGCCGCGCAGCCCGACGAGGCCTTCGTGGACTCCGTCTTCGACCGCTCCGACGGCAACGCCTTCTTCGTCGAGGAACTCGTCGCCTGCCGGGAGAGCGGCTGCCGCGCCGGACTCACCGAGTCCCTGCGCGACCTGCTGCTCGTGCGCGTCGAGGTGCTGCCGGACGCCGCCCAGCGCGTGGTGCGCATCGTCGCCGAGGGCGGCTCCACCGTCGAGTATCCGCTCCTGCGCGCCGTCGCCGGGCTGACGGAGGACGAGCTGATCGAGGCCCTGCGGGCCGCCGTCGGCGCCAACATCCTCCTCGCCACCACCGACGGCGACGGCTACCGCTTCCGCCACTCGCTGGTCCGCGAGGCCGTCAGCGACGACCTGCTGCCCGGCGAACGCGCCCGCGTCAACCGCCGCTACGCCGAGGCCATGGAGGCCGACGGCTCGCTGATCCGAGCCGAGGAGGGGGTCATCCGGCTGGCCAGCTACTGGTACCACGCCAACGACGCCGCCAAGGCGCTGCCCGCCGTCCTCGCCGCCTCGGTCGCCGCCCGCCGCCGGCACGCCTACTCCGAACAGCTGCGGCTGCTGGAGCGGGCGTTGGACCTGTGGGAGAGCGCGCCGGAGGAGGTCCGCGAGGCGCTGCGCCCGGTGGACTACACCGATGTGTACCCTCCGTGCGGCTGCGACCCGGCCACCACCCCGCTGCAGCGGCTCGACCTGCTGGCCGAGGCGACCGTCGCCGCCCGCTTCGGCGGCGAACGGGAACGCGCCCTGAAGATCACCAAGACGGCGCTGCGCCTGCTGGAGGAGGACCAGGACCCGCTGCGGGCCGCCTGGTTCTGGACCGAGCGCTCCCGGCTCGTCTCCAGCCTGGCCCGCGGCGACGGCTGGGAGGAGCTCGCCAAGGCCCAGGAGCTCGTCAAGGGGCTGCCCCCGTCCCAGGTGCACGCCGAGGTCCTGGTCCGGGCCGCGGGCTGGGGCATGCTCCACAACCCCGGCCCCGGCAACCTCGACGCCGCGGAACGCGCCGTCGACTACGCCCGCATGGTCGGGGCCGAGGAGATCGAGCTCAACGCCCGGATCACGGTGGGCTCCCTGCTCACCGACTCCGGCGACGCCGAGCGCGGCCTCGCCGAGATGCACGCGGTCCGGGAGCGATCCGTGGAGCTGGGGTTCGTCATGCTGGCGGGACGTGCACATATCAACCTCACCTCTCAGCTGGAAAGTACGGGCCGGTCCCGCGAAGCCGTGGAACTGGCCGAACAGGGGGTCGAACTCGTCAAGAAGTCCCGGCTGCTGGACACCGAGGCCTGGCTCAGCGGGAACATGGCGGAGAGCCTGTACAACCTCGGCCGCTGGGACGAGGCAGCCGAAGCCGCCCGGCGCGCCCTGAGCGTCGGCCAGAGCGCGGCTCCGCGCGGTTCCGCCTCCGCACGGCTGTCCTACCTGGCCCTGGCGCGCGGCGAAATGACCGAGGCGACCGGCCGGCTCGCCGCCGCCCACGCCCACTTCGGCACCCACGACAGCCAGCCCCAGCACCGCATACCGCTCTACCGCCTCGCGGTCGGCGTGGCCGCGGGGGAGGGCCGGATAGCCGACGTCCGCGCGGAGATCGCAGATGCGGTTGCCCACGGCTTCCCGCTCGGCCACCACCGCTACGCCTGGCCGCTGCTGCTCGCCGCCGCCTCCGCCGAGGCGGACGCCCGAGGACTCCCCGTTGCCGACGCCGGCCGCGAAGCCGCCCTGGACGTGCTCCGCGGCGCCGCCCGCGCCCTGGCCACCCCGGTGCCCGTGTGGACCGCCCACGCCGAGTTCTTCCGCGCGGAGCTGCTGCGCGCCGAGGACCGGGACACCGCCGCCGACTGGGCCGCCGTCGAGCAGGCCGTCCGCCCGCTGGAGCGCCCGTACCTGCTGGCCCGCGCCCGCCACCGGCTCGCCGAGGCCCTGCTGGCCTCCGGCGGCTGCCGCGAGACCGCCGCCGTCCTGCTCCGCGAGGCCTACGCCACCGCGGACCGGCTCGGCTCCCGCCGGCTCCGCGAGGACCTGGCCCTGCTCGCCCAGCGCGCCCGGCTCCCGCTCACCGAGGCCGACACACCCCCGGCCCTGCCCGCACCGGACACCGACCCCGTCGAGGCCCTGGGCCTGACCAGCCGCGAGCGCGACGTACTGCGCCTGGTCGCGGCGGGCAACAGCAACCGCCAGATCGCCGAGGAGCTCTTCATCTCCCCGAAGACGGCCAGCGTGCACGTCTCGAACATCCTGGCCAAGCTGGGCGTCGCCGGCCGCGGCGAAGCAGCGGCCCTCGCCCACCGGCTGCGGCTGTTCGCGCCCCTCACTCCTGCGGGGGCTGCTCGGCCGGGCGTATGAGCACCTTGCCGGAGTCGAGGTCTATCGGACCGCGCCCCGGATCGTTCACGTCGGTCCGGGACAGCTCCAGCCGCTTCTTCTCCTCGTCCGTGTGCTTGCGCCCCGGGTTGAACAGCTCCTCGATCATGTTGAACACCGCGCCCACCGTGCCTTTCGCCCCCCCACCGGGGACCCGTCGGTTACCGCACCGTCAGTGTCAGGATCCTGTCGTCGTCCGCCTCCGGCGATCCGCGCCCGTCCGTCTCGCTCGTGACCAGCAGCAATCTGTCCCCGCCGAGGGCTATCACCGTGCGCAGCCGGCCGTACTTCCCCGTCAGGAAAGCCTCCGGCTCGGCCACCGGAGCGGCCCCGGCCAGCGGGATCCGCCACAGCCGCTCGCCCTTCAGCCCGGCCATCCACACCGAGCCCTGCGCCCAGGCGATCCCGCTCGGCGAGGCCTCGTCCGTCTTCCACACGGCCACCGGATCACGCAGGCCGGGCTTGCCCGCCTTCCCCTCGGCCTCCGGCCAGCCGTAGTTCGCGCCGGGCTCGATCAGATTCAGCTCGTCCCAGGTGTTCTGGCCGAACTCGGCCGCCCACAGCCGTTTGTCCTTGTCCCAGGCCAGGCCCTGCACATTGCGGTGCCCGTAGGAATAGACGACGGAGTCGGCCTCCGGATTCCCGTGTACCGGCTGCCCGTCCGGGGTCATCCGCAGGATCTTGCCGCCCAGAGACTTCTTGTCCTGCGCGAGCCCGGTGTCGCCGGTCTCGCCCGTCCCCGCGTAGAGCATCTTGTCCGGGCCGAAGGCGATCCGGCCGCCGTTGTGGACCAGGCCCTTGGGGATGCCCCGGAACACCGTGTCCGGCGCGCCCAGTTGCTGACCGGGGTCCCTCTGCTCGTCGTAGCGCATCCGGGCGACGCGGTTGTCGGACTCCGTCGTGAAGTACGCGTACACCATGCGGTCCGAGGCGTACGAGGGCGACAGCGCGAGCCCCAGCAGCCCGCCCTCCCCGCCCGGGGCCACCCCGGGCACCTTGCCGATCGGCGTCACCTTGCCCGTGGCTGCCGCGACCCTGCTGATCGTCCCCTTGTCCCGCGAGGCGACCAGCAGGTCCCCGCCGGGCAGCGGGGCCACGCCCCACGGAGACTCCAGGTTCTTGGCGATCTCGCCCGCCACCGTCACGGAGCCCTTGGCCGGCGGCGGGGCGGCCTCCGACGAGCCGGACGGGGAGCCTGCGGGGCCGGCCGCCGATGGTGTGGGTGCCGCGCGGGGTGGTGAGCTGCCCGCCTTGCTGCCGGGGGCGCCCGCCGGTGCGCAGCCCGCCGCCAGCAGAGCCCCGCATCCGGCCAGGGCGAATGCCGCCAGCACTCCACGGGTCCGGGTGCGCGGGCCCTCGTACAGCTTGTGCGCCTGTCCGTATCGCATCGTCCTGCTCCCCTTCGGTCCCGCGATCGTGCCTTTCATCTGTCTCAACAGCTGCGGCAGTTCCCGAAGTTCCACCACTCGTACACCCGATCGAGTGGTTGTGTCGGCGCAGGCCCGGCCACGGCCCCGGCCACGGCCCCGGGCCCCGCTCAGTCCCAGGCTCCCACCGCCGCCGGCAGGGCCGCGATCTCGGCCAGGTCCCCGGCCGTCAGCCTGACCTCCGCCGCCCCCGCGTTCTCCGCCGCCCAGTGCACCCGGTCGGCCCCCGGCACCGGCACCACATGCGGCCCCTGCGCCAGCACCCACGCCAGCGCCACCTGCGCCGCCGTCACCTGCGGCCCGTGCCGCCGGGCCACCCGCCGCAGCCCCGCCACCAGCACCTGGTTCGCCGCCATCGACTCCGCCGTGAACCGCGGATGCCGCGCCCGTACGTCCTCCCACTCGAAGCCCTCGCCCGGCCTGAGCGTCCCCGTCAGGAACCCGCTGCCCAGCGGCATCGCCGCCAGGAACCCCACCCCGCGCGCCGCACACCACGGCAGCAGCTGCCGCGCCGCCTCCGGGGACCACACCGACAGTTCCGCCTGCACCGCGCTCACCGGGAACACCTGCTGGACCCGTTCCAGGTGCCCCAAGGTCACCCGGTACGCCCGGTCCCCGCGCCGCCCCGCACCCGGCCCGGCACCCGCGCCCAGCGCGCAGAACCCGAGCGACCGCACCTTCCCGGCACCCACCAGCTCCGCCATTGCCCCCCAGGTCTCCTCCACCGGGACGTCCGGATCGACCCGGTGCAGCTGGTAGAGGTCTATGACGTCCGTCCGCAGCCGCCGCAGCGAGGCGTCGCAGGCCCGCCGCATGTAACCGGGCCGACCGTCAGCCACCACGTGCTGCTCGCCCGCCCGCAGTCCCACCTTGGCGGACACGAACGCCTCCGCCCGCCGCTCCCGCAGCACCCGCCCCAGCAGCAGCTCATTGGTGAACGGCCCGTACAGGTCGGCGGTGTCCAGCAGGTTCGCCCCCAGGTCCAGCGCCGTGTGCACCGTGGCCAGCGACTCCTCGCCGCGGCGCCGCGAGGGCGCGTACGCCCAGCTCATCGGCATGCACCCGAGCCCGACGGCGCCCACCGTCAGCGCCCCCGCCCCGATCGACCTGCGCTCCACCCGTGGGTCCCCCTCCCGGTCCGGCAAACAAACTAACGGCTTGATCAGGATCCTTTGGCCTTGGCATAGCCTCGTGATCATGACTGCAAAGACAGCGGACGTCTGGCTCCCGTTCCCCGCCGAAGAGATCGAGGGCCTCCCCGATACCTTCCGCTACCGCCACTGGGACGGCGAGGACACCTTCCCGGCCGATCCGGCCGCCTGCGTCTTCTACGTCACCCCGTACATGAAGTCCGCCGAGGTCACCCTGCGCCCGCTGGCCGGCATGCCGGACCTGGAGGTCGTACAGACGCTGACCGCGGGCATCGACCACGTCCTGGACGGCCTCGACCTCCTGCACCCCGGCGTACGGCTGTGCAACGCGCGCGGCGTCCACGAGGCGAGCACCGCAGAGCTGGCGCTCACCCTCACTCTCGCCTCGCTGCGCGGCATCCCCGGCATGGTGCGCGGCCAGGACCGCGAGGAGTGGCGCGGCGGCTTCTACGACGCCCTCGCCGACAAGTCCGTACTGATCGTCGGGTACGGATCGATCGGCGCGGCCATCGAGGACCGGCTCGCGCCCTTCGAGTGCGCGCGGGTCACACGGGTCGCACGCTCGGCGCGCACCACCACGCGCGGGCCGGTGCACGCGCACGCCGACCTGCCCCGGCTCCTCCCGCAGGCCGACGTGGTGATCCTCTCCACTCCGCTGACCGATGCGACGCGGGGCCTGGCCGACGCCGCCTTCCTCGCCGGCATGAAGGACGGCGCCCTGCTGGTGAACGTGGCGCGCGGCCCCGTCGTCGAAACCGCCGCGATGCTGGCGGAACTGGAGTCGGGCCGGCTGCGCGCGGCACTCGACGTCACCGACCCGGAACCGCTGCCCGCCGGCCATCCGCTCTGGCATGCTCCGAATGTCCTGATCACGCCTCACGTCGGCGGCAGCAGCACCGCGTTCGAGCCGCGGGCGAAGCGTCTGGTGGCCCGCCAGCTGCACCGGTTCGCCGCCGGGGAGCCCGTCGAGAACACGGTCCTGATCACCGAGTGACGCGCTGTGCGCACGCTCCGCATCCGTCCGGACGCGCACAGTGGCCACAACTCCCCGTGTGGTAACGGAGAGTAGACCATCTATGTCCCTGAGTGACGAAAGTGGTGTATCGTCCGGACCAAGGGGCTGCAGCGCGTTCGTCTGGCGCTGGTGAGTGATCGGACACTTTGGGGGGCGACGGGCGATGCACGGCCAATGGACGAAGGATCCGATGCGGCACAGCCGCCGGAGGCGACGCTGCCGAGACTGGGCTGCACCGGAACCAGCCGGCGAGGGGGGCCGGTGAGTGCCCCGGGGGCGGCGCTGCTGACCAGGCAGCCCGTCCCGGGCGGCGGTGGCAGGAGCCTGGCGATGCAGCTGCTCCTCGCCCTGATCAGCGGCGGTTACGCCGTCGGCGCCGCCCTCGGCTGGGGCTCCGAGGAACTCGCCGAGATCATGGGCGACTTCGGGCTCAGCGCCGCCGCCTTGCTCGCCGCCGTCTCCTGCTACACCTACGCACGGGCCATCGACAGCCGCGAGCGCCCGGCCTGGCTGCTCTTCGCGTTCTCCTCCCTCATGGGAGCCTGCGGCAACGCCGTCTGGGGCTGGTACGAGGTGATCCTCGGCGAGGCCGTGCCGAAGCCCTCGGTCGCCGACTTCGCGTTCCTCTGCTTCGCGCCGCCCGCCATCGTGGGCCTGCTCGTCCTCGCCAAACGCCCGGTCACCCGCGCCGGCTGGGTCTGCCTCGGGCTCGACTCCTGGCTCATCGGCGGCTCCCTGCTCACCCTGTCCTGGAGCCTGGCCCTCGCGCACGCGGCGCGCACCGCCCAGTCCGGGGCCCCAGGCAGCGTCCCGCGCGCCGCACTCTCCCTCGCCTACCCGCTGCTGGACATCGCGCTCGTCTCCATGGTGCTGGTCCTGCACTTCCGGCGCTCCGAGGCCAACCGCTCGGCCGTCAACACCGCCATCGCGGCCCTGGCCCTGACCGTGCTCAGCGACGCCCTGTTCACCTCGCCGCTGCTGAGCGCCGAATACCAGTCCGGGCAGCTGCTCGACGCCGGCTGGTTCGCCGGCTCGCTGCTGCTCGCGTACGCACCCTGGGGCGCCCGGCGCATCCACCCGGACCCGGGGACGCCGGGGCTTCCGCGCGCCGACCGTCCCGTCAGCCGTCCCGTCAGCCGCCCCATCACCGGCTCGCTGCCCGCCCTCACGCCGTATCTCGCGGCGGCCGTCTGCACCCTGGGCATCCTGTACAACGTCGTCGACGGCAGGAAGGTCGACCGGGTGGTCGTCTTCACCGGCTGCACGGTCGTGCTCGCCCTCGTCATCCGGCAGGGCATCATGCTCATCGACAACATCGCGCTGACGCAGGAACTGGCCCAGAAGGAGAACCACTTCCGCTCCCTCGTCCAGGGCTCCAGCGACGTCATCATGATCGCCGCACCCACCGGGACCCTGCGGTATGTCAGCCCCGCAGCGGCCGGGGTCTACGGGCGCGAGGCCGAGGAGCTCATCGGCACCGAGCTCGCCACCCTGATCCACCCGTACGACCTGGGCCGGGTGGTCCACGAGGTACGCCGCTTCCTCGCCGCACAGCCCGCCGAGGAGCCGACCACCCGCATTGAATGCCGCTTCAAGTCGGGCAGCGGCGAATGGCTCAACGTGGAGTCCACCGTCAACCGCCACCAGGGCGGCCTCATCCTCAACAGCCGGGACGTCACCGAGCGGGTCCGCCTCCAGGCGCAGCTCCAGCACAGCGCCGAGCACGATCCGCTGACCGACCTGCCCAACCGGGCGCTGTTCACCCGCCGGGTCCGCCAGGCCCTGACCGGCCGGCGCGCGGGGGACCACAGCACCGCCGTGCTCTTCATCGACCTCGACGGATTCAAGGCGGTCAACGACACCATCGGCCACCAGGCCGGCGACGAGCTGCTCATCCAGGCCGCGCACCGGCTCCAGGACTCGGTGCGTGCCGGTGACACCGCGGCCCGCCTCGGCGGCGACGAGTTCGCGGCGCTGATCCTGGGCGACGGCAGCCGCGACCGCAGTGCCCGCGAATACCAGGTGCACGAGATCGCGGACCGGCTGCGCACCACCCTGTCCCAGCCGTACCGGATCGCCGGCAGCGAGGTCCGGGTCGCTGCCAGCATCGGCGTGGCCTTCGCCGACCCCGGCATCACCCCTTCGGACCTGATGCGCAACGCGGATCTCGCGATGTACCGCGCCAAGGCGGGCGGCAAGGACCGGGTCGAGCTGTACGCGCCCCAGATGCAGGCCGAGGTCGTACGGAAGGCGGAACTCGCCGGGCGGCTGCGCACCGCGCTGCACGACGGGGAGTTCGCCCTGCTGCACCAGCCCGTGGTCTCGCTGGCGACCGGCGAGGTCACGGCCGTGGCGGCGCAGGCCCGCTGGCGCTCCGCCCAGGGGATCCTGTTCACCCCGGCGGAATTCCTCCGGGTGGCCGAGTACAGCGAGGGAGCGGCGGCAGGGCCGGACGGTCGCGGCGGGCTCCCCGGGGGCACGCCCACCCGGGCCGCCGAGCTGGGGCGCTGGCTGCTGGACGAGGCCGTGGGGCAGGCCGCCGAGCGGCACCGGATCGGGCACGACGTACCGGTGGCCGTCCGGATGAGCGCGCAGCGGCTGCTGGACCTGGGGCCGGCGGCAGCCGGGGGAGCCGTGCCGCTCGGCTCCGTGGATGCCTTGCTGAACCGCCACGGGCTGCCGTCCGGCGCCCTGGTGATCGAACTGGCCGACAGCGACCCCAGAGTCCCCTTCGACGAGCTGGAGCGGCGCCTGGCGGCCCTGCGCCGCCTGGGGGTCCTGATCGCCCTGGACGGCTTCGGCAGCGGCTACGCGGCCATCAGCGCCCTGCGCCGGCTCCCCGTGGACATCCTGAAGCTGGACAGAGGCCTGGTCGAGGGCGTGGTCGAGTCCGCCCGACTCCACAAGATCACCGCTGGTTTGTTGCGCATTGCAAATGATTTGGGCATGCAGTCGGTGGCCGACGGGGTCGACCTCCCCGAGCAGGTCATGGCGCTGCGCGCAATGGGCTGCACGCACGGCCAGGGAGCGGCTTTTTCCGGCCCGCTCGACGAGTACAGGCTGCGCCGCGCGCTGGTGCGCGGTACGTTCCCAGTACCGGGCGGATCGGCCCAGCCTGCCTTGGCCGGTGGTTCGTCCGGGGGCTCGATGGCCATCCGCAGAGGCTCACATAATGAGACGCCCGTCCCACCCGCTTGACATCCCCCTCCCGCCGGAGGGAGGGTCAGTGCCATGCGCACCCGAATTCTCGTACTTGGAAAGCGCGTCGGCTGAAGCTGGGACCAGCATGTCCCCGCTTCGCACACCCGACGCGCTCCCCTCGCTTGCCTCCTGGCACGAGGGGTTTTTTGTTGCACTGGCACACCTTCGAATCCTCGTAAAACCCTCAGCCTCGAGAAGAGAATGCCGATGACCGAGCAGGCCACCGGGGCCCACCATCCGCAGCCGCGGCCCCGTTCCGGCGGACACCAGCCCGCCGCAGTTGAGCACGTCACGGGTGCGCAGTCCCTCATCCGCTCTCTCGAAGAGGTGGGGTGCGACACCGTCTTCGGCATCCCGGGCGGGGCCATCCTGCCGGCGTACGACCCGATGATGGACAGCACCAAGGTGCGCCACATCCTGGTCCGCCACGAGCAGGGCGCCGGCCACGCTGCGACCGGCTATGCGCAGGCCACCGGCAAGGTGGGTGTCTGCATGGCCACCTCCGGCCCGGGCGCCACCAACCTGGTCACCCCGATCGCCGACGCGCACATGGACTCCGTGCCGCTCGTCGCGATCACCGGCCAGGTGTCCTCCAAGGCGATCGGCACCGACGCCTTCCAGGAGGCGGACATCGTCGGCATCACGATGCCGATCACCAAGCACAACTTCCTGGTCACCAAGGCCGAGGACATCCCGAGGACGATCGCCGAGGCCTTCCACATCGCCTCCACCGGCCGTCCCGGCCCGGTCCTGGTCGACATCGCCAAGGACGCCCTGCAGGCGAAGACCACCTTCACGTGGCCGCCCTCGCAGGACCTCCCGGGCTACCGGCCGGTCACCAAGCCGCACGCCAAGCAGATCCGTGAGGCCGCCAAGCTCATCTGCCAGGCCAAGCGCCCGGTCCTGTACGTCGGCGGCGGCGTCATGAAGTCCGGCGCGACCGCCGAACTGAAGGTCCTCGCCGAGCTGACCGGCGTCCCGGTCACCACCACGCTGATGGCGCTGGGCTCCTTCCCCGACAGCCACCCGCTGCACGTGGGCATGCCGGGCATGCACGGTGCGGTCACCGCCGTCACCGCCCTGCAGAAGTCGGACCTGCTGATCGCGCTCGGCACCCGCTTCGACGACCGCGTCACCGGCAAACTGGACAGCTTCGCCCCGTTCGCCAAGGTCATCCACGCGGACATCGACCCGGCCGAGATCGGCAAGAACCGCGAGGTCGACGTCCCGATCGTCGGTGACGCCCGCGAGGTCATCGCCGACCTGATCCAGGCGGTCCAGGCCGAGCACACCGAGGGCAACGCCGGGGACTACTCCGCCTGGTGGAAGGACCTCAGCCGCTGGCGCGAGACCTACCCGCTGGGCTACGAGACCCCCGCGGACGGCATGCTCTCGCCGCAGCAGGTCATCCAGCGCATCGGCGAACTCGCGCCCGAGCACACCATCTACGCGGCCGGCGTCGGCCAGCACCAGATGTGGGCCTCGCACTTCGTCAACTACGAGGAGCCCCGCACCTGGCTGAACTCCGGCGGCGCCGGAACCATGGGCTACGCGGTCCCGGCCGCGATGGGCGCCAAGGTCGGCATGCCGGACCGCACGGTCTGGGCGATCGACGGCGACGGCTGCTTCCAGATGACCAATCAGGAACTGGTCACCTGCGCGCTGAACAACATCCCGATCAAGGTCGCGATCATCAACAACGGTGCGCTGGGCATGGTCCGCCAGTGGCAGACCCTGTTCTACAACCAGCGGTACTCCAGCACCGTCCTGCACGCCGACGAGACCGGCCACGCCGCGGTCGGCTCCCAGCTCGGCGAGTCCACGGCCCCCCGCAAGGGCACCCGCGTCCCGGACTTCGTCAAGCTGTCCGAGGCCATGGGCTGTGTGGCGCTGCGCTGCGAGGACCCGGCCGACCTGGACAGGGTCATCGCCGAGGCCAACGCGATCAACGACCGTACCGTCGTGGTCGACTTCATCGTCCACGAGGACGCCATGGTGTGGCCGATGGTCGCCGCCGGCACCTCCAACGACGAGGTCATGGCAGCCCGGGGCGTCCGTCCCGACTTCGGCGACAACGAAGACGACTGAGCCGAGAGAGCCTGAGAGAGAGAACGACTCACATGTCCAAGCACACGCTCTCCGTCCTGGTCGAGAACACGCCCGGCATCCTCGCCCGGATCGCCGCGCTGTTCTCCCGCCGCGGGTTCAACATCGACTCCCTCGCGGTCGGCGTCACCGAGCACCCCGACATCTCGCGCATCACCATCGTCGTGAACGTCGAGGACCTCCCGCTGGAGCAGGTGACCAAGCAGCTGAACAAGCTGGTCAACGTGCTCAAGATCGTCGAGCTGGAGCCGCACAACGCCATCGAACGCGAACTCGTTCTGGTGAAGGTCCGGGCCGACAACGAGACCCGGTCCCAGATCATCGAGATCGTCCAGCTGTTCCGCGCCAAGACGGTCGACGTCTCCCCCGAGGCCGTCACCATCGAGGCCACCGGCGGTGCCGACAAGCTCGGCGCGATGCTCAAGATGCTGGAGCCGTTCGGCATCAAGGAGCTCGTGCAGTCCGGCACGATCGCCATAGGGCGCGGCGGCCGGTCCATCACGGACCGCAGCCTGCGCGCGCTCGACCGCAGCGCCTGAGCAACACCCTGACGTCGCGTTGCCTCTCGCATCGCGAGACCAGGAAACTTCCTCCCCGTTCCCCGCCGTACGGTGGGAGCAACACCAGCGCACCAAGGAGATATCCCAGTGGCCGAGCTGTTCTACGAGAACGACGCCGACCTGTCCATCATCCAGGGCCGCAAGGTCGCTGTCATCGGCTACGGCAGCCAGGGCCACGCCCACGCGCTGTCGCTGCGTGACTCCGGCGTCGACGTCGTCGTCGGCCTGAAGGAGGGCTCGAAGTCCAAGGCCAAGGCCGAGGAGCAGGGTCTGAAGGTCGTCCCCGTGGCCGAGGCCGCCGCCTGGGCGAACGTCATCATGATCCTGACGCCGGACCCGCTGCAGGCCGAGATCTACGAGGAGTCCATCAAGGAGCACCTCGAGGAGGGCGACGCGCTCTTCTTCGGCCACGGTTTCAACGTCCGCTACGGCTTCATCAAGCCCCCGGCCAACGTGGACGTCGCCCTGGTCGCCCCGAAGGGCCCGGGCCACCTGGTCCGCCGCCAGTACGAGGAAGGCCGCGGCGTGCCCTGCATCGCCGCCGTCGAGCAGGACCACTCGGGCAGCGCCTTCGCCCTCGCGCTCTCGTACGCGGCCGGCATCGGCGGCACCCGCGCCGGCGTCATCAAGACCACCTTCACCGAGGAGACCGAGACCGACCTGTTCGGTGAGCAGGCCGTCCTCTGCGGTGGCGCCTCCGCCCTGGTCAAGGCCGGTTTCGAGACCCTGACCGAGGCCGGCTACCAGCCGGAGATCGCGTACTTCGAGTGCCTGCACGAGCTGAAGCTCATCGTGGACCTCATGTACGAGGGCGGCCTGGAGAAGATGCGCTGGTCGGTCTCCGAGACCGCCGAGTGGGGCGACTACATCACCGGCCCCCGCATCATCACGGACGCCACCAAGGCCGAGATGAAGCAGATCCTCGCCGAGATCCAGAGCGGCGAGTTCGCCAACACCTGGATGGCCGAGTACAAGGCCGGTCTGCCGAAGTACAACGAGTACAAGAAGGCCGACGAGGCACACCTGCTCGAGACCACCGGCAAGAAGCTGCGCAAGCTGATGAGCTGGGTCGACAGCGACGAGAGCTGATCTCGCAGCCGTGGGGGCCGGGGCGACGCACCGTCCCGGCCCCGCGGCGCACCACCGGTTCGGCGGAATGCAGGCCCTCTTCGGCGCGGCTTGTCCACCCCGGCCAACCCCGGACGGGTGATCCTTCCGTACAGGCGGAATTCCGGCCGGGATCCGCCACTACACTGCTCAACACAACGCGTCAGGCCCACAGTGTCGTGCGTCTTCCACGCGGCTACCCCCTCCACCGCCTGCGGCCGTCGGGACGGCCGTCCGCACTGGACTTGTGAGGACCCACGTGAGCTCGAAACCTGTCGTACTCATCGCCGAAGAGCTGTCGCCCGCCACGGTGGACGCGCTCGGCCCGGACTTCGAGATCCGGCACGTCAACGGAGCCGACCGCGCGGAGCTGCTCCCCGCGATCGTGGACGTCGACGCCATCCTCGTGCGCTCCGCGACCAAGGTCGACGCGGAGGCCATCGCCGCCGCCAAGAAGCTGAAGGTCGTCGCCCGGGCCGGTGTCGGCCTCGACAACGTCGACGTCTCCTCGGCCACCAAGGCCGGCGTGATGGTCGTGAACGCCCCGACCTCCAACATCGTGACCGCCGCCGAGCTCGCCTGCGGCCTGCTCGTCGCCTCGGCCCGCAACATCCCGCAGGCCAACACCGCCCTGAAGAACGGTGAGTGGAAGCGGAACAAGTACACGGGCGTCGAGCTCAGCGAGAAGACCCTCGGTGTCGTCGGCCTCGGCCGCATCGGCGTCCTGGTCGCCCAGCGCATGTCGGCCTTCGGCATGAAGATCGTCGCGTACGACCCCTACGTACAGCCCGCGCGCGCCGCCCAGATGGGCGTCAAGATGCTGACGCTGGACGAGCTCCTCGAGGTCGCCGACTTCATCACCGTGCACCTGCCCAAGACCCCCGAGACCCTCGGTCTCATCGGGGACGAGGCCCTGCGCAAGGTGAAGCCGTCCGTGCGCATCGTCAACGCCGCGCGCGGCGGGATCGTGGACGAGGCCGCGCTGTACTCGGCCATCAAGGAGGGCCGCGTCGCCGGCGCCGGCCTCGACGTGTACGCGAAGGAGCCCTGCACGGACTCCCCGCTCTTCGAGCTCGACCAGGTCGTCTGCACCCCGCACCTCGGCGCGTCCACGGACGAGGCCCAGGAGAAGGCTGGCATCTCGGTCGCCAAGTCGGTCCGCCTGGCGCTCGCGGGCGAGCTCGTACCGGACGCGGTCAACGTCCAGGGCGGCGTCATCGCCGAGGACGTACGTCCGGGCCTGCCGCTCGCCGAGAAGCTCGGCCGCATCTTCACCGCCCTCGCGGGCGAGGTCGCGGTCCGCCTCGACGTCGAGGTCTGCGGCGAGATCACCCAGCACGACGTCAAGGTGCTGGAACTCTCCGCCCTCAAGGGTGTCTTCGAGGACGTCGTCGACGAGACGGTCTCCTACGTCAATGCCCCGCTGTTCGCGCAGGAGCGCGGTGTCGAGGTGCGCCTGACCACCAGCTCGGAGTCCCCGGACCACCGCAACGTGGTGACCGTGCGCGGCACCCTGTCGGACGGTCAGGAGGTCTCGGTCTCCGGCACCCTCGCCGGCCCGAAGCACCTGCAGAAGATCGTCGGCATCGGCGAGTACGACGTGGACCTGGCGCTCGCCGAGCAGATGCTCGTGCTGCGCTACACCGACCGCCCGGGTGTGGTCGGCACCGTCGGCCGCATCCTCGGCGAGGCCGGCCTGAACATCGCGGGCATGCAGGTCGCCCGCGCCGAGGAGGGCGGCGAGGCGCTCGGCGTCCTCACGGTCGACGCCGAGGTCCCGGTGAACGTCCTCGCGGAGATCGCCGCCGAGATCGGCGCCGTCTCGGCGCGTACGGTCAGCCTCGACTGACCCCGTAGCGGGCGGCAGCCGCCGGCAGCCGCGCAGCAGCAGACGAAGGGCTCGGGGAGTTCCCCGGGCCCTTCGCCGTGTTCCGCCGCTGCTCCGTCCGGCCGTACGGGGCTCAGCCGGCGAGGGGCGCGCCCTGCTCGGCGGTCTGCGCTGAGGGCTGCGCGGCCGGGGCGGGGGCACCGAGCCCCCGTGTCAGGGCCACCGCGAGGACGCCGCCCGCGAGCAGCAGGGCCGCACCGCCCCAGGCCGCGTACTGCATGCCGTGGACGAAGGCCTCGCGGGCCAGGGCCAGCACCTGCTCGCCGGCCGCACCGCCGAGCTGGTGGGCGGTGGCGTCGGCGCCGCCCAGGGTCTCCTGTACGGCAGGCTCCGCACCCGGCAGATCGGAGCGGTAGACGGCGGTGCCGAGGCTGCCCAGGACCGCCATGCCCAGCGCCCCGCCGAACTCCGACCCGGTCTCCAGCAGGGAGGCGGCGGAACCGGCCTTCTCGGCGGGGGCCGAGGCGAGGGCCATGTCGGAGACCAGGGACATCACGGTGACGAGACCGGAGGCCAGCACGCCGGCGCCGGTCAGCAGCAGCCACAGCGAGTCGCTGCCGACCAGGCTGATCAGGGTGAACCCGCCGGCGGCGAGGACGAAGCCGCCGGCGATGACGTACGCCCGGTCGGTCTTCTGGGCCAGGGCGGCGCTGACCGGGGCGGCGGCGCCGATGACGAGCGAGGGCGCGAGGCTCCACAGGGCGGCTTCCAGCGTGCCCATGCCGAGCACCGACTGCAGGTACTGGGTGGTGAAGTAGGCCGAGCCCATCATGGCGAAGGCGGCGATGGTGTTGAGGGCGATCCCCGCGCCGAATCCGCGGCCCCGGAAGAGGGCCCGGGCGACCATGGCGTCGTCACGGCTGCGCTGGCGGCGGACGAAGACGAACCCGAAGACCAGGCCCACGGCCACGGAGAGCGCGTAGAGCGGTTCGAGGCCCTCGGCGGCGATCTCCTTGAGGCCGTACACGACCGGGAGCACGGCGGCCGTCGACAGCGGGACGCTCAGCAGGTCGAAGCGGCCGGGGGCCGGGTCCTTGAACTCGGGGACGAGCACCGGGACGAGGACCAGCAGGAGCAGCATCGCGGGCACGTTGATCAGGAAGACCGAACCCCACCAGAAGTGGTTCAGCATCACGCCGCTCAGCACGGAGCCGAGGGCGATCCCGCCGGTCATGGCCCCGGACCAGATCGCGATGGCCTGGCCGCGCTGCCTGTCGTCCTGGAAGAGGTTGCGTACGAGCGCCAGCGTGGAGGGCATCAGGGTCGCGCCGCCGATGCCGAGCAGGACGCGGGCCGCGATCAGCATCTCGGCGCTGGTGGCGTAGGCGGCGCCGACGGAGGCGAGCCCGAAGGCGGTCGCCCCTATCAGCAGCAGCTTGCGGCGGCCGATCCGGTCACCGAGCGAACCCATGGTGATGAGCAGCCCCGCGAGGGCGAAGGCGTAGCTGTCGAAGATCCAGAGCTGCTGGGTGGCGCTCGGGTCGAGCTCCTGGGTGATGGCCGGGATGGCGAAGTAGAGGACGGAGACGTCCATGGAGACCAGGAGCAGGGGCAGCAGGAGAACGGTGAAGGCGGTCCATTCCCGGCGGCCGGCGAGACGTGCTGCGGAGTTCGTCATGAGCAGCAATGTACAAGCGTCATAAACGCTTGTCTAGTACGGGCGTATGGAACGCTTGTCTATGACGGTTGTCTTGATACGGTGAGGGCATGGGACACCGTGAAGATCTGCTCGAAGGCGCCAAGAAGTGCCTGGTCGAGAAGGGTTTCGTGCGGACGACCGCGCGCGACATCGTCAACGCCTCCGGGGCGAACCTGGCGTCGATCGGCTACCACTACGGCTCGAAGGACGCCCTGCTGACGCAGGCCTACGTCGAACTCGCGCAGGAGTGGGGCGACTCCTTCTCGCCGGAGGTGACCGGCGAGGGAGGCTCGCTGGAACGCTTCCGCTCCGTATGGGACGGCGTGATCGGCCGTCAGGAGGAGTCGGCCCCGATGTGGGCGGCCAGTATGGAGGTCGCGCTCAGCCGTGACCGGCTGCCTGAGCTGCGGGCGATGCTGGCCGCCTCGCAGGGCGAGGGCCGCCGGGGGCTCATCGCGCTGATCACCGGCATCCCCGAGGAGGACCTGGACGAGCGGGACGAGCGGACGCTCGGCGGGCTGTACGAGGCCCTGCTGACCGGAGTGATGGCGCAGTGGCTGTTCAACCCGGAAGGCGCGGTCACCGCGGAGGAGTTGACGGAGGGCATGCGGCGCACCGCAGAGATGATCACGAAGGGCAAGGGCGCCGACCCGGCCTGAGCCAGGCCGGGCCATTGGGCCATCGGGCTGTCGGCCGGCCAGGACTCGCTCAGGAGAGCGTGCCGGCCGGGCCCGGCGGCGCGGCGAGGGCGTCACGCAGCCGGGCCGTATGCGTGCCCGCTACCCGAACAGCCCCGGACCGTGGGCCGCCCATACGCACACGGGCAGTTGAGCGATCGGCGTCCGGCGTCGGCGCGCTGTGGGCACGCCCGTGCCGCTGACCTCGGGGGTCTGCGATCAGCCGTGCAGGCGGGCCGCCTTGAGGGCCATGTGGAGCAGCAGGCGGTCCTCGCCCTCGTCCAGGTCCAGGCCGGTCAGCTGTTCCACCCGGCCGAGCCGGTAGTAGAGGGTCTGGCGGTGGATGCCCAGGGCCGCCGCCGCGCGGCCCGCCTGGCCCGCGCAGTCCAGGAACAGCTCGGCGGTCCGGGCGAGTTCACGGTGCGCGGGGCCGAGCAGGACGCGGGTCGCCGGGTCGCCCTCCCGGTCGGCGGCCGCGAGCGCCGCCAGCATCCGGTACGGGCCGATCGCCGACCACTGGGCCACCGGGCCGAACCGGGGCTGGGCCGCGGCCGCCTGCGCCGCTGCCGTGGCCTCCGCCCAGGCGTCGGCCAGCGCGGTCAGCTCCCGGCGGGGCTCTGCGATTCCGGCGGTGGGGCCTGCGTGCGGCCGGGCGGCCGACGTGTCGGCGTGGGGCAGCAGCCGCGTCGCGATCCCCACGGCCGGTACGAGCACCTCGGCCGAGCGGAGCCTGACCAGTACGGCGAGGGCCTGGCGCCCCGGCCAGGGCGCGGTGCAGACCGCAGCCGTGCCCGGTACCGACGCCGGGGCCTCGCCGGCCCAAGGTGTCACGCACACCACCGCGTGCAGCCCGTCCGCCCCCGGACCGAGCGCCACCCGGAGTGCGGCCACCGCCGTGTCCTGCTGCGAACCCCGGCCGGCCGTGAGCACCGCCCGGAACTCCCGGGACAGGTCGGCCCCCGCCTTCGCCTCCTCGGCGAGCAGGATCCCGATCCGCTCGGCCACCTCCATGGCCGCCGCCAGGACGTCCGGCCCGGGGCCTGGCTCCTGGTCGAGGAGCCATACGTAGCCCTGCACGATCCCGCGGTACCGCACCGGCAGGCAGATCCGTCCCCGGAAGACCCCCGCGTCCGGCGCCGCCGGGATGCGTACCGGCCCGGTGGCCCGCGCGATGCCGAAGCCCTCGAACCAGGCCCGTACGGCCGCCGTCGACTGGCGGGTCAGGATCGAGCGGGTGCGTACGGGGTCCATCGCGAGATCGTCGTCGCTGTCGTGCGCGCCGAAGGCGATGAGGCGGAAGTCCCGGTTCTCCAGCGTCGCCGGGGCGCCGAGAAGCGCCGAGATCTCATCCACCAGGTCCTGGTAATCGCCCTTCACCCGGACATTCTCCCACCTGGAAACCCCGTCTTCAGACAGATGTATGAGATCGGGGACACGGATGCGTGACAGCTGTCGATGGCCGAGGATCAAAGCGATCCTTAGGTTTCACGGTGGTTTTACTTGAGTTTTCCTTATGGCCCCCGCTCACCCTCGCGCGGACCGTATGCCTGCTTCTGCCACCTGTTGGAGGTGCCCCGTGCTGGGTCCCGCGATCCTCGCCGCTTCGCGCAGCGACAAGATGCGCCGAATCGTCTCTGCCGCCCCGGTGACCAAGCCCGTGGTGAACCGGTTCATCCCCGGCGAGACGGTCGACCAGGTCATCCCGATCGTCGTGGACCTCACGGAGAAGGGCCTGGAGCTCACGCTCGACGTGGTGGGCGAGGACATCACCACCGTGGAGCAGTCCTACGCCGCGCGTGACGCCTACCTCGATCTCATCGAGCACCTGGCGGGCCTGGGACTCGGCGAGAAGGCCGAGATGTCGGTCAAGCTGTCGATGTTCGGCCAGGCGCTGGAGGGCGGCCACGAGCTCGCGCTCGCCAACGTCCGCCCGGTCGTCGAGGCCGCCGCGGCGATCGGCACCACCGTCACGCTGGACGCCGAGGACCACACCACCCTCGACTCGATGTTCGCCATCCACGAGGAGCTGCGCCGGGACTTCCCGCAGACCGGCTGCGTGATCCAGGCGTACCTCTTCCGCACCGAGGCCGACGCCCGCCGCCTGGCCGCCGCCGGCAGCCGCGTCCGGATCGTGAAGGGCGCGTACAAGGAGCCCGCCGAGGTCGCGTACCAGGACAAGGCCGAGATCGACAAGGCGTACGTCCGCATCCTGAAGACGCTGATGGAGGGCGAGGGCTACCCGATGATCGGGTCGCACGACCCGCGCCTCATCGCCATCGCCCAGGAGCTCGCCCGCACGGCGGGGCGCAAGCTGGACGAGTACGAGTTCCAGATGCTGTACGGCATCCGCAGCGAGGAGCACCTGCGGCTCGCCGCCGAGGGCCACCGCATGCGCGTCTACACCGCGTACGGGACGGACTGGTACGGCTACTTCATGCGGCGCCTCGCCGAGAAGCCGGCCAATCTCCTGTTCTTCCTCCGCTCGATGATCACCAAGAACTAGCCAAGAACCAGGTCAAGGAGTTACCAGTCCCATGGATGCTGTGACCCAGGTCCCCGCGCCGGTCAACGAGCCGGTCCACTCGTACGCCCCCGGCACCCCGGAGCGCGCGCGTCTCGAAACGCAGCTCAAGCAGCTGTCCGAGAACCCGATCGACCTGCCGATGACGATCAACGGCGTCAGGCGCATGGGCGGGGGCGAGCGCTTCGACGTGGTCCAGCCGCACGACCACAAGTCCGTGCTCGGCACCTACGCCAACGCCACCCAGGCCGACGCCCAGGAGGCCGTCGACGCCGCCCTGGCCGCCGCCCCGGCCTGGCGCTCGATGTCCTTCGACGACCGCGCCGCGATCATCCTGCGCGCCGCCGAGCTGCTGTCCGGCCCGTGGCGCGAGAAGCTGGCCGCCTCCACCATGCTGGGCCAGTCGAAGACCGCGCAGCAGGCCGAGATCGACACCCCGTGCGAGCTCGTCGACTTCTGGCGCTTCAACGTCCACTTCGCCCGCCAGATCCTGGCCGAGCAGCCGGTCGCGAACTCCGCCGGCGTGTGGAACCGCAGCGACCACCGCCCGCTCGAGGGCTTCGTCTACGCGATCACGCCGTTCAACTTCACGGCCATCGCCGGCAACCTGCCGACCGCCCCCGCCCTGATGGGCAACGTGGTCGTCTGGAAGCCGTCCCCGACGCAGACCCACTCCGCGGTCCTCCTGATGGAGCTCCTGGAGGAGGCCGGCCTGCCGAAGGGCGTCATCAACCTGGTGACGGGCGACGGCATCGCCGTGTCCGAGGTGGCCCTGAACCACCCCGAGCTGGCCGGCATCCACTTCACCGGTTCGACCAAGACCTTCCAGTACCTGTGGAAGACGGTCGGCAACAACATCGAGAACTACAAGTCCTACCCGCGCCTGGTCGGCGAGACCGGCGGCAAGGACTTCGTCGTCGCGCACCCGTCCGCGGACCGCGCCGTCCTGAAGACCGCCCTGACCCGCGGCTCCTTCGAGTTCCAGGGCCAGAAGTGCTCGGCGTCCTCGCGCGCCTACGTTCCGGCCTCGATCTGGAACGACGGCTTCAAGGAGGCCTTCGCGGCCGAGGTCGACGGCATCACCATGGGTGACGTCCGCGACCTGACCAACTTCATCGGCGCCGTCATCGACGAGCGCTCGTTCGCCAAGAACAAGGCCGCGATCGACCGCGCGATCGCCGACCCGACCTGCGAGATCATCGCCGGTGGCACGTACGACGACTCGGAGGGCTACTTCGTCCGCCCGACCGTCATCGCGTGCACCGACCCGGAGAACGAGGTCTTCACGACCGAGTACTTCGGCCCGATCCTGGCGATCCACGTGTACGAGGACGCCGACTTCGACGCGATGCTGGCCCAGATGGAGTCCGTCTCGGCGTACGCGCTGACCGGCTCGATCATCGCCGCCGACCGCTACGCGGCCGCGGACGCGATGGAGAAGCTCCGCTTCGCGGCGGGCAACTTCTACATCAACGACAAGTCGACCGGCGCCGTCGTCGGCCAGCAGCCCTTCGGCGGCGGCCGTGCCTCGGGTACGAACGACAAGGCCGGTGCCGCATCGAACCTGATGCGCTGGACCTCGACGCGCTCCATCAAGGAGACCCTGGTCGCGCCGACGGACTACGCGTACCCGCACATGGGCTGATCCTGCCCCGCTGAACCCCGCCCCCGTTCCGGTACCCGCAAGTCCGGATCGGGGGCGGTTCCAGTTGTGCCCTTGTCCGGTCGGGGGATCAGGGATCAGGGGATCAGGACCACCTTGCCGAGGTTGCGCCGCTCCTCGATCAGCCGGTGCGCACGGGCCGCCTCGGCGAGCGGGATCTCCCCGTGCACGGCGGGGCGCAGCGAGCCGTCCGCGTACGCCTCCCACAGCTCGCGCCGCCAGCCCTCGTACACCTCGGGCCTGCCCTGGGCGACGGCCCGGATCTGGAAGCCGATCACCGAGGCGCCGCGCACGAGCAGTTCGTACGCCTCCACCGTGCCGCCGCCGGAGCTGTACGCCACCAGCCGCCCGCCGGTGGCCAGGGCCCGCACGGCGGGGCCGAGCAGCTCGCCGCCGACTGCGTCGAGGACCACGTCGTACGGCTCGCCCCAGGCGGCGGGGTCCTCGTACAGCACGACCTCGTCGGCGCCGAGGCTCCGGACGAAGCCGGCCTTGTCCGGGCCGGACACGGCGGCGACCAGCCGGCCCGCCCCGGCGGCCCGGGCCAGCCGGAGCGCGAGGCTGCCGACCCCGCCGGCGGCGGCCGTGACCAGTACGGACTCCCCGGGCCGGATCTGTCCGGCCGCCACGGCGCCGCGGGCGACGAGCCCGCTGCGCACGAGGGCGACGGCGTCCACGGAGCCGGCCCCGTCGGGGACGGCGGAGGCGAAGGGCGCCGCGAGGAGCGCGTACTCGGCGTATCCGTGGCCGAAGCACAGCCCGGTGACCCGGTCCCCGACGGCGAAGCCCGTCACCCCCTCGCCGAGCGCGGCGACGGTCCCCGCGACCTCCCCGCCGAGCGGTACGGCCTCCCCGCCCTCCCGCACCTTGCGCACGACGGGCAGCGTCACCCCGACGGCCTCGACCGCGACGAGCAACTCCCCTGCCCCGGGGGCGGGCACGGCCACGTCCTCGGCGAACAGCACCTCGGGGCCGCCGTTGACGTCGTAGCGGATGCGGAGCACAGGACCTCCCGGACCGGTCAGATTCGTTGGGAGTCCCAACGATATAGGAGATCGTGGGGAACCCCAACGAATTGCTAGGCTGGGCTCATGACCTCGGCCCTCGCACACATCCAGTCCCTGCCGAGCTGGCTCGTCGGCCGGGTCGCGGCGCGCGGCCGCAGCCTGGTCGCCGAGGCGCTGGCCGCGGAGGGGCTGAAGCTCGCGCATCACGCGGTGCTGGCGGCGACCGCCGAGTACGGCCCGGTGGCCCAGGCCGACCTAGGCCGCCGGCTCGGCATCGACCCCAAGGACCTGGTCGGCCTCCTCAACCACCTGGAAAGCGCCGGCCTCGTCCTGCGGGCCCCGGACCCGGCGGACCGCCGCAAGAACGCGATCACCCTCACCCCTGCGGGCACGGCCACCCTCACCCGATGCGCATCGCTGGCCGAGACGGCGAACGCCGCATTCCTGGCCCCGCTGACCCCGGCGGAGCGCGAGCAGCTGACGGCCCTGCTGACGCGCATCCACGAAGCCTCGTAGATCCTCCGGGGAAGTCCTGTCAGCCTGGCGCCAGTTGTCGCGTACGGCGACACGCTCCATGATTCGGGCCCGGCTTCCCGAGGGGGCGAAGGGCTCCCGCGAGTTGCCGTGCGGGGTGGGGTTCCACGACAGGAGATACGCAACCTCTACGAGTCCGTGCCGGGGCGGGGGCCCGAGGAGACGTATGTCCCGGCGCACCGACAACCGCCACCGCGTGGCCACCATCTGCCGCGAGGCCACGGGCCTCGCACACCACACCTGCATGCAGTGGGCCGCCGACGGCCTGATCACCAGGCACCAGCCCGTACCGGACGCGGCCACCGCGGAGCAGCGGGCCTTCGAGGCGCGTGTGGCCCTCGTACTCGGGAACGCGCTCCGGGACAGCCAGATCGACTCCGCGGTCCTCGGGTACATCCGAGCCGAGCCCCTGCCCGAAGAGCTGACGCTGTGTCGTAGGAGATCAGCTCCTCCTGCTCGGCGGCGGCGCGGATCTGCCGCCGTACGGCCGGGTCCTTGACCAGGACGAAGGTCCACGGCTGCTGGTGGGCCCCCGACGGCGCGGTCGCGGCGCACGCGATGGCGTCCCGGACGACCTGCTCCGGGACGGGGTCGGGGGAGAACCGGCGGACCGTCCGCCGCTCGTCCATGCGCGCCCGCAATTCCGCGGCACGCGCGAGCGATTCCCCGCTCGGCATCCGCTCGGGCCGGTAGGCGACGGGGCGATACGGCTCGCCGTGGGTCGGGGTCCACTGCTGGGTCTCGGGCGACATGGACAGATCTTCACGCGGGGAACCGCGCGCGGCCAGAGTCGCGTCATGAGCCTCTGCCCGTTGTGTACTGACAGGGGGGCTATGGGAATGGCGACCACCGGTCGATTCCTGGTGTGGGACGGCTGTTTCAACGTGCGGGACCTGGGGGGCCTCGGGCGGGTCGTGCCGAGGGCCGCGGTCCGCGCCGACCGGCTCGACGCGCTCACGGCGCGCGGCTGGACCACCCTGTCCGCGCACGGCATACGGACCGTCGTCGACCTGCGCAACGACGACGAGCTCGTGGTGGACCAGTCCGCCCGCCCGGCCGGACTGACCACGCTGCGGATCCCCCTCGACGGCATCGAGCACCGGGACTTCTGGGACACCTGGTGGGGCACTCCGGGTTTCGGAACCCCCGCGTATTTCCGGCCTTTCCTGGAACGCTTCCCGGACCGCGTGGCCGCCGTCGCCCGTGCGATCGCCGAGGCCCCGCCAGGGGGAGTGGCCTTCCACTGCGGACTGGGCCGCGACCGTACGGGGATCATCGCGCTGGTCCTGCTGAAGCTGGCCGGTGCCGACCCCGAGGAGATCGCCGCAGACCACGGGCTGAGCGAGCCCCGGGTGCGGGCGATGCACGCCACGCAGGGGCGCCCGTACGACTCCGGCGAGATCGAGGCGTACGTGGCCGGCCTAGTGCTGGGTCAGGCGACGTTTGCCCGTCAAGGAGCGGCGTCCGGTGCGTGCTCTCGGCGTGCCGGCCGCAAGCGCTCGTACTGGACGTACTTGAGCTTTCGGCCGGTGCGGCGAGAGTGCGTGCCGGGCGTCGCGACGGGGCGAACGTCGCCTGACGCGGCACTGGGCACCACCGTCCACGAACTGGCCCGCGAGGCCGCGGACTGGCTGGACGCGGAGGCCTACCTGCGCGCCGCCGGCCTCGGCCCGGGCCCGCTGGATGCGCTTCGGCGGCGGCTCGGCGGGCGTTGATACGGTCCGGGCATGAGCATCGTGCTGCGGCATACCTCCCAGATCGGGGACGGCGGGCTCCGCGAGGTGCGGGAGTTGCTCGACCGGGCCTTCGGCGGGGACTTCGGCGACGAGGACTTCGAGCACGCCCTCGGCGGCATCCACGTGCTCGTGCGCGAGGGCGGGGAGCTCGTAGCGCACGGGAGCGTGGTGCAGCGGCGCGTACTGCACCGGGGACGGGCCCTGCGGACCGGATACGTCGAGGCCGTGGCCGTACGGCCGGACCGGCGCCGGCGCGGTCTCGGCGGGCAGGTCATGGCGGGGCTCGAGGGCGTCGTCGAGCGGGCCTACGTACTCGGGGCCCTGTCGGCCTCCGACGCCGGGGCCCGGCTGTACGCGGGACGGGGGTGGGCCGTGTGGGGCGGGCAGATCGGGGCCCTGTCACCCGCCGGGCCGGTACGGCTCGCCGAGGAGGAGGGGTCGACGTACGTGTGGTTCCCGCCCGGCGGGGTACTCGGGGATCCCGCCGGGCGGCTCGACTTCGACTGGCGTGACGGGGACGTGCTGTGAACCGTCGGTCAGGCCGTCAGGCCGTCAGCCCGAGATGCTCGGCGTGCCCGTCTCGATGTGGCCCGTGTAGCGGCGCGACCAGGTGCCGTCGTTGTCCGCGAGGATCGTGAAGTCGTACCAGCCGTCGTTGTAGGCGACCGCGTTGAAGTAGTCCTCGCGCGAGGAGTTCGCCGGGACGGTGTACGTCCACGGGCCGTCCGAGCGGTAGGCGTTCGAGCGGATCGTGAAGGTGACCGGCGCGGCCGACGTGTTCGTCATCTTGAAGTAGACCGCCGTCTTGCCCGTGCCCGGCTCCACCGCGAAGCGGGCCGCCACCTCGATCGCCTTGCCCGCCTTCGACGCGTCGCCGATGAACCGGCGCAGGAAGCGGTTGGGCCCGTACATCGAGATGTCGTACTTGCCGGAGCCGCTGCCGAGCCCGATGTTGAAGTAGTCCGTCGACGTCGCGCCCGGGTCGACCGTGTACTGCCAGGCCGCCGTGTCCCGGTACTGGTGCGGGTGGATCGAGAAGTGCGCCGGCCGCTTCGCCTGCGCACCTTGGTTGGTCATCGAGAACCACGCCAGGATCTTGCCGGCCGCGCCGAACTCGAAGCGGTCCAGATTGCCGTTCACCTGGTACGGAAGGGCCCGCGCCGGGCGGGTGCCGGCCTCCTGCGCCGGGAGCGCGTTGTCCTGCGGCGCCGGGTTGGGCAGCGGGCCGCAGGTCGACTGGCCGATGACCTTCGCGGTCGAGGGCAGCCCGGACGGCACCCCGTACACCGGGTGCGCGAAGTCGAAGACGCCCGTCAGGTCGCCCGTCACCTTGCGGCGCCAGGCGCTGATGTTCGGGCAGTTCGCCGGGGTGCCGAGGGCCGCCGTCCAGGTCTCCATGAAGCGGAGCACCGAGGTGTGGTCGAAGACCTCCGAGCTCACCCAGCCGCCGCGCGTCCACGGGGACATGACCAGCATGGGCACGCGGAAGCCGAGGCCGATCGGGGTGCCGTCGATGTACTCGCCCGCGGTGCCGGGCGGGGCGACCGGCGGCGGGACGTGGTCGAAGAAGCCGTCGTTCTCGTCGTAGTTCAGGAAGAGGACGGTGGAGTCGAAGACCTCGGGGTTCGCGGCCAGCGCCCGGTAGACCAGGTCCACGAAGTGTGCGCCGTCGCCGGGCGGGGCGTACGGGTGCTCCGAGAAGGCCTCGTTCGCGACGACCCAGGAGACCTGGGGCAGGGTGCCGGCGACGACGTCCGCGCGGATGGCGGCCGCGATGTCGTCGGGGGTGGAGCCGGTGACCTTCGGGACGGAGCCCATGCCGCGGTCCCACAGCGGGTTGCCGGGCGCCGCGTCCGTGAACTTCTTGAAGTAGGCCAGACCGTTGTCGCCGTAGTTGTCCTGGGCGTTCTGGTAGACCTTCCAGCTCATGCCGGCCCGCTGGAGGGCCTCCGCGTACGTCTCCCAGGTCAGCCCGGACTCGTCGCCGCCGTCCTTGCTGCCCGCGTCGACCTTGCCGCTCCACAGGAAGGTGCGGTTGGGGCCGGTCGCGCTCAGCGTGGAGCAGAAGTACGCGTCGCAGATCGTGTAGTTGTCGGCGAGCCCGTAGTGGAACGGTATGTCGCCGCGGTCCAGGTAGCCGAGGGTGCGGGTGTTGCCGACGCCCATGACCCAGTTGTCCATGCGGCCCTTGTTCCAGGCGGCGTGCTGCGAGGTCCAGCTGTGCGGGAGGTCGCCGTTGCACTGGGCCAGGGTCTCGCCGTCCACGCCGCCCGCCGGCGGGGTGGCGCTGAGCTTCCACGGATACTGGCGGCCGCCCCAGTTGGGCTGGTTGAACATGCCCCAGCCGCCCGGGATGTTGCCGGCGGCGCGGTCGCCGAAGCCGCGGACACCCTTCAGCCTGCCGAAGTAGTGGTCGAAGCTGCGGTTCTCCTGCATCAGGATCACCACGTGCTTCACGTCGGTGATCGTGCCGCTCGCGGCGGCCGCGGCCGCCGATGTCGGCGCGATCGCCGGCAGGGCGGCACCGGCCATCAGCCCGGCGCCGATTCCCACGAAACCTCTGCGGCTGATCGGTGTCACTGGCTACTCGCCTCCAACTCAAGTGCCCCGCTGGCACATTGACGGACAGAGTGACGGGCGCCGGGCCAAAGGTCTACATCCGTGCGGTAAGAAGTCGGTGAACATCCGGTTGGCTGGATTCAGCCCTCGAGACGGACGAGCATCTTGCCCAGATTGTCCCCGCGGAGCACGCCCAGGAAGGCGTCCACCGTGTGATCGATTCCCTGTACAACAGTGGTGTCCGTGCCGACGTGGCCGCTCTGCAGGTGCGGGACCAGGAAGTCCTCCAGCTCGTCCTGCAGATTGGTGTGGTTTCGAACCAATACGCCTTCCAGGCGCAGCGACTTGTGGACGACCTCGAAGAGGTTGCGGGGCGCGGCCGGCGAGCGGTCCCCGTTGTACATCGAGATCCCGCCGACCCAGGCGATCCGCCCGTACTCGCGCAGCACGTCGATCGCGCCCGCCAGGTGGTCCCCGCCCACGTTGTCCACGTACACGTCGATGCCCTCGGGCGCGGCCTTCGCGAGCTGCTCGCCGACGGGCCCGTCGTGGTAGTCGAAGGCCGCGTCGAAGCCGAGCACGTCGGTGAGGTGGCGGACCTTCGCCGCCGAGCCCGCGCTGCCGATGATCCGGCGGGCGCCCAGCAGCCGCGCGATGTGGCCGGTCGCGGTGCCGACCCCGCCCGCGGCCGCCGAGACGAAGAGGTCCTCGCCCTCGCGCAGGGCCGCGGTCCGGGTGAGGGCGGCGTACGCGGTCAGGCCGGTGCCGCCGAGGATGCTCAGGTACGCCTCCAGCGGGACGCCCTCGTGGCCGCGCAGCTTCCGGGTGCCGTCCACGCCGAGCGTGACGAGGGCGTGCGTACGCCAGCCCTCGCGGTGGAAGACCAGGTCGCCCTCGCGCAGCCCCGGATCGCGGGAGGCGAGCACCCGGCCCACCGAGCGGCCCTCCAGCGGGGTGTTCAGCTCGAAGCCGCCCTCGCCGCCGTCCATCAGCCCGCGGTGGTACGGGTCCACCGAGAGCAGGAGGTTCTGCACCAGGGCGGTGCCCGGGGCGGGGGAGGGGACCGGGGTCTCGACGTACGCGAAGTCGGCCGGGGAGGGGAAGCCGGTCGGGCGGGCGATCAGGTGGACGGCGTGAGCGGTGTGGTTCGTGGTCATGGCGAGGACGTTAGGAAGGAATCACCGGCCCGGGCAGAGGGTTGCGTTCATGGAAGCCGCACATCCATGAACACCGCTCATAGAACGAGGTGAGAGCCGCCGTGGCCGAGCTCGCTCCGCACGAACTCCGGGTCCTGGTCGCCGTCGCCGAAACCGGCGGCTTCTCCGCCGCGGCCGCCCGCCTCGGCCTGACCCAGTCGGCCGTGTCGCACTCCGTACGCGGCAGCGAGGCCAAGGTCGGCGCGGTGCTCTTCGAGCGCGGGCGCACCGGCGCCTCGCCCACCCCGGCGGGGGAGCGGGCCGTCGGCCTCGCCCGCCGGATCCTGCGGCTGTACGAGGTCCTCGGCGCGGAGGCGCGCAGCGCCGGCCGGACCGCCCCGGATCGCGGCGTGGTGGAGGGGGTGCTGCGCATCGCGGCGTTCCGCAGCGCGGCCCTGCACCTGCTGCCCCCGGCCCTGGAACGGCTCGCGGCCCGCCACCCCGGCATCCGTCCCGAGGTCCGGGTGGTGCGCGAGCTCGGCGCCGGCACGGCAGGGGAGGTGGCCGCCGGCCGCGCCGACCTCGGCATCGCCACGCTGAACGGGGCCGGGCCCGTACCGGAGGGCGGCGCCGCGGGCCTGCTGACGGGGGTGCTCCGGGAGGAGGCGTACGCCCTGGTCCACCCGGCCGGACACCCCGACCCGAAGGCGCTGCCCCTGCTGGACTGGGACGAGAACTGCGGCTCGTACACCCGCGACTGGTGGCAGGCCCAGGACTGGATCCCGCGGGCCACCGTCAAGGCGGAGGACGACGGGATGGTACTGACCATGGTCGGGCGCGGGCTCGGCATGGCGATCCTGCCCGAGCTCTCGCTCCGCGAGGCCACCGACGCCGTGGACATCACCGGACTGGGCCCTTCGGGGCCGGTGAGACGCGTGGGGTACGTCACCACGCCGGAATCCGCCGCCACTCTCGGCGTAAGGGCTCTGATCAGGGAACTTCGCTCCGAGACGCGCTGAATCGGATGCCCGGGAGGGAGCCTTCCGGGCGGTTGCCCGTCTCAGATAGTAGGAAGTCCGAGTAATTGCGGAGACAGACAGCGGGACCTGCCCTAGCTTTGTAGAAGCCGAACGTCTCGCCGATCCGGCGAATGGCGGTCGAGAGCGCGCGCCCCTGGCAGGCAACCCCTGCGGCGCACAGCTCCCCGCCTCTTCCGGCGCCTTGAAGGAACCCCTCATCCGTGGCCCCGCCACGCCGTGATCTCAAGGAGTCGATCACCATGACCGCATCCACCGCAGCCCGCCGCGTCCGCCACTCCTCCACGGCCGACGCCGACCGCAAGAACGCCGCCGCAGCCCTCCAGCGCGCCCTTGACCGCCGTGACAACGGCGGCTCGACCGGCCACTGAGCAAGGCCTGGCGCCTCAGACATCGTGCGTCCACATGGTGGACGCAAGATGTCTGAGGGCTGGGACAGGGAGTACGGTTCCGACATGTCGACCAGCATCAATCTCGCAGTGATCCCCGGTGATGGCATCGGCCAGGAAGTCGTGGCTCAGGGCCTCAAGGTCCTTACCGCGGTCCTGCCCCAGGATGTGAAGCTGGAGACCAAGCAGTACGACCTCGGCGCCACGCGCTGGCACCGCACCGGTGAGACCCTCCCGGACGACGAGCTCGAGGCGCTCAAGCATCACGACGCGATCCTGCTGGGCGCCATCGGCGACCCGTCGGTCCCGTCCGGCGTCCTGGAGCGCGGCCTGCTGCTCAAGCTCCGCTTCGCGTTCGACCACTTCATCAACCTGCGCCCGTCGAAGCTCTTCCCGAACACGGCCACCCCGCTCGCCGGCCGTCCGGAGATCGACTTCGTCGTGGTCCGCGAGGGCACCGAAGGCCCGTACACCGGCAACGGCGGCAGCCTGCGCACCGGCACCCCCGCCGAGGTGGCCACCGAGGTCAGCATCAACACCGCGTACGGCGTCGAGCGCGTCGTGCGTGACGCGTACGAGCGGGCCAACTCCCGCCCGCGCAAGAAGCTGACGCTGGTCCACAAGAACAACGTCCTCGTGTACGCGGGCCACATGTGGAAGAACATCTTCGACAAGGTCGGCCAGGAGTACCCCGAGGTCACCACCGACTACCTGCACGTCGACGCCGCGACGATCTTCTTCGTCACGCAGCCCGAGCGCTTCGACGTCATCGTCACGGACAACCTCTTCGGTGACATCCTCACCGACCTGGCCGCCGCCGTGACCGGCGGAATCGGCCTCGCTGCCTCCGGGAACATCAACCCGACCGGCGCCTTCCCGTCCATGTTCGAGCCCGTCCACGGCTCGGCCCCGGACATCGCGGGCACCGGCAAGGCCGACCCGACCGCGACGATCCTGTCCGTCGCCCTCCTGCTGCGCCATCTCGGCCACGAGGCCCAGGCCGTTCGCATCGAGGACGCGGTCACCGCCGACCTCGCGGAGCGCGACGGGACCTTCCGCACCACCGACCAGATCGGCGACGCGCTCGCCGCCCGAGTAGCCGGCTGACCCGGCAGCTCCACCTCAGGAAGCCGCCGGGTCGCGCGCACGACGCACCCGGCGGCTTTTCCTGTGCGGCCCCGGGTGCCACCATCTCCCCTGGGCCGCATTCACCCCGCTTCTCCGAAGGCACCTCGCGCGCGATAATCGAACGCGAGACCGCGGAATGCGGGGAAGCTCGGACGTCCTAGTACGCCGTGAGCGCGGTCCGCCATACACAACCGGTGAAGGACAAGCACTCATGACGACGCCCACGATCGAGCTCAAGCCCTCCTCGAACCCGCTGTCCGATGCGGAGCGCGAGGCGATCCTGGCCAGCCCCGGCTTCGGCCGCCACTTCACCGACCACATGGTGACGATCAAGTGGACCGAGGGCCGCGGCTGGCACGACGCCGAGCTGGTCCCCTACGCCCCGCTCTCGATGGACCCGGCGAACATGACCCTGCACTACGCGCAGACGATCTTCGAGGGCCTCAAGGCCTACCGCCAGCCTGACGGCACCGTGGCCACCTTCCGCCCGCAGGCCAACGCCGAGCGCTTCCAGTCCTCCGCGCGCCGCATGGCGATGCCGGAACTGCCGACCGAACTGTTCATCGAGGCCTGCGACGCGCTCATCAAGCAGGACCGCGCCTGGGTGCCGGACTCCGGCGAGGCCTCCCTGTACCTGCGGCCGTTCATGTTCGCCTCCGAGGTCGGCCTCGGCGTCCGTCCGGCCAACGAGTTCCTCTTCATCGTCATCGCCTCGCCCGCCGGCGCGTACTTCCCCGGTGGCGTCAAGCCCGTCTCCGTCTGGCTCTCCGAGGACTACGTCCGCGCGGTCAAGGGCGGCACCGGCGCCGCCAAGACCGGCGGCAACTACGCGGCTTCCCTCGTGGCCCAGGCCCAGGCCGCCGAGCACGGCTGCGACCAGGTGGTCTGGCTCGACGCCGTCGAGCACCGCTGGATCGAGGAGATGGGCGGCATGAACCTGTACTTCGTGTACGGGCAAGAGGATGGAACACAGCGCATCGTCACCCCGGAGCTGACCGGCTCGCTCCTGCCGGGCATCACCCGCGACTCCCTCCTCACCATCGCCCGCGACCTCGGCTACACCGCCGAGGAGGGACGTATCTCCACCGAGGACTGGAAGCGCGACAACGAGAACGGCACCCTGACCGAGGTGTTCGCCTGCGGCACCGCCGCCGTCATCACCCCGGTCGGCTCGGTCAAGTCCGAGCGCGCCAACTGGACCCAGGGCGACGGGCAGCCCGGCGAGGTCACCATGAAGCTCCGCAAGGCGCTGCTGGACCTCCAGACCGGCCACACCGCCGACACCCACGGCTGGATGCACCCGCTGGGCTAGGTCTGCCGCGCACCCGCACCGAAGAAGAGGTCCCGGCCGGGAGGCCGGGGCCTCTTCGTGCGTCCGGACCCGGTCCGGCGGGCGGTGCGGGCAGGCCGGCGCATCCGTCCGTGCCACCCGTACGGGGGTACGCCGGGGCTGTTGCGCACCGTCGCCCGCCACGGGCGCGGGCGCCGCCTGCGCCCGTGCCCGCGGGCGTTGCGGCCCCGCCCGCCGCGGCGTGGGGCGCGTGAGTCCGGTCCGTTCGGAAATGCGGTGGACGTACCGCCGTGCGACGTTGATCGCGCCTGCCCATGCGGCGCCGGACACCGGCTCCGGGCGGCACGGTACGCCCCCAGTGGCGTGAATCTCTCGTGCGTCGGCCGCCCAGGCCGGCGGGAAGGCGGATCCCCATGAAGCGGTTCGTTGCCTCCGGCCTGCTGTGCACGGCCGTGGTACTCGGCGCCTCGGCATGCTCCAGCGACGACAACGCGACGCCGCAGGAGGCAGCATCGTCGGCCAGCGCCGCGCTGTGCACCAACCTGGTCCAGTTGAAGTCGGACAACGCCGCGCTCAAGGCGTTGAATCCGGCGACGGCCACCAAGGACCAGTTGAAGTCGGCGTACGACGCTGTCCAGACCGACTGGAAGAAGGTCAAGGAGAGCACGTCGGCACTGAAGTCGGCCGAGAAGGACGCCGTCACGACGGCCGCGGAGAACCTCAAGAAGGCCTATGAGGACCTGCCGGGCGACACCACGGGCAAGGACGCGATCACCCAGCTCCAGCCGCAGGTCCAGGCGCTGGACACCGCGGCCACCGAGGCGACGACCTCGCTGAAGTGCAGTTAGCGCGCAGCGGCGGCTACGGTCACGCGGGCCCCGGGGGGACGTCCCCCCCCGGGGCCCGCGTCATGCACCGGTCCAAGCGTCCGCCGTCAGTCGACGGCGACCGCCACCTTGCCCGCGGTGTTGCCCGTGCCCACGGGTGCGACCGCGGTCGTGCTCGCGGTCCGGAACGTCAGGGCCGTGTAGACCAGGCCGCCGGCCAGTGCGGAGAGGACGAAGGAGCAGTCGACGCCGCCGGTCAGGGCGAGCAGCGGGCCCTCGTAGAAGGGGGTGGTCACGGCGAGCAGGCCGACTCCGGCGCCGACGGCCCAGGAGACCGTGGCGGCGACGTTCCAGCCGGCCCGGTACCAGTAGATCCCGCCCACCGAGCGGCGGTTGAAGACCTGGAGGGCGTCGGCGTCGTACTGCCCGCGGCAGCGGACGTAGCCGATCAGGGTGATCACGGCCCACGGGGTGCCGATCGCGGTCAGCAGCAGGACGAACGAGGTCATCGCGGACTGCACGTCCCACTCGAAGGAACCGATGAAGACGAACCCGGTGGCGACGCCTGCCGCGACCAGCGTGGCCTTGGCCCGGGTCGCCTTCGGCACGATGGCATCGAGGTCGAGGCCCATGGAGTAGAGCATCAGCCCGGCGTTGCCCACCGAGCCGGCCGCCGCGGCGGCGAGCAGCGGGAGCAGGTACCAGAAAGGCGCGGCCTCGACGAGGGGCCCGGCATAGTCGGCGCCGGCCTTGGCGGCGAGCGCGGTGTAGGTGCCGAACAGTTGCGGGATCAGCAGACCGACCAGCAGGCCGAGGCAGGTGGCCCAGAACACCTTGCGGGAGCTGTGCCTGCGGGGGGATATGTAGCGGGTGTAGTCGCCGAGCAGGGTGATGAAGGCGACGGGGCCGCTGAGTCCGGCGGCGACGGCGGCGAGGAGCCAGGTCGGCCAGAAGGAGCCGAGCAGGTACGCGGTCTCCGGCGGCGCGGCGGTGGTGAAGTCGGGGGCGTAGGCGTAGATGCCGACGGCGAGCAGGACCACCATGCCGATGGACAGGACCTTGCTCATGCGCAGCAGCAGCCGGTAGCCGAAGACGGCCCCGACGACGGTACAGGCGGCCAGTACGCCGTACATCACGGCCCGCGTGGCACCCGTGTCGGGCAGGCCGATGAGCCGGGACAGCGTGCCGGCCATCACGTCGCCGCCGATCCACAGGGTGAGCGCTGTGTAGCCGAGGGCGAGCAGTAGGCCGACGACCGAGCCGACGAGCCGGCCGCGTACGCCGAACTGGGCGCCGCTCGAGGTGGAGAGGTTGGTCGCCGTGCGCAGGGACACCAGCGCCAGCGGCGCGGTGAAGGCGATGCCGACCAGCGTGCCGGTCACGATGGCGGTGACCGAGGGCCACAGGCCCAGTCCGAAGGACGGGGGCAGCCAGCCGAACACGATCACGCCGAGGCAGAGGTTGGAGCCGAGCAGGATCGAGATCAGGTCACGGGGACCGCTCGTCCGCTCCTCCTCGGGGATGGTGTCGACTCCGCGCTGTTCGATGGGCATGGGGGGACTCCCTTGGCAGGGCGGGGGGTGGTTCGCATTTGTTTGAGCGACACTCAATGTGACCTAAGCCCAGGTCTCAGGTCAATGCTTCATTGCTGAGAAATGAAGAGTTAGAGTGATGCTCTAACCCATCGACTCAAAAGGTGGTGGATCGGCGTGCGGCTGACCCCTACGGAGCGCGACCGGCTGCTGCTGCGCAGCGCGGCGGAACTGGCCAGGGCCCGGCGGGCCCGCGGACTCAGGCTCAACGTCCCCGAGGCCACCGCGCTCATCGCGGACACGGTCTGCGAGGCCGCGCGCGACGGCAAGCGGCTGGCGGAGGCCATCGAGGAGGCCCGCAGCGTGCTGGGCCCGGACGACGTCCTGCCCGGCGTGGCCGACGTGGTCACCGAGGTGCACGTGGAGGCCGTCTTCGACGACGGATCCCGCCTCGCGGTGGTCCCGGCCCCGATCCAGGGCGCGGTGCCGCTCGGCGACGACGCCCCGGGAGCCGTCGTCCCCGGCCCCGGCGCCCCCCAGCCGGAGCCGGCGCTGCACCTGCACGTGCGCAACACGGCCTCCGTGCCGGTGAGCGTCACGTCCCACTTCCACTTCTTCGAGGCCAACCCCCGCCTCGACTTCGACCGCGCCGCGGCCTACGGCATGCGGCTGTGCGTGCCCGCGGGCTCGTCCGTACGGTTCGACCCGCACGGCGAGGCCGAGGTCGGCCTCGTCCCCATCGGCGGCGACCGCATCGCGATCGGCTTCGCCGGCCTGGTCGACGGTCCCCTGGATGCCCCGGGAGCCAAGGACGAGGCCCTGCGCCGCGCCGCGGCCTGCGGCTACCTGGGTACGGGGATCAGCGGCACGGCGGACGACACGGCGGACGACTCGGCGGACGGAGAGCAGGCGTGAGCAAGCAGACCAGGCACAGCGACCACTGTGCGCCGGGCAGCCGGCACATCGACCCCCACGAGTACGCCTCCGTCTTCGGCCCCCGCGCCGGGGACCGGGTCCGGCTCGGCGACTCCGGGCTCACCGTCCGGGTCGAGTACGACGCCCAGAAGCCCGGCGACGAGTTCCTGGCCGGCTTCGGCAAGACCGCCCGCGACGGCCTGCACCTGAAGGCCGCCGCCGTCCGCGAGACCTGCGACGTCGTGATCAGCAACGTCCTCGTCATCGACGCCGTCCTCGGCATCCGCAAGGTCTCCATCGGCATCCGGGAGGGCCGGATCCACGCGATCGGCCGGGCCGGCAACCCCGACACCCTCGACGGGGTGGACGTCGTCGTCGGCACCGGCACGAGCATCGTCTCCGGCGAGGGCCTGATCGCCACTGCCGGCGCCGTCGACACCCACGTCCACCTGCTGTCCCCGCGCGTCATGGAGGCCTCGCTCGCCGCGGGCGTCACCACGATCATCGGCCAGGAGTTCGGCCCGGTGTGGGGCGTCGGCGTCAACTCGCCGTGGGCCCTCAAACACGCCTTCAACGCCTTCGACGCCTGGCCCGTCAACATCGGCTTCCTCGCCCGCGGCTCATCCTCGGACGCCGCCCCGCTGGTCGAGGCGCTGGCCGAGGGCGGTGCGTCCGGCTTCAAGGTCCACGAGGACATGGGCGCGCACACCCGGGCCCTGGACACCGCGCTGCGGGTGGCCGAGGAGCACGACGTCCAGGTCGCCCTGCACAGCGACGGCCTCAACGAGTGCCTCTCCGTCGAGGACACCCTGCGCGTGCTGGACGGCCGCACCATCCACGCCTTCCACATCGAGGGGTGCGGCGGCGGACACGTCCCCAACGTGCTCAAGATGGCCGGCGTGCCGAACGTCATCGGCTCCTCCACCAACCCCACCCTGCCCTTCGGCCGGGACGCCGTCGCCGAGCACTACGGCATGATCGTCTCCGTCCACGACCTCAAGCCCGACCTCCCCGGCGATGCCGCCATGGCCCGCGACCGGATCCGCGCGGGCACGATGGGCGCCGAGGACGTGCTGCACGACCTGGGCGCGATCGGCATCACCTCCTCCGACGCCCAGGGCATGGGCCGCGCCGGCGAGACCATCCGCCGTACCTTCGCCATGGCCGCCAAGATGAAGGGCGAGCTCGGCCCGCTCGAAGGCGACGGCGAGGGCGACGACAATGCCCGCGTCCTGCGCTACATGGCCAAGCTGACCATCAACCCGGCCATCGCCCACGGCCTGGCCCACGAGATCGGCTCCATCGAGGTCGGCAAGCTCGCCGACATCGTGTTGTGGCGGCCCCAGTTCTTCGGTGCCAAGCCGCAGCTGGTCCTCAAGTCCGGCTTCCCCGCGTACGGGGTCACCGGCGACCCCAACGCGGCCACCGACACCTGCGAACCGCTGGTCCTCGGCCCGCAGTTCGGCTCGTACGGAGCCACCCCCGCCGATATCTCCGTCGCCTTCGTCTCGGCCGCCGCGGCGGCCCTGGGCAGCGACGAGATGCCGACCCGGCGCCGCCGGGTCGCCGTCCGCGGCACCCGCGGCATCGGCCCCGGGAACCTCCTCCTCAACTCCCGGGTGGGCGCGGTCGATGTCGACGCGCGCAGCGGGCTCGTCACTCTCGACGGCGACCTGCTGCGCTCCGAAGCGGCCGACTCGGTCTCCCTCAACCGCCTGTACTTCTTGTAAGTCAGCACAGCTTTTTAAGGACCCCTGCCATGACTGAAAAGCCCGCCGCCCGCGGATTCCGGATGCCCGCCGAGTGGATGCCCCACGAGCGGACCTGGATGGCCTGGCCCAGCCCCAACCCGACCTTCACCAACGAACAGGAGCTCGCCGAGGCCCGCGAGGCCTGGGGCGCCGTCGCCCGCGCGGTGCGCGCGTACGAGCCGGTGACCCTGGTCGTCTCGCCCGGCGACGCCGAGAGCGCCCGCGCGGTCGTCGGCGACGACGTACAGCTGGTGGAGCGCGAGCTCGACGACGCCTGGATGCGCGACATCGGTCCGACGTTCGTCACCAACGAGGCCGGCGAGCTGGCCGCCGTGGACTGGACCTTCAACGGCTGGGGCGGCCAGGAATGGGCCCGCTGGGAGCACGACTCCAAGGTTGCCCGGTACGTCTCCGACCTCGCCGGCACCCGTACGTACAGCACCCGGCTGGTCAACGAGGGCGGCGCCATCCACGTCGACGGCGAGGGCACCGTGCTCCTGACCGACACCGTGCAGCTGGGCGCCGGGCGCAACCCCGACTGGACCCGCCAGCAGGTCGAGGAGGAGATCCACGCCCACCTCGGCACCACCAAGGCGATCTGGCTGCCGTACGGCCTGGCCGGCGACTACGGCACCTACGGCACGCAGGGCCACGTCGACATCGTGGCCGCCTTCGCCCGCCCCGGCGTGGTGATGGTCCACACCCAGCCCGACCCGGCCCACCCGGACCACGAGCGCTGCAAGACCATCGCCGCCATCCTGCGCGCGTCCACCGACGCGCAGGGCCGGCAGCTGGAGGTCGTGGAGATCCCGGCGCCGACCGTGCTGGAGGAGGACGGGGAGTGGGTGGACTACTCCTACATCAACCACTACCTGTGCAACGGCGGCGTCGTGCTGTGCTCCTTCGACGACCCGCGCGACGAGGAGGCCGCCGAGATCTTCCGCGGCCTGTTCCCCGAGCGGACCGTGACGCTGGTTGACGCACGTACGATTTTCGCCGGGGGTGGCGGTATCCACTGCATCACCCAGCAGCAGCCGAAGGTCTGACCCGAGGCGGATCGACGAAGGAGTGGCCCATGGCGGCCGGTGGAGTACGCGCGGTCCGGAAGAACGCGCCGCCGCGCGAGGACGTACTCGTCGCCGCCATGGCCACGATCGCCGAGCGCGGCCTGGAGGGCCTGACCATGGCCGGGCTGGGCCGCCAGGTCGGTATGAGCAGCGGCCACCTCCTCTACTACTTCGGCAGCAAGGACGAGCTCCTGCTGCAGACGCTGGAGTGGAGCGAGGCGGCCCTGGGTGCGAAGCGGCGGGCCCTGCTGTCCCGCCGCGGCCCGGCGCGCGAGCGCCTTCAGGCGTACGTGGACCTGTACGTGCCCGAGGAGGCCCGGGACCCGCACTGGACCCTGTGGCTGGAGGTCTGGAACCGCTCGCAGAACGCGGGCGCGCAGGAACGCGAACGCCAGGCCGCCATCGAGGGCGCCTGGCACCGCGACCTGGTGGCCCTGCTCGCCGAGGGCGTCTCGCGCGGGGAGTTCCGGCCCGTGGACCCCGACCGCTTCGGCGCCCGTCTGCGGGCCCTGCTCGACGGGTTCAGCATCCAGGTCGCCGTCGGCCTGCCCGGGATAGGGCGGGCGGACATCCTGGCCCACGTCTCGGAATTCCTTGACGAGGCTCTCGTATCGTGAGACGCGCCGCTCTTGCGGTGAGACGGTATGACACACTGCGGATGTGCCTGCTCAGCTCATGATTATGGACAGCAGCGCGCCGGTCCGCAGTGGCCGCTGAACCGTGGAAAACCTTCGCGGAAGCGGCCATCGTGCCTCAGACCCGCGCGCAGACCTCTCGCACCCGCGAGAGGTCTTTTCGTTTCCCGGCCCCATTCCTGCCGGGAACGTACTGCGCGCGATGATGGGGGCAGTGGCGGCGGCCTGCCCCTGGGGCGGGTATCCGGAACCACTCATCCGACAGGAGTCAGACAGCAATGACGACGACAGAGGCGACAGCGCCGGCTCAGGGCCCCGACGACAGCTTCCACGTCTTCGACACCACCCTGCGCGACGGCGCCCAGCGTGAGGGCATCAACCTCACCGTCGCCGACAAGCTGACGATCGCACGGCACCTGGACGACTTCGGAGTGGGCTTCATCGAGGGCGGCTGGCCGGGCGCCAACCCCCGCGACACCGAGTTCTTCGCCCGCGCCCGGGCCGAGATCGACTTCAAGCACGCCCAGCTGGTCGCCTTCGGCGCGACCCGGCGGGCGGGCGGCTCGGCCGCCGAGGACCCGCAGGTGCGGGCCCTGCTCGAGTCGGGCGCCCCGGTGATCACCCTGGTGGCCAAGTCCCACGACCGGCACGTCGAGCTCGCCCTGCGCACCACGCTGGACGAGAACCTGGAGATGGTCCGGGACACGGTCTCCCACCTGGTCGCCCAGGGTCGCCGCGTCTTCGTCGACTGCGAGCACTTCTTCGACGGCTACCGGGCCAACGCCGAGTACGCGAAGTCGGTCGTGCGCACCGCGCACGAGGCCGGCGCCGACGTCGTCATCCTCTGCGACACCAACGGCGGCATGCTGCCCGCGCAGGTCACGGCGACCGTCGCGACCGTACTCGCCGACACCGGGGCGCGCCTCGGCATCCACGCCCAGGACGACACCGGCTGCGCCGTCGCCAACACCCTGGCCGCCGTCGACGCCGGCGCCACGCACGTGCAGTGCACCGCGAACGGCTACGGCGAGCGGGTCGGCAACGCCAACCTCTTCCCCGTCGTCGCCGCGCTGGAGATCAAGTACGGGCGCCAGGTGCTGCCCGTCGGCGCGCTCGCCGAGATGACCCGCATCTCGCACGCCATCGCCGAGGTTGTGAACCTGACCCCGTCCACGCACCAGCCGTACGTCGGCGTCTCGGCCTTCGCGCACAAGGCGGGCCTGCACGCGTCGGCCATCAAGGTCGATCCGGACCTGTACCAGCACATCGACCCCGAGCGGGTCGGCAACACCATGCGGATGCTGGTCTCCGACATGGCCGGGCGCGCCTCCATCGAGCTCAAGGGCAAGGAGCTCGGCGTCGACCTCGGCGGGGACCGCGCGCTGGTCTCCCGGGTCGTCGAGCGGGTCAAGGAGCGGGAGCTCTCGGGCTACACGTACGAGGCCGCCGACGCCTCCTTCGAGCTGCTGCTGCGCGCGGAGGTCGAGGGCCGGGCCCGCAAGTACTTCCGTACGGAGTCCTGGCGGGCCATCGTCGAGGACCGTCCGGACGGCACCCACGCCAACGAGGCCACGGTGAAGCTGTGGGCCAAGGGCGAGCGGATCGTCGCGACGGCGGAGGGCAACGGCCCGGTCAACGCCCTGGACCGGGCGCTGCGGGTCGCCCTCGAGCGCTTCTACCCCCAGCTGGCCAAGTTCGAGCTGATCGACTACAAGGTCCGCATCCTGGAGGGCAAGCACGGTACGGAGTCCACGACCCGCGTCCTGATCGCCACGACGGACGGCAGCCGCGAGTGGTCCACGGTGGGCGTCGCCCCGAACGTGATCGCCGCGTCCTGGCAGGCCCTTGAGGACGCCATCACCTACGGCCTCCTCCACGCCGGCGTGGAACCCGCCGAGTAGCCGAGCCCCACCCACCCCACCCCCCCCGTGGCGGGGGTGGTGGGGTTTATGTCCTGCTCACACAGGAAAGTGGCGGTTCCGGTAGCGTCGGGGATATGAGGACCAGGCTGATACCCGTACGTTCCGGCCGGCTGCTGGCCGGTCTGCTGCTGGCCCTGTCCGCGACCGCCCTCGTGGCCGCCCCGCAGGCATCGGCGGCCACCGGACCCGCTGCCGTGGCGGAGGCCCTCAAGCAGGGCCCGGTCTACGTGGACCCCCGCGCCGAGGCGCAGCTGCCGAAGGCCCAGGCGGACGCACTGGCCAAGAAGATCAAGGACGCCGGGAAACCGGTGTTCGTCGCCGTGCTGCCGGCCAACGCGGAGTTCCCCGCCGACAGTGTGCTGCGTACGGTCCGGGCCGAGACCGGCATCACCGGGCTCTACGCGATCCGGCTCGGCGACGGCTTCAACGCGGGCGCCGACCGGGCCGTCATGCCCGCCAACGCCGTCCGCAATCTGACCGATGCGGTGAAGGCGGGCGGGCCCGTGGACGCGGGCACGCAGCTGAACAACTTCGTGGACCAGGCCCTGGCCCAGGCCAAGGGCGGCGCCCCGGGCTCCTGGGGCGACTCCGGCAGCGGCGGCGGGGTCCCGGTCGGCGGGCTGATCACGCTCGGCGCGGTGGCCGCCATCGGCGGCGGCGGTGCGTACGCGCTGGTGCGCCGCAATCGCAGGAAGAAGGAAGAGGCGGAGCGCGAGGCCATCGAGAAGCTGCGCGTGGTCGTCGACGAGGACATCACCGCGTTCGGCGAGGAGCTCGACCGGCTGGACTTCCACCCCGGTGAGCCCGGCGCGGACGACGCCATGCGGGCGGACTACGAGAAGGGCCTCGACTCGTACGAGAAGGCCAAGGACATCATGGCCTCGGTCCAGCACCCCGACGAGGTCAGGGGAGTCACCCAGGCTCTTGAGGACGGCCGGTTCGCGCTGGCGAGCCTCGATGCCCGCCGTGAGGGCAGGCCGCTGCCCGAGCGCCGTTCGCCCTGCTTCTTCGACCCCCGGCACGGGCCGAGTACGGAGGACGCCGGCTGGGCGCCGGCCGGCGGGGCGGCGCGTACCGTGCCCGTGTGCGCGACGGACGCCGTCCGCCTGCGCGAGGGCAAGGACCCGATGGTCCGCACGGTCGACACCGAGTACGGTCCGCGCCCGTACTACGACGCCGGCCCGGCGTACGGCCCCTGGGCGGGCGGATACTTCGGCGGCGGCATCCTGCCCGGCCTGCTCGTGGGCACGCTGCTCGGCTCGATGATGTCGAGCCCCGCCTACGCCTCCGACATGGGCGGCTACGACGGCGGGGACTATTCCGGCGCCGACTTCAACTCCTCCGACTTCGGGGGAGGGGACTTCGGCGGCGGCGGTGGATTCGACGGCGGCGGCGGGTTCGACGGTGGGGGCGGCTTCTAAGCGGTCTCGGGGAAGTGGGGCGCGCCCCCGCGCCGCCCGGCACGGCACCTCGCCGCGTTGTCGCGGCACCCGAGTACGCCCGGTACGGGGGCGCCGCTCCGCCGTGCGATCCACCGCACCGCACGACGCGCAAACGCACCCCACTTCCCCGAGACCGCTGAGGACCGCCCCCGGTCCCGGCGGCGTCAGGCGGGTCAGGCCTGCTTGATGGCCGAGATGTCGAAGGTCAGCTTCACCTTGTCGCTGACCATGACGCCGCCGGCCTCCAGTGCGGCGTTCCAGGTCAGGCCCCAGTCGGAGCGCAGGATCTCGGCGGAGCCCTCGAAGCCGACGCGCTCGTTGCCGTAGACGTCGGTGGCCGAGCCGTTGAACTCCAGGTCGATGGAGAGCGGGCGGGTCACATCCTTGATCGTCAGCTCGCCGGTGATGCGGTACTTGTCGCCGCCGAGCTGGGCCGCCTGGGTGGAGCGGAAGGTCATCAGCGGGAAGGCCTCCGTGTCGAAGAAGTCCCCGCTGCGCAGGTGGCCGTCGCGGTCGGCGATGCCGGTGTCCACGGAGGCGACCTTCACCTCGAGGGAGGCGGCGGAGCGCGCCGGGTCGCTGCCGTCGAGCTGCAGGGTGCCGGCGTAGTCGGTGAAGCTGCCTCGGACGTTGGTCACCATCGCGTGGCGGACGGTGAAGCCAATGCTGCTGTGGGCGGCGTCGATGACGTAGTCGCCGGTGAGGGCGGCCAGCGCCGGGTCCACCTCGAGGGTGGCGACGGCGGTGTTGGCGGTGTCCTGGCTGCGGCGGGTGAAGAGACCCATGATCTGCTCCTTGGGGGTGCCCTGCTCGGTGTTGGTTGAACTTTCAACGAGACTGACGCTAGACCTATTCCGTTCAAATTTCAACATCCAGGGTCCGAGTCGCGCTGTTTTGTGGACACTCCACAAAGGAGGGCGGCCCTGCCTGGTGGGGTCCGCGCATCACGTGGCGGTTCTGTCCGGGCCGGACAGCGGAACACACCCGAGACTGTGTGGAACCAACGGAGGTTTTTCTTCGACCGCTTCGTAAGGTCGATACATGACCGTTGTGGACCAGACTCCGAGCGAGCCGACGGACGCCCGCGGGCGCGTGGCCGAGCTGCACTCCCTGCGCGAGCAGGCGCGGCGTGGACCCAGTGACCGGGCGACCGAGGCGCAGCACGCCAAGGGCAAGCTGACCGCGCGCGAGCGCATCGCGCTGCTGCTCGACGAGGGTTCCTTCAAGGAGGTCGAACAGCTGCGCCGCCACCGGGCGACCGGCTTCGGCCTCGAGGGCAAGAAGCCGTACACCGACGGTGTCATCACCGGCTGGGGCACGGTCGAGGGCCGCACGGTCTTCGTCTACGCGCACGACTTCCGCATCTTCGGCGGCGCCCTGGGCGAGGCCCACGCCACGAAGATCCACAAGATCATGGACATGGCCATCGCGGCCGGTGCCCCGCTGGTCTCCCTGAACGACGGCGCCGGTGCCCGTATCCAGGAGGGCGTCTCCGCGCTCGCCGGCTACGGCGGCATCTTCCAGCGCAACACCAAGGCCTCGGGTGTCATCCCGCAGATCTCGGTCATGCTGGGCCCGTGCGCCGGCGGCGCCGCGTACTCGCCGGCCCTGACGGACTTCGTGTTCATGGTCCGCGAGACCTCGCAGATGTTCATCACCGGCCCCGACGTCGTCCGCGCCGTCACCGGCGAGGAGATCTCCCAGAACGGCCTCGGCGGCGCCGACGTGCACGCCGAGACCTCCGGCGTCGCGCACTTCGCGTACGACGACGAGGAGACCTGCATCTCCGAGGTGCGCTACCTCATCTCGATGCTGCCCTCCAACAACCGGGAGAACCCGCCGGTCCAGGAGACCTCCGACCCCGCCGACCGGCGCTCGGACGTCCTGCTGGACCTGGTCCCCGCGGACGGCAACCGCCCGTACGACATGCACAAGGTGATCGAGGAGCTCGTCGACGAAGGCGACTTCCTGGAGATCCACGAGCGCTGGGCCCGCAACATCATCTGCGCCCTGGCCCGGCTCGACGGCCAGGTCGTCGGCATCGTCGCCAACCAGCCCGCCCACCTCGCGGGCGTCCTCGACATCGAGGCCTCCGAGAAGTCCGCGCGCTTCGTCCAGATGTGCGATGCCTTCAACATCCCGATCATCACCCTGCTGGACGTCCCCGGCTTCCTGCCGGGCGTCGACCAGGAGCACGGCGGCATCATCCGCCACGGCGCGAAGCTCCTGTACGCGTACTGCAACGCCACGGTCCCGCGGATCTCGCTGATCCTGCGCAAGGCCTACGGCGGCGCGTACATCGTCATGGACTCCCAGTCCATCGGCGCGGACATCACGTACGCCTGGCCGACGAACGAGATCGCGGTCATGGGCGCCGAGGGCGCCGCCAACGTCATCTTCCGCAAGCAGATCGCGGAGGCCGAGGACCCCGAGGCGATGCGTGCGCGCATGGTCAAGGAGTACAAGGCCGAGCTGATGCACCCGTACTACGCCGCCGAACGCGGTCTCGTCGACGACGTCATCGACCCGGCGGAGACCCGCGAAACCCTGATCAGCGCCCTGGCGATGCTCCGCAGCAAGCACGCCGATCTGCCGTCCCGCAAGCACGGCAACCCGCCGCAGTAACAGCGAAGGAGACCTGCCACTGATGAGCAAGACGACCGACACCCTGCTGCGCGTCGAGAAGGGCAACGCCGCCCCCGAGGAGCTGGCCGCGATCACCGCGATCCTGCTGGCCCGCGCCGCGGCCACCCCGGAGGCCCGCCCGGTGCACCGCATGGGCTCCCAGGCCCGCTGGCGCCGCCTGGAGCGCACCCCCGGCTTCCGCGCCCCGCACAGCTGGCAGGGCTAGTTCTTCCGCAAGAGCCGGCCTCGCAAAGCCCCCGTACGTACGAGCCTTCGTACGTACGGGGGCTTCGTCGTTGCCGGACCGTGCACCGAAGACCGAAAGGCCCCCGCACTCCGAGGAGTGCGGGGGCCTTTCGCGTCAGCCGTGGCGCCTAGCGCAGGCGGGCCATGAGGGCGTGCTCGACGAGCGTGATGAGCGCGCTCTTGGCGTCCGCGCGGTGGCGGGCGTCGGTGGTGATGATCGGAGCGTCCGGGCCGATCTGCAGGGCCTCGCGGACTTCCTCGGGGGTGTAAGGCTGGTGTCCCTCGAAGCCGTTGAGGGCGATGACGAACGGCAGCCCGCTGTTCTCGAAGTAGTCGACCGCGGGGAAGCAGTCGGCGAGGCGGCGGGTGTCGACGAGCACGATCGCCCCGATGGCGCCGCGGACGAGGTCGTCCCACATGAACCAGAACCGGTCCTGACCGGGGGTACCGAAGAGGTACAGGATCAGGTCCTGGTCCAGGGTGATGCGGCCGAAGTCCATGGCGACCGTGGTGGTCGTCTTGTCCCCGGTGTGGGTCAGATCGTCGATACCGGCCGACGCGGACGTCATGACGGCTTCGGTGCGCAGCGGGTTGATCTCGGAGACCGCGCCGACGAACGTGGTCTTGCCCACGCCGAAGCCGCCCGCCACCACGATCTTCGCGGAGGTGGTGGAGCGAGCCGCTCCGCCGTTAGAGCTTGCGAAGTCCACTGAGCACCCTTTCGAGCAGTGTCACATCTGGCTGGCCGCCGGCAGACTCGTCGCCGCCGGGCTGGTGAATGGCGACAAGGCCCGCCTCCGCCAGGTCGGCGACGAGGATTCGGGCGACACCAAGAGGAATGGAGAGAAGTGCCGAGATCTCCGCGACGGATTTGATCTCCTGGCACAGGCGGCAGATGCGCTGGTGCTCGGGCAACTGCCCTTGCAACCGCGCGGGATCTGCCGTGGTACTGACCAGCGCCTCGATGGCGAGCTGGTAGCGCGGCCGGGTACGGCCGCCGGTCATCGCGTACGGGCGCACCAGCGGGTTGTGGGCCTTGGGGGCCTGCGGCTGCGTACCCCGGTGGGCCTGCTGCGAAGGCCGCTGAGGCGCCTGGGCCTGCTGGGGCTGGCCGTACGGCTGCTGGTACGGGTTGTGCTCCGGCACGGGCCGGCTGGGAGCGGAGGGAAAGTTGAAGCGGTTCTGGTCGTGCTGCCCACCCTGCGGCTGCTGCGCGCCGCCATAAGGATGACCTCCGGGTGTTGTCACGTTTCCTCCTCCGACTCCAAGAACGCAGTACTCCCTGTGGAACCGCGCCACCGCACCCTATGGTGCGATGACGCGAAACGCACTGCCTGTTTGCTAGTTGAGAAGACTTCCCTGCAGCTCCGAGCGCAGTTCCGGGGTGAGAACACTGCCTGCTCGGTCCACAAGGAGGGCCATCTCGTAGCCCACGAGGCCGATGTCACACTCGGGGTGCGCGAGCACCGCGAGCGAAGATCCGTCCGAGACGGACATGAGGAAGAGGAATCCCCGGTCCATCTCGACCACGGTCTGGTTGACGGCGCCACCCTCGAAGATGCGGGAGGCTCCTGCGGTCAGCGACGTCAGACCGGAGGCCACGGCCGCCAGCTGATCGGCGCGGTCGCGCGGGAATCCGTCGGACATCGCCAGAAGAAGGCCGTCGGCGGAGACCACCACCGTGTGGGACACCCCAGGGGTGTTGTCCACGAAGTTGGTGATCAACCAGTTCAGGTTCTGTGCCGCCTGGCTCATCGGGCTCACACTAACGCTCCTGGTCATAGCTGTTACTTGACTGCTCAGAACCCGCACTGCGTCCCTGCTGGACACCGCGCCGCAGGTTGCTCAACCTGCCGCGGACGTCCTCCGGTGCGCGGGAGACCTGGGGGCCGCCCTGCGGGGTCGTCTCCGCCGCACCCTCGACCAGGTTGGCCTTGGGCACGCGCCGAGGGAGACCGGACGGGGTGACCCCGCCCGCCTTCGGCTCACGGAGCTTTGAGGCCTGCTGCCAGCGCTCGTCGTTGTTCGAGCGCCAGTCGTTGCTGCCTTCCTCGTCCCGCTCCGCGGCGGCGGGCTGCTGCTGTCGCGGCGGCCGCTGCGCGAAGAGGGATCCGGTGGACTCCGCTTCCTTCCGTGCCGGCTGCCCCTGCTGCTGGCTGCCGCGGCGCGGCAGGCCCGCTCCGGTCACTTGGTGGCTGGTGTCGGCAGCGGCGCCCGGACGGTCGAAGCCTACGCGTTCCGGGGCGGGTTCGGGAGCGGCCGGGGGTTCCGATTCGGTCCCGTATCCCTGCTGGTAGCCGCCGGAGTAGGTGTTCTGCTCGGGCCACTCGGCCTGCTGGGACTGGGATCCGAAGCCGCCGTCGTACGCCTGGGCGCTCTGCTGCCGATCCTGGTAGCCGGCTTCCGGATAGGCGTAGTCCTGCTGCGGGTACGCCTCGTAGCCCTGCTGGGACCCATGGGCCTGCTGGGAGTCGTACGAGGTGTCGTAACCCTGCTCGGGCTGCTGCGGGTAGTCCTGGTACTGCTGGTACCCGTGCTCCGGCTGCGGTTCCGCATACTCCTGCTCGGAGTACTCGGCCTGCTGCTCCTGCCCGTAGACCTGGGCCTCGAGCGCGGCTCTGCGCTCCTGCTGGGCCAGGGAGCGGCCGACCGGGTTCAACCCGGGGGTGTCGCCGCCCTGGTTGTCGTAGCGGGAGTCGTCGAAGCCGAGCTCGGCGGCCGTACGCATCGGAATGGCCTGCGGCGCCGGCTGCTGCGGGATCATCGTGGACACCGTGAAGTCGTCGCTCGGGATCCCCTCACCACCACCACCGTGGGTGATCACGTCGGGCAGCATGACCAGCGACGTGGTGCCGGCGGCCTCGCCCGAGGGGCGCAGCTGGACCCGGATGCTGTGACGGTCCGCCAGCCGGCCGACCACGAACAGACCCATGCGCTGGGAGATCGCGGCGTCCACGGTCGGCGGGTTGGCCAGCTTGTGGTTGATGTCCGCGAAGTCCTCGGCGGTGAGGCCGATGCCCTTGTCGTGGATCTCGATCATCACGCGGCCGTCGGGCAGACGCGTGGCGTTGACGCGGACCTTGGTCTGCGGCGAGGAGAACGTCGTGGCGTTCTCCAGGAGCTCGGCGAGCAGGTGCACGAGGTCGGTCACGGCCTGGCCGTGGATCTCGGCCTCGGAGACGCCCGAGAGCTCGATGCGCTCGTACTGCTCCACCTCGGAGGAGGCGGCGCGCAGGACGTCGACGAGGGGGACCGGCTGGTCCCAGCGGCGGCCCGGCTCCTCACCCGCGAGGATGAGGAGGTTCTCGCCGTTGCGGCGCATACGGGTGGCCAGGTGGTCCAGGCGGAAGAGGTTCTCCAGCTGGTCCGGGTCGGCCTCGTTGTTCTCCAGGTCGGTGATGAGGGTCAGCTGGCCCTCGATCAGCGACTGGTTGCGCATGGAGAGGTTCGTGAAGATCGCGTTGACGTTGCCTCGCAGGAGCGCCTGCTCGGCGGCGAGCCGGACCGCTTCCCGGTGGACCTGGTCGAAGGCGCGGGCGACCTCGCCGATCTCGTCCTGGGAGTTGATCGGGATCGGCGCGACACGGGTGTCGACCTTGCCCGGGTCGGTGCGCGAGAGCTGGTCGACGAGCATCGGCAGGCGCTGCTCGGCGACGTCGAAGGCGGCGGAGCGCAGGCGGCGCATCGAGTTGCTCATCGAGCGGGCCATCATGGCGGCCAGGATGAAGGCGGCGAGCAGGGCCACGACCACGACGGCGCCGGTCCAGATGGCGTCGTTGCGGGCCGCGTCGGAGACCGCGACGGAGTCGTTGACGGCCTTGGCGAGGAGATCCTTCTCGATCTCGGCGTAGCCCTCGAACTTGGCGGTGGCCGCGGCCTGCCAGGCCTGGGGCGTGGTGCCGTTCGCGGCGAGCTTGGTCTTGTTGTCGCCGCTGGCTATCGCCTCGGTCATGCCGGTGAGCACGGAGCCGTTCACCATCGGCGGGACCTTGAAGACGGTGCCGGCCTGCTCGGCCTGCGTCTTGGCGGCCGCGAGCTTGGCAGCACCCTCCTGCGACTTCTTGCCCATGACCTCCTTGAGGCGGTTCACGTCGTCCTCGGTGCCGGCCGCGACGTACTCGCCGATGGCGATGTCCTCGAGGTAGGCGTACGAGGCGAAGGCGACGAGCTGGGCCTTGCGGACCTGTTCGTTCTCATTGGGCCGGACCAGCAGGTGGGTGCCGACCGAGCGCTGGAGCGAGTTGGCGGCCTTGGCCAGCTCGACCGCGTAGACCATGCGGCCGTAGCTGGTGACGTTGCCGGTGCCCAGGCCGAGTTCGTTGGAGAACGTCATGAGGTAGTGCTGGACCAGCACGTACCCCTCTTCGGTCGGGATCGGACCGTTCGCGCTGGGCGGGTTCTTCTTGTCCGTCTCCTGCGCGACGTACGCCGTCTGCCGGACGGCCGCGAGCTTGGGCTCCTCCTGACGGAAGAGCTCCAGGCGGCGCTCCAGCCCCTGGTTCGCGTTCGAGGGGAGGTCCTTGGCGGCCTGGGCGAACCTCTCCTTGGCCGCGTCGGTGGCGTCCCGGGCCTTCGCGACGCCCGCGTTGGTGGCGTCGCCCCGGAGGAGCGGTTCGGCCGTGAGGTCGCGCTCGTTGAGGAGGGCCTGGCCGTATTCGGCCGCCGCCTGGACGATGCGGGCCGTCTTCTCGGCGTCCTTGGCCTCGTTCCAGCTGTCGACGGAGCCCTTCACCTGGAAGCCGCCCATGACCAGTCCGACGAGGACGGGTACGAGCAGGATGGCGTTCAGCTTGGTCGGCACACGCCAGTTACGGGGTGCGAACCTGCTGGTGCTGCCGCTCATCGCCGGTGGGTCCACGGGTACGTCGACGTGCGACGCGGCCGCGCGCTGCGGCGGGGTGAAGTTGCCACGCGCGGGTTCATCCGCGGGGCTCGCGTTGCTTCGCCTCACTCGACCAACAACCTTCCGGCGGTGCTACTAGCTAGTTAGTTGAATTCCAGCACGGTTAACGGCCGTGTTCCAAACAGTTGGAATCAGCCATTCCAAGAGACTTATGTCCCGCATAAATCGGACATAAAGAGCGAGTGGCAGCAAAAATGGAGTCATTCGTGCGCGCAGCGGCACCGACCGACCGCACCCTGTGTCCAACTGGCGGCAATTCTCTGTCGAAACGTTATGAACCGAGAGGGCGGGCCGTGTCCTATGACACAGCCCGCCCTCTCACGTTGTGAAGAACCCGTGGTACTTGAGTGGTGCCCCTTGAGCCGCGTGACTCGAATCGTGTTACTTGAGTCGGGCCATGAGGGCGTGCTCGACCAGCGTGATGAGCGCGCTCTTGGCGTCCGCGCGGTGGCGGGCGTCGGTGGTGATGATCGGAGCGTCCGGGCCGATCTGCAGGGCCTCGCGGACTTCCTCGGGGGTGTAAGGCTGGTGTCCCTCGAAGCCGTTGAGGGCCACGACGAACGGCAGCCCGCTGTTCTCGAAGTAGTCGACCGCGGGGAAGCAGTCGGCGAGACGGCGGGTGTCGACGAGCACGATCGCCCCGATGGCGCCGCGGACGAGGTCGTCCCACATGAACCAGAACCGGTCCTGACCGGGGGTACCGAAGAGGTACAGGATCAGGTCCTGGTCCAGGGTGATGCGGCCGAAGTCCATGGCGACCGTGGTGGTCGTCTTGTCCCCGGTGTGGGTCAGATCGTCGATACCGGCCGACGCGGAGGTCATGACGGCTTCCGTGCGCAGCGGATTGATCTCCGAGACGGCCCCGACGAACGTGGTCTTGCCCACGCCGAACCCGCCCGCCACCACGATCTTCGCGGAGGTGGTGGAACGGGCGGTTCCGCCATTAGAGCTTGCGAAGTCCACTGAGCACCCTTTCGAGCAGCGTTACATCCGGCGTGCCGCCGGCCTCTCCATTGCCCGGCTGGTGGATGGCCACCATTCCGGCCTCGGCCAGGTCGGCGACGAGGATCCGGGCGACACCGAGCGGCATCGACAGCAGTGCGGAGACCTCCGCGACCGACTTGACCTCGCGGCACAGCGTGCAGATGCGCTGGTGCTCGGGAAGCAGGCCGGACAGGTGCATCGGATCGGCCGTGGTGCTGACCAGCGCCTCAATGGCGAGCTGGTAGCGCGGCCGGGTCCGTCCGCCGGTCATCGCGTACGGGCGAACGAGCGGCTGGTCGCCTTCCGAGTACGACGAATCGCCGTACGAATCGGGGTAGGCGGGGGGCGGGGTCATTGATCCTCCGGGCTGGACAGCAGTGGTCAGCGTGCCGTCTGACGGGGCGGCCGGTGGGGGGACGGTATGACGGCCTGACGGTGGTACTGGGTTCCGGGGCTGGCGCCCCGGTCTCCCGGCCGGAAGTACCGTCCGGCCGGGAGATGTGGCGTCAGATGAGCAGGCTTCCCTGCAGCTCCGCGCGCAGGTCCGGGGTGAGGACGCTGCCGGCGCGGTCCACGAGGAGGGCCATCTCGTAGCCGACGAGGCCGATGTCGCAGTCGGGGTGTGCGAGTACGGCCAGCGAGGATCCGTCCGAGACGGACATGAGGAAGAGGAATCCCCGGTCCATCTCGACCACGGTCTGGTTGACGGCGCCGCCCTCGAAGATGCGGGAGGCTCCTGCGGTCAGCGACGTCAGACCGGAGGCCACGGCCGCCAGCTGATCGGCGCGGTCCCGGGGAAAACCTTCGGACATCGCCAGAAGGAGGCCGTCGGCGGAGACCACCACCGTGTGGGACACCCCGGGGGTGTTGTCCACGAAGTTGGTGATCAACCAGTTCAGGTTCTGTGCCGCCTGGCTCATCGAACTCAACTAACGCTCCTGCTGGTAAGTGGGGTCGATGTGGTAACTGCCGGTCGCCGGGCCGTTGTTGCCGGCCTGACGGCCCTGCTGGATACCCCGTCGGAGGTTGGTCAGACGGCCGCGGACGTCGTCCGGCGCTCGCGAGACCTGCGGGCCGGACTGTGCGTCGGCCTGCTGCTGCGCGGTGCCGGCCACGAGGTTCGCCCGTGGTACTCGGCGGGGCAGCCCCGAGGTGGTGATGCCGCCGGCGGCGGGCTGGCGCACGCGCTCGGCCTGCCGCATCAGCTCGTCGTTCGGCGAGGACCGCCAGCTGACGGTCGGCGAGCTGCCGTTCGCCGCCTGGGCGGGCTCGGCCGCCTGCTCCTGGCCGCGCTGCGGCAGCGGCTGCTGCGAGCGCTGCTGGGGAGCCGGAGCCGGGGCGGACTGCTGGGGTACGGCCGGCGCCTGACCGGAGGACTGCTGGCCCTCCTGGTGGAACCAGTTCGACTCCAGCGTGTCGAAGATCGGGCTGCGCTCGTTGCCGGTGCTCGGAGCCGGCGGCAGCGCCTCCGGCTGGGGAGCCTGCGGCAACTGCGGGGCCTGCGACTGCTGGGCGTATCCGCCGACACCGGGGCCGCCGGGCCGCGGGGCCTGGTAGTCCGGGCGGGCGAACTGGCCCGTGGTGGACGGGTCCGCCGGACCGCGCAGCTCCGGGCGCTCGAACTGCCCGGTGGAGGACATGTTCTGGCCGGCTGGGGGCAGCGGGGCCCGCAGGTCGGGACGCTCGAACTGGCCGGTGGTGCTGTTGCCGGCCGGCGGGCGCGGAGCATTGAAGTCCGGACGGGGGAACTCGGCCGTCGCACCGGGCCCCGAGAGCTCGTCGTGGCCGCGCGGGACCTCCTGGCCGCCGCTGCGCGCCGGGTCGGCGCCCCAGCTGGTGGTCTGCGGGATCCCGGCAGGACCCGTACCCGGAAGCTCCGGACGGGGGGCGCCACCGCGCGGCGGCAGCTGCGGACGGTTGCCGCGCGGAGCCGGGGCGGCGGGCGCCTGGGCCGAGGGGACCGGGCCCGTGGGGGCGGGCTGCTGCGGAGTCTGCGGCCGCTCGAAGCCGTTGCCCTGCGGGAATCCGGCCTGACCGGAGGCCGTGGGCGCGGACATCGGACGCGACGGGGGACCGCCGGCCGGACCGCGGCCCGGCAGAGGGGCACCGCCGCCGAAGGCACCCTGGCCCTGGCCGGTCGGAGCGCCCGGCATGCCCGGACCGCCCTGCGGACGCCCGCCGGTGCCGCCCTGCTGCGGACGTGCACCGGGACCGCCCTGCGGACCGGCGGCGCCGTCGCGTCCCGGCAGCGCGGCACGCTGGCCGCCGCCGGAGACCTGGCCGCGCTGCGGGCCGGCGCCCACGGGCTGGCGTGCGCCGCCGCCCGGGACGGAACCCTGCGGGGAAGCACCCGGCATGCCCTGCGGACCGCCGGAGCCCGGACCACCCGGACCGCCCTGGCCCGGCATCGGACCCGGCTTCTTGCCGCCCTGGGCGACGTCCACCGGCAGCATGACGAGGGCCGTCGTACCACCCGAGTCGGACGGGCGCAGCTGGATGCGGATGCCGTGTCGCAGGGACAGGCGGCCGACCACGAACAGGCCCATGCGGCGGGAGACGGAGACGTCCACGGTCGGCGGCGACGCGAGCCGCTCGTTGATCGCGGCGAGGTCCTCGGGCGAGAGGCCGATACCGGTGTCGTGGATCTCGACGAGCACGCGGCCGTCGGGCAGCGCGTGACCGGTGACCTTGACCTTGGTCTGCGGGGAGGAGAACGAGGTGGCGTTCTCCAGCAGCTCGGCGAGCAGGTGCACGAGGTCGTTGACGACGCGGCCGGCGACATCGGTGCCGGGCACCGACGACAGCTCGATGCGCTCGTACTGCTCCACCTCGGACGCGGCGGCGCGGAGCACGTCGACGAGCGGGACGGGGCGGGTCCACCGGCGGCCCGGCTCCTCGCCCGCGAGGACGAGGAGGTTTTCGCCGTTACGGCGCATACGGGTCGCGAGGTGGTCGAGCCGGAAGAGCGAGGACAGCTGGTCCGGGTCGGCCTCGCGCGACTCCAGCTCGGAGATGAGCGAGAGCTGGCGCTGGATGAGGCCCTGCGAACGGCGCGAGAGGTTGGTGAACATCGCGTTGACGTTGCCCCGGAGGAGGGCCTGCTCGGCGGCGAGGCGGACGGCCTCGCGGTGCACGTCGTCGAAGGCCGCGGCCACCTGGCCGATCTCGTCGCGGGTGTGCAGGCCGACCGATTCCACGGACGTGTCCACGTCCTGCGGGTCGGACTCGGACAGCTGCTTGACGAGCTCGGGCAGTCGGTCCTGGGCGACCCGGGTCGCGGTGTCCTGCAGGCGGCGCAGCGAGCGGATCATCGACCGCGCCATGACGAAGGCACCGACGAGCGAGACACCGAGGACGAGGAGGATCAGGGCACCGTTGATGATGGCGTCCTGCTGCGAGGAGTTCTTGAGCTCGCGGGCCTTCTGCTCCATGTCCTCGAGCAGGGTGAGCTCGATCTGCTTCATCGCCTGGATCTTGGTGTCGTCCGCGTCGTACCAGTCCATCCAGGACCGGTACTGCGTCTCCTTGGCGAACTGACCCTGGGTCGACAGGACGCGGCGGGTGTAGTGGTCCGCCTTGCCGATCTCCGCGTTGCCGTCACCGAGCACCGCGAGGAGTTCCTCGGGCTTGCCCTGGTAGACGAGTTCGAAGGTCTTCTTCGCCTGGCTCTCGCCGCGGAGCGCGGCGAGAGCGTACAGGCGGTCGTTCTCGGTGAGGGTGCCGGCGGGCTGGCCGCTGTCGGGCAGCGAGGCGGCGATGACGGCGCGCTGGATCGAGGCGTACTCCTTGGCGGAGGAGAAGGCCGCCAGGGCGCGCGTACGCTTGATCATCTCCGGGCTGGAGGTGGCCTGCGCCATGTCCTGGGAGAGCGAGAGCAGCGAGACGATCAGCGCGTTGTACTCGGTGACCGTCTGCTGGGCGCTGTTGCGGTACGCGTTCTTGCGGATTTCCTCGATGCCGGTGAGCTGGCGGCCGATCTGCAGGATGTTGTTGCGGATCGACTTGAGGGTCTCGTCCTTGTCCTGCGCGCTGTCGACCTTGTCGGTCGCGGCGGCGAAGGACTTGGCGGCGGCGTCGGTCTGGTCGCGGACGCCCGTGACGAGGGTGCTGGGCTTGCCCGACTTGTCGACCGACAGCGGACCCGCCGACCTGTCCCGCTCCTCCTGGAGCATGGCGGCCAGGTTGGTGGCCTGCCGGGTCATCGTCGTCAGCAGCTGCATGTGCTCCAGCTGGGAGATGTCGTTGAGCGAGTCGTTGATGCGGAAGCCACCGAGCGTGGTGGCCGCGACGACCGGCAGGGTCAGCAGCGACACGAGTCGCGTGCTGATGCGCCAGTTCTGCATGGCGAATCGCGAACCGGGCCCGCTGGGAGCCTTCGGTATCGCCACGTCCTTGTCGGCCGGCTCTTCGCTCTTCGCCTTGCCCCGGGGCTTGAGGCGTGCCTTCCCCCTCACCGCGTTCACGGTGGCGGAGGAGTCGGTGCCCGCGCCTTGGACAGCCGGCCCGCGGTTCTGGGCGTGCTGGGGCGAGGAGCCACGGTCGGTCCCGCCGCGCGGCTCCTGCTCCGCCGCAGCGCTGCCATCCCTCTTGAATCGTCCCTGCACTAGCGTCGCAACCTCTGGACCAGGCGTCCCGCCGGGCGACCGGTGGGACGGTGTCGAGTCGTGGGGCGTTTCGGCCCCATGGTGGTCGTCGGTGACCGGCGCGTCTCCCTCTCCTTGCCGCCGCGCGCGGCGCTGTGTCGCGCCACCTGCGCGCCGGCTGTTCCCGCGGCGGTCCCGCGAATTCCAGCACAGTGGCGGATCTCCAACAAGGTGCGCGTGTCGGCCCGGGGAGTTGGTGACCTCCCGTAATGGCGGGATTACGCGATGTGGTCCGCCTTTCGGGAGGAAACGGACTTACGCCATCCAAACGCAGGGGCTGGCAAGGTGTCCCAGTCGAGATGATCAGGAGCGGAATGGCTGATTCAGTGGCGTAATGTCCGGTTCGTCACCCAAAAATGACCATCCGTTATGCCCGTATTGCCTGGTCACAGGTGAGCAAACTCACACAGCCGTGGCCATTACTTCCCGGTTGAGCCGGGGAATCGGATGTTTAGCCTTGCCCTTTACAGGGTTGACGGATCCGACAACCCCCACCCCACAACCGAGCCGAGGGCCCGAGACACCGTGAAGACGACGATGATGTTCCGCAACATAGCCAACCCCCGCCGCACCACCCTCGCGCACCTCAAGGACGCCGAGGAGCTGCAGGCGACCGAGGCTCCGGAGCACACCGTCGAGCTCCCCACCCAGACCGCGAACCCGCGCCGCACGATCCTCATGGACGCGCCGGTCGCCGCCGCGCAGTAAGCCACTCGGCAAAAGGAGCGCGAAGCGCCGCTGCCCGCCGCGTTAGCCTGGGGACGCAGACTCCAGCCAGCGGAAATACAGAGGGGCAGACGCAACACGTGCGCATCGCCAGGTTCTCCATCGACGGCAATGTCGCGTTCGGCGCGGTCGAGGGCAGCACTGCCCCCGGCGCCGAGGGTGAGCTCGTCCTCGACATCATCAAGGGCATTCCGTTCGCGGACTTCGAGCTCTCGGGCACGAAGGTCCCGCTGAGCAAGGTCCGGCTGCTGCCGCCCGTGCTCCCGAATAAGGTCGTGGCCATCGGCCGCAACTACGCGGAGCACGCGGCGGAGCTGGGCAACGAGGTCCCCGAGGTCCCGATCACCTTCTTCAAGCCCTCCACCTCGGTGGTCGGCCCGGGCGACCCGATCACGTACCCCTCCTTCTCCCAGGACCTCCACCACGAGGCGGAGCTCGCCGTGGTCATCGGCCGCATGTGCCGAGAGGTCCCGAAGGAGCGCGTCAAGGACGTGATCCTCGGCTACACCTGCGCCAACGACGTCACCGCGCGCGATGTCCAGCAGCGCGAGAAGCAGTGGGCCCGGGCCAAGGGCTTCGACAGCTCCTGCCCCCTCGGCCCCTGGATCGAGACCGAGCTCGACCCGAGCGACCTGACCATCCAGTGCACCGTGAACGGCGAACAGCGCCAGCTCGGCCGCACCAGCGACATGGTCCGCTCCATCGAGGACCTGATCGTCCACATCACCGAGGCCATGACGCTGCTCCCCGGCGACGTCATCCTCACGGGGACCCCGGCCGGAGTCGGCCCCCTCAACGTCGGCGACGAGGTCGCCGTCACCATCGAAGGCATCGGCACTCTCACCAACAAGGTGATCAAGCGTGACTAACGCGAACGTCCGCGTACGTTTCTGTCCCTCCCCGACCGGCAACCCCCACGTGGGCCTGGTCCGGACCGCCCTCTTCAACTGGGCGTTCGCCCGCCACCACGGCGGCACGTTCGTCTTCCGCATCGAGGACACCGACGCGGCCCGCGACTCCGAGGAGTCGTACAACCAGCTGCTCGACTCGCTGCGCTGGCTCGGCTTCACCTGGGACGAGGGCCCCGAGGTGGGCGGCCCGCACGCCCCGTACCGCCAGTCCGAGCGGATGGACATCTACGCGGACATCGCCCAGCGCCTGCGCGACGGCGGCTACGCGTACGACTGCTACTGCACCACCGAGGAGCTGGACGCGCGCCGCGCCGCCGCCCGCGCCGCCGGCAAGCCCTCCGGCTACGACGGCCACTGCCGCGAGCTGACCCAGGTGCAGCTGGAGGCCTACCAGGGCGAGCACCGCTCCTCGATCGTCCGCTTCCGGATGCCCGACGAGCCGATCACCTTCACCGACCTGGTCCGCGGCGAGCTGACCTTCACCCCGGAGAACGTGCCGGACTTCGGCATCCTGCGCGCCAACGGCGCCCCGCTCTACACGCTCGTCAACCCGGTCGACGACGCGCTGATGCAGATCACGCACGTGCTCCGCGGCGAGGACCTGCTGTCCTCCACACCGCGCCAGATCGCGCTCTACAAGGCGCTGATGGAGCTCGGCGTCGCCACGGACGTCCCGCAGTTCGGTCACCTGCCCTACGTCATGGGCGAGGGCAACAAGAAGCTCTCCAAGCGCGACCCGGAGAGCTCGCTCAACCTGTACCGCGAGCGCGGCTTCCTCCCCGAGGGCCTGCTGAACTACCTCTCGCTCCTCGGCTGGTCCTTCTCCAAGGACCAGGACATCTTCTCGATCGAGGAGATGGTGGCGAAGTTCGACATCCCGGACGTCAACGCCAACCCGGCGCGCTTCGACCTCAAGAAGGCCGAGGCCATCAACGCCGACCACATCCGGCTGCTGGACCCGAAGGCCTTCGCGGACGCCTGCGCCCCGTGGCTGCAGGCCCCGCACGCCAACTGGGAGGCGGAGGACTTCGACGCCGAGGCCTGGGCGGCCATCGCGCCGTACGCCCAGACCCGCGTGACCGTCCTGTCGGACATCACCGCGAACGTCGACTTCCTGTTCCGCAAGGAGCCGGTCGAGGACCAGGCGTCCTGGGACAAGGCCATGAAGGGCGAGCCCGCGGCCCTCCTGACCACCGTCCGCGCCAACCTGGACGCGGCCGACTGGAGCGACCCCGAGTCCCTCAAGCAGGCCGTCCTGACCGCCGGCGAGGCCCACGGGCTCAAGCTCGGCAAGGCCCAGGCCCCGGTCCGCGTGGCCGTCACCGGCCGTACGGTCGGCCTGCCGCTCTTCGAGTCCCTGCAGATCCTCGGCAAGGACCGCTCGCTGTCCCGCATCGACGCGGCCCTGGCCAAGCTCGCCGCGTAAGCAAGCCCGTACCTCTCTCAGGGGGCGGCAGCCGGAGTTCCCGGCCGCCGCCCCCTGAGGCGTTTCCCGGGGGTCGACCGGGGGTCGGGCGATGGACATCGGCAAACCCCGGGAGCGGAGCCCGGCGATGTCGTAGCGTCGGGGGTATGCCGATCCGCGCCGTGCTGTGGGACATCGACGACACCCTGTTCGACTACACGGGGGCGGACAGTGCCGGACTCGCGCGCCGGCTCGCCGAGGAGGGCATCGCGGAGCGGTACGGATCCCCCGCGCAGGCGCTCGCCCTGTGGCGGGAGATCACCACCCGCCACTGGGACCGCTTCGCCGCCGGGGAGGTGAGCTTCCAGGAGCAGCGCCGGGACCGGGTGCGGGACTTCCTCGGAAGGCCGGGGATGAGCGCCGCCGAGGCCGACGGCTGGTTCGACCGGTACGTCGAGCACTACAAGGCCGCCTGGATGCTGTTCCCCGACGTGGTGCCCGTACTGGACGCCCTCGCGGCCGACTACCGGCACGGGGTGCTCACCAACTCCTCCACCGTCAACCAGGACCCCAAGCTGCGCCACCTCGGGCTGCGCGAGCGCTTCGAGGTGCTCGTGTGCGCCGTGGAACTGGGCGTCAGCAAGCCCGAGGCGGAGGCCTTCCTGGCGGCCTGCGAGGCGCTCGGGCTGCCGCCGGGCGACGTGGCGTACGTGGGCGACCAGCCGGAGATCGACGCGCGCGGCGCCCGCGACGCCGGGCTGACCGCGGTCTGGCTCGACCGCGACGGCGATCGAGGACCGGGCCCCGACGGCGTGCACCGGATCGCCGGGCTCGCCCGGCTCCCGGAGCTGCTGGCCTCGGATACCCGTTTTGGAGCACGGTCAGGCATCCGGTAATGTTCTTTCTGCGCCGCCGGAGCGGGCCGAAAGGCCGGACGGAGGCGCCACTCGAAAGAAAATCCCCCCAGGGGGTTGACTTTCGGTGGGGTATAGTGTAATTGGCAACACGAGGGTTTCTGGTTCCCTTATTCTAGGTTCGAGTCCTGGTACCCCAGCGCAGTGCAGTAATGACGCAGTGCTTTGCCCCCGTTGTGTAGCGGCCTAGCACGCCGCCCTCTCAAGGCGGTAGCGCCGGTTCGAATCCGGTCGGGGGTACAGATCCTTCCCGCAAGATCTCCATTTGGGTAGCTCCCGGACGTCTTGATGCAGGATCGCTAGGGCCCCCGTTGTGTAGCGGCCTAGCACGCCGCCCTCTCAAGGCGGTAGCGCCGGTTCGAATCCGGTCGGGGGTACTGGTCTGGTATAGACCACATTGGGCTATGGTGTAATTGGCAACACGAAGGTTTCTGGTTCCTTTGTTCTAGGTTCGAGTCCTGGTAGCCCAGCGCAGTACAGAGCAAGCCCCCGTTGTGTAGCGGCCTAGCACGCCGCCCTCTCAAGGCGGTAGCGCCGGTTCGAATCCGGTCGGGGGTACGCACAGAAGAGGCCCTCCGCGTTCATCGCGGAGGGCCTCTTCGTTGTTCCCGAACGCACTCCGCCCCCGTGCAGGGCCCCGTACAAGTACGGGCCCGGAGGCGCGTGTTCGGACGTGTGCGGCGCCGTACGCGCCCCCGGGCCCGGGGGAGTGGGAGAAGGGCGGGAGGTCAGCCGGAGCGGCGCAGGGCCTCCGACAGGCGGCCGGCCGCGTCGATGACGGCCTGGGCGTGCATCCGGCCCGGGTGGCGGGTCAGGCGCTCGATCGGCCCGGAGACCGACACGGCGGCCACCACGCGGTTCGACGGCCCGCGCACCGGCGCAGAGACCGACGCCACGCCGGGCTCCCGCTCGCCGATCGACTGCGCCCAGCCGCGGCGCCGTACGCCCGACAGGGCCGTCGCCGTGAAGCGCGCACCCTGCAGCCCGCGGTGGAGCCGCTCGGGCTCCTCCCAGGCCATCAGGATCTGCGCGGCCGAACCGGCCTTCATCGGGAGCGTGGAGCCCACCGGGACGGTGTCCCGAAGGCCCGACAGCCGCTCCGCGGCCGCCACGCAGATGCGCATGTCGCCCTGACGCCGGTAGAGCTGCGCGCTCTCGCCCGTCACGTCACGGAGGTGGGTGAGTACCGGTCCCGCCGTGGCCAGCAGGCGGTCCTCGCCGGCTGCGGCGGCGAGCTCCGCCAGCCGCGGTCCGAGGATGAACCGGCCCTGCATGTCCCTCGCCACCATCCGGTGGTGTTCCAGTGCCACGGCCAGGCGATGTGCCGTGGGTCGTGCGAGCCCTGTCGCCGCGACCAGCCCGGCGAGGGTGGCCGGACCGGACTCCAGTGCGCTCAATACCAGAGCTGCCTTGTCGAGAACGCCGACGCCGCTAGAGTTGTCCATGAAACGATATTCGCGTCTCACACTGTGAAACGCAAGTTCAATTTTTCCAAGAAACAGCGAGTCTGTATGTACGGGTCCACGAACCACTGGATCCGGGACGGTGAGCCGGAGGGAAAGCGATGGGTAGGACACTCGCGGAGAAGGTCTGGGACGACCATGTCGTCCGGCGCGCCGAGGGCGAGCCCGACCTCCTCTTCATCGATCTGCACCTGCTGCACGAGGTGACCAGCCCCCAGGCCTTCGAGGGCCTGCGGCAGGCCGGCCGCAAGGTCCGTCGCCTGGACCTCACCATCGCGACCGAGGACCACAACACCCCCACCATCGACATCGACAAGCCGATCGCGGACCCGGTTTCCCGGGCCCAGCTGGAGACGCTGCGCAACAACTGCGCCGAGTTCGGCGTACGCCTGCACTCGCTGGGCGACGTCGAGCAGGGCGTCGTCCACGTCGTGGGACCGCAGCTGGGCCTGACCCAGCCGGGCACCACCGTGGTCTGCGGTGACTCCCACACCTCCACGCACGGCGCCTTCGGCGCGCTGGCCTTCGGCATCGGCACCAGCCAGGTCGAGCACGTGCTGGCCACCCAGACGCTGCCGCTGGCCCGCCCGAAGACGATGGCCATCACCGTCACCGGCGAGCTGGCCGAGGGTGTCACCGCCAAGGACCTGATCCTGGCGATCATCGCCAAGATCGGCACCGGCGGCGGCCAGGGCTACATCCTGGAATACCGCGGCGAGGCCATCGAGAAACTCTCGATGGAAGCGCGCATGACCATCTGCAACATGTCGATCGAGGCCGGCGCCCGCGCGGGCATGATCGCCCCCGACCGGACCACCTTCGACTACCTCGAGGGCCGCGACCACGCCCCCGAGGGCGCGGACTGGGACGCGGCGGTCGCGTACTGGGAGACCCTGCGCACCGACGACGACGCGGTCTTCGACGCCGAGGTCGTCATCGACGGCGCCACGCTGTCCCCGTTCGTCACCTGGGGCACCAACCCGGGCCAGGGTGCGCCCCTGTCGGCGAACGTCCCCGACCCGGCTTCGTACGAGGACGCTTCGGAGCGCCACGCCGCCGAAAAGGCCCTGGAGTACATGGGGTTGACGGCCGGGCAGCCGCTGCGCGACATCAAGGTCGACACCGTCTTCGTAGGTTCGTGCACCAACGGCCGCATCGAGGACCTGCGCGCCGTCGCCGGCATCATCGGGGGCCGCAAAGTCGCCGACGGCGTACGGATGCTGGTCGTCCCGGGCTCCGTCCGGGTCGCCCTGCAGGCCGTGGAGGAGGGCCTGGACCAGGTCTTCAAGGAGGCCGGCGCCGAATGGCGGCACGCGGGCTGCTCGATGTGTCTGGGCATGAACCCCGACCAACTGGCCCCCGGTGAGCGCTCCGCGTCCACCTCCAACCGCAACTTCGAGGGCCGGCAGGGCAAGGGCGGGCGGACCCACCTGGTCTCCCCGCAGGTGGCCGCCGCCACCGCGGTGCTGGGCCACCTGGCCTCACCCGCCGACCTGTCCGACGCCAACGCGACCGCCGGAGTCTGAGAACCATGGAAGCCTTCACCACCCACACCGGCCGGGCCGTCCCGCTGCGCCGCAGCAACGTCGACACCGACCAGATCATCCCGGCCCACTGGCTGAAGAAGATCACCCGCGACGGGTTCGAGGACGGGCTCTTCGAGGCCTGGCGCAAGGACCCCGAGTTCGTCACGAACCGCCCGGAGCGCCAGGGCGCGACCGTCCTGGTCGCCGGCCCCGACTTCGGCACCGGTTCCTCGCGCGAGCACGCCGTCTGGGCCCTGCAGAACTTCGGGTTCAAGACGGTCATCTCCTCCCGCTTCGCCGACATCTTCCGCGGCAACTCGCTGAAGAACGGTCTGCTGACGGTGGTCCTGCCGCAGGAGACCGTCGACCGGCTGTGGGAGCTGACCGAGGCCGACCCGACCGCCGAGGTCACGGTCGACCTGGTCGCCCGCCAGGTCCGCGCGGCGGGAATCGAGGCGGAGTTCGAACTCGACGACAACGCCCGCTGGCGTCTGCTGGAGGGTCTGGACGACATCTCGCTCACCCTTCAGAACGAAGCGGACATCGCCACGTACGAAAGCACCCGGCCGAGCTTCAAGCCGCGCACGATCCAGGCCTGATTCCTGCCTGATCAGCGCTTTTTCACCCTTGGGTGATCACATCGACAACACTGTGCCCCCCGCCTTCCGGCGGGGGGCACAGCCGTGTGTTGAGGCCCCGTGAGGCGACAACTCGCCCCAGATGGCACAATCTGTGCATGGAACGCGACAGTCAACTTGAGCTCTACGAACTCGTCGCCGACCGGCTGAAAGAAGCACACACAAGGGTGCGCACACTGCAAGTCCCGGAGGGCGTAAGGATGGCGCTGTCCCGGAAGCTGTTGGTCGTCACGGCCGCGGCGAAGCATGATCTCGCCGATGCGGCAAGGCGCCTGGACAGGTTGATGAAGGACCTCGACGAGGGTCGATTCCCTGAAGGCGACTGATGCGAAGGAACTCCGTAACGACCTACACCGTTGCGGCACTAGGGTGATTAGCCCGTTTCGTGTTTGATTTGCGGTATATATCCGCCTAACGTGCGAAATAAGCTTGAACACATTCGTTCTGGCGAAGTCTCCGAAGGGGAAGACGTGAACAAGGCGCAGCTCGTAGAAGCGATTGCCGACAAGCTGGGCGGCCGCCAGCAGGCCGCGGACGCTGTCGACGCGGTACTGGACGCGATGGTCCGCGCTGTGGTCGCGGGCGACCGGGTCTCGGTCACGGGCTTCGGCTCGTTCGAGAAGGTCGACCGCCCGGCCCGCTACGCCCGCAACCCGCAGACGGGTGAGCGCGTCCGGGTCAAGAAGACCTCGGTTCCCCGCTTCCGCGCGGGCCAGGGCTTCAAGGACCTGGTCGCGGGCACCAAGAAGCTGCCCAAGGGCGGCGAGGTGTCGGTGAAGAAGGCTCCCAAGGGCAGCCTCTCCGGCGGAGCTTCCGCGACGGTCAAGAAGGCCGTGGCCAAGAAGGCCACCACCGCCAAGAAGGCGGCGGCGAAGACCACGGTCGCCAAGAAGACCACCGCGAAGAAGGTCGCCACCGCCAAGAAGGTGGTCGCCAAGACCGCCGCGGTGAAGAAGACCACGGCGGCGGTGAAGAAGACCACTGCCGCGGCGAAGAAGACCGCGACGGCGGCGAAGAAGACCACCGCCACCGCCAAGAAGACGGCTCCGGCGGCCAAGAAGGCCACCGCGAAGACCACGGCGCCCGCCAAGAAGACGACGGCGCGCAAGACCACCGCGAAGAAGACCACGGCCCGCAAGAAGTAAGGCCACGAGTCACACACGCCGGGCCGGCTTCCCCTCCTTGGGGAAGCCGGCCCGCGGTGCTGTCCGTGCAGGTCGGAAGGCCGGCACGGCCGAGGCTCAGAAGGTCTGCAGGGTGATCAGGGTGATCCGCCGCGCCGGCCCCTCGCCGTCCGTCTCGATCCGGACCCGCTGCCCGGGGCGCAGCAGCCGCAGGCCGCCCGCGTCGAACGCCGGGGCCTCGAAGGGCACCGGGGTGCCGTCGTCCAGCAGCACACTGCCGCTGCGGGTCTGGGAGTCGTACGTGTACGCGGTCGCCTGCATACCGGCACTGTATCGGGCCGTGTGACGGCCCACACCGAGGGCGAGGGCCGTCCGCAGATCCGCGGCCGTGTCCACGTCCCGGCGCACGCTCTCGACATCCGCGAGGGCTATTTCCGCAGCTCCCGAGGCCGAATGCCGGGCCCGTGACGGGCCCCCGAACGAGGGTGCCAATTCCACGTCCGGCGCAGCGGAAAGCAGGGTCGTACCGATTCCCGCCGCATCCGCCAGAAATGCCCGGGGAAATGCGGATGCGGCTTCGAGCACGCGTAGCAATTCCGGCGGCCGCAGCGCGGGCAGATCCGCGTTCATCGCGGCCACCGCCGCCCCGGGCCGCGCCGCGCGTATCTCCCGCGCCCCGTGGGCCAGCGCCGCGTTGAGCCCGGCGGCCGGGGTGTCCGGCAGGATCCGCGCCCCGAGCCGGGCCAGTTCCGCACCCGCCTGCACGTCGTCCGTGACGACCACCACATCCGCGACTGCCGCGCAGGCCAGCGCCCCCGCCACGGTGTCCTGCGCGAACGCCAGCGCGAGCCCGGGACGGGACGCGCCCACGGCCGCCGCGAGACGGCTCTTGGCCACCGCCAGGGGCTTCAGCGGGACCACCAGACTCCAGACCGCGTTCGTGGCGGGCCCCTTCCCTCCGGTGCGCGTCCGTACATACGTGGACCAAGGCCGGGTCACGGCCGGGTCATGCGTCGGCCCATTGTCGCCTCTGCCCGGTCGACCCGGCGGTTCGGTGCTCCGGGCGGGGCGTACCGTGTTCTCGACAGAGACCGGACCTGAGGCCACACTTGTCCGGCCGACGAGGTGTCCCGGCTTCCCCAGCTGCCGCTGGGAGGTACCCCCACGCACCGGTTCAAGAGGAAAGGTGTCCGAGTGTCCCGCCGCAGAATCGGCTTCTGGTACCGCCTGGCGGCGGTCATCGCAAAACCGCCGCTGGTGGTGCTCTTCAAGCGGGACTGGCGGGGAATGGATCACATTCCGGCCGACGGCGGGTTTATCACGGCCGTCAATCACAACTCGTATCTGGACCCGCTCTCCTACGCGCACTTCCAGTACAACACCGGCCGGGTGCCCCGATTGCTCGCGAAGGCGGCCCTCTTCAAGGTCCCCATTGTCGGCGCGATCCTGCGCGGCTCCGGCCAGATCCCGGTCTACCGCGAGACCACCAACGCCCTGGACGCATTCCGGGCCGCCGTGGACGCGATCGAGCGCGGCGAATGCGTGGCCTTTTATCCGGAAGGCACCCTCACCCGCGATCCGGACATGTGGCCGATGGCCGGCAAGACCGGCGCCGCCCGGGTCGCGCTGATGACCAGGGCACCGGTCATTCCGGTGGCCCAGTGGGGCGCGAATCTCGCGATGCCGCCCTACGCCAAGGAGGACAAGGTGCGGCTGTTCCCGCGCAAGACCCTCCAGGTGCTCGCCGGACCTCCCGTGGACCTCTCCGAGTTCTACGACCGGGAGCCCACCCCGGACGTGCTCAAGGCCGCCACCGAGACGATCATGGAGGCCATCACCGAGCTGCTGGAGGAGCTGCGCGGCGAGAAGGCGCCCGAGCAGCTGTACGACCATCGCAGGGCCAGGGCGGAACAGCGGCACAAGGCCGCGGGGGAGGACCAGAAGTGACACGTCCCGTGAAGGCAGCCGTCTTCGGAACCGGCTCCTGGGGCACGGCCTTCGGCATGGTGCTCGCCGACGCAGGCTGCGAGGTGACCCTGTGGGGCCGCCGCCGCGAGGTCGTCGACGCCATCAACACCGGCCGGACCAACCCGGACTACTTCCCGGACGTCGAACTCCCCGCGAACATGCGCGCCACCACCGACCCGGCCGAGGCCGCGGCCGGCGCCGATTTCGCGGTCCTTGCCATCCCCTCCCAGACCCTGCGCGGCAACCTCGCCGAATGGGCCCCGCTGCTGCCCGCCGACGCCGTTCTCGTCTCCCTGATGAAGGGCATCGAACTCGGCACCGCCAAGCGGATGAGCGAGGTCATCGAGGAGGTGGCCAAGGTCCCCGCCGAGCGCGTTGCCGTCGTCACCGGCCCCAACCTGGCCCGTGAGATCGCCGCCCGGCAGCCGGCCGCCGCCGTCGTCGCCTGCTCCGACGAAGCCGTCGCGCAGCGCCTCCAGGCGGCTTGCCACACCCCGTACTTCCGCCCGTACACGAGCACCGACGTCATCGGCTGCGAGCTGGGCGGCGCCGTCAAGAACGTCATCGGCCTCGCCGTCGGCATCGCGGACGGCATGGGCCTGGGCGACAACACCAAGGGCTCGCTCATCACCCGCGGCCTCGCCGAAGCGACCCGGCTGGGCCTGGCGATGGGCGCCGACCCGCTCACCTTCTCCGGTCTCGCGGGCCTCGGCGACCTCGTCGCCACCTGCTCCTCGCCGCTCTCCCGGAACCACACCTTCGGCACCAACCTCGGCCGCGGAATGACCCTCGAGGAGACCATCGCGGTCACCAAGCAGACCGCCGAGGGGGTCAAGTCCTGCCAGTCCGTGGCAGATCTGGCACGGCGCCACGGAGTGGACATGCCGATCACCGACACGGTCGTCGACATCGTCCACCACGGCAAGCCCCCGCTGGTCGCGCTCAAGGAACTGATGGGACGCAGCGCCAAACCGGAACGCCGCTGACTCCATTCCGGACGTGTGAGCGGGTATCGTCGTGGCGATATGAGCAGCGAGAACCTCCCCCAGACCCCTGAGCAGCAGGGCCGCAAGCCCCGCGTGGCCGTCGTGTTCGGCGGCCGCAGCTCGGAACACGCCATCTCGGTCGTCACGGCGGGCGCCGTGCTGCGCTCCATCGACCGGTCCAAGTACGAGGTGCTGCCGATCGGCATCACCACGGACGGCCGGTGGGCGCTGACCGCCGACGAGCCCGCGCGGATGGCCATTGCCGACCGCAAGCTCCCGAGCGTCGAGGAGCTTGCGGACTCCGAGGACGGCGCCGTCGTGCTCTCCGTCGACCCGGCCAACCGCGAGGTCGTCTACACCGAGCCGGGAGCCGTCCCCAAGGCCCTGGGCGAGGTCGACGTCGTCTTCCCGATGCTGCACGGCCCGTACGGCGAGGACGGCACCCTGCAGGGCCTCCTGGAGCTCTCCGGCATCCCGTACGTCGGCTCGGGCGTCCTCGCCTCGGCCGTCGGCCAGGACAAGGAGTACATGAAGCGGGTCTTCACCTCCTTCGGCCTCCCCGTCGGCCCGTACGTGACCATCCGCCCCCGCGAGTGGGAAGCCGACCGGGAAGCCGCCAAGGCGCGCATCCTGGACTTCGCCGGCGAGCACGGCTGGCCGCTCTTCATCAAGCCCGCCCGGGCCGGCTCCTCCATCGGCATCACCAAGGTCGACGACGTCTCCGGCCTCGACGAGGCGATCCGCGAGGCCCAGCGCCACGACCCGAAGGTCATCGTGGAGGCGCTGCTGCGCGGCCGCGAGATCGAGTGCGGGGTGCTGGAGTTCGAGGACGGGCCGCGCGCGAGCATGCCCGCCGAGATCCCGCCGGTCTCCAGCCACGACTTCTACGACTTCGAGGCGAAGTACATCGACTCCGCCTCCGGGATCGTGCCCGCTCCGCTCACCCCGGAGCAGACCGCCGAGGTGCAGCGGCTCGCGATCGAGGCGTTCGACGCCGCGTCCTGCGAGGGATTGGTGCGCGCCGACTTCTTCCTCACCGAGGACGGCACCTTCGTCATCAACGAGATCAACACCATGCCGGGCTTCACCCCGATCTCCATGTACCCGCGGATGTGGCAGGAGTCGGGCATCGAGTACCCGGAGCTGGTGGACCGCCTGATCCAGGCGGCCCTGCGCCGCTCCACAGGGCTGCGCTAGCAGGCAGCCGCAGCGCGCAAAGCCGACCGCCCGCCGGGATTCCCGGCGGGCGGTCGGTGTGCGAAGCGGGGAGGGGGCAGGCCGTCGGGCCTTCGAGCCCTTCGGGCCGTCAATACGAAGAGATTCCCTCCGGGACGGTCCTGGCCACGACGCCGGACAGACCGACCAGCATGCCCGCATCCGTGGCATGCTCCTTGTCGACCCGGACCTCGGTGTACGCCAGCCGCATCCCGGTGATGAACCGGAACCCCCCGCCGGCGCTGTCGGGGACCGGCTTCAGCAGCCACCGGACGCCGTCGACCTCGACGCCGCCCAGCTTTTCGTCCGTCATCTCGGGGGGCTTGGGGATACCGCACCGCAGTACGATCGCCGAGCCGCCCCACGCGGCGGTCAGATCCGAATCCGGCGCGGTCCTGGCCCGCGCCAGGCCGGCCACCGTCTCCGGGAGCTCCTTGTGCAGTGCTGCACAGAACCCCGCGACGTCGGCGGGCGGCGTGGGCGGCGGGTCCACCCGGGCTTCGGAATCACCCGGGGTGCAGCCCGCGAGGGCCAGTACCGCGACCAGTACGGGCAGAGCGGGCAGACGCAGGGGCCGGCGGTGGAAGGACATCACCGGCCAAGAGTAGACGGGGGCTACAGATGGACCACCGGGCAGGTCAGGGTGCGGGTGATGCCCTCCACCTGCTGGACCTTGGCGACGACCATGCGGCCGAGCTCGTCCACGGTGTCGGCCTGGGCGCGCACGATCACGTCGTACGGGCCCGTCACGTCCTCGGCCTGGATCACCCCCGCGATCTGGCTGATGGACTCGGCGACGAACGACGCCTTGCCCACCTCGGTCTGGATAAGGATGTACGCCTGTACCACGGAACCTCCAGGGCGGCCACGAGGATCGATTCCCCTAACCTTCGGGTGGGCCCAGGGATTCGGGTGGGCCCGGGGAAGAAGGGACGCCACGGTACCGCGTTGCCGAGCACCACGGGGAGACCCGGGGGCACGGCGCCACGCACAGCGGGGCGTACGGAGAGCAGAAGTTGACGTATCTGTTGACGGTACCCAGAGCTGTGACGGCTCGCGACCGCAAGCGGACTGGGCAAGAAGGGGCACAGCGATGAAGGGCACTGTGGGCGAGCTGGGGGAGTTCGGGCTCATTCGGGAGCTCACCTCACGGCTCACCACCACCCCGGCGGTCCGGCTCGGACCGGGCGACGACGCCGCGGTCGTGTCGGCCCCCGACCGGCGAGTCGTGGCGAGCACCGACATCCTGCTCGAGGGCAGGCACTTCCGGCGCGACTGGTCCACCGCGTACGACGTCGGCCGCAAGGCCGCCGCGCAGAACCTCGCCGACATCGCCGCCATGGGCGCGGTGCCGACCGCGCTGCTGCTCGGCCTGGTCGTCCCGGCCGAGCTGCCGGTCACCTGGCCCACCGAGCTGATGGACGGCATCCGCGACGAGTGCCAGGTCGCCGGCGCGGCCGTGGTCGGCGGCGACGTCGTCCGCGGGGACACCATCACCGTGGCCATCACCGCCCTCGGCGACCTGCGCAACCACGAGCCCGTGCTGCGCTCCGGCGCCCAGCCCGGCGACGTCGTGGCCGTCACGGGCTGGCTGGGCTGGTCCGCGGCCGGATTCGCCGTGCTCTCGCGCGGCTTCCGCTCCCCCCGGGCCTTCGTCGAGGCGCACCGGCGCCCCGAACCCCCGTACCACGCGGGCCCCGCGGCCGCCGGACTCGGCGCCACCGCCATGACCGACGTCAGCGACGGCCTGATCGCCGACCTCGGGCACATCGCGGAGGCCAGCAAGGTACGGATCGACCTGCGTTCGGCGGCCGTCGACATCCCGACCCAGATGCACGACATCGGGCAGGCCGTCGGGGTCGACCCCTTGCAGTGGGTGCTCACCGGAGGAGAAGATCACGCCATCGTGGCGACCTTCCCGCCCGACGTGAAACTGCCGGCCCGCTGGAAGGTCATCGGAGAGGTGCTGAACCGGTCCGCGCTGCCCCAGGTGACCGTCGACGGCGCCCCCTGGACGAGCACCGGCGGGTGGGACCACTTCGGCTCCGACCCGTCCACCGAGGAGACCCCCAGATGACCGACGCGCCACCGCTGTGCCTGACCGTCGCCGGATCCGACTCCGGCGGTGGCGCCGGGATCCAGGCCGACCTCAAGACGATGCTGGCACTCGGCGTGCACGGGATGAGCGTGGTGACCGCCGTGACCGCGCAGAACTCCCTCGGGGTCCAGGGAGTCTGGGAGCTGCCCGCCGAGGCCGTGAAGGCCCAGTACCGGGCCGTCGTGGACGACATCGGCGTACAGGCGGTCAAGACCGGGATGCTGTCCTCCGCCGCGCTGGTGGAGATGGTGGCCGAGCTGCTCGCCGCCACCTCCGCCCCCGCCGTCGTGGATCCCGTCGGGGTCTCCAAGCACGGGGACGCGCTGCTCGCCGAGTCGGCGCTGGACGCCGTACGCAAGGAGCTGCTGCCGCGGGCCACCGTGGCCACGCCGAACCTGGACGAGGTGGCACAGCTCACGGGCGTGGTGGTGGAGAGCGAGGACGACATGCGGCGGGCCGCCGACGCGGTCCTCTCGTACGGGCCCGAGTGGGCGCTGATCAAGGGCGGGCACCTGGCGGCCCACGGGAACGAGGCCGCCGACCTGCTGACCGACGGCGAGACCCAGCTGTGGCTGCGGGCGCCGCGCCACGACAACCGGCACACCCACGGCACCGGCTGCACCCTCGCCAGTGCGATAGCCGCCGGGCTCGCCAAGGGCCAGGACGTGCCGCAGGCCGTCATGGAGGCCAAGGAGTACGTGACCGGCGCCATCGCGGCGGGCTTCGCGCTCGGCGGCGGCATCGGCCCGGTGGACCACGCCTGGCAGTGGCACCGCTGAGGCGACGGGACCGCGCACCCCGCACAGCAGAAGACCCCCGCATCACATGATGCGGGGGTCTACGGCCGCCCGGTCGGTCCAGGCAAGGCAAGGCAAAAGGCCGGTCCACCAGGTGGACCGGCCTTCTTGGCAACCGGAAAGGGCTGCGCTACGACGGTTGGCGTCAGCGCGAGACCTTGCCGGCCTTGATGCACGAGGTGCAGACGTTGAGGCGCTTCGGCGTCCCACTGACCATGGCACGAACGCGCTGGATGTTCGGGTTCCAGCGACGCGAGGTGCGGCGGTGCGAGTGGGAGATGTTGTTGCCGAAGCTCGGCCCCTTGGCGCAAACGTCGCAGTTGGCAGCCACAGGTCACTCCAAAGACTTCAGATGCACTTACAGTGAAATCCGGCGCACCGGATCAGAAGTCTGAGGAAGTCTGAGTGGTTTGCCGGGGGAATGGCCCGACTCTCATCGGGCAACCGGAGCAGCATACAACGACTGCGTCCGTCCAAGAAAACTACCATGGCTGCCGCCGACCCCGCCCCGCGGTCCCGGACGCCCGGCAGTCCTTGGTTACCCTGCGGTGAACCCTGGCCCGCACAAGGAGGAACGCCCGGTGCCGCACGAGCCGCAGCCGCAGCCCCCCGACGAGCTCGACGCCGAAGCGGTGCGCACCTGGAGCTCGCTGGCCGTGGCCGCACTGGGCCGGGCCCGCGAGGACATCGACGCGATCAACGTCTACCCGGTCGCGGACGCGGACACCGGCACCAACCTCTACCTGACCGCCGAATCGGCGGACCGCGCACTGGCCGAGGCCCTCGGGGCGGCGCCCGCGGACGTGAGCGAGACCACAGGGCCCGGGCCGGACGCCGGGGCCCGGACCCCCTCCCTCTCCCAGGCCGTACGGGCCTACGCGCACGGCGCCCTCATAGGCGCCCGGGGGAACTCCGGGACGATCCTGGCGCAGCTGCTGCGCGGAGTGGCCGACGTACTGGGGGACGAGCCCGGCGACCGCGGGCCGGGCCGGCTGCTGGCCCAGGCGCTGACCCGGGCCGCCGAGGAGGCGTACCGGGCGGTCGCGCACCCGGTGGAGGGCACGATGCTCACCGTCGCCGCCGCGGCGGCGCGGGCCGGCGAGGCGGCGGGGGCGGCCGCCGGAACCGCCGCGGACGTGGCCCGGGCCGCCTACGACGCGGCCCGCGCGGCCCTGGCGGACACCCCGGGGCAGCTGGCCGAGCTGGGCCGGGCCGGGGTGGTCGACGCCGGGGGCTGCGGGCTGGTCGCCGTACTCGGGGCGCTGTGGCAGGCGCTGTCCGGCCAGGAGCCCGCCGCCGAGGCGGTCCGCGGCCGGGCCGTGCCCGTACCGCAGCCGCCGCGGCCCTGCGACGCGGAGGAGCAGGGCGGGCCCGCGTACGAGGTGATCTACCTGCTGGAGGCCGCCGAGCCGGCCGTGGGGGAGCTGCGCGAGCGCCTCGACGGGCTCGGGGACTCCCTGGTGGTGGTCGGCGGCGACGGACTGTGGAACGTGCACGTCCACGTCGACGACCCCGGCGCCGCCGTGGAAGCCGGCGTGGTCGCCGGGCGGCCGTACCGCATCCGCATCACCCACTTCGGCGACGAGCGGCGCCGGGCGCGCGGGGAACGCGTCCAGCGGGCCGTGGTCGCCGTGGTCCCGGGCGAGGGGCTGGCCGGGCTGTGCGGGGAGGCGGGCGCGACCACCGTGCTCACCCGCCCCGGGGAGGTCCCGGACGCCGCCGCACTCGTCGACGCCATCCGGCGCGCGCACGCCCGCGAGGTGGTGCTGCTGCCCGGCGGCGCCGACCAGCGCGCGGCCGCGGCCGCCGCGGCCGAGCGGGCCCGCGCCGACGGCGTACGGGTGGCCGTGATCCCCACCCGGTCCGCGGTGCAGGGCCTGGCCGCCCTCGCCGTGCACGACCCGGACGGCAGCTTCGACGAGGACGTCGTCGCCATGACCGCGGCGGCCGGCGCCACCCGCTACGCGGAACTCGCCGTCGCCGAACGGCAGTCCTTCACCTCCGCCGGCATCTGCCAGGCCGGGGACGTGCTCGGGCTCATCGACGGCGACGTCGCCGTCATCGGGACCGGCCTCACCGAGACCGCCGAGGCGGTCCTGGAGCGGATGCTGGGTTCCGGCGGCGAACTCGTCACCCTGGTCCTGGGACCGGAGGTGCCGGACGCCCTCGCCGAGCGCCTGGAGGCGTACGTACAGCACGGACACCTGGCGGTGGACACCGTCACCTACCGCGGCGGCCGGTACTCGGCGCCCCTCCTCATCGGGGTCGAATAGCCGGCTTGTCAGCGCGATGGTGTGCAATGAACACGTGCCCGCGCTCGACGAAGACCTCAAGAAGACGCTCGGCCCCGCCACCGCCAAGGTGCTGGCCGAGCAGCTCGGCCTGCACACGGCCCTGGACCTGCTCCACCACTACCCGCGGCGGTACGCCGAGCGCGGCGAGCTGACCTCGCTGGCGGAGCTCGCCGACCAGATCGACGAGCACGTGACGGTGGTCGCCCAGGTCGCCGACGCCCGGATCCTGACGTTCAACGGGGGCCGCGGCAAGCGCCTGGAGGTGACCATCACCGACGGCAGCGGCCGCCTCCAGCTGGTCTTCTTCGGGGCGGGCGTCCACAAGCCGCACAAGGACCTGCTGCCGGGCAGCCGCGCCATGTTCGCGGGCAAGGTCGGCATGTTCAACCGCAAGCTCCAGCTGGCCCACCCCGCGTACGAGCCTCTGGGCGCGGACGCCTCCGACCGGGACGCCGCCACCGCGTTCGCAAACCAGCTCATCCCGATCTACCCGGCCTGCGCCAAGCTGGAGTCCTGGAAGATCGCCAAATGCGTGGACGCCGTACTGCCCAGCGCCCATGAGGCCGTGGACCCGCTGCCGGACGCACTGCGCGAGGGCCGCGGACTGGTCCCGCTCACCGAGGCCCTCCTCAAGATCCACCGCCCGACCACCAAGGCCGACATCGAGGACGCCCGGCAGCGGCTGAAGTGGGACGAGGCCTTCGTCCTCCAAGTCGCCCTGGCCCGCCGCCGGCACGCCGACGCCCAGCTCCCGGCCGTCCCGCGCCGCCCCGCTCGCGGCGGCCTGCTCGACGCCTTCGACGCCAAGCTCCCCTTCACCCTCACCGAGGGCCAGCAGACCGTCTCGAAGGAGATCTTCGACGACCTGGCCACCGAACACCCCATGCACCGCCTCCTCCAGGGCGAGGTCGGCAGTGGGAAGACGATGGTCGCGCTGCGGGCCATGCTCGCCGTCGTGGACTGCGGCGGGCAGGCAGCCATGCTGGCCCCCACCGAGGTGCTCGCCCAGCAGCACCACCGCTCCATCACCGAGATGATGGGCGAGCTCGCCGAAGGAGGAATGCTCGGCGGCTCCGACCAGGGCACCAAGGTCGTGCTGCTCACCGGCTCCATGGGGATGCCCGCGCGCCGCCAGGCCCTGCTCGACCTGGTCACCGGCGAGGCCGGCATCGTGATCGGCACGCACGCGCTCATCGAGGACAAGGTGCAGTTCCACGACCTCGGCCTGGTCGTGGTCGACGAACAGCACCGCTTCGGCGTGGAACAGCGCGACGCGCTGCGGTCCAAGGGGAAGCAGCCCCCGCACCTGCTGGTGATGACCGCGACCCCGATCCCGCGCACGGTCGCGATGACCGTCTTCGGGGACCTGGAGACCTCCGTCCTGGACCAGCTGCCCGCCGGCCGCTCCCCGATCGCCACCCACGTCGTACCGGCGAAGGACAAGCCGCACTTCCTGACCCGCGCCTGGGAGCGGGTGCGGGAGGAGGTCGAGAACGGGCACCAGGCGTACGTGGTGTGCCCGCGGATCGGCGACGGCGAGGACGACCCGAAGAACCCGAAGAAGAAGACCGCCGAGGACGACGGCGAGAAGCGGCCGCCGCTGGCCGTCCTGGAGATCGCCGAGCAGCTCACCCGGGGGCCGCTCGCCGGGCTGCCGGTGGAGGTGCTGCACGGCCGGATGGACCCGGCCGACAAGGACGACGTCATGCGCCGCTTCGCCGCCGGCGAGGTCAAGGTGCTGGTCGCCACCACCGTCATCGAGGTCGGCGTGAACGTCCCGAACTCCACGGTCATGGTGATCATGGACGCGGACCGGTTCGGCGTCTCCCAGCTCCACCAGCTGCGCGGCCGCGTCGGCCGCGGCTCCGCGCCGGGCCTGTGCCTGCTGGTCAGCGAGATGCACGAGGCGAGCCCCGCCCGGGCCCGGCTCGCCGCGGTCGCCGCCACCCTGGACGGCTTCGAGCTCTCCCGGATCGACCTGGAACAGCGCCGCGAGGGCGATGTGCTGGGCCAGGCCCAGTCGGGCGTGCGGTCCTCGCTGCGCATGCTCGCGGTCATCGAGGACGAGGAGGTCATCGCCCAGGCCCGGGAGGAGGCCACCCGCGTGGTCGCCGCCGACCCGGAACTGGAGCGGCTGCCGGGCCTGAGGAGCGCGCTGGAGGCCCTGCTTGACACCGAGCGGGAGCAGTACCTGGAGAAGGGCTGAGCGGTACCGCCCGGGGCCGCCCGGAGCGGTACGACCTATCGTTGAACTCCGCAGTACCGGGCAGGAACGGAAACGGCCCGGCAGTACCTGTCAGTACCCCGACCGCCACCGTCGTACCGAAGGACCCCAGATGACCCGCGTGATCGCCGGCAGCGCCGGCGGGCGACGGCTGACCGTGCCCCCGGGCACCGGCACCCGGCCGACCTCGGACCGGATGCGCGAAGGCCTGTTCTCCACCTGGGAGTCGCTGCACGGAGTCGAGGGCGCCCGGGTGCTCGACCTGTACGCCGGCTCCGGCGCCGTCGGCCTGGAGGCCCTCTCCCGCGGCGCCTCCCACGCGCTGCTGGTCGAGCCCGAGGCCAAGGCAGCCAAGGCGATCCGGGACAACATCAAGGCGCTGGGCCTGCCCGGCGCCGAGTTCCGGGCCGGCAAGGCGGAGCAGATCGTGGCGGCCGCGGCGGGCGGGGACCCGTACGACGTCGTCTTCCTGGACCCGCCGTACGCCGTCGGCCACGGCGATCTTGGCGAGATCCTCCTCACACTCCGCGCCAATGGCTGGCTCACGGACGATGCGCTCGTCACCGTGGAGCGCGGTACGAGGAGCGGTGCGTTCCCGTGGCCCGAGGGGTTCGAGCCGCTGCGCTCCCGCAAGTACGGCGAAGGCACCCTTTGGTACGGTCGCGCCGCCTTCACCAGCGAAGACTCATGATGCCCGCACCGGAGAGCGAGGGACCCAAGTTGCGCCGAGCCGTCTGTCCCGGGTCATTCGACCCCATCACCAACGGACACCTCGACATCATCGGCCGGGCCTCCCGGCTCTACGACGTCGTCCACGTCGCCGTGATGATCAACCAGTCCAAGCAGGGGCTGTTCACCGTAGAGGAGCGGATCGAGCTGATCCGCGAGGCGACCGCCGACTACGGCAACATCGAGGTGGAGTCCTTCCACGGCCTGCTCGTCGACTTCTGCAAGCAGCGCGACATCCCGGCCATCGTCAAGGGCCTGCGCGCCGTCAGCGACTTCGACTACGAGCTCCAGATGGCCCAGATGAACATGGGGCTCTCGGGCGTCGAAACGCTGTTCGTGCCGACCAACCCCACCTACAGCTTCCTGTCCTCCTCCCTGGTCAAGGAGGTCGCCGCCTGGGGCGGCGACGTCGCCCACCTGCTGCCGCCGCACGTGCACGCGGCGCTGACCGAGCGGCTCGCCGCCCGCTGACCGACTGACGGGCCGTCAGTCGGTGTCGGGCGTTCGCCCGGTGGCCTTACAGTCGTCCCGTCCGTCTCAGGAACCGCCCGAGGCCGAGAGAGTGCGAGCCCCCATGGACGTGCAGAAGAAGCTCGACGAGATCGTCGCGGCCGTCGGCGGCGCCCGGTCCATGCCCATGTCGGCCTCGTGCGTGATCAACCGCGCCGAGCTGCTCGCCCAGCTCGAAGAGGTGCGCCAGGCGCTCCCCGGCTCGCTCGCGCAGGCTCAGGAGCTCATCGGCGGGCGGGAGCAGATGGTCGAGGAGGCCCGCCGGGAGGCGGAGCGGATCATCGACGCCGCCCACAACCAGCGCGGTTCGCTGATCTCCGACACCGAGATCGCGCGGCGTTCGCAGGCGGAGGCGGACCGGATCCTCGAAGAGGCCCGCCGGGAGGCCGAGGAGATCCGGGCCGAGGCCGACGACTACGTCGACAGCAAGCTCGCGAACTTCGAGGTCGTGCTGAGCAAGACCATCGGTTCGGTGGACCGGGGCCGGGAGAAGCTCCTGGGCCGCGGCCCCGGCCTGGACGAGCACGGCTACCCGGACATGGACGCGCCCGAGCGCAGCCACGATCCGGACACGCAGCGGCAGCAGGCGGACGCGTACGTGGACACCAAGCTGGCGACCTTCGAGGCGGTGCTCTCCAAGACCCTCGAGGCGGTCGGCCGGGGCCGCCAGAAGCTGCTGGGCCGGGTGCCCACGGACGACCTCGGCGCGCACATGGCCGCCCAGGACGCCGCAGCCTCGCAGCAGTCCCGCTCGGCGAGCGACGCGGACTTCCTGGCGGGCCTGGCGGAGCCGGCGGCTCCGATGGCCCCCGCGATCCCGGCGCAGGCCCAGCAGGAGCCGGCGTACGACGCGTACGGCTACCAGCAGCCCCAGCAGCAGGACGCGTATCCCGGTGCAAGCACCGGCTCCACTGCTGGAGCGGCTTACGCCGCGCCCTCCTATGGGGACCCGTACGCCTATCAGCAGCAGGTCCAGCAGCCGGATCCGTACGCGACGATGGGCTACGAGCAGCAGCCGGACCCCTACGCGGCCTACCAGCAGCAGCCGCAGGCCCCGCAGCAGCCCCAGCAGCCCGCCCTCGACGAGACCAGCTTCTTCGACACGAGCATGATCAACCTGGACCAGCTGCGCCAGTACGAACAGGGACGCTAGGGCCGGATTGGGCTCAGAGCGAAGCGCCGGGTATCCTGGCTCTTCGGTCGCGCGTATGCTCCGCGATCCATGCTGCCCGCAAGTGGCGGAAATTTTGATCTTCAGCGATCTGTGAAAGCAGGAACGGCCCTGAATACCCGCCTCGACCACCGCAACCCTCTCGTGTTCGACACGCACGAGCTGGGCCGGCGTCCTGGTGCCATGCAGCGGCTGTCCCGTGAGATCGCGGCACCGGCGGACCTCGGTCTCGTCGGCGTCATCGGGGTTCCGGAAGGCGCCCCGCTGAAGCTCAGCCTCCGCCTCGAGTCGGTCATGGAAGGGGTGCTTGTCACAGGCACCGCCCGTGCAGCGGCCGTAGGGGAGTGCGTAAGGTGTCTGGAGCCCGTCGAGCGCGAGCTCAAGGCGGACTTCCAGGAGATGTTCTCGTACCCTGACGCCGACGACCGGAGCCGCACCAAGGCGGAGCCGGCCGACGACGCCGAGGACGACGAGGACACGCTCTTCCTCGAGGACGGTTTGTTCGACCTCGAACCCGTGCTGCGGGATGTGGTGGTGCTCGCACTGCCCATGCAGCCGGTGTGCCGGGAGGACTGTCTCGGACTGTGCCCCGATTGCGGGCTCAGCCTGAACGACGACCCGGACCACCACCATGACGCCGTCGACATCCGTTGGGCGGCACTGCAAGGACTCGTCACCGATCAGGGCGTCGAGAAGGACAACATGAGCGGCACTGCCTCTGACGGAGTTCAGGGCGCCGCCGAGAAGCAGGAGAAGTAGCCGTGGCTGTTCCGAAGCGGAAGATGTCGCGCAGCAACACGCGCCACCGCCGGTCGCAGTGGAAGGCTGCGGTCCCCACCCTGGTTTCGTGCGAGCGTTGCCAGGAGCCGAAGCTCCAGCACATTGCGTGCCCGAGCTGCGGCACCTACAACAAGCGCCAGGTCCTCGAGGTCTGAGCGGCTGGTGAGAGGCGCAATGTCTGAGCTGTCCAACGCTGAGAAGCAGGCAGACAGTAACAACGCGGCCTCGTCCCACACGCTTCTGGAAGGGCGGCTCGGGTATCGACTCGAGACCGCCCTTCTGGTGCGTGCACTGACCCACCGCTCGTACGCGTACGAGAACGGCGGTCTGCCCACCAACGAGCGCCTGGAGTTCCTCGGGGACTCCGTGCTCGGCCTGGTGGTCACGGACACGCTGTACACGACCCACCCCGACCTGCCCGAAGGCCAGCTGGCCAAACTGCGGGCCGCGGTGGTCAACTCACGCGCACTGGCGGAGGTCGGGCGCGGCCTCGAACTCGGCTCCTTCATCCGGCTCGGCCGGGGCGAAGAGGGCACGGGTGGCCGGGACAAGGCCTCCATCCTCGCCGACACCCTTGAAGCGGTGATCGGCGCGGTCTACCTCGACCAGGGCCTCGACGCGGCCTCGGAGCTGGTTCACCGGCTCTTCGACCCGCTCATCGAGAAGTCCTCGAACCTCGGGGCCGGCCTGGACTGGAAGACCAGTCTCCAGGAGCTCACGGCGGCCGAAGGCCTCGGTGTACCGGAATACCTGGTCACCGAGACCGGTCCGGACCACGAGAAGACCTTCACCGCTGCCGCCCGCGTCGGTGGTGTCTCGTACGGCACCGGCACCGGCCGCAGCAAGAAGGAAGCGGAACAGCAGGCTGCGGAGTCCGCATGGCGCGGTATCCGTGCCAAGGCGGACGAGCGGATCGCGGCGGAAGCCGCGGCCTCTGCGGCCGCACAGGTCACGGTGGCGGCCCCGGCCGACACCGAGGCCCCGGCCGAGGGCGGCGGGTCGCCGACGCCCGCCGAACCGACGCCGAACGGCTGAGCCCTTCCTTCGGGATCTCCCGCCCGCCCCTGCCGAGCAGGGGCGGGCGGACCCGTTTCCGGGCCGGGCGGGGGAGGCCGGTACGCTCGCCGGGAGCGACCAGAACGCACCCCCTCCGGAGGACCGCCGTGCCCGAGCTGCCCGAAGTCGAAGTGGTACGGCGGGGCTTGGAGCGCTGGGTGGCCGGCCGGACGGTCGAGGCCGTCGAGGTGCTGCACCCCCGCGCGGTACGCCGCCACCCCGCCGGCGGGGCCGATTTCGCGGCGCGGCTGACGGGCGAGACGATCGGCGTGGCGCAGCGGCGCGGCAAGTACCTGTGGCTGCCCCTGGAGGGGCGGGACCTCTCCGTGCTCGGGCACCTCGGTATGAGCGGACAGCTCCTCGTGCAGCCCGAAGAGGCCGCCGACGAGAAGCACCTGCGCATCCGCGTGCGCTTCCGGGACACCGCCGGGACCGAGCTGCGTTTCGTCGACCAGCGCACCTTCGGCGGTCTCTCGCTCCACGAGAACACCGCCGACGGGCTGCCCGACGTCATCGCGCACATCGCCCGGGACCCGCTGGACCCCCTCTTCGACGAGGCGGTGTACCACGCGGCGCTGCGCGCCAGGCGGACCACCGTCAAGCGGGCCCTGCTGGACCAGTCCCTGATCAGCGGCGTCGGCAACATCTACGCCGACGAGGCGCTGTGGCGGGCCAGGCTGCACTACGAGCGCCCCACCGCCACGCTGACGCGCCCCCGGAGCGCGGAACTCCTCGGGCATGTCCGGGACGTGATGAACGCGGCCCTCGCGGTCGGCGGCACCAGCTTCGACAGCCTCTACGTCAACGTGAACGGAGAGTCCGGCTACTTCGACCGTTCGCTCGACGCCTACGGGCGTGAGGACGAGCCGTGCCGGCGCTGCGGCACCCCGATGCGGCGCCGCCCGTGGATGAACCGGTCCAGCTACTTCTGCCCGCGCTGTCAGCGGCCGCCGCGCGTGGCGTCGTAGGTCTCCCGGGCGTTCATGACCTGGGGCATGCTGCCCTCGAGGAAGTGGATGAGCGCGAGCAGCCGGTCGGCGACCTCGATGCCGAGCGGGGTCAGCTCGTAGTCGACGCGCGGCGGGTTCGTCGGCTGCGCCTCGCGGTGGACGATGCCGTCGCGCTCCAGCGCCTGCAGGGTCTGGGAGAGCATCTTCTCGCTCACGCCGTCCACCTTGCGGCGCAGCTCGTTGAAGCGGCACGAGCCGTCGCGCAGGGCGCCCACGGTGAGGCTGCCCCAGCGGCCCGTGACGTGCTCCAGGGTTGCCCGGGACGGGCAAGCGCGCGCGAAGGCGTCGAACGGAAGCTGTGTCTCCATGGCGACCAGCTTAACTCCGCACAGCGCTTGCCAGAAGCTTGCGCTTTCGGTTGGTAAGCGCTTGGTAGGTGCTCGCCGCCGGGGCTGCGGTGCTGCGGCTAGAAGCCGAAGTCCTGGGTCCACCAGGGGCCGCCGGCCGCGACGTAGACGCCGACGCCCAGGGTGCGGAACTCGCAGTTGAGGATGTTCGCCTTGTGGCCCGGGCTGTTCATCCACGCGTTCATGACCGCCTGGGCGTCACCCTGGCCGCGGGCGATGTTCTCGCCGCCGAGCCCGGAGAGGCCCGCGTTGGTGGCCCGGTCCCACGGGGAGTTCCCGTCGGGGTCGGTGTGGTCGAAGAAGCCGCGGGTGGCCATGTCCTTGCTGAAGGCGCCGGCCAGTGCCGCGAGCGGCGGGTTCGCCCGGACGGGACCGCAGCCGGCCTGTGCGCGCTCCTGATTGACCAGGGTGAGTACGGCGGCCTCCTCCGCGGAGTGGCCGGTGTCGGGCGTCGGGGGCGTCGGGGGCGTCGGGGGCCTCGGGGCCGGCGGGGCCGGCGGGGCCGGCGGGGCCGGCGGCTTGGGCGCGGCCGTCTTCGGCGGCACCGGCACCGGGACCGGCTTCTTCTCCGGCTTCGGAGCTTCCTTGGCGGAGGCAGAGGCGGACGGGGTGGGCGAGGCGGAAGGGCTCGCCGAGGCCGACGGGGAAGGGGAGGCCGATGGCGAGGGGGAGGCCGAGGGGGACGGGCTGCCCGTGCCGGGGCCCGAGGAAGCGCGGCCGGACAGGTTGGCCAGCCCGCCCTGCTGCTCGGCCGCGGTGTCGGGGCTCGGCGAAGCCTCGGCCTCGGCCCGCGTCTTGGCGGCCGGGCTGTCGGCGGTGACGCCGACATAGGGGAAGGAAGTGCTGACCGGCACCATGCCGGTGGTCACGGCCGCCGTGCCGAGGGCCACGGCCACGGCGACGCCCAGCAGGCCACCCCGCACGAGGGCGTGGCGCTTGCCGCCGTGGTCCGGCGCGGCGGGGAGTCGGTGGCGTCCCATCGGCGCGTACCTTCCTTGCAGGTCAAGATCATCCCTTACTCACCCAAATGGGCGAGTTCATTGCTGCGCGACTGTACGCCATGGGGCGCGGGGGCGATGTGGGCCGAAACTCTTTGCCCGGTTAGCGTTCACGCATGAATGAAGATGTCCGCCTGACCGCCTGGGTGCGCGGCCGCGTACAGGGAGTGGGCTTCCGCTGGTTCACCAGGGCCAATGCGCTGGAGATCGGCGGAGTCGTCGGGTTCGCGCTCAACCTCGACGACGGACGAGTGCAGGTTGTGGCTGAAGGTCAACGTGAGAATTGCCACCGGCTGCTCGACTGGCTGCGCTCCGCCGACACGCCCGGGAAGGTGGACGGAGTGACAGAGATCTGGGGCACACCGCGCGGTGGCTACGACGGGTTCGTCAGTCGGTGACCGATCGACTGATCATGTACTGATCACATCTCTCAACGGTCCGCACCCCGTCGGATCTGCGCGTTCGCCGTCGACGCGTTGCCTGTCGGCCCGAACCGTGGAAGGCTCGAAGCAGCGGACGATCTCCACGTCCCTTGGGAGAGCCGGGCTGCCCGCCGATACGGGGCGTGATCGTGTTGACCGTCAAACTTTTTGGTGAGACGCTGGAAGCCCCGCGCACCTGAGCTGTTTGGCAGTGCTGGCAGTAGCCGTGTTAGCAAAAGAACGCGTGCAGTGACTGACAGTCGCTGCCGGACATCCGCGGGTGCGATTCCCTCACGACCCACACCGCTTCGGTCGGTCACTCAGTGTGGAGGACCATCCATCATGGCAAAGGCGCTTCTCGGTTACGTCGGCGGTTCCGATCCGCGACTCCTCGCCGAGATGCGACGGCTTCAGCAGCGCGTCCAGGACCTCGAGTCCGAGCTCGTACGGATTCAGTCCGAAAACGACGCGCTGAATGCGGCCGCCGCTCAGCACGGAGACTCGCTGCTGGACCGCATCGACATCGACGTACCCCAGGCGGAGCCTGCGCTCACCTGATCCGCGCTCAACTCGTCGCTCGACTACAGCCCCGCATGATCTGCAAGGGACGCTCCGGCGTCCCTTCTTTCTTTGACCACCGCGTCAGCTACCACCGCGCCACCCGTGCGCGAGCACGTTGGGCCAGGTGGGGGGCCGATTCCTTTAACGTCAGTTGTGCCCTGCACCTTCATGGGTGAAACCGAACGCGAAAGGTAGAGTCCGGCGGCGTGCACCTCAAGTCCCTGACCCTGCGTGGCTTCAAGTCCTTCGCCTCTGCAACCACCCTGCGCTTCGAGCCCGGTATCACCTGCGTCGTGGGCCCGAACGGCTCGGGCAAGTCCAACGTGGTGGACGCGCTGTCCTGGGTCATGGGGGAGCAGGGTGCCAAGTCCCTGCGCGGCGGCAAGATGGAGGACGTCATCTTCGCCGGGACCACCGGGCGGCCGCCGCTCGGGCGCGCCGAGGTCTCGCTCACCATCGACAACTCTGACGGCGCCCTGCCGATCGAATACGCCGAGGTCACGATCACGCGGATCATGTTCCGCGGCGGCAGCAGCGAGTACCAGATCAACGGCGACACCTGCCGGCTGCTCGACATCCAGGAGCTGCTCTCCGACTCCGGAATCGGCCGCGAGATGCACGTCATCGTCGGCCAGGGCCAGCTGGACTCTGTCCTGCACGCCGATCCGATGGGCCGCCGCGCCTTCATCGAGGAGGCGGCCGGCGTACTCAAGCACCGCAAGCGCAAAGAGAAGGCACTGCGGAAGCTGGACGCGATGCAGGCCAATCTCGCGCGCGTGCAGGACCTCAACGATGAACTGCGGCGCCAGCTGAAGCCGCTGGGGCGGCAGGCCGCGGTGGCCCGGAGGGCCGCCGTCATCCAGGCCGACCTGCGCGACGCGCGGCTGCGGCTGCTCGCCGACGACCTGGTCACGTTGCGGGGCGCGCTGGACGCGGAGGTCGCGGACGAGGCGGCGCTGAAGGAGCGCAAGGAGGCGGCCGAGGCCCAGCTCGCGGACGCGCTGCGGCGCGAGGCGCAGCTGGAAGAAACGGTGCGGCACTTGACGCCGCGGCTCCAGCGGGCCCAGCAGACCTGGTACGAGCTGTCGCAGCTGGCCGAGCGGGTACGCGGGACCGCGTCCCTGGCCGACGCGCGGGTCAAGTCGGCCTCGGCTCCGGCCGAGGAGGAGCGGGGCGGCTCGAACCAGAGGGACCCTGAAAGCATGGAGCGGGAGGCCGCGCGGATCCGCGAGCAGGAGGCGGAGCTGACGGCCGCGCTGGAGGCGGCCTCGCGGGCGCTGGAGGATACCGTCGAGCACCGGGCGGAGCTGGAGCGGTCGCTGGCCGAGGAGGAGCGGCGGCTGCGCGACGCCGCGCGGGCCATCGCCGACCGGCGCGAGGGGCTGGCCCGGCTGACGGGGCGGCTGGGCGCTGCCCGGTCCCGGGCGGGGGCCGCGCAGGCGGAGATCGACCGGCTGGTGGCGGCGCGGGACGAGGCCGAGTCCCGGGCCGGGGCCGCGCAGGCGGAGTACGAGGCGCTGGCCGAGGAGGTCGGCGGGCTCGAGGACCCGGCGGTGGACGAGGAGTACGCGGCGGCGCGGGCGGAGCTCGCGGCGGCGGAGGCCGCGCAGACGGCGGCGCGGGACGCGGTGACGGCCGCGGAGAAGTCGCGGGCGGCGGTGTCGGCGCGGCGGGATGCGCTGGCGCTGGGGCTGCGGAGGAAGGACGGCACGGGGGCGCTGCTTGCGGTGCGGGAGCGGCTGGCCGGGCTGCTGGGGCCGGCGGCGGAGCGGCTGTCGGTGACTCCGGGGTACGAGGTCGCGGTGGCGGCGGCGCTGGGCTCCGCGGCGGACGCGGTGGCGGTGGCCTCCCCGGGCGCGGCGGCCGACGCCATCCGCCACCTGCGGGACGCGGATGCGGGCCGGGCCACGTTCCTGATCACCCCCGCCCCGGCGGATCCGTCGGCCGGGATCCCGATCCCGGGTCAGGCCTTCGCGGGCGCGGATGCTGCAGTCCAGGCGGGTCGGACCGCTGCCGACGCGGATCCCCAGGCTCCGGAGGGCGGGATCCCGTTGCCGAGCCGGGCGTTGGCCACGGGTGGCCCGGCGGGTGGGGCTGCCGCCGGCGCGGATGCCGTGTACCCGCCGGGCTCTTCGGCCGGGACGCCGTTTCCGGGACAGGCCGCGGCCGACGGGGTCGGGCCGGGGGGAACTTTCCCCCGCCTCGCCCCTTCCCGAACCCGGGACTCCGCCCCGGACCCCGCGCCTCAAACGCCGGAGGGGCCGGAATCGGCTGCCCCGGGCTCGACCGCGGCCCCCGCGCCTTGGGCGACGGTCGGGTTGGGGTTGCCCGCAGGGCGGGAGGGCCGGGGTTCCACGCCCGGGGCGTTGTCCGCCGCAGGCTCCGGCCAGGGCGCCGCGTCGACCGTGCCGGGCTTGCCCGTCGGGGCCTCCGGTCAAGGTGCCGCGCCGGCCGTGCCGGGCCTCGGGTTGGCCGGGCCGGGATTGGCCGGCGGGCCAGGGCTGGCTGCCGGGGGGTTGGTGCAGGGGGATGCCGGTGTTGTGCGGGCCGTGGCCTGGGTGTTGCGGGAGTACGTCGTCGTCGGGACGCTCGACGAGGCCGAAGGGGTCGTCGGGGCGCGGCCCGACCTCGTCGCCGTGACCCTCGACGGGGACGTGCTCGGCGCGCACCTCGCGCACGGGGGTTCCGCCGGGGCGCCGAGCCTCATCGAGGTGCAGGCCGCCGTCGACGAGGCGGAGGGTGAACTCGTACGGCTCGACGGGCAGTGTGCGGAGCTCGGCGCGGCCCGGGACGCCGCCCAGGCCCTGAGGCGGGAACTCGTCGCGCGTGTCGAGGAGATCGGCGAGCGCCGCCGGGCCGGGGAGCAGGCCCGGGCCGGGGTGGCGCAGCAGCTGGGGCGGCTCGCCGGGCAGGCGAAGGGGGCCGCCGGCGAGGCCGAGCGCAGTGCCGCCGCCGCGGCCAAGGCCCAGGACGCGCTGGAGCAGGCGCTGACCGATGTCGAGGAGTGCGCCGAACGGCTGGCCATCGCCGAGGAGATGCCTGTCGAGGAGGAGGCCGACACCGCGGTGCGGGACCGGCTCGCCGCCGACGGGGCCAACGCCCGGCAGACCGAGATGGAAGCCCGGCTGCAGCTCAGGACCCATGAAGAGCGGGTCAAGGGGCTGGCCGGGCGGGCTGATTCCCTGGATCGCGGGGCCCGCGCCGAGCGGGAGGCCCGGGCCCGCGCCGAGCGGCGCCGGGCACGGCTGCGCCACGAGGCCGAAGTGGCCCGCGCCGTCGCCGACGGAGCCCGGCAGCTGCTCGCGCACCTGGAGGTCTCGCTGCGCCGGGCCGAACGGGAGCGCACCACCGCCGAGTACGCCAAGGGCCTGCGCGAGCGGGAGCTCGGGGAGGCCCGGACCCGCGGCCGCGACCTCAAGGGCGAGCTCGACAAGCTCACCGACTCCGTGCACCGCGGCGAGGTGCTCGGCGCCGAGAAGCGGCTGCGCATCGAGCAGGTGGAGTCGCGTGCGCTGGAGGAGTTCGGGATGGAGGCGGCCGGTCTCGTCGCCGAGTACGGGCCGGACCAGCCGGTGCCGCCGAGCCCGCCCGCCGAGGGCGAGGACCCGGACGAGGACGCCGAGCCGGGGCCCTTCGTACGGGCTCGGCAGGAGAAGCGGCTCAAGGCGGCCGAACGTGCGTACCAGCAGCTCGGCAAGGTCAACCCGCTCGCCCTGGAGGAGTTCGCGGCGCTGGAGGAGCGCCACCAGTTCCTGAGCGAGCAGCTGGAGGACCTGCGCAAGACCCGGGCCGATCTCCTTCAGGTCGTGAAGGAGGTCGACGAGCGCGTCGAGCAGGTTTTCACCGAGGCCTACCGGGACACGGCCCGGCAGTTCGAGGGGGTGTTCTCGCGGCTGTTCCCCGGCGGCGAGGGCCGGCTGATCCTCACCGACCCCGACAACATGCTGACCACCGGCGTGGACGTGGAGGCCCGGCCGCCCGGCAAGAAGGTCAAGCGGCTCTCCCTGCTCTCCGGCGGCGAGCGGTCGCTGACGGCCGTCGCCCTGCTGGTGTCCATCTTCAAAGCCCGGCCCAGCCCGTTCTACGTGATGGACGAGGTCGAGGCCGCGCTCGACGACACCAACCTGCAGCGGCTGATCCGGATCATGGAGGAGCTCCAGGAGAGCTCCCAGCTGATCGTCATCACGCACCAGAAGCGGACGATGGAGGTCGCCGACGCGCTGTACGGCGTCTCCATGCAAGGCGACGGCGTCTCCAAGGTCATCAGCCAGCGACTTCGTTGACCCATCCGTTCGTTCGAGAAGTGAATGTCTCTATCCCCGGCAACCAGGCAAGTGAACTTCCCCCCGCCTCTTGACTTCAAGAACTGAACACATAGGCTCGCTCCCGCTGCCTTTCCCCTTCGGGTGGTGCCGGATCTTCAGCTGTGCGCCACTGGAAGGAATCACCCCCACCCAGCCCGTCACCGCAGCCGGGCACCGCAGGAGCAGACCTTGACCAGCAGCACAGCGCAGGAGCCGGTGCCGGGCGGCGGCGGCCGGGCCGCCCACCCCGACCACCTCGCGCACGTCATCTTCATTGCCGCCGCGGCCGCCATGGGCGGCTTCCTCTTCGGCTACGACAGCTCGGTCATCAACGGCGCCGTCGTGGCCATCCGCGAGCGGTTCGACGTCGGTTCGGCCGTACTCGCCCAGGTGATCGCCGCCGCGCTGATCGGCTGCGCACTCGGTGCGGCCACGGCCGGCCGCATGGCCGACCGGATCGGCCGTATCCGCTGCATGCAGATCGCCGCCATCCTGTTCACCGCGAGCGCGATCGGCTCGGCCCTCCCCTTCGCCCTCTGGGACCTCGCCGTCTGGCGCGTCATCGGCGGCTTCGGCATCGGCATGGCCTCCGTCATCGGCCCCGCCTACATCGCCGAGGTGTCCCCGGCCGCCTACCGCGGTCGGCTCGCCTCGTTCCAGCAGGCCGCGATCGTCATCGGCATCGCCGTCTCCCAGCTCGTCAACTGGGGGATCCTGAACCTCGCCGACGGCGACCAGCGCGGGGAGATCGGCGGCCTCGAAGCCTGGCAGTGGATGCTCGGCGTCATGGTCGTTCCGGCCGTGCTCTACGGGCTGATGTCCTTCGTCATCCCGGAGTCCCCCCGCTTCCTCGTCTCCGTCGGCCGCACCGACGAGGCCAAGAAGGTGCTCACCGAGGTCGAGGGCTCGAAGATCGACCTGGACGGGCGCGTCGCCGAGATCGAGCACGCCATGCACTCCGAGCACAAGTCCACCTTCAAGGACCTGCTCGGCGGCCGCTTCGGCTTCCTGCCCATCGTCTGGATCGGCATCGGCCTGTCCGTCTTCCAGCAGCTCGTCGGCATCAACGTGATCTTCTACTACAGCTCCTCGCTGTGGCAGTCGGTCGGCATCGACCCGAGCTCCTCCTTCCTGTACTCCTTCGAGACCTCCGTCGTGAACATCATCGGCACGGTGATCGCGATGATCTTCGTCGACCGGATCGGCCGCAAGCCCCTCGCGCTCATCGGCTCGGTCGGCATGGCGATCTCCCTGGGGCTCGCCGCATGGGCCTTCTCCTACAAGGACACCAGCGGCGGCGACATCGCCCTGCCGCACACCCAGGGGCTCGTCGCGCTCATCGCCGCCAACTGCTTCGTCCTCTTCTTCGCCCTGTCCTGGGGCGTGGTGGTCTGGGTGCTGCTCGGCGAGATGTTCCCCGGGCGCATCCGCGCCGCCGCCCTCGGCGTGGCGGCCGCCGCCCAGTGGATCGCCAACTGGGTCATCACCGTCTCGTTCCCGTCGCTGTCGGACTGGAACCTGTCCGGTGCGTACGTCATCTATTCGATCTTCGCCGCGCTCTCGATCCCGTTCATCCTCAGGTGGGTGCCGGAGACCAAGGGCAAGGCGTTGGAGGAGATGGGGTAACCACCCCCGCCAACACCCCCTCTCCTCTTACGGCAGGTGCTGCCCCCGCTCAGTCCTTGAGCCGGGGCAGCACCTGTTCGCACAACAGGTGCAGGCTGCGCCAGCCCTCGTCCAGCGGCATCCCGCCGCACAGCGGGTGCAGCACCAGGTTCCCCGCCTCGCCCGCCCCCCGGGCGTACGCGACCGCCTCGTCCGGGGTCAGCACCCGGTACACGCCCTCCGCGCGCAGCTCCGCCACCGTGCGCGCGGCCGACCGGACGGCGCTGCGGATGTCCTTCGACTGCCACGAGGCGTACATGCCCGCCTCGTGCAGGAAGCGGTCGCCGTACTCGGCCCAGACCCGGTCCGGGTCCTCCGCGATGTGCAGCAGCGGCGTCTCGGCCGCGGGCATCATGCAGAAGCCCTCCGTCCCGTGCTCCGCGAGCTGCGCCTGGTAGTACGCCTCCAGCTCCGGCAGGTGTGCGCTGGGGAAGAACGGCAGCCCCAGCCGGGCCGCACGCCGGGCCGCGGCCTTGGAGCTGCCGCCGACCAGGAGCAGCGGGTGCGGCTGCGTGAAGGGTCGCGGGGTGACCCGTACGGTACGGCCGCGGTACTCGAACGGCTCGCCGGTCCACGCCCGCAGCAGGGTCTCCAGCAGCTCGTCCTGGAGCCGGCCGCGCCGGCCCCACTCGACGCCGTGCTGCTCGTACTCCTCGGGCCGGTAGCCGATGCCCGCGACCGTGACGAGGCGGCCGCCGCTCAGCAGGTCGAGGACCGCGATGTCCTCGGCCACCTTCAGCGGGTCGTACAGCGGGCCGATGATCGCCGAGACGGTGACCGCGATCCGGCGGGTGGCCCCGAAGACCGCGCCCGCGAAGGCGAACGGCGAGGGCAGCCAGTTGTTGGCGGCGCCGTGGTGCTCCTCGGTCTGGACGGTGTCGATGCCGCGGTCGTCCGCGTACCTCGCCATCTCCAGCGCGGCTTTGTAACGGGCGGAGAGGGTCTCGGGGGTGCCGTTCGGGTCGACGAGATTGAACCGGGCCACGGTGATGGGCATGGAGAAGTCCCCCTTCGCCGGAGGTGGGTGGGCGGGCGAAGGGGGACGCTAGCTGACGTGGCGTCAGTTGGACAGGGATCCGGCGAGCGCGGGCTCCTCGGCCTCGGCCGCGCCGGCCGCCGGAGCCGGGGTGCGCGGCAGTACGGCGTACAGCACACCGGAGGTGACGATGCCGGCCGCCCAGCCCAGGCCGTTCTGCCCGATCCAGGTGCCGGCGAGCGGTCCGCCGAACCAGTCGACCTTGGTGAAGAGCAGCCCCACGACCAGGGCCAGGCCCCACGCGGTCATGGCCTGCCAGGCGTACCCGCCCCGGTACCAGTAGGCGCTGGTGCGGGTGGTGTCGAGCAGCGCGGCGCCGTCGTACGAGGTCCGGCGCAGCATGTCGACGCCGAAGACGCCGATCCACGCGGAGAACGCCACGGCGAGGAGCGTCAGGAAGGAGATGAACGAGCCGAAGAAGCTGGTCGCGACCACCATCAGCAGGAAGCCGAAGACCAGGCTGATGACGGCGTTGACGCTGACGGCCGCCGCGCGCGGGACCTTGATGCCGAGGGTCTGCGCCGTGAAGCCGGCCGAGTACATGGACATCGAGTTGATCAGCAGCATGCCGACGAGCGCGACCAGCAGGTACGGGACCGCGATCCAGGCGGGCAGCAGATTGCCGATGAAGGAGACCGGGTCCTGGGCCGTGGCCAGGTCCGGGGTGCCCACCGCCATGACCGCGCCCATCAGCACCATCGGGATGACGACGACGGCGGCGCCGCCGATCGTCGCGCCGACCATGCCCTTGGCGGAGGCCGTACGCGGCAGGTAGCGGGTGAAGTCCGGGCCGGACGGGACCCAGCTGATGCCGCCCGCGGCGATGGTGCCGATCCCGGCGATCATCATCGCCGTCGAGCCGGCCGGCTTGTCGAAGACGGCGGACCAGTCGGTCTCCGCGACCAGATAGCCGAGCACGAGCACGCTGAAGGCGCCGAAGAGGTACGTCGACCAGGTCGAGCAGACGCGCAGCGCGCTGATGCCGAGGCCGGACACCAGGAAGGTGCAGCCGACGAAGAGCAGCAGGGTGACCACGATCAGGGCCGTGTTCTTCTGCACGCCGAACAGCAGGTCCAGCACGGTGAGCATGGCGAACGCGCCGCTGACCGCGTTGATCGTCTCCCAGCCCCAGCGGGCGACCCAGATCAGTGCGCCGGGGAAGAGATTGCCGCGCTGGCCGAACACGGCGCGCGAGAGGGCCATGCCGGGGGCGCCGCCGCGCTTCCCGGCGATCGAGATCAGGCCGACGAGCCCGTACGAGACGACGGGCGCGGCGACCGCGACGACGAGCACCTGCCAGATGTTGAGCTTGTTGAAGATCACCAGGCCCGCGCCCATCGTCAGCAGCAGCACGCTGATGTTGGCGGCGACCCAGGTGGGCACGAGCTCGCGGACCCGGCCGCTGCGCTCGCCGTCCGGCACGGGCTCGAGGCCGCGGGTCTCGACCGAGGTCTCGGGCAGCGTCTCGACGGACGTCTCGGGCGGCGTCTGTATCGCGCCTTCGACGGGCTCGGCAGGCATGCGGCACTCCGGGTGGGCAGGGCGTACGGGAATCCGCCCATCATCGTAGATGTGCTGCTAAGAGCACAAATAGAGCCTTACGGCCTGGTCGCAAGCGCCGGAAACGGGGGTCCGGGGCTGCCGTGGCCGATACTGGACGCGTTATGGACATCCTCATCCTTGCTGTAGTCATCGCCCTGGTCGCGGTCGGCGTGATCAGCGGGCTCGTGGTCGGCAGCCGCAAGAAGAAGCAGCTGCCGCCCTCGGCGCCGCCCAGCACACCGACCATCACTGCCCCGCCCACCGAACCGCAGGTGGGGGAGGACGCCGTAGAGACGGCGGAAGAGCCCCGCCGCACCATCGAGGAGGTCGGCCTCCCCGAAGCGGAGGCTGCGGCTCCCGAGGCGCCCGCCGTCCTCGAACCCGCGGCTCCGGCCGCCCCCGAGATCGAGGTGCCCGAGCCCACCGCCGGCCGCCTGGTCCGGCTGCGCACCCGGCTCGCCCGGTCGCAGAACTCGCTCGGCAAGGGGCTGCTCACGCTGCTCTCGCGCGAGCACCTCGACGAGGACACCTGGGAGGAGATCGAGGAGACCCTCCTGATCGCCGACGTCGGTGTCGTGCCGACGCAGGAGCTCGTGGACCGGCTCCGCGAGCGGGTCAAGGTGCTCGGCACCCGCACCCCCGCGGACCTGCGCGCCCTGCTCAAGGAGGAGCTGCTGACCCTGGTCGGCACCGACTTCGACCGCGCGGTGAAGACCGAGAGCGGCGTGGACACCCCGGGCGTCGTGATGGTCGTGGGGGTCAACGGCACCGGCAAGACCACCACCACCGGCAAGCTGGCCCGCGTGCTCGTCGCCGACGGCCGCTCCGTGGTGCTCGGCGCCGCCGACACCTTCCGTGCCGCCGCCGCCGACCAGCTCCAGACCTGGGGTGAGCGGGTCGGCGCGCGCACCGTGCGTGGCCCCGAGGGCGGCGACCCGGCCTCGATCGCCTACGACGCGGTCAAGGAGGGCATCGCCGAAGGCGCCGACGTGGTGCTCATCGACACCGCCGGCCGCCTGCACACCAAGACCGGCCTCATGGACGAGCTCGGCAAGGTCAAGCGCGTCGTGGAGAAGCACGGCCCGCTGGACGAGATCCTGCTCGTCCTGGACGCCACCACCGGGCAGAACGGCCTGACCCAGGCCCGTGTCTTCGCCGAGGTCGTGGACATCACCGGCATCGTGCTGACCAAGCTCGACGGCACCGCCAAGGGCGGCATCGTCGTCGCCGTGCAGCGCGAGCTCGGCGTCCCGGTCAAGCTCATCGGCCTCGGCGAGGGACCGGACGACCTGGCGCCCTTCGAGCCGGAGGCGTTCGTGGACGCCCTGATCGGCGACTGAGCGCAGACCGTACGCAGCGCACGCAGACGTACGCATGGCAGCGCCCCCGCATTCCGGCCGGAACGCGGGGGCGCTGCCATGGACACCCCCTGAGCGGTCTCGGGGAAGTGGGGTGCGTTTCCGCGCCGTGCGGTGCGGTGGATCGCACGGCGGAGCGGCGCCCCCGTACCGGGCGTACTCGGGTGCCGCGACAACGCGGCGAGGTGCCGTGCCGGGCGGCG
>NZ_JBFBAH010000014.1:172112-201624 GCF_040682115.1 Streptomyces sp. NPDC051364 | reverse complement strand
ACGCCCGGTTACATTCCGAACCCGGAAGCTAAGCCTTTCAGCGCCGATGGTACTGCAGGGGGGACCCTGTGGGAGAGTAGGACGCCGCCGAACAATCTTTCAAAGGACCCTTGGTCCAGCGTTCAACGCTGGACCAAGGGTCCTTTTTTGTTTTTCACCTCTTTACGCCGAAGCGCGGCCATGGGTTGGTTGCGCGAGAATGACTAGCGGTACCCCGAAGACAGGAGTCACACCCATGTCCAACTCTCCCGACGATCGTCCGGAGCGCGAGCCTCGGCGCAACGACGGCGGTGACAGGGGCGGCTACCGCGGGGGCCGTGACGACCGTGGCGGTGACCGTGGTGGCTTCCGCCGCGACGACCGCGGTGGCCGGCCGACCGGTGGCGCCGGCGGTGGCGGTGGTTTCCGCCGTGACGACCGCGGTGGGCGTCCCGCCGGTGGCGGTGGCGGCGGTTTCCGTCGTGACGACCGCGGTGGCGACCGCCCGTCCTACCCGCGTCGTGATGACGACCGCGGTGGGCGTCCCTCGTACCCGCGTCGCGATGACGACCGCGGCGGCCGGCCGACCGGTGGCGGTGGCGGCGGTTTCCGCCGTGACGACCGTGGCGGCGACCGCCCGTCCTACCCGCGCCGCGATGACCGTGGCGAGCGTCCCGCCGGCGGCGGTGGCGGCGGCTTCCGCCGTGACGACCGCGGTGGCGACCGCCCGACCGGCGGCGGTTTCCGCGGCCGCGAGGACCGTCCCTCCTACCCGCGTCGCGACGACCGGGGCGGCGACCGCCCCAGCTACCCGCGCCGTGACGACCGTGGCGAGCGTCCCGCCGGCGGCGGTGGCGGCGGTTTCCGTCGCGACGACCGCGGTGGCGACCGTCCGTCCTACCCCCGTCGTGATGACGAGCGTGGTGGTTTCCGTGGTGGTCGTGACGACCGTGGCGGCGACCGTCCGTCCTTCCCGCGCCGTGACGACCGCGGTGGCGACCGTCCGTCCTACCCCCGTCGTGATGACGAGCGTGGTGGTTTCCGCGGTGGTCGTGACGACCGTGGCGGCGACCGTCCGTCCTACCCGCGCCGTGACGACCGGGGCGGCGACCGCCCCAGCTACCCGCGTCGTGACGACCGTGGCGAGCGTCCCGCCGGCGGCGGTGGCGGCGGTTTCCGCCGTGACGACCGCGGTGGCGACCGCCCGTCCTACCCCCGTCGTGATGACGACCGCGGTGGGCGTCCCTCGTACCCGCGTCGCGATGACGACCGCGGTGGTTTCCGTGGCGGTCGTGACGACCGTGGCGGCGACCGCCCGTCCTACCCGCGCCGTGACGACCGCGGTGGCGACCGTGGCGGGTTCCGCGGCCGCGACGACCGTGGTGGCGACCGCGGTGGCTACCGTGGCGGCCGTGACGACCGCGGTGGCGACCGCGACTACCGTGCGGACCGCGACCGGGACCCGGTCAAGCGGCTTCCGATCGACGAGGACGTCACCGGTCTCGAGATCGACGCCGATGTCCGCCAGGAGCTCCTGAGCCTGCCCAAGGGCCTGGCCGAAGAGGTTTCCAAGAACCTCGTCATGGTCGCCCGGCTGATCGACGAGGACCCGGAGCAGGCGTACGCGTACTCGCGCATCGCCCTGCGCCTGGCCTCCCGTGTCGCCGCCGTGCGCGAGGCCGCCGGCTTCGCCGCGTACGCCACGCAGAAGTACAGCGAGGCGCTCGCGGAGTTCCGCGCCGCCAAGCGCATGACCGGATCCGTCGAACTGTGGCCCGTCATGGCCGACTGCGAGCGCGGTCTCGGCCGCCCCGAGCGCGCGCTGGCCATGGCCGGCGAGCCCGAGGTGCAAAAGCTGGACAAGGCCGGTCAGGTCGAGATGCGCCTGGTCGCCGCCGGTGCGCGGCGGGACCTGGGGCAGCTCGAAGCCGCCATCGTGACCCTGCAGAGCCCGGAGCTGGCCTCCCACTCCATCCAGCCGTGGACCGCGCGTCTGCGCTACGCCTACGCCGACGCCCTGCTGGCGGCCGGCCGTGAGGACGAGGCGCGCGAGTGGTTCGCCAAGACGGTCGAGGCGGACAAGGACGGCTCGATGGACGCCTCCGACCGGCTCGCCGAGCTGGACGGGGTCGAGTTCGTCGACGCGCTCGTCGGCGATGAGCCGGACGAGATCGACGACGAGGACGACGAGCAGGACGACGCCGAGGTGGCTGCTGCCGAGCGCGCGTCCGACCAGGCCGAGTACTACGACGAGGACGACGAGGAGTACGAGCCCCTCGAGCGGTCCGAGGCGGACGCCGACGTCGACGTCACCGACGAGATCGTCGTCGTCGAGGACGAGGACCGGGACGACGAGCAGGACCAGGCCCGCGACAAGGGCTGAGCGCTGAATCGGCTCGATTGAGAAAGGGCGGTACCCCTCCGGGGGTACCGCCCTTTTTCGCGTCCGCGGTCAGTCCAGGCTGCGCAGCACCAGGCCGGTGGCCGGCTTCGGGCCGAAGGAGGTGGACTTGCGGGGCATCGTCACGCCCTGGCGGGCCAGGTCCCGGACGACTTCCTCCCGTACGGGGTGCAGCAGGACCGCGGTGCCGCCGTGGCGCTCGGCCATGGCGACGGTGGCCGCCGCGTCGTGGATGTACGTGATCTGGTCGGGGGTGTCGGGGATCTGCCACAGGGCGTCGAGCAGCGTTGCGTGCAGGACGGTCGCGTCCAGTCGGCGCCAGGCCTCGGGGCGGTCGCGGCGTACGGTGCGCTCGAGGAGGTCCAGGTCCGGGTCGGTGACCAGGTGGAAGGTCCCGTCGCCCGTCAGGAGGAAGGCGTTGCCCCGCTCCGCGGCGTCGGCGAGGGCCTCCAGGGCGAGCGGCAGCGGGCCCTCGACCGGGCGGACCCGGAAGAGGCCCCCGACGGCGGCCAGGGCGTCCGCGAGCGGGAGGCGGCGCAGCATCCGGTGGATGGCGCGGACCTGGAGGGGGTAGCGGGCCGTGTCGACGAGGAGGACCAGGCCGAAGTCCCATGCGGTGGGCGACTGGTGCTCCTCCTGGAGGCGCAGGTACGTCGCCCAGCGGTGGTGTCCGTCGGCGATGAGGGCCTGGCGGTGGCCCAGGTCGGCGGTGACGGTGGCCAGGTCGGCGGGGTCGGTGATGGCCCAGAGCCGGTGGCGGAAGCCGTCCTCGGTGGTGGTGGCCAGCAGGGGCGGGCCCCCGGCGGTCCGCTCGACGACCTCCGCCGCCCCGGCCGCGGGATCGTCGCCGCGGTAGGTGAGGAGGAGGGGCTCGAGATTGGCCGACGCAGCACGCATCAGGCCGGCCCGGTCGGTGACCACGTCCGGCATGACGTCCTCGTGCGGGAGCACGATGCCCGCGTCGGGCTGCGTGAGGGCGAGGGCGCCGATGACGCCGCGCTGGAGCAGGCCGCCCTTGCGCTGCTCGTAGACGTAGAGCGCCGGCTCGGGGTCGGTGCTGAGGATGCCCTTGGCGAGCCAGTCGTGCAGGGTGCGCGCGGCCTGTTCGTTGCGCGCGGCAGGGGTGTCGGCCTGCGGAAGGATCAGGCGGACGATGTTGTGCGGGTCGGCGGACTCGAGGTGGTCGACGCCGTCGGGGCGTACGACCACGTCGTACGGCGGTGAGGTGACTGCGGCCAGGCTGCCGACACGCTCCGGGACGTAGCGCAGTCCATGGAAGGGGATCAGGCGCAGCCCGTCGTCCGCGGTACCAGATGTGGTCATTGGTGCATGGTAAGACGCGTCTCGCGATGCGGGATGATCGGGTGAGGAAGACCTCGGCGCAAATGCAACGAGGCCGATCGAGGACCGAACCCACAGGGAGCCGACAGGATGACCCGGCAGAGCAGGACGAGTCCGGCGGGCAGCGAGCGCAGCCTGCACCAGGCGTACGACACGGCCCTGCTGGACCTGGACGGCGTCGTGTACGCGGGTGGCGAGGCCATTGCGTACGCGGCGGAGTCCCTCGCCGCGGCCCGGGCCGGCGGGATGCACCTCGCGTACGTCACGAACAACGCGTTGCGCACTCCCGACGCGGTTGCCGAGCACCTGGGCGAGCTGGGGATCCCGACCGAGGCCGGCGAGGTGATCACCTCGGCGCAGGCCGTGGCCCGGCTGATTTCGGAGCAGGTGGAGCCGGGGTCGAAGGTGCTGGTGATCGGCGGCGAGGGGCTGCGGGTCGCGCTGCGCGAGCGGGGGCTGGTGCCGGTGGAGTCCGCCGACGAGGAGGGCCTCGCGGCGGTCGTGCAGGGGTACGGGGGCCCGGATCTGCCGTGGTCGCGGTTCGCGGAGGCCTCGTACGCGATCCACCGCGGGGTGCCGTGGTACGCGTCGAACACCGATCTGACGATTCCGGGGGCGCGCGGGATCGGGCCCGGGAACGGGGCCGCGGTGGAGGTCGTGCGGATCGCCACGGGCGCGGAGCCGCAGGTGGCGGGGAAGCCGCTGCCCCCGATGCACCGGGAGACGGTGCTGCGGACCGGGGCGGAGCGGCCGCTGGTGGTCGGGGACCGGCTGGACACGGACATCGAGGGGGCCTTCCACGGGGAGGTGGACTCGCTGCTGGTGCTGACCGGGGTAACCGACGCGGCGCAGCTGCTGCGGGCCGAGCCGCGGCACCGGCCGACGTACGTGGACCGGGATCTGCGCGGGCTGCTGACGGGCCAGCCGGAAGTCGTGGCGGCCGGGGAGGGTTTCCGCTGCGGGGGCTGGACCGCGGTGGCTGCGGCGGGCGTACTGGAGCTGCGGGGCGAGGGAGATCCGGTCGACGGTCTGCGGGCGCTGTGCGCGGCGGCCTGGACGCAGGCGGGGGACGGCTCGTGCGCGCTGGACGCGGGGAAGGCGCTGGCCCGGATCGGGCTGTAGGCGGATCGGAGATCGGGTGCAGGGTAGGCTAACCTAACCTCCGTGTTGGTCGAGAGTCCCCCTGAACAGAGCGCGGCGCCGGTCGCCGCCATCCGCCCGCGCCATGCGGCGCGCGCCGCCGGTCTGCTCGGCGCCCTTGCGGTGCTGGCGTTGATCGCGGTGGCGAGCATCGCCGTGGGCGCCAAGCAGATGCCCCTCGACCAGGTCTGGCACGGGCTGTTCCACTACGCGGGGACGCCCTCCGACGTGGTGGTGCGCGATCTGCGGGTCCCGCGGACCCTCCTCGGGCTGATGGTCGGGCTCGGGCTCGGCCTGTCCGGTGCGGTGATGCAGGCGCTGACCCGCAATCCGCTGGCCGAGCCGGGCATCCTCGGCGTCAACGCGGGCGCCGCGGCCGCCGTGGTCTCGGCGATCACCTTCCTCGGGGCCTCCTCGCTCAGCCAGTTCGTGTGGTGGGCCTTCCTCGGCGCCGCCGTCGTCTCCGTCGTGGTCTACGCGCTCGGCGGCAGCCGCAGCGCGACGCCGGTGCGCCTCGCGCTCGCCGGTACGGCGGCCAGCGCGGCCCTGGTCGGCTACATCAACGCCGTGCAGCTGATGGACAGCAAGGCGCTGGACAAGCTCCGCTTCTGGACCGTGGGCTCGCTGGCCTCCGCGAACATGGACACCGTCCGCCAGGTCGCGCCCTTCCTGCTGGTGGGCGCCGTGATCGCGCTGTCGCTGGGACGGCCGCTCAACGCGATGGCCATGGGCGACGACACCGCGCGGGCCCTCGGCGCCCACCTGACGCGGACCCGGATCGGCGCCATGGTGGCCATCACGCTGCTGTGCGGGGCGGCGACCGCCGCCTGCGGGCCGATCGTCTTCATCGGGCTGATGATCCCGCACCTGGTGCGGATCATCACCGGGCCCGACATGCGGTGGGTGCTCGCCTACTCGGCGGTCCTCTCGCCGGTGCTGCTGCTGGGCGCGGACGTCGTCGGCCGGGTCGTCACCCGGCCCGCCGAGCTCCAGGTCGGCATCGTCACCGCGCTGATCGGCGGACCCGTCTTCATCTACCTCGTCCGGCGCAAGAGGATGGCCCAGCTGTGACCGTCGACCTTCGGGCGGACAAGCCCGGATCCCGTCCCCTGCGCGGCCCCGGCGGGCTGTCCCTGCGGATGGAGCCGCGTGCGCTGGCGGTCGGGCTGCTGCTGACCGTGGCCGCGCTGGCGATGGGCGTCGTGCTCATCGGCACCGGCGACTTCGAGATCGCGCCGTGGGACGTCGTGCAGACCCTGCTGGGCAACGGCACGCCGGCGCACGACTTCATCGTGAACGACCTGCGGCTGCCGCGGGTGCTGGTCGCCCTGCTGGTCGGTGCCGCCCTCGGCATGGCCGGCTCGGTCTTCCAGTCCGTCTCGCGCAACCCGCTCGGCTCCCCGGACCTGCTCGGCTTCAGCTACGGCTCGGCGGTCGGCGCGCTCACAGTGATCGTCCTGTTCAAGGGCGACGCGACTGCCGTGGCGGCGGGCGCGCTGGTGGGCGGGCTGCTCACCGGCGTCCTCGTCTACCTGCTGTCGTACAAGCGCGGCATCCACGGCTACCGGCTGGTGCTGGTCGGCATCGGCGCCTCCGCGATGCTCGTCGCCGTCATCAACTACCTGCTGACCAAGGCCCAGCTCGTCGAGGCCACCCGCGCGATGGTCTGGCTGACCGGCTCGCTCGCAGGCCGGGACTGGAGCCAGGTCTGGCCCCTGCTGGGGACCTGCGCGGTGCTGTTCCCGCTGGTCCTCGGGCAGGGCCGGGCCCTGCGGATGATGGAGATGGGCGACGACGCCGCGTACGCCCTCGGGGTACGGGTGGAACGTACGCGGATGCTGCTGATGCTGGCGGCGGTCCTGCTGACCACCGCGGCCGCCGCGGCCGCCGGGCCCATCTCGTTCGTCGCCCTGGCCGCGCCCCAGCTGGCCCGGCGCCTGACCCGCTCGCCCGGGCCGAACCTGCTCACCGGCGCGCTGATGGGATCCGTCCTGCTGCTCGTGTCCGACTGGGCCTCGCAGCGCGCCTTCGGCGCCGACCAGCTGCCGGTGGGTGTGGTGACCGGGCTGGTCGGCGGTGTCTACCTGCTCTGGCTGCTCGTCACCGAGCGCAGGGCGGGCCGTATATGAGCACGTATATGAGCAACTCAAGGAGTACGCACGTGCAGCGGCTGACCGCGCAGAACGTGACCCTCGGCTACGAGCAGCGGGTCATCGCCGAGAACCTGTCGGTGGAGATCCCCGACCACTCCTTCACGGTGATCGTCGGCCCCAACGCCTGCGGCAAGTCCACGCTGCTGCGGGCCCTGTCGCGGATGCTGAAGCCGTCCGCCGGGCAGGTGCTGCTGGACGGGCAGGCCATCGGGTCGATGCCGGCCAAGAAGGTCGCCAAGACGCTGGGCCTGCTGCCGCAGTCCTCGATCGCGCCGGACGGGATCACCGTCGCCGACCTGGTCTCGCGGGGCCGGTACCCGCACCAGGGGCTGCTGCGGCAGTGGTCGCCGCAGGACGAGCGGATCGTCCTGGAGTCGATGGCCTCGACCGGGGTCGCGGAGCTCGCGGACCGGTCGGTGGACGAGCTGTCGGGCGGGCAGCGGCAGCGCGTGTGGATCGCGATGGCGCTGGCGCAGCAGACGCCGCTGCTGCTGCTGGACGAGCCGACCACGTACCTGGACATCCAGCACCAGATCGACGTGCTGGACCTGTGCGCGGAGCTGCACGAGACGCAGGGGCGGACGCTGGTGGCGGTGCTGCACGATCTGAACCATGCGGCCCGGTACGCCACGCACCTGATCGCGATGCGGGGCGGCAAGGTCGTCGCAGAGGGGCCGCCGGCCGAGGTGGTCACGGCGGAGCTGGTGGAAGAGGTGTTCGGGCTGCGCTGCCAGATCATCGACGACCCGGAGACGGGGACGCCGCTGGTGATCCCGGCTGCACGCAAGCCGAAGCCACTGGCCACGCGGTTGACGGGTACTACAGCAAGTTCTTGAGGCGGAGCAGGTCGCGGAAGCCGGCCTCCAGGCGGACTCGGCCGGAGGCCCAGGCCTTGGCGAACTTCAGCTCGCCCGCAACCATCGCGACCAGGTCGTCGCCGGTCATCGCGAGCCGGATCTCGGCCTTGGCGGCGGGCGGGCCGGGGGAAACCGCGTCGACCCGGATCCGGCCGCCGTCCAGGCGGCCGGTGAAGGTCTGGTCCAGGTCGGTGATGTGGCAGCTCAGGGAGCGGTCCAGCGCGGCAGCGCCGCGCACGTTGCCGTCGGCCTGTGCGAGGTTGCCGGAGAGTTGGTCGAGTGCGACTCGGCACTCATCGATCGTAGCCATCGTGATCTCGACCGTACCGCAGAGCCGTGCGCGGCCGCCCGGGTGCTTCGGGGTAGCGTCGGGGCATGACCGACGACTTGGCCGACGCGCCGGCGAGCGTACCGGATGTATCGGATGATCCGGATGAAACGGGTGCATCCGATGCGCCCGGTGTATCCGGGGAAACGGCTCCCGAGCCTGCGCTCGGGCCCGCCGGGCCCGAGCCCCTCGGCCTCGTCCGCGCGCCCACCGGCCATGCCCGGGTCGATGCGCACCTGGAGCGGCTGGCCGACGCCGATCACCTCACGGCGGACGGACACGTCGCGGTGTACGAGGATGTGCACAGGGGGTTGCGCGACGCGCTGACCGCGCTGGACGCACCGCCCGTCCCCGGACCGTACGAAAACAGGAGCTGAACCGAACGTGGCAGGAGTGGCACGCCGCCGCCTGGACGCCGAACTGGTACGCCGCAGCATGGCCCGCTCGCGCGAGCACGCCGCCCAGCTGATCGCCGCGGGCCGGGTGACCGTCGGCGGCGCCACCGCGACCAAGGCGGCCACCCAGGTCGAGACCAGCGCGGCCCTGGTGGTCCTCAAGGACGACAGCGACCCCGACTACGTCTCCCGGGGCGGCCACAAGCTGGCCGGCGCGCTGGCCGCCTTCCAGCCGCAGGGGCTGGCCGTAGAGGGCCGCCGGGCGCTGGACGCCGGCGCCTCCACCGGCGGCTTCACCGACGTGCTGCTGCGCACGGGCGTGGCCCACGTCATGGCCGTCGACGTCGGCTACGGGCAGCTCGCCTGGTCGCTGCAGAGCGATGACCGGGTCACCGTCAAGGACCGTACGAACGTGCGCGAGCTGACGGTGGAGCAGCTCGACGGACTCCCCGTCGACCTCGTCGTCGGCGACCTGTCCTTCATCTCCATCGGCCTGGTGCTGCCGGCGCTGGTGCGCTGCTGCGCCCCGGACGCGGACCTGGTGCTGATGGTCAAGCCGCAGTTCGAGGTCGGCAAGGACCGGCTCGGCAGCGGCGGCGTCGTGCGCAGCCCGGAGCTGCGGGCGGAGGCCGTGCGCGAGGTGGCGGCCCAGGCGGCGAAGCTGGGGCTCGGCGTTCTCGGGGTGACTGCGAGTCCGCTGCCGGGTCCGTCGGGGAACGTCGAGTACTTTCTGTGGCTGCGGGCGGGGGCACCGGCACTCGACCCGGCGGATGTTGACCGTGCAGTGGCGGAGGGGCCGCAGTGACTGATTCAGCGGATACACCGGGTACATCGGAGACGTCTGGTTCGACGGAGACGTCCGGTTCATCGGAGACGTCCGGTTCGACGGCGGGACGGACCGTCTTCCTGCTCGCGCACACGGGGCGGCCGGCGGCCATCCGCAGCGCCGAGCTGGTCGTGCAGGGCCTGCTGAAGAGCGGGCTGGGCGTACGGGTCGTGGAGTACGAGGCGAGAGACCTGCCGCTGCCGCCCGAGGTGGAGCTGGTCTCCGAATGCACCCCCGCGGTGCTCGAGGGCTGTGAGCTGCTGATCGTGCTGGGCGGCGACGGGACCCTGCTGCGCGGCGCGGAGTTCGCGCGCGGCTCCGGGGTGCCGATGCTGGGCGTGAACCTGGGCCGGGTGGGCTTCCTCGCGGAGGCCGAGCGGGACGACCTGGACAAGGTCGTGGACCGGGTCGTGACACGTGCGTACGAGGTCGAGGAGCGGATGACGCTCGACGTGCTCGTACGGACGAACGGCGACGTCGTCCACCGGGACTGGGCGCTGAACGAGGCCGCCGTCCAGAAGGTGTCCCCCGAGCGGATGCTCGAGGTGGTCCTGGAGATCGACGGGCGCCCGGTGTCGGGCTTCGGCTGTGACGGGATCGTCTGCGCGACGCCGACGGGTTCGACGGCGTACGCCTTCTCCGCGGGCGGGCCGGTGGTCTGGCCGGAGGTGGAGGCGCTGCTGATGGTGCCGATCAGCGCCCACGCGCTGTTCGCGAAGCCGCTGGTCACCTCGCCGGACTCGGTGCTGGCGGTGGAGGTGCAGCAGGGGGTCCCGCACGGGGTGCTGTGGTGCGACGGCCGCCGGATGCTTGAGCTGCCGGCCGGGGCCCGGGTGGAGGTCCGGCGGGGGGCGGTGCCGGTGCGGCTCGCCCGGCTGCACCACGCTTCGTTCACGGACCGGCTGGTCGCGAAGTTCGCGCTGCCGGTGTCGGGCTGGCGTGGGGCGCCCCACTAGGAGCTGCCTAATAGCACATGCGTTCGGGAAATTCTCGACGGGTGACGTCACATGGCACGGGTGAAACCTCGGTATCGTCGTCCCGTGCTTGAGGAGATGCGGATACGGTCGCTCGGGGTCATCGACGACGCGGTGGTCGAGCTGTCGCCCGGTTTCACCGCGGTGACCGGCGAGACCGGCGCGGGCAAGACGATGGTCGTCACCAGCCTCGGCCTGCTGCTCGGCGGCCGCGCCGACCCGGCCCTGGTACGGATCGGGGCCAAGGCGGCGGTCGTGGAGGGCCGCATCGTCATGCGCCCCGGCGCGCCCGCCGCCGTACGCGCGGAGGAGGCCGGGGCCGAGCTCGAGGACGGCACCCTGCTGATCAGCCGGACCGTGTCCGCCGAGGGGCGTTCGCGCGCCCACGTCGGCGGCCGCTCCGTGCCCGTCGGCCTGCTCGCCGAGCTCGCGGACGACCTGGTCGCCGTACACGGGCAGACCGACCAGCAGGGCCTGCTGCGGCCGGCCCGGCAGCGCCAGGCCCTCGACCGGTACGCGGGCGACGCCGTCGCCGTCCCGCTCGAGAAGTACGGGGCCGCCTACCGGCGGCTGCGCGCGGTGGCCGTCGAACTCGACGAGATCACCACCCGGGCCCGGGAACGGGCCCAGGAGGCCGACCTGCTGCGCTTCGGCCTGGAGGAGATCGCGGCCGTGGAGCCGCTGGCCGGCGAGGACGTCGAGCTGGCGGCGGAGGCCGAACGGCTCGGCCACGCCGAATCGCTGGCCTCGGCTGCGCAGATCGCGCACGCGGCGCTGGCCGGCAATGTCGAGGACCCGGAGGGCGTCGACGCGAACATGCTCGTCGCCGGCGCACACCGGGCCCTGGACGCCGTACGGTCGCACGACGCGGCGCTCGGCGCGCTCGCGGAGCGGATCGGGGAGCTCGGGATCCTGCTGGCCGACGTGGCCGGGGAGCTGGCGGGCTACGCCGACGACCTGGACGCCGATCCGCTGCGGCTGGCCGCGGTGGAGGAGCGGCGGGCGGCACTGACCCAGCTGACGCGCAAGTACGGCGACTCGATCGACTCCGTACTGGAGTGGGCCGAGCGGGGTTCTGCGCGGCTTCTGGAGCTGGACGGCGACGACGAGCGGATCACGGAGCTGACCGCCGAGCGGGACGGGCTGCGGGCCGAACTGTCGCTGCTGGCACAGGCGCTGACGGATACGCGGGTGGAGGCGGCGACGCGGTTCGCTTCGGCCGTCACGGAGGAGCTGGCGTCGCTGGCGATGCCGCATGCGCGGGTCACGATCGACATCCGGCAGGTGGAGGACCCCGAGGGGGTGGAGGTCGACGGCCGCCCCGTCGCGTACGGGCCCTCGGGCACGGACGAGGTCGAACTGCTGCTGGCCCCGCACCCGGGTGCCCAGCCGCGGCCGATCGCCAAGGGCGCCTCGGGCGGTGAGCTGTCGCGCGTGATGCTCGCGGTGGAGGTCGTGTTCGCGGGCTCCGACCCGGTGCCGACGTACCTCTTCGACGAGGTCGACGCGGGCGTCGGCGGCAAGGCGGCCGTCGAGGTCGGGCGGCGGCTCGCGAAGCTGGCCAAGTCGGCGCAGGTCGTGGTCGTCACGCACCTGCCGCAGGTGGCGGCCTTCGCGGACCGGCAGCTGCTGGTCGAGAAGACCAACGACGGGTCGGTGACGCGGAGCGGGGTCAAGGTCCTGGAGGGCGAGGACCGCGTCCGCGAGCTCTCGCGCATGCTGGCGGGGCACGAGGACTCGGTGTCCGCGCGGGCGCACGCCGAGGAACTGCTGGCGGCGGCGCGCGCGGACGCGTAGCGGTTGCGGTGCTTCTGCTCTTGCTGTTGCTGTTGCTCGTGAGGGCCCGGGACGGATGCGTCCCGGGCCCTGTGCACGTGCTCGGGGGCGACGGGCGCTACGCCGTGTGGGTGAGCCTCGGGGGTATGTCGCGGTATCTCCTGCGGGATCCGTACCCGTATGGTCCCGGAACGCGCGTGCGGACTGGCATCCTTGGCGACGTCTCTGCCTCCCTCACCCTGGAGCTTCGGCCCGTGAGCAGCTCCCCGGTCTCGATCCCGGTCCCCGCACAGCCGTACGGGCGGCCACCGCTCCGCACCGTCCAGGTACTCGGCGGCGCGGGCGCGGGCAGCAGCGCGCACGTACGGTCGCTCACGACCGGACTCGCCGCGCGCGGGGTCCGGGTCACGGTGTGCGCGCCCGTGGAGGCGGAGGGGGAGTACGACTTCACCGGCGCCGGGGCGCAGTTCACCCCGGACGCGGTGAGTGCGCTGCGGTCCGTGTGCGCCGGGGCGGACGTGGTGCACGCGCACGGAGTGCGGGCCGGGATGCGGGCCGCGCTGGCACTGCGTGGGCGCCGGGTTCCGCTGGTGGTGACCTGGCACAGCGGCGGGCCTGCGGCCGAGGGGCCCTTCGGGCGGCTGGGCCGGGTGCTGGAGCGGCATGTGGCGCGGGCCGCGGCGGTGGTGCTGGGTGCCTCCTCGGACCAGGTGGACCTGGCCCGGGCGCGGGGCGCGCGGGACGCGCGGCTGGCGCCGGTGGCCGTGCCGATGGGCCCGGCGGGCCCGGACGCCGGGGCGGACCCGGGCAAGGTGCGGGCGGAACTGGGCGCGGTGGAGCGGCCGTTGCTGATCGCCGTCGGCAGCCTGGTGGAGCGCCGGGGGTACTCCGTACTGCTGGACGCGGCGCGGGCATGGCGGGTCCTGGAGCCGCTGCCGCTGGTGGTGATCGCCGGGGAGGGCCCGCAGCGGGCCGAGCTGGCCCGGCGGATCGAGGCCGAGGGACTGCCGGTACGGCTGCTGGGGCGGCGCCGGGACGCGGCGCAGCTGCTGGCGGCGGCGGACCTGGCGGTGCTGCCGAGCCGGTGGGAGGCGCGGTCCCTGCTGGCGCAGGAGGCCCTGCGGGCGGGCGTACCGCTGGTCGCGACGGCGGTCGGGGGCGTGCCGGAGCTGGTCGGGGACGCGGGGGTGCTGGTGCCGTACGGGGACGCGGCCGCACTGGCCTCGACGGTGACGGACCTCCTGTCGGACCCGCCCCGACGCGCGGCACTGGCGGCGGCGGGCCGAGCCCAGGCGGCGACATGGCCGTCGGAGGACGACACGGTGGCCCAGATCCTGTCGGTCTACGACGAACTGATGGACCGCCGCCGCCCCTGACCCACGGGGCCCGGCTGTTCGGCTGTGGCACCGCCGCGCAAGCGCCCGGAGTTCGGCGCAGCGGCGCGAAGCCGGGGAGGCCCGCCAGGGCCGAGCCGCGCGAGGGGCGCGTCAGGAAGGCGTAGGAGTGGGAACGTGGCGGCGGGCGCGAAGAGCCAGGCTCAGGGAGAGGACCGTCTCCGGATCGTCCAGGTCGGTGCCCAGGAGCTCCGAGATGCGGGCCAGGCGGTTGTACAGCGTCTGGCGGTTGAGGTGCAGCTCGCGCGCCGTCTCCGCCTTGCGGCCCGCATGGGCCAGGTACGTCTCCAGGGTGGGGAGGAGCGGGGGGCGGGACGCCGTGTCGTGGGTGCGGAGTGCTCCGATCGCGCGGTCCACGAACGCCGCCAGGTCGGGGTGTTCACGCAGTCGCCAGAGAAGCAGGTCGATGTCCAGGCGGCGGGCGTCGTACCAGGGGCGGGCGGGCAGGCCGTGGGCCGCCGTTGCCGTTTCCGCCGCATGGCGCAGGCCCGAGGACGCCGCCGCCCAGCCGCCCGCCACGCCCACGACCACCGCCGGCGGGGCCGCCGCGCGGTCCAGGCCGGCGCGTTCCACACCCGCCCGCAGCGCCGCCGCGACCCGGTCCGCCACCGTCGTGCGTTCCGACTCGGACCGGAGCGAGACCAGCAGGGGCACTCGGCCTTCCACCGGGCGGACGCCCAGGAGTACCGGGACGCCTACCGCCGAGAGCTCCTCCAGGACCGCCCTGGCCAGGACCGCCCAGTTGCCCGACGGGCCCAGGTCCGAAGACAGGCGCATCACCACGGGGAGGAGTGGACCGGCCCCTGGTTTGAAGCCCAGTACGCGGGCCTGCGCCGGGGCGTCCTCCGCCGAGATGCGGCCCTCCGCCAGGTCTGTCAGGAAGTCGCCGCGGCCGCGCGCGGCCAGTTCGTCCTCCTGGCGGGCCTGCATCAGGACCACGGCCAGTACGCCCGCAGTCCGTTCCGCCGCCATCCGGTGGACGGGCAGCAGCGGCGCCGAGACGCCGAGCAGGACCAGCCGCGCGCGGACCGAGCCCGTGCCGTGGCCGCCGCCGGGGACGTCGATCAGGACCGCGTTGGCCGACGGCTCCGCCTCGCGCTGGCCCCGCAGGCCCTCCCAGACCTGGAGCGGGTCCGCCGCGGCCTCCCCGGAGACCGGGCCCGCCGCGTACAGGAGTTGGCCGTCGGTGGTCTCCAGGAACACCGGGTTCCCCGTGAAGTCGGCCAGGATGTGCAGGACTTGGGGGATACCGCCGCCGCTGAGCAGGGCCTCCGTACAGCGCCGGTGGACCTCCTCGGCCCGCTGGAGCAGGGCGTAGTGGTGGTTGACGATCTCGGTGTGGATCTCCTCCGTCACCGCCACGAACGGGACCTCACGGTGGAGCTGCACGAGCGGGAGCCCGGCCGTCCGCGCCGTCTCGACCAGCGTGGCCGGGAGCCGGGTGAAGCGCGGGCCCAGTTCGACCACCAGCGCGGCGATCCCCCGGTCCGCGAGGCGGCGTACGAAGGCACGCTGCTCGGCGGGCCGGGTGCCGAGGCCCAGCCCCGTGGTCAGCAGCAGCTCCCCGCCCTTGAGCAGGGACGCGATGTTCGGCACCTCGCCCGCGTGCACCCAGCGGACGGTCCGGCCGAGGCGGTCGGCGCAGGCCACCACCTCCGGCAGTCCGCTGCGCAGCCCGGGCAGCTCCAGTGCCCGCTGAACGGTGATCCCGCCCTGGTTGTCCATGTCGCGGGACGCTATCAGGGGGTCAGGCCGGCTTGATGTTGTGGTTGAAGCGGAACACGTTGTCCGGGTCGTACGCCCGCTTCACCGCGCCCAGCCTGGCCAGATTCTCCGCGCCGAGACCCGCCACCACGCGCTCGGAACCCTCGTCGCCGGTGAAGTTGAGATAGACCGCGCCGGTGCTCCACCGCTGCACGTGGCCGCGTACGTCGTGCACCCACTGCCGGCAGCGGTCGTCCTGCGCCGGGTCCTCCCAGATCCCGAACGGGTGCACGGCCCAGGGCGCGTCCCGGTACGGAACGGGGAACTCCGGGGGCCCGTCCGCGATGGCCCCGCCCAGCGGGAACAGCACGTGCTGGGTTCCGCCCGACGGCATCACGTCGCCGAGGGCGCAGAAGACGCTGACGAGCTCGTCCGGCAGGCCGGTCAGGTACTCCGCGGACCAGTAGTTCCGCAGGCCCGGCGGGTCGTCCAGCATGCACTGGAAGTCCGCGTACGGGAGGGCGGTGAGCACCTCCACCTCGTGCGGCAGCGCGAGCAGCGGACCGGCCAGCTTGCGCAGCGCCTCCTCGCCGCCCGCGTACGTGAGCAGCGCGCCCGCCATCACGGTTCCGACGAGGTGTGCCGGTACGAAGGGCTCCGGCGGGGCGGTCAGGTAGATCATGCCGCCGCCCACCTCGTCGGGGCCGTTCTCGACGACGTCGCGGTAGGTGCGCAGCACCTCGGGCCCGGCCTCCGGCGGGTAGAGCAGCATGCAGATCGCGAACTCCGGCAGCTCGTGCAGGCGCAGCGTGATCGAGGTGGCGACCCCGAAGTTCCCGCCGCCGCCGTGCAGGGCCCAGAACAGCTCGGGATTGTCCTCGGCGGTCGCCGTCAGAGTGCTGCCGTCGGCGGTGACCAGGTCCACGCCGAGCAGGTTGTCGACGGCCAGCCCGAACTTCCGGTCCAGCCAGCCCGAGCCGCCGCCGAGCACGAAACCGGTGGCTCCGGTGGTGGAGACCCGGCCGCCGGTCGTGGCGAGCCCGTACGGCTGGCAGGCGCGGTCCAGCACGCTCATCACCGCACCGCCCCCGACGCGTACGGCCATAGCCGCGGGATGGACGGTGACCTCCTGCATCCGGCGCATGTCGACGACCACGCCGCCGTCGTTGAGGGACATCCCGGCGACGCTGTGGCCGCCGCCGCGCACTGCGACGGGCAGGTCCAGGTCGCGGGCGAAACGGACGGTGGTGACCACGTCCGCCTCGCTCTCGCAGCGGGCGATCACGGCCGGCCGGCGGTCGATCATCGCGTTGAAGATCGTGCGGGCCTCGTCGTACCCGGGATCGCCGGGGGCGAAGACCTCACCGGCCAGATCCTCGCGGAGCTCGGCCAGGGCCTGGCCTGCCTTTGAATGGGGAGCCATGGCTGCGGCCCTCCTTCCGGAGGAGGCATAGGACCTATCCAGCGTAGGCGGGGGCCCGCTGCCGGGCGCGGCGGAGCCGGGCGCGGCCGTGCGGCGCCGCTGCCGGGGGCGCTGCCCCCGGGCCCCGGCGCCTCAAAACGCCGGCGGGGCTGGATTCTGCGGCGCCGGATCGGCCGACGCCACGCCGGATCGGCCGCCACGCCGGTTGGCTGCTGCGGCGCCGGATCGGGCGTCAGCCCCCGTACGCCCCGCTCGCCGTCAGGCGGAGGGCCGTGTCGATCAGGGGGACGTGGCTGAACGCCTGCGGGAAGTTGCCGACTTGGCGCTGGAGGCGCGGGTCCCATTCCTCCGCCAGCAGCCCCAGGTCGTTGCGGAGCGACAGCAGCCGTTCGAAGAGGTGGCGGGCCTCGTCGACGCGGCCGATCATCGCCAGGTCGTCCGCCATCCAGAACGAGCACGCCAGGAAGGCCCCCTCGTCGCCCTCGAGCCCGTCCACGCCGGCCTCCTCGCCGGTCGTCGGGTAGCGCAGGATGAACCCGTCGGGCGTGGACAGTTCGCGCTGGATCGCCTCGATGGTGCCGATGACCCGCTTGTCGTCCGGCGGCAGGAAGCCCATCTGCGGGATCAGCAGCAGGGAGGCGTCCAGCTCCTTCGACCCGTACGACTGGGTGAAGGTGTTGCGTTCCTTGTCGTAGCCCTTCTCGCACACGTCCTCGTGGATCTCGTCGCGCAGTTCGCGCCACCGGTCCAGCGGGCCGTCCGCGTCCCCGCTCTCGATCAGCTTGATCGTGCGGTCCACGGCCACCCAGGCCATCACCTTCGAGTGCACGAAGTGGCGGCGCGGGCCGCGCACCTCCCAGATGCCCTCGTCCGGCTGGTCCCAGTGGGCCTCCAGGTAGCGGATCAGCTTCAACTGGAGCACCGAGGCGTAGTCGTTGCGCGCCAGGCCCGTCATGTGGCCCAGGTGCAGGGCCTCGGTGACCTCGCCGTACACGTCCAGCTGGAGCTGGTGCGCGGCGCCGTTGCCGACCCGGACCGGGCGGGAGTTCTCGTACCCGGGCAGCCAGTCCAGCTCGGTCTCGCCGAGTTCCCGCTCGCCCGCGATCCCGTACATGATCTGCAGGTTCTCCGGGTCGCCGGCGACCGCGCGCAGCAGCCACTCGCGCCAGGCCTGGGCCTCCTCGCGGTAGCCGGTGCGCAGCAGCGAGGAGAGGGTGATGGCGGCGTCGCGCAGCCACGTGTAGCGGTAGTCCCAGTTGCGGACGCCGCCGATCTCCTCCGGGAGGGAGGTGGTGGGCGCGGCGACGATGCCGCCGGTGGGGCCGTACGTGAGCGCCTTGAGGGTGATCAGGGAGCGGATCACGGCCTCGCGGTAGGGGCCGTGGTACGTGCAGTGGTCGACCCACTCGCGCCAGAACGCGGCCGTCGTCGCCAGGGCCTCCTGCGCGTCGGGGGTCTCCGGGGCGCCCTTGTGGGAGGGCTGCCAGCTGATGCAGAAGGCCTTCCGGTCGCCGGGGCCGACGGTGAAGTCCGAGTACGTCGTCAGGTCCTTGCCGTACGTCTGCGCGTCGGTGTCCAGCCAGACCGAGTCCGGGCCGGCGACGGCGACGGTGCGCCCGTCGACCTTGTGCACCCAGGGCACGACCCGCCCGTAGCTGAACCGCATGCGCAGCGCGGAGCGCATCGGGACGCGCCCGCTGACGCCCTCCACGATGCGCACCAGCTGCGGCGCGTGGTCCTCGCGGGGCGGCATGAAGTCGATCACGCGGACCGTGCCGCGCGGCGTCTCCCACTCCGATTCCAGGATCAGCGAATCGCCCTGGTAGCGGCGGCGCGTCGCGGCAGGGGCCGCGGCGCCCCCCGGGAACGCCGGGCCGATCCGCCAGAAGCCGTGGTCCTCGGTGCCGAGAAGGCCCGCGAAGACGGCATGGGAGTCGAAACGTGGCAGACACAGCCAGTCCACCGAGCCGTCCCGGCAGACCAGCGCGGCGGTCTGCATGTCCCCGATCAGTGCGTAATCCTCGATGCGCCCGGACACGTAGATCTCCAGTCGAACGGCCACGTCCGCCCCGAAGGGCGCTTGCATTGCGCGGTTGCGCGGTCCCGTGGGTGTGGATCCCCGCACTGAGCTCATGATTCCGGATGCGGCCGGGTTACGCCGTCTGCCGGACTGCTCGGCGGCGATGTGAAGCGATATCCGAGCAGGATATGACGGCACCCTAGTGATCTCCTGAAGCCGGGGGACAATGTGACTCGACCAAATGGGTGACCCGACGGGTGACCAGCGTGAACGGCGGCGTGACCGGCCGCGGGACCGGCCGGGGCCGGGCGGTGGCGCTCGGTCGAGCACCCGTAGCGGCGCGTGGCCGGAGGCGGACGGTCCCGGGCGCTGATAGGCTGGTACCCCGTGGACCGGTGGTCTGCCTGTGCGAATCAGGAGCCCCGAAACCGCAGCTTCGGCGCCCCCTGAGAGCCTCCGGTTCGATGGTGGCCGGCGCCGGACGCACCTCACTTCGCGACCACGGGAGCCCCCTCTTGGCGACGCCGCCCGCTGCTTTTCGAAACAGCACAGCCATGACGACCAAGCACATCTTCGTCACCGGGGGTGTCGCTTCGTCCCTCGGCAAGGGCCTGACGGCCTCCAGCCTGGGTGCGCTGCTCAAGGCGCGCGGCCTGCGGGTCACGATGCAGAAGCTCGACCCGTACCTGAACGTCGACCCGGGCACGATGAACCCGTTCCAGCACGGCGAGGTGTTCGTCACCAACGACGGCGCCGAGACCGACCTGGACATCGGCCACTACGAGCGCTTCCTCGACGTCGACCTCGACGGCTCGGCCAACGTCACCACCGGCCAGGTCTACTCGCAGGTCATCGCCAAGGAGCGGCGCGGCGAGTACCTCGGTGACACCGTGCAGGTCATCCCGCACATCACCAACGAGATCAAGCACCGCATCCGGCGCATGGCGACCGAGGACGTCGACGTCGTCATCACCGAAGTCGGCGGCACCGTCGGCGACATCGAGTCGCTGCCCTTCCTGGAGACCGTCCGCCAGGTCCGCCACGAGGTCGGCCGCGACAACGTCTTCGTCGTGCACATCTCACTGCTGCCCTACATCGGCCCCTCCGGCGAGCTGAAGACCAAGCCGACCCAGCACTCCGTCGCGGCCCTGCGCAACATCGGCATCCAGCCCGACGCGATCGTGCTGCGCGCCGACCGCGAGGTCCCCACCTCCATCAAGCGCAAGATCTCGCTGATGTGCGACGTGGACGAGGCGGCCGTCGTCGCGGCGATCGACGCCAAGTCGATCTACGACATCCCGAAGGTGCTGCACACCGAGGGCCTCGACGCGTACGTCGTGCGCAAGCTCGACCTGCCGTTCCGCGACGTCGACTGGACGGTCTGGGAGGACCTCCTCGACCGTGTCCACAACCCCGACCACGAGGTCAAGGTCGCGCTCGTCGGCAAGTACATCGACCTGCCCGACGCGTACCTGTCGGTGACCGAGGCGCTGCGCGCCGGCGGCTTCGCCAACAAGGCCCGCGTCGAGATCAAGTGGGTCACCTCCGACGACTGCAAGACCCCGGCCGGCGCCGCCGAGGTGCTCGGCGACGTGGACGCGATCTGCGTGCCCGGCGGCTTCGGCGACCGCGGTGTCAACGGCAAGGTCGGCGCCATCACCTACGCCCGCGAGAACAAGATCCCGCTGCTCGGCCTGTGCCTGGGTCTGCAGTGCGTGGTCATCGAGGCGGCGCGGAACCTGGCCGGCATCGCGGACGCCAACTCCACCGAGTTCGACGCCTCCACGCCGCACCCGGTGATCTCCACGATGGAGGAGCAGCTGGCCTTCGTCGAGGGCGCGGGCGACCTGGGCGGAACGATGCGCCTGGGCATGTACCCGGCGAAGCTCGCCGAGGGTTCGATCGTGCGCGAGGTCTACGGCGACCAGGCGTACGTGGACGAGCGCCACCGCCACCGCTACGAGGTCAACAACGCGTACCGCGGTGAGCTGGAGAAGAAGGCGGGCATCGTCTTCTCCGGCACCTCCCCGGACAACAAGCTCGTCGAGTACGTCGAGTACCCGCGCGAGGTGCACCCCTACCTGGTGGCCACTCAGGCCCACCCGGAGCTGCGCTCGCGCCCGACGCGGCCGCACCCGCTGTTCGCGGGCCTGGTCAAGGCGGCGGTGGAGCGCCAGCAGGCCGCCAAGGCCAAGTGACGGCCCAAAGCAGCCTGACCGCATAACGTAGACAGCCGGGGCACGGAACGTGCCCCGGCTGTCGCGTTTTCGGAAGGGTACGGGGTACGGATCATGGCCATGGGCATCGCAGACGCGGGGGAGTCGTGGGAGGTCATCGCCTCGCGGACCCCGTTCGAAGGCGCGAAGACGGCGGTCCGCTCGGAGCAGGTGAGCATGCCGGACGGGTCGGTGGTGCGCCGGGACTACCAGGTGCATCCGGGATCGGTGTGCGTCCTGGCACTGGACGACGAGGGCGGCGTACTGGTCCTGCGCCAGTACCGGCACCCCGTACGGCACAAGCTGTGGGAGCTCCCGGCCGGGCTGCTCGACGTACCCGGTGAGAACCCGCTCCACGCGGCCCAGCGGGAGCTGTACGAGGAGGCGCACGTCAAGGCGGAGGACTGGCGGGTGCTCGCAGACTTCTTCGCGTCCCCCGGCGGGTCGGACGAGGCGATCCGGATCTTCCTGGCGCGGGGCCTCTCCGAGGCGGAGGGGGAGCGGTACGAGGTCTCGGATGAGGAGGCGGACATGGAGATCGCCCGCGTCCCGCTCGCCGACCTGGTCCGTGGAGTCCTGGAAGGCCGGCTGGGCAACCCGGGCCTGGTGACCGGAGCGCTGGCGCTGTCCGCTGCGCTCGCAGCCCCGGGCGGCCTCGACGCCCTCCGCCCGCCCCAGACCCCCTGGCCGTCCCGCCCCTACGAGGCGTCGCAGTAACGGGCCGCTGCCTCTCGGGCGTGGTGTGACCATCTGTTGATCCGATTGGGCGATGTGTCCGCCGCGCTCCACACGGGTCGTCGCTCTGCGTGAACTACGCTCGCAACCCGAAGGCAGGGAGAGGAGCGGATCCGTGACGGATTTCGTCGGGCGGCGGCGTGAGCTCAAGGAGCTGCGCGAGGACATCGCACGGACCGGGCTCGACACCCTCTCGGGCCGCAAGGCCAAGTCGCCCAGGGCGCGCGTGCTGCTCGTCGCCGGCCGTCCGGGGTCGGGCCGCACCGCCCTCGCCGAGGCGTTCGTCCGCGAGGTCGCCGACGACTACCCCGACGGGGTGGTCAAGGTACGCCTCACCGCCCCCGGCGGGGAGACCGTGGCCACCGAGCGGGCGATCCGGACCCTGCTGGAGGGGCTGGGGGAGGCCACACCCCCCGGCGCCGCCGAGGACGAGCTCAGCTCCACCCTGCGCGCCGCACTCGCCGGGCGGCGGATGATCCTCCTCGTCGACGACGCCGCTGACCCGTACCAGGTCGACGCCCTGCTGCCGGACACCCCCGAATGCCTCGTCGTCATCACCGCCGAAGGGCCCCTCACCGGCATTCCGGATGTCCGCCCCTGCACCCTCGGCGGGCTGGACACCCCCTCCGGGGTCCAGATGCTCGCCCAGCGCATCGGGGACACCCGGATCGCAGTCGACCCTCGCGCCGCCGAGGCCCTCGCCGAGGAGTGCGGGGGCCAGCCCGCCGCGCTGGCGCTGGTCGGCGGGTGGCTCGCCGCGCACCCCAAGGCCGCCGTCTCCGACGTGGCCAAGCAGCTCCACGACATGCCCCCCGGCACCAGCGGCCCGCTCGGCCGAGGCTTCCGGCTCGTCTACGAGTCCCTGCCGCAGCCCGCCCAGCGGACCCTCCGGTTGTTGCCGCTCGCCCCCGCCGGCATCGTCGACTCGCACACCGCCTCCGCCCTCGCCGGCTGCTCCGTGGCCGCCGCCCAGTCCACCCTGGAGGACTTCGCCGGGCTGGGCCTCGTCCGCCATTCCGCCAACGGGCTCTTCCTGCTGCCCGGCTGCCTCGCACCGCTGCTCCAGGCCCTGCTGGAGACCAAGGAGCGCGCCGCCGAGGTCGAGCTGGCCCGGGCCCGGATGCTGGAGCGCACCGTACGCCTGCTGCACTCCTGCCGGATCATGGCCGAGACCGGCGAGGGCCCCCCCTTCCATGGACCGGAGAAGCTGGACGGGCTGCCGCGTGCCCTGCGGTTCCCCGACCGGCGGGCCGCCGCCACCTGGCTCGACACCCGGCTGCCCGCGCTGTCCGCGGCCGCCGCCGTGGCCGTGGCCGACGGCGGGCTGGACACCCTGGCCCGCCGGCTGGTCGCAGCCCTCGTACGGGCCCTCGCGGAGCACCGCGGCACCGCCGCGGCCGCCCCCGAGCTGTACGGGCTGCACCGCCTGGTCCTGGACGTGGCCGAGCGCCGCAACCTGCACCGGGAGCAGGCCGCGGCCCTGCTGAACCTGGCCGACCTGGACGCCGAGACGGGCCGCACCCACGAGGCGCTGGAGCGGTACCGGGCCGCGCTGGACGCAGGACGGGCGGCGAGCGACCCGTACGCGACCGGCCGCGCGATGGAATCCGTAGGCGGCGCCTACCAGGAACTCGCGGACTGGCACCGGGCCGCCGACTGGTTCGGCCGGGCCCTGTCCCAGGCCCTCGCGCGCGGGGAGCGGGCGGACGAGGCCCGGCTGTACGGACGGCTCGGCAACGTACACACGTACGCGGGCCGCTACGGGGACGCGCTGCGCAGCTGGCGGACCGCCGCCGCGGGGTATCGAAAACTGGCCGATGTGCCGGGCCAGGCAAAGGCGTTGAGCGAGATGGCGCGAATCCAGGAGTACGCGGGACGGCCCGAGGAATCGCTGCACACCTGCCGCGAGGCGGTGGAGCTCGCGCGCCGGGCCGGAGACCTGCGGCTTCAGGCCGCGCTCCAGGTGCGCCTCGCCGACACCCTCGACCGGCTCGGCGACCCGGCCGCTGCAAGGCTGCACCGCTCGGCGGCCGACAGATTGCTGGGAGACGACCCCGCAGCCTGCGAAATCCGTAGTGGTTCCGACTGAGATTATTGGTTTGCAAGGCTAGACAGCGCGTCGTCCTTCATTAGACTGGCTTCACCACGACATCCCGTGGTGCATCCCGTTGCGCGTTCTTGTGGGCGGGTATGTATGGAAGTACCCCGAAAAATCCCCTGAGCCAAGGACCGTGATCGACGATGAAGGTCGGCATCCCCCGCGAGGTCAAGAACAACGAGTTCCGGGTCGCCATCACGCCCGCCGGCGTGCATGAGCTGGTCCGTAACGGCCACCAGGTCGTCATCGAGCAGAACGCCGGTGTCGGTTCCTCGATCACGGACGCGGAGTACGTCGCCGCCGGCGCCGAGATCCTCGCCGCCGCCGACGAGGTCTGGGCCACCGCCGACCTGCTGCTGAAGGTCAAGGAGCCCATCGCCGAGGAGTACCACCGCCTCCGCAAGGACCAGACCCTCTTCACCTACCTGCACCTCGCGGCCTCCCGCGAGTGCACGGACGCCCTCCTGGAGTCCGGCACCACCGCCATCGCGTACGAGACGGTCGAGCTCGCCAACCGCGCGCTCCCGCTGCTCGCCCCGATGTCCGAGGTCGCGGGCCGCCTGGCCCCGCAGGTCGGCGCCTACCACCTGATGCGCTCGGCCGGCGGCCGCGGCGTGCTCCCCGGCGGTGTCCCCGGCACCCACGCCGGCGAGTGCGTGGTCATCGGCGGCGGCGTCTCCGGCTGGAACGCCGCGCAGATCGCCATCGGCATGGGCTTCCACGTGACCCTGCTCGACCGCGACATCAACAAGCTCCGCGAGGCCGACAAGATCTTCGGCACGAAGATCAAGACGATCGTCTCCAACGCCTACGAGCTGGAGAAGGCCGTCGTCGAGGCCGACCTCGTCATCGGTGCCGTCCTGATCCCGGGTGCGAAGGCCCCCAAGCTGGTCACCAACGAGCTCGTCGCCAAGATGAAGCCCGGAAGTGTCCTTGTCGACATTGCGATCGACCAGGGCGGCTGCTTCGAGGACTCCCGTCCGACCACCCACGCCGAGCCGACCTTCCAGGTCCACAACTCGGTCTTCTACTGCGTCGCCAACATGCCGGGCGCGGTGCCGAACACCTCCACCTACGCGCTGACCAACGCCACGCTGCCCTACATCGTGCAGCTCGCGAACCTCGGCTGGGTCGAGGCGCTGCGTCGTGACCCCGCGCTCGCGCTGGGCCTCAACACCCATGACGGCCAGGTCGTTTACGGCCCGGTCGCCGAGGCCCACGGCCTCGAGACCCTTGAGCTGAGCACGCTGCTCGGCTGATCGGTCGGACCCCGTCAACGACTGACGTCAATCTCACGTATCCGGCCGGACCTTGCCCGCAAGGTCCGGCCGGATACGTTTGCGAGGGGTGAACGGGCGCGGTTCAACTCGTCTCGAACGTAACCCTTTAACCCTTTCGCACACCCGCGAAACTTCGCAGCGACAGCCCGGACGCCCTTGACAGAGTGGTGTTCGGTTGCCGACACATCGTTGCCGGTCCGACGGATTGTGTTGCCGCTGAGTGGTGACACGCCATAGAGTCGCCAACCGTCGGCATGGTGCCACGCTGACCTATCGATAAGTGTCCTGGTCACGTCCGAGGAGGTAAGACGACTTGTGAATGAGTCGACATTTGCTCCCGGAGGTGGTCGAGCAGGGACGCGCCCTCAGCGCCCTGCAGGCGCGGAGGTACCCCCGGACCGGGGCCAAGGACCTGCCGGACTCGAAGCGGTCGGCTCCGTCGCGGTCCGCACCTTCGCAACCCACCAGCACATGACGACGCCCCAAAAGAGCATGGACGGCCTAGACGTGAACTCCAGGGCCGGCGACCTGAGCGGCGAAAAGCCCGTGGGTTTCGCCGACTACGAAAATGTGCCCGAGGGGCACTTCTACGACCCGGACGCGGAGTACGAGCCCGACCCCGAGTACGCGGCCACCCTCGCCCCCGACGCTGCCCGCCAGCGCCGTGAGCGGATCGGCCCGACCGGACGGCCGCTGCCGTACTTCCCGATCCCGGGTCCGCTGACCGACCACGGTCCGGCGAAGATCATCGCGATGTGCAACCAGAAGGGCGGCGTGGGCAAGACCACGTCGACCATCAACCTGGGCGCCGCACTCGCCGAGTACGGGCGCCGCGTGCTGCTCGTCGACTTCGACCCGCAGGGCGCACTGTCCGTGGGTCTCGGCGTGAACCCGATGGAACTCGACCTGACGGTCTACAACCTGCTCATGGAGCGGGGCATGTCGGCCGACGAGGTGCTGCTCAAGACGGCGGTCCCCAACATGGACCTGCTGCCGAGCAACATCGACCTGTCCGCTGCAGAGGTGCAGTTGGTCAGCGAGGTCGCGAGAGAGTCCACGCTGCAGCGGGCGCTGAAGCCCCTGATGGCCGACTACGACTACATCGTGATCGACTGTCAGCCCTCGCTCGGTCTGCTGACCGTGAACGCCCTGACGGCGGCTCACAAGGTCATCGTCCCGCTGGAGTGCGAGTTCTTCGCGCTGCGCGGCGTGGCGCTGCTGACCGAGACCATCGAGAAGGTGCAGGAGCGGCTCAACCCGGACCTGGAGCTCGACGGCATCCTCGCCACGATGTACGACTCCCGTACGGTGCACAGCCGCGAGGTGCTGGCGCGCGTCGTCGAGGCCTTCGACGACCACGTCTACCACACGGTCATCGGCCGGACGGTGCGCTTCCCGGAGACCACGGTCGCCGGCGAGCCGATCACCACGTACGCCTCCAACTCCGTCGGGGCCGCCGCCTATCGCCAGCTGGCCAGGGAGGTGCTCGCCCGGTGTCCCGCCGAGTGAGTCTGCCCGGAGCCGACGAACTGTTCCGTACGACCGGGGGGATGGCGCTGCAGTCGTCCTCTCCGAGGCGGGGCCCGGAGGAGACACCCGCCGGGGAGCACGCGGCGGCTTCGGCGGAGGGCACGGCGGGGGAGGGCCGCAGCCGGGAGGCCGCGGCCGGTACGGAGCCGGTGGTGGCTGCACCCCGGCGCTCGCAGGAAGGTTCTGTCAGTCCGGAACCCCGGCGGGGCAAGGGCCAGGGCCGCGGGGCGAACCGCCGGCCCAGCGGGCGTGAGCGGCACGACGAGAAGATCACGGTCTACGTCTCCGCCGAGGAGCTCATGGACCTGGAGCACGCGCGGCTGGTGCTGCGCGGGGAGCACGGCCTGGCGGTCGACCGCGGCCGCATCGTCCGCGAGGCGGTGGCGGTCGTCCTGGCGGACCTGGAGTCCCGCGGCGACGCGAGCATCCTGGTCCGCAGACTCCGCGGCCGCTGATTGCCTGACCGGCGGGCGCCTGGCCGGTGGGCGCTGTCCCCGGCGGGACCTGCACACGGTGCGCGGGGTGGCTGGGCGGCGGGCGTTGCCTGGCCGGTGGCCCGCGATGTTGCCCGGTGGCGGTGGCGGTGGCGGTGGCGGTGGCGGTGGCGGTGGCGGTGGTTTCGGCGGGGCGGTGTCGGTGGAGTGCGGGGCGTGGCCCCGCAGGCAGGCCCGCGGCCGCCCCTGCCCGCCGGGCCTGCTGCCGTCTGCGGCCTGCGGCTCGTCTTCCCTGCACCTCGAGACGCCCCCACTGTTGTCCCGCCCCACGTACCCGCACCATCCGACCACCGGGTGCTGTCTGTAGGTCGTGACCGTGGCCGATGTCGATCTGATGATGGTTTGCGACCGGTGGGTCCTCTCGCCCGTGGTGACCGGTGCCACAGTCGGCAGGAGGGCTCGTGACGGGCGGCCGGAAGGCGGGGAGGGCGGGCCGCTGGGCCTGCTTTGACCGCACTCCCGGTGGGGATTTCGCGCTCCCGGCTCCGTGGCTCCCCCACTCCGCCGGTCGATCTTCCGCTCCCGCTCCCGCCCCCGCGGCCTCCCCCGGTCCCCGGGCGGGTCCGGGGGAGGGGGGTGGAGGGAGCGTGGCAGCCTTGGGGGTGGCCGCAGACCCCCTCCGCACCGCCTTGGACCGTGATGCCCCCTCCCGCCGATCCCGGCCGCCCCGCCCGCCGCAGTCTGGGTCGAGGGCCGGGTGCCCCGGCCGTGTCCGAGCCGCGAGACGCTCACGCGCCCCCTGAGGGGCCCGTAGCGTCCGGGCCGGGCGAGGATGCCGGTCGGCCCCCCGCGACCGCTGACGCCCCCGCAGGGGTCCCGCAGGAGCCCGTGGAGGGCGGAGCGGGAGCGTCCGCAGGCGTCGACGGGCGGTTCACCTTGCGGCTCGCCAACTTCGAGGGGCCCTTCGATCTGCTGCTCCAGCTGATCTCCCGGCACAAACTCGACGTCACCGAGGTCGCCCTCTCCAAGGTCACCGACGAGTTCATGGCGCACATCCGCGCCATGGGCCCCGACTGGGACCTCGACCAGACCACCGAGTTCCTCGTGGTCGCCGCCACCCTGCTCGACCTGAAGGCCGCCCGCCTGCTGCCCGCCGCCGAGGTCGAGGACGAGGCCGACCTCGCCCTGCTCGAGGCCCGCGACCTGCTCTTCGCCCGCCTGCTCCAGTACCGCGCGTACAAACGGATCGCCGAGATCTTCGAGCAGCGGGCCGAGGCCGAGGGCCGCCGCTACCCCCGTACCGTCGGCCTCGAGGACCACCACGCCGAGCTCCTCCCCGAGGTCGTCATCAGCATCGGCGCCGAGGGATTCGCCCGGCTCGCTGTCAAGGCCATGCAGCCCAAGGCCAAGCCCCAGGTCTACGTCGACCACATCCACGCACCGCTCGTCAGCGTGCGCGAGCAGGCCGCCGTGGTGGTCGCGCTGCTCAAGGTGCGGGGCGAGGCCACCTTCCAGGAGCTCACCGAGGACGCCGACGACACGCTCACCGTCGTCGCGCGCTTCCTGGCCCTCCTGGAGCTCTACCGCGAGAAGGCGGTGGTCCTCAACCAGGAGGAGGCCCTGCGGACGCTCACCGTCCGCTGGAGCGGCGGGGACGGCGACGGCATGCCGACCGTCACCGACGAGTTCGACCGGATCGTGGAGGCCAAGGAATGACAGGGACCGGAACCACTCCGCCGCAGACACCGCTGCAGGCGCTCGCGCTGAAGCCGGCCCTGGAGGCCGTCCTCATGGTCGTGGACGAGCCCGCGACCGAGGCCCACCTCGCCAAGGTGCTGGACCGCACCCCGCGCGAGGTCGCGGACGCCCTGCGCGAGCTGGCGGACGAGTACACCGTCCAGGGGCGCGGCTTCGAGCTGCGGCTCGTCGCCGGCGGCTGGCGTTTCTACACCAGGGCGGAGTACTCCGACGCCGTCGAGCGCTTCGTGCTGGACGGCCAGCAGGCCCGGCTGACACAGGCCGCACTGGAGACCCTGGCGGTCGTCGCGTACCGCCAGCCGGTGAGCCGCTCGCGGGTCTCGGCGGTCCGCGGAGTGAACTGCGACGGGGTCATGCGGACCCTGCTTCAGCGCGGTCTGGTGGCCGAGGCGGGCACGGAACCCGAAACAGGTGCGATCCTGTACAGGACGACGAACTACTTTCTGGAGCGGATGGGCCTGCGAGGCCTGGACGAGCTCCCGGAGCTCGCGCCCTTCCTCCCTGAGGCGGACGCGATCGAAGCTGAGACGCAAGAGGGTGTTCCGTCGTTCGATCCGGATGCACCGGATACCGATGAAGACGACAAGACGACGGAACTTTGATGCGAAGCAGCGGCAACGGCAACGGTGGCGGCAACAGGAACAGCGGCGGCGGTGGTGGCGGCGCGCGCGGTGGCTCCCGCGGCGGCAGCTCCAGCGGCGGCGGTGGTGGCTACCGCGGTAGCGGCTCCGGCGGTGGCAGCGGCTCGGG
>NZ_JBFBAH010000014.1:0-172016 GCF_040682115.1 Streptomyces sp. NPDC051364 | reverse complement strand
AGGGCGGTGGCTCTCGTGGCGGCAGCTCCGGTGGTGGTTACCAGGGCGGTGGCTCTCGTGGCGGCAGCTCCGGTGGTGGTTACCAGGGCGGTGGCTCTCGTGGCGGCAGCTCCGGTGGTGGTTACCAGGGCGGTGGCTCCCGTGGGGGCAGCTCCGGTGGTGGTTACCAGGGCGGTGGCTCCGACTCGCGTGACCGCGACCGCGAGCAGGCCCCCCGCATCCGCAACCCCCGCCCCGAGGAGCGTCGCTACGACGTAGGCCCCGAGGGCGAGCGCAACGGCCGCGGCGGTGCCAAGGCCGGCGGCGGCGGCGCCCGCGGCGCGGCCGACGGCAACCGCGGTGGCGGTGCGCGCGGCGCTGCGGCCCGCGGTGGCGCCAAGGGCGGCCCCAAGACCTCCAGGACCCCCGGCATCGGCGGCGCCGGCGGCCCGCGCATCGGCCCCGGCAGCCGCAGCGGCCAGTCCAAGCCGCGCGAGCTGGAGGCGCGGATCGAGGAGCGCGTACGCGACCGCTACGCCGACAAGCCCGTGATCAAGACCCCGAAGACCTTCCCGGGTGCCGAGGAGGAGGGGGAGCGTCTGCAGAAGGTGCTCGCCCGCGCCGGCATGGGTTCGCGCCGCGCGTGCGAGGAGCTCATCGAGCAGGCCCGCGTCGAGGTCAACGGCCAGATCGTGCTGGAGCAGGGCAAGCGCGTCCAGCCGTCGGACGAGATCAAGGTGGACGGCCTGACGGTCGCCACCCAGTCGTACCTGTTCTTCGCGCTGAACAAGCCCGCCGGTGTCGTCTCCACCATGGAGGACCCGGACGGCCGCCAGTGCCTGGGCGACTACGTCACCAACCGCGAGACCCGGCTCTTCCACGTCGGCCGGCTCGACACCGAGACCGAGGGCATCATCCTCCTCACCAACCACGGTGAGCTGGCCCACCGCCTCACGCACCCGAAGTACGGCGTGAAGAAGACCTACGTCGCCGCCATCACCGGGCCGCTGCCGCGTGAGATCGGCAAGCGGCTCAAGGACGGCATCGAGCTGGAGGACGGGTACGCCCGCGCCGACCACTTCCGCGTCGTCGACCAGCTCGGCAAGAACTACCTGGTCGAGGTGACCCTCCACGAGGGCCGCAAGCACATCGTCCGCCGCATGATGGCGGAAGCCGGCTTCCCGGTCGAGAAGCTCGTACGGACCTCCTTCGGCCCGATCGAGCTGGGCGACCAGAAGTCCGGCTGGCTGCGCCGCCTGACGAACACCGAGGTTGGCATGCTCATGCGCGAGGTCGGTCTGTAGCCGCCTCGCCTGAGACACGAAAGCCCGCAGTGCCCCCGTGGCACTGCGGGCTTTTCGCTTGTCAGCAACCCTCCCCCGCATTTATAGTCAACATGACCATTAAAGAACGAGGGGGTCGGCCGTCATGAGCTGGACCGAAATTCTGGGGTTCGCCACCGGGGCCCTGTGCGTCTGGCTCGTCGCCCGGCAGCACGTCGCGAACTGGCCCATCGGCATCGCCAACAACGTCTTCTTCATCGTGCTCTTCGCCCAGTCCGGCCTGTACGCCGACGCCGGGCTCCAGATCGTCTTCATCGCCCTCGCCGCGTACGGCTGGTGGTCCTGGACCCACGGGGGTGGACCAGGATCCGCGGAGGCCCTGCCGGTGCGCCGCACCACGCGCACCGAATGGGCCGTACTGGCCGCGGCGGGGGCGGTGGGGGTGCTCGGGCTCACGCTCCTGCTCAGCCGGGTCACCGACTCCACCGTCCCGTTCTGGGACGCGCTGACCACCGGGCTCTCGCTCATGGCCACGTACGGCCAGTGCCGCAAGCTCGTCGAGTCGTGGTGGCTGTGGATCGCCGCCGACCTCGTGTACATCCCGCTCTACGCCTACAAGGGGCTGTACCTGACCTCGGCCCTGTACGTCGGCTTCCTCGCGCTCTGCGTGGTCGGCCTGCTCGGCTGGCGCCGCACGCTGCCGGCGCGGGGCGCCCGTACGACGGCGGCGGGGGCGGCGGCATGAGCGGCGCGAACGGGACGAAGCGCTTCGGGCACGGGCTGGTGCTCGGCAAGTTCTACCCGCCGCACGCCGGCCACCACCACCTCGTGCGCAGCGCCCAGGAGCAGTGCGAGCGGCTGACCGTGCTCGTGTGCGCCGCCTCGGTGGAGTCGGTCCCGCTCGCCGACCGGGTGGCCTGGATGCGCGAGGCGCACCCGGGGGCGGAGGTCGTCGGCGCGGTCGACGACATCCCGGTCGACCTGCACGACCCGGCGGTCTGGGAGGCGCACATGGCGGTCTTCCGTGGCGCGGTGCCCGGGCCGGTCGACGCCGTCTTCACCTCGGAGGAGTACGGGAGCGAGCTCGCCCGGCGGTTCGGCGCCGAGGAGGTCTGCGTGGACCCGGGGCGCACCCGTTTCCCCGTCTCCGGCACGGCGGTACGGGCGGACCCGGTCGGGAACTGGGAGTTCCTGGGGCCGGGCGTACGGGCCGCCCTGACCCGGCGGATCGTCGTACTCGGCGCCGAGTCGACCGGTACGACGACCCTGTCGCGGGCGCTCGCGGCCCACTACCGGGCGCGCGGCGGGGTCTGGGCCGGGACGGGCTGGGTCGCGGAGTACGGGCGCACGTACAGCGAGGAGAAGCTGGCGGCGGCACGTACGGCGGACCCGGCGGCGACCTGGGAGGACGTGTCGTTCACCTCCGCGGAGTTCCCGGTGATCGCGCGGCGGCAGGACGCGGAGGAGGAGCGGGCGGCCCGGACGGGTTCGCCGGTGCTGATCTGCGACACCGACTCCTTCGCGACCGGCGTCTGGCACGAGCGGTACATGGGAGGGCGGAACGAGGAGGTCGAGAAGATCGCCGCCCTGACGCCCCGGGACCTGTACCTCCTCACGGACCACACGGACGTGCCCTTCGAGGACGACGGGCTGCGGGACGGACCGCACCTGAGACCCTGGATGACGGACCGCTTCCGCGAGGAACTCACGCGCACGGACAGGCGTTTCCTGATCATGCGCGGGGACCGCGAGACGCGGCTGGCGCAGGCCGTCGCGGCGGTCGGCGAACTGCTGGCCGAGGGCCGGCGCTTCGCGGACCCGCTGCCGGAGAACCGATGACGACGGCCTACGACCCGCACGCGTTCGAACCCTTCGCGGTGACGGTCGACCTGGCGGTGTTCACCGTACGGGGCGGGGCGCTCCACGTCCTGCTGATCCGGCGAGGCCAGGAGCCGTACGCGGGAGCCTGGGCGCTGCCCGGCGGCTTCCTGCTGCCCAGGGAGTCCGCGGAGACGGCGGCCCGCCGGGAACTGGCCGAGGAGACCGGCCTGTCGGAGGCGGTCGTCGCCGCGCTCCACCTGGAGCAGCTGCGCACGTACAGCGAACCGGACCGCGATCCCCGGATGCGGGTCGTCTCGGTGGCCTTCACCGCCCTGGTCCCGGACATGCCGGAGCCGGCGGCGGACGGCGGCGGCGACGCGGCCCAGGCGCGCTGGGTGCCGGTGGGGGAGGCCGGGGAGGCTGCGGAGGACCTCGCTTTCGACCACGCACTGATCCTGGCGGACGCCCGGTCCCGGGTCGGCGCGAAGCTCGAGTACACCTGCCTGGCCACGGGGTTCTGCCCGCCCGAATTCACCCTCGGGGAGCTCCAGTCCGTCTACGAGACCGTCTGGGGCACCGCCCTGGACCGCCCCAACTTCCGCCGCAAGGTCCTGGCGACGCCCGGCTTCGTCGAGGCCGTGCCGGGAGTCGCCCGGCTGACCGGAGGCCGCGGTAAACCGGCCGCGCTGTACCGGGCGGGCCCGGCGACCGCCCTGCATCCGCCGCTGCTCCGCCCCACGGAAGGACACCCGAAATGACCCTGACTCCGAAGAAGCGGGCGGCGACGGGGGCTCTGCTCGGCCTCGCCCTCGGCGACGCGCTGGGCTTCCCGACCGAGTTCAACGACGTCCCGTCGATCCTGGCGAAGACCGGCCCGTGGCGCGAGATGCGGCTGCCGAGCCCGGCGATCGTCACGGACGACACCCAGATGACGCTGGCCCTGGCCCGCGGCATACGGACGGCGATGGATCGCGGCAGGGTGGGCCCGCTGCGCCTGGCCCGCCCGGTCCGGGAGGAGTTCGTCGACTGGTACCACTCCCCGGAGAACAACCGCGCCCCGGGCAACACCTGCCTGCGCGCGTGCAGTCTCCTCGACGCCCCCGACCGGGACTGGCGGGACGCGAGCCAGATCGGCTCGAAGGGCTGCGGGGCGAACATGCGGGTGGTCCCGGTGGGTCTGGTGCCCGGCTGGACGGAGGAGGAGCGCGCCGGCGCGGCCCAGCTCCAGTCGGCCCTGACCCACGGCCACCCCACGGCCCTGGCCGCCTCGGACCTCACGGCCCGGGCGGTGTACCTCCTCGCGCAGGGCACGGAGGTGACGGGCCTGGTCGGACAGCTCCGCTCGTACGCCCTGGACAACCGCACGCACTACCACGAGCGCTGGCTGGGCGACCTCTGGATGCGGACGGCGTCGGACGCGACGCCGGAGTCCTTCATCGCCCGCGGCTGGGACGAGTGCCTGTCGGTCCTGGACCGCCTGACGGCGGCCCTGCGAACCCCGTCCCCGGAAACGGACCCGTGCCTGACGACGGGCGACGGCTGGATCGCGGAAGAGGCCCTGGCCACGGCCCTCCAGTGCTTCCTCCTCTTCCCGGAGGCCCCCCTGACGGCCCTGCGCCGCGCAGCCTGCACGAGGGGCGACTCGGACTCGATCGCCTGCCTGGCCGGCGCCTTCGCCGGCGCCCACCTCGGCGCGGACGTCTGGCCCGGCGACTGGGAGTCCCGCATCGAGTACCGCGACGAACTCCTGGCCTTCGGCGCCCTCTGGGATGCTTGATCCATGCTGGATGCACTGAGTATCGACCTGACCCCCGTGGTGGCGGAGCAGCCCGACCCGCTGCTCTTCGCCACGGTCTCGGGCGCCCACCTGTACGGCTTCCCCTCCCGGGACTCGGACATCGACCTGCGCGGTGCCCACCTCCTGCCGGCGCCGGCCCTGCTCGGCCTGCGCGAGCCGGAGGAGACCCGGACCCGGATGTGGGACCGGGACGACGTGGAGATGGACCTCGTCACACACGACCTGCGCAAGTTCGTCCGGCTGATGCTGAACCGCAATGGCTACGTCCTGGAGCAGTTGCTGTCCCCGCTGGTGGTCCACACGACACCGGCGCACGAGGAACTGATCGCACTGGCCCCGGGCGTGCTGACCTCCCACCACGCCCACCACTACCGGGGCTTCGCGAGCACCCAGTGGAGCCTCTTCGGGAAGACCGGTGAACTCAAGCCGCTGCTCTATGCCTTCCGCGCGCTGCTGACCGGCATCCACCTGATGCGCGCCGGCGAGATCCAGGCACATCTGCCGACCCTGCTGGGCGACGTACGAGAGTCCCCGGCGTACCTGGCCGACCTGATCGAGGCCAAGGTCGCGGCCGAGCACGGCCCGGCCGCCGGCACGGACGGATCCCGCGTCCGGCAGGACTTCGAAGCGTTGCACGCTGTCCTGGAGGCGGCGCAGGCCGCGTCCGCACTGCCGACACAGGTGTCGGCGTACGACGCGCTCGACGACCTCGTCATCCGGCGCCGGAGGCTGGTGCCGCGTCAGGCGACGTTCGCCCCGTCGTGACGCCCGGCACGTACTCTCGCCGCGCCGGCCGAAAGCTCAAGTACGTCCAGTACGAGCGCTTGCGTCCGGCACGCCGAGAGCACGCCCCGGACGCCGCTCCTTGACCGGCAAACGCTGCCAGACGCGGCACTAGACGGCTGACATCCGGCGCGTGCGGAGGAGGAAGTCCTCCACTCGGGCCAGGTCCGGTGCCGGGGGCAGCGGGGTGGTGGCCAGGGCCGTCTCCGACTCCGTCGTCAGGCGGGTCATCCACGTGTCCACCTCGGGCCAGGTGAGTTCGCCGTGCTTGACCGCCAGGAGGCGGTCGCGGTGCGGGCCGGCGTCGATCGTCAGGCGGCCCGTGCGCAGGAGGTCGCGGCAGGACAGGAGCAGGCGCAGCAGGTGCATGGCGTGCTTCCAGCGCGGGGCGCCGTGGATGCGGACGTCCGCGACGAGTTTGGCGTGCTGGGACGCCGCATACCGGGTGAACGTGGTGTGGGCCCTCCGGGAGAGGAACGCCTCCCGGAGGGAGAGGAGTTCCTCACCCACCGGGGTCAGCCGTTCCACCAGCGGGGAGTGCAGGCACTCCAGGATGTTCGGGTTGGCGCGCAGGGCGAGTTCGCAGAAGCGCTCCAGCTCCCAGGAGAACTCCTCCTCCCGCGGGCCCTCCACATGCGTCGGCGGCTTCTCGAAGCGCCAGAAGAGGGGGGTCGGCGCCAGGTAGACGCCGCGCCGGTCGGTGTCGCTCGCCTCCGTCGCCAGGCCGAACGCCCGGGAGCCCATGACGCACGCGTAGACCGTGTGGTCGCGTACCAGGGTGAGGTTCAGGGCTTCCGCGGGCGTCGTCGGCTCGTTCATCCGGGGAGCGTAGGCGGGCGCGGCCGCGCTACGCGAGCGAGATATTGCCGTCCGGCGCCACCGTGATCTTCTTCTCCGCCAGGGGGCGGGTGGCCGGGCCGTGGGCCACGGCGCCGTCCGCGATCTCGAACTTGCTGCCGTGGCAGGGGCAGTCGATGGTTCCGGCCTCCACCTTGTTCACGATGCAGCCCTGGTGCGTGCACACCGCCGTGAAGCAGCGGAAGGACCCGGCCGTGGGCTGGGTGACGACCAGCTTCTCCTCCTTGAGGATCGTGCCGCCGCCCACCGGCACGGCAGAGGACTTCAGCAGGGCCTTGCCCGCACCTGTCCCGGACGAGGGGGAGGGGGACTGCGCCGCCTGCGGAGTGGAGGCGCTGCCCGGCTCGCTCTTCGGGTTCTTCTCCTCGCCGCCGCACGCGGTGAGCGTGCCGCCGGCCAGCGCGGCGGCACCTGCCGCCAGTACCGTGCGGCGGGCTGTCGGCGTGGGGTCGCTCATGGGGTGCTCCTCGATCGGGTCGCTCCGGGATGGCGAGCAGCATCCTGGCGTCTCCGGGGCCCCAGGAGAAGCCCCCGCGCCGCCCGGCTCAGGAGCCCGGCTCCCACGGGACCAGTTCCGCCGGGCCGCCCGGCGTACGGACGACCTCCCAGACGCGGACCACGGCCGCCCGGTCCAGGGGGCCGTGGACGTGCGGGTAGCGGCCACCGGATTCACCCTCGCGGCGGACCTCCGAGGTGAGGGCCCGTTCGTCGAGCTCGACGGCCAGCAGCGGACCCGTTACCTCGCGGTAGTGCGCGTCCGCGATCTCGAGCACCGTAGGGCGGTCCGCCGAGCAGTGCACGAAGCCCTCCGAGTCGAGTGAGGAGGGGGCGTACGGAAGCTCGGGCGCGGCGGTCCAGTCGGCGAGCGGAACGATGTGGAAGATCATGCCGACGGTTCTACCGCAGTGCCGGCCGACTGCTTGCACTAACTGGCGTATCGGGATGTATCGGGTGACATTGTCCGTGTCTCGAACCTCTCGAAAGGCTATGGACGATGGCGGGTAACCCCGGCCGGTTCGATGCCGAGCGGGTCACTCGAGGACATCATCCGGCAGCAGAAGTTCTAGCCACCGCGCCTGCCTCAGCGCCGAGGGCCCGGCCGCCGTCCCACATGACGGGCTGCCGGGCCCTTGTGCCGTGTGCGCTGGCTACCCTGGCCCTGACTTGCCGTTACCCGTTACCCGTTACCCGTTACCCGTGACCACCCGCACCCGCACCCGCACCCGCATCCCTGGAGCGCCCCGTGAGAACCGCCGTCGTCATCGGAACCGGACTGATCGGCACCTCCGCGGCGCTCGCCCTGGCCGCCCGCGGCATCACCGTCCACCTCGCCGACCACGATCCGGCCCAGGCCCGTACGGCCGCCGCGCTCGGCGCCGGCACCGACGAGGCCCCCGAGGGCCAGGTCGACCTCGCGATCGTCGCCGTACCGCCGGCCCACGTGGCCGCGACCCTGGCCGAGGCGATCGGCCGCGGCGTGGCCCGCGCGTACGTGGACGTGGCCAGCGTCAAGGGCGGGCCGCGCCGGGAGCTGGCGGCCCTGGGCGTGGACGTCACCGCGTACATCGGGACCCACCCGATGGCAGGCAAGGAGCAGTCGGGGCCGCTGGCCGCGACGGCCGACCTCTTCGAGGGCCGGCCCTGGGTGCTGACCCCGACCCGGGACACCGACCACGAGGTGCTCAACCTGGCGCTCGAGCTGGTGGCCCTGTGCAAGGCCGTACCGGTGGTCATGGACGCCGACGCGCACGACCGGGCGGTGGCGCTGGTCTCGCACACCCCGCAGCTGGTGTCCAGCATGGTCGCGGCGCGCCTCGAGGAGGCCGACGAGACGGCGGTACGGCTGTGCGGGCAGGGGATCCGGGACGTGACGCGGATCGCCGCCTCCGATCCGCGGATGTGGGTGGAGATCCTCTCGGCGAACCCGGGCCCGGTGGCCGACGTCCTCGCCGGGATCGCGTCCGACCTGGAGGCGACGGTCGACGCGCTGCGCGGGCTCCAGTCGGCGGACGTCGAGAAGCGCCGTGGCGGCGCCGCCGGCATCGAGGACGTCCTGAAGCGGGGCAACGCGGGCCGGGTGCGGGTGCCGGGCAAGCACGGCGCGGCGCCCATCGCGTACGAGACGGTCGCCGTACTGATCAGCGACCAGCCGGGCGAGCTCGCGCGGATCTTCGCCGACGCCGGGCGGGCCGGGGTCAACATCGAGGACGTGCGGATCGAGCACGCCACGGGCCAGCAGGCCGGTCTCGTACAGCTGATGGTCGACCCGAGGGCGGCCGGCGCCCTCACCGCGGAGCTGCGCGAACGGGGCTGGGCCCTGCGCCAGCAGTAGTCCCGCGGGCCGCTTCCCCGGTACTGGGCGGCGCCGGTGCCGGGGGCCGGTAACCTTGGTGAGGGGCGCTTTGGCGCGCCCGGACACGTACGCGCAACCAGGAAGGTGCCCGCACCGTGGAAACCGCAGCTCCGTCCGCCGTGATCGTCGCCATCGACGGTCCCTCCGGCACGGGCAAGTCCAGCACCTCCAAGGCCGTGGCCGCCAAGCTCGGGCTGCGCTACCTGGACACCGGTGCCCAGTACCGGGCCATCACCTGGTGGATGATCACCAACGGGATCGACACCGACGATCCGCACGCCATCGCCGTGGCCGCCGGCAAGCCCGGCATCGTCTCGGGTACGGACCCGGCCGCGCCGACCATCACGGTCGACGGCCTGGACGCCTCCGGACCGATCCGCACGAAGGAAGTCACCTCCAAGGTCAGCGCCGTCAGCGCCGTCCCCGAGGTGCGCACCCTGATCACCGAGCTCCAGCGCAGCATCGCGGCCTCGGCCGAGGGCGGGATCGTCGTCGAGGGGCGGGACATCGGCACCACCGTCCTGCCCGACGCCGACCTCAAGATCTTCCTGACCGCGTCCCCCGAGGCCCGCGCCGCGCGCCGCAGCGGTGAGCTGCGCGGCAAGGAGGCCTCGGACCTCGCGGCCACCAAGGAAGCACTGATCAAGCGCGACGCCGCCGACTCGGGTCGCAAGACCTCCCCGCTGGCCAAGGCCGGCGACGCCGTCGAGGTGGACACCACCGAGCTCACGCTCGACCAGGTGATCGAGTGCGTCGTGACCCTCGTCGAGGAGAAGCGGGCGGGGCGCAAGTGAGCGGAACGCCCTCCCTCAAGGGTGCGGCGCTCGGTCGGCGGATCGGCATCGGCCTCATGTACGGGCTGTGGAAGCCGCGCGTACTGGGCGCCTGGCGCGTGCCCGCCTCGGGCCCTGTCATCCTTGCCGTGAATCACGCGCACAACATCGACGGGCCCATGGTCATGGGCACCGCCCCGCGGCCGCTGCACTTCCTCATCAAGAAGGAGGCGTACATCGGCCCGCTCGGCCCGTTCCTGGACGGGATCGGCCAGGTCAAGGTCGACCGTACGGGCGCGGACCGGGGCGCGATCACCAAGGCGCTCGCGGTGCTCGAGAACGGCGGCGCCCTGGGGATCTTCCCCGAGGGCACCCGCGGCGAGGGCGACTTCGCCTCGCTGCGCGCCGGGCTCGCGTACTTCGCCGTCCGCAGCGGCGCGCCCGTCGTGCCCGTGGCCGTGCTGGGGAGCACCGAGCGCCAAGGGCGGCTGGTCCGCGGACTGCCGCCGTTCAAGAGCCGGGTCGACGTCGTCTTCGGCTCCGCCTTCGACGCGGGCGACGGCACCGGCCGCCGTACCCGTACGGCCCTGGACGAGGCCACCGTACGCATCCAGAGCAGGCTGAGCGCCCACCTGGCCGATGCCAAGCGCCTCACCGGGCGCTGAGCGAGACTTGACCTAGTAGTGGAACCGCGCTGCGCGGGCACCACCGACCACCACGAACGACGAGGAACGGACTTCATGAACGACCAGCACGACCACGGAGCGCTCGGCGATGCCGAGTACGCGGAGTTCATGGAGCTCGCCGCGGAGGAAGGCTTCGACGTAGAGGACGTCGAGGGCGCGATCGCGGAGGCCGGCCACGGGCCGCTGCCCGTGCTCGCCGTCGTCGGCCGCCCCAATGTCGGCAAGTCGACCCTGGTGAACCGCATCATCGGCCGCCGCGAGGCCGTCGTCGAGGACAAGCCCGGCGTCACCCGCGACCGCGTCACGTACGAGGCCGAATGGGCCGGCCGCCGGTTCAAGGTCGTCGACACCGGCGGCTGGGAGCAGGACGTCCTCGGCCTCGACGCCGCCGTCGCCGCCCAGGCCGAGTACGCCATCGAGACCGCCGACGCGGTCGTCTTCGTCGTGGACGCCAAGGTCGGCGCCACCGACACCGACGAGGCCGTCGTCAAGCTGCTGCGCCGGGCCGGCAAGCCCGTCGTCCTGTGCGCGAACAAGGTCGACGGCCAGAGCGGCGAGTCCGACGCGGCCTCCCTGTGGTCCCTGGGCCTCGGCCAGCCGCACCCCGTCTCCTCGCTGCACGGCCGCGGTACGGGCGACATGCTCGACGCCGTCCTCGAGGCCCTGCCCGAGGCGCCCGAGCAGACCTTCGGCGGCGCCCCGGTGGGCGGGCCCCGGCGCATCGCGCTCATCGGGCGCCCGAACGTCGGCAAGTCCTCGCTGCTCAACAAGGTCGCGAAGGAGGACCGGGTCGTCGTCAACGAACTGGCCGGCACCACCCGCGACCCGGTCGACGAGCTGATCGAGCTCGGCGGCGTCACCTGGAAGTTCGTGGACACCGCGGGCATCCGCAAGAAGGTGCACCTCCAGCAGGGCTCGGACTACTACGCCTCCCTGCGCACGGCCGCCGCCGTCGAGAAGGCGGAGGTCGCGGTCATCCTGATCGACACGACCGAGACGATCAGCGTCCAGGACCAGCGCATCATCACCATGGCCGTCGACGCCGGGCGCGCGATCGTGATCGCGTACAACAAGTGGGACGAGCTCGACGAGGAGCGCCGCTACTACCTCGAGCGCGAGATCGAGACCGAGATGCAGCAGGTCGCCTGGGCGCCCCGCGTCAACGTCTCGGCGCTCACCGGCCGCCACATGGAGAAGCTGGTCCCCGCGATCGAGACGGCCCTCGCGGGCTGGGAGACGCGCATCCCGACCGGCCGGCTGAACGCCTTCCTCGGCGAGGTCGTCGCGGCCCACCCGCACCCGATCCGCGGCGGCAAGCAGCCCCGCATCCTGTTCGGCACCCAGGCGGGGAGCAAGCCGCCGCGGTTCGTCCTCTTCGCCTCCGGCTTCCTGGAGCACGGCTACCGGCGCTTCATCGAGCGCCGCCTGCGCGAGGAGTTCGGCTTCGAGGGGACGCCGATCCACATCTCCGTGCGCGTGCGCGAGAAGCGCGGCGCGCAGTACAAGAAGAAGTAGCAGCGGCGGTCCGGGGTCAGTAGCCCCGGCGCGGAGCGGGCGGCAGGGCCGCCGGGATGTGGTGCATTCCGGTCTGGTGCTGCCGCCCGCCGCTGTATGCGGAGCCGGTGCCGGAGGAGCCGCCGTGGTCGCTGCCGCCGGCCGCGGAGGACCCGGCGTACGCGTACGAGGGCTGCGGCGCCGGGGCGTACGCGGCCGGCCACGGGTCCGTCTGCCATGCGGAACTGTTCCAGCCGCTTCCGTACGAGCCGCCCCCGTACGCGGATCCGCTGCCGCCGGCGGTGACGCTGACGGCGCTGCTGTACGCGCTGCCACCGCTCGTGTACGAGCCGCCGTACGAGAACGCCGTGAACCCGAGGTCCTCCTCGCCCGTGCGGTCGCCCGGCAGGGCCCGGAAGGCACGCAGGTACTCCGAGTACAGCGTGTCGTAGATCGGGGTGTGCGAGAGGGCGGCCGGAGCGCTGTCCCGGTCCCTTGCGTGGCGCATCGGGGAGACGGTGCTCGCGTGGGCAGGGGCGCGGGAGGGGTCGTATGAATGCACGTATCAGCCAACGAACCCGGGGCCCTGCGGATGCGGGCGAGGGGGCAGAAAACGCAGATGGCCGGTGGGGTGTCCCCACCGGCACACGGCTGCGCCGCCCCTGGTGGGAGGGGCGGCGCAGCCGTTCAGGGATCCCTGCCGGCGTCAGGCGCCGGGGGTGCCTGCCAGCGGCATCGAGGCCGCCACGAGCTTGCCGCCGGCGGCGGCCTTGTCCAGCGCGTCGCGGAGCAGGTCCTCGCGGGGCTGCTGGCCGATGGAGCCGACCGGGGCTGCGTAGATGAGGACGCGCTGGGTCTTGTTGACGGCGGCCCGCCAGCCGTCGGTGACCGACAGCGGCTGGTGCGCCTGCCACCAGGCGACCTGGCCGCCGCCCTCGGCGCCGGGCTGGAGCACGGCGTGCAGCAGGCCCGCGGCGAGCAGCACCGACCAGCCGGCGAGCGGGGAGGGCAGCTCGGCGGTGTCGGTGACCGGGATGAACCCCTGCTCGATGAGGAGCGGCAGGAAGTCGTCGCCGGGGCCGGTGGTGCCGGGGCGGGCGATCGGGGCGGTCGGCTCGACCACGAGGGCGGGGTGCAGATCGCCGCCGATCAGCACCAGGCCGCTGGTGATGCCGAGGACGGCCTGGCCGCCGGGCACGTTCTGCGGCGCGGCGTCGGCGGATCCACCGGAGGCCGGGCTGTCGCCGGTGATGCTGCGGACCGCGCCCTGCAGCTGCTCCTCGGAGACGGTGACCACCTGCGAGGGGATGCAGCCGGCGTGGGCGAACGCGAGGACGGCCGTCTCCTCGCCGACGAACAGCACCGTGCTGGTGCGGTCGGTCTCGGGGTCCCCGGGAGTGCGGCAGGAGGTGCAGTCGTAGCTGCGCGGTGCGTCGTCGCCGGTGAGCAGCCTCTCGGCTTCTTCGTCACCGATCTCGGCACGTACCTCATCACTGACGTCGAGCATGCGGGGCACGGCTGGCTCCTCGGACTAGGCGAGCGGGGGCCGGGCGGTTCCCGGCTTGCCGGGCTCAACGGCCGAGCGGCTGCCGGGGTCACGCCGTTGGAGGGAACGGAATCGAACCTGGCCCCCGGAGGGGTGAACGGTCGGACCGGGGCTTTGTTTTCCTGCCAACTGTTGTCTGCATATGCGCAGTTGATGGCCGGTCCTGGCCGTTTCGGGAGGGGGTGGCGGATCGGCCGACCGGGTGGGGCGCGGGACGGGTCGCGTGGCGGGCCCGGGCGGGCGGCGAGGCGCTGCGTAGCGTGACGCGATGCCCGACCTCCGGATCCGGCGGGCCGCATCGGCGGCTGCCGCCGCCGCGCTGGCTCTCGTCCTCGTACTCCCGTCGAGGGCCGGTGCGGCCCCGCCGCCCCCTGCGCCCGGGCCCGCGGGGGCGGCCTACCCCGGCTCGCCCGGGATCATCGGGAACGGGCCGGGGGACTGCGGGCCGGGCGGGCAATGGCCCTGGGACTGCGTGGCCGACTGCGAGAGCAGCGGGCGCTGGGCGGTCAACACCGGCAACGGCTTCTACGGGGGCCTGCAGTTCTGGCAGCCGACGTGGGAGGACCACGGGGGACTCGCGTTCGCGGCGCGGGCCGATCTGGCGAGCCGGGAACAGCAGATCCGGGTGGCGGAGGACGTGCTGGGCTCCCAGGGGTGGGACGCGTGGCCGGTGTGCTCGAAGCGGTACGGGCTGGCGGGGCGTATGCACGTGGTCCGGACCGGGGACACGCTGGACGGGATCGCCCGGCGGTACCGGGTGAAGGGCGGGTGGAAGGCGCTGTACGAGGCGAACGGGGCGGTGATCGGGCCGAAGCCACGGGCGCTGGTGGTCGGCACGCTGCTGGCGCTGCCGCCTTCGCCCCCGGCCGCCCCGGTCCCGACGCCGGTCCCGACGGCTCCGGCCGCCCCGGTCCCGACGCCGGTCCCGACGGCTCCGGCCGCCCCGGTCCCGGTGCCGGTCCCAACCCCGGCGCCGTCAGCGGTACCGAAGCCACCGGCTGTTCCGGTGGCCAAGCCGGCCGCCCCCGCGCCGACACCGACCTCCGGCCCGACGCGTACGCCGGCTCCGGCGGCCGTACCCGCTCCCTGACGGGGTTTCGGCTCGGCGGCCCGCGGGGGCGATTCGGAAGGCGGCCGGGCTACCGGCAGACTGCTCGGCATGCTGGAGACCTCCGCACGACTGCTGCGCCTGCTGTCCCTGTTGCAGGCCCACCGCGAATGGACCGGCGCCGATCTCGCGGAGCGCCTCGGCGTGACTCCGAGGACGGTGCGGCGCGACGTGGACCGGCTCCGGGAGCTCGGCTATCCGGTGAACGCCAGCCCCGGCACCGGCGGCGGCTACCAGCTGGGCGCCGGGGCCGAGCTGCCGCCGCTGCTGCTCGACGACGACGAGGCCGTCGCCGTCGCGGTGGGCCTGCGGACGGCCGCGGGGAACGGCGTCGAGGGGATCGGGGAGGCCTCCGTACGGGCCCTCGCCAAGCTCGAGCAGGTGCTGCCGGGGCGGCTGCGGCGGCGGGTGTCGGCGCTCAACGAGTTCACCGTGCCGATGCTGCGCGGGCCGGCCCGGGCCACCGTCGACCCCTCCGTGCTGACCGAGCTCGCCGCCGCGTGCCGGGACAGCGAGCGGCTGCGCTTCGGGTACCGCGACCACGAGGGCAACGTCAGCCGCCGCGTGGTGGAGCCGCACCGGCTGGTGTGCACCGAGCGGCGCTGGTACCTGGTCGCCTGGGACGTGGACCGGGAGGCCTGGCGGACCTTCCGCGCCGACCGGATCGAGCCCAGACCGCCGAACGGACCGCGTTTCACCCCGCGCCCGGCCCCCGCCGAGGATCTCGCCGCGTACGTGTCGCGCGGCGTGGCGCAGGCTGCGTACGCGGCCAGGGCGGTGCTGCGGCTGAAGATGCCGGCGGAGGCGGCGGCCCGGATCGTCGGGCCGAGCGACGGGGTCCTGGAGCCGGTCGACGCCGAGAGCTGCCTGCTCCGCACCGGGGCCGTGAGCCTCGACGTACTCGTCATTCACGTCATGCTGCTCGGCTGTGAGTTCGAGGTGCTCGAGCCGCCGGAGCTGACGGACCGCATCAGAGCGGCCCGGGACCTTCTCGGGCGAGCCGTGGAGAAGATGTAAGGAATCTGAGGGGTGTTCACGTGGCCGCGCAGGGTGGACCGCGGCAATCCCCGGGGAAATTCCGGGGCTCTCGGGCGGAATGCGAAACAGGATGTGCGGAGGGCATCTCGCGCGCCGGAAAAGGAATGGCGCGCGCTCTCTTCCGCGGCTCTCCGGATGAAGCCGGCCCCGTCAAAGGACTGTCGACATTCCGTGACACAAGCGTGACCCGGTACGGACGAACGTCCGGGCGCGGAGCTGACGTTCCGGTCATGCGCACGACGCGGACCACCGGAATGGCCGAGGCGGGCCGGGTGATGACCCGGCCCGCCTCGGTGGTGCGGGGTGAAGTGGTGCGGGGTGAGGTGGTGCGTACCGTCCCGCGAAGTCCCGTACGGGGGTGGCTCAGCCGCCGGTGGCCGGACGGGCCGCGGCGCGTCCCGCGGCGGGCCGCTCGGTGTGCGCCGGGCGGCGGCTGCCGGCCGGCGTGACCGGGGTCCGCTCGGACCGGATCAGGTGCGGCCGGCCGGAGACGTGCGCGGCGGGCCGGGGCACCGGGGCGTGCGCCTGGCCGGCCGCCGCCTGCACGGTCGCGGTGGCGGGCTCCTGCGGGCCGGCGGCATCGGTGGCGAGCCGGAGCTGCCACTTGCCGCCCGCGGAGAGCATCGGGGTGAGCACGGTGGCGACCGGCACGGGCACGCTGCCGGTCTCCAGCCGGCGGCGCAGCCGCTCCCGCAGCGCGAAGACGCGGGCCTCGGCCCCGGCGATCAGCGGCTCGAACCAGGGCAGCGCCAGCATGATCAGCAGACCTGCGGACCAGCCGAGCAGCACGTCGCTGACCCAGTGGGTGCCGAGGTACACGGTGGTGGCGCCGACGCTCAGCGAGACGACCGCGGACACCACGGACAGCACCCGCCGGGTGACCGTCGTCGAGGCCAGGTAGGCCAGGATTCCCCAGGTCACGACGGCATTGGCGGTGTGGCCGGAAGGAAATATATCGCCGCCGGCGAAGAGCTCGGCGGACCCGATCTGCGTGGCGTAGTGCGGCCCGAGCCGGCCGAGGCCGAGCTTGACGGCGCCGACGGTGATGTTGAGCAGGAGCAGCGACACGCCGAGGGTGATCAGCGGGCGGAGGGTGTGCTGCCGCCAGGAGCGCCAGCCGAGCCATGCGGCGACCATGACCGCGGTGGGTCCGCGCTGGCCCAGGACCACGAGGTAGTCGAGGAAGGCGTGCAGCTGCGGCCACTGCTCGTAGGGCCGGAAGAACATGACCTGCCAGTCCAGGCGGACGAGCCAGGACGTGGTCAGGACGGCCACCACGATCGCGAGGTAGAACGCGAGGGTCGATCCGAGGAGCACGACGCGGTGCCGGCTCATCTGCGGTGTCTGCAGATGAGCCGGTCGCTCTGGTTCCCGGTCCAGCCGGGCGAACACCCGCTCCAGACGGGTCAGGATTTGGTCGGTACGCACTCAATCGACGTTACCGCGCGCCGATGGGCGGCCCGGTCGAATCACGGGCTTTGTGATGACCATGTGATGTGGAGTTGGTCTCACGCGCGGCTTAATTCCTCGGATTTAGGCATTAGTTGGAGCCGCGTCGAGCCATTGGCCTGGCCATTGTTTCGCACACTAAGCCGGGGTTTATCGGTGCCGCTCAATTACTTTGCTCAAAGATGGATCGGAATGATCCATTCCGTGATGCGGGCCCTCCGCGAGTACCGCGCGGGCCCTACGGGGCCTGAACGGCTCGAGCCGTTACGGGGGTCCCGAGCCGTTCAGCCAGAAGGCCCCGTACACGGCCGAGGCCAGCGCCACCGCGCCGAGCACCGCGACCGCCCGCCCGGTCCGCCACCGGGCCAGTGCCACCGCCGCCGGCAGCAGCAGCGGGAACGCGGGCAGCAGCAGCCGGGGCTTGGAGCCGAAGTACCCCGACGCGCACAGCGCCAGCGCGACGACGATCCCGCAGTAGACGAGGAGCGCGGCCGGCTGGCGCTGCCGCACGCACAGGGCGTACAGCCACAGCACCAGCACGACGCCCGCGATCAGCCCGACCCCGGCGAGGAACGCGGACGAGGCCAGCTTCGCCCCGATGAACCGGGCGAAGGCCCAGCCGCCGTCGAAGCCGTTGCCCCAGCCGCCCTGCACGTCCAGGTAGCCGAGCAGCCCGTCGCCGGTGCGCGCCCCGACCCACAGCACGTACGCGGCCGCCCCCATCGGGGCCAGCAGCATCCCGGCCGCCATCCGCCACGACCGCTCCCCGCGCCGATGGGCCAGTACGGCCGCCACCCACACCGCCGCCACCACCGCGGCGCCGACCGGGCGGGTCAGCCCCGCCCCGGCCGCGAGGAGGCCGGCGGTCAGCCACCGGCCGCGCAGGGCCCCGTACAGCGCCCAGGCGGCCAGTGCCGTGAACAGCGACTCGCTGTACGCCATCGACTGGACGACGCCCACGGGCAGCGCGGCCCAGACCCCGGCGGCGTACACCCCGGCCCGGCGGCCGTGGAGGAGGTCCGCGACCGCGAAGATCCCCCAGGCCGCCGCGAGCCCGGCCACCACCGAGACCACCAGGCCCGCGGAGCCGTACGACAGCCCGGTCGGCGCCGCGACCAGCCGCTCCAGCCAGGGAAGCAGCGGGAAGAAGGCCAGGTTCGAGTGCACGTCCCCGTTCGGGAGCACCACCTCGTACCCGTACCCCTCGGCGGCGATACGGGCGTACCAGAGCGAGTCCCAGCGCGCCGAAAGCAGCGTGTGCGGACTGCTGCCGACGGCCGCGCCCCAGGCCGCGAGCACGGCCAGCCCGAGGAGCCGGACCGCCGCGAAGACGGCCAGCGCGGGCGCGGCCCGGCGAAATCCAAGATCTTCCACGGGCATGATTATCGGTGGCGCCGGTGCATGCCGTCGGCGCAGAACCACACGTCGTGACCGCGCGTGTACGCGGTGAGGGCACCTCCCGGCGGTGGATCGGGGGAGGAGGGGGAGGGCGGGGTGATCCGAGTGGCGCACACCACACCGCGGGCTCCTCCGCTATGAGAGCTTGACCACGTGTCGGGCAAGCGAACTCGCGTACGCTGACGCTTCACTCGCGTGTCGATGCCGGACCCCGTAGGACGCCGCACAGTGCCCACCACCACCGTGGCTCCGCAAAGCGCTGGTCCGCCGAGTGCGAGCGATCATCTGGGAGGTACATGCATGTCGGGGACGAACGCGGCCGCCTTCCGGCTGCGGCTGCACGCCGCCTCCGGCGGGACCAACCGCTGGCTCGTCCTCGCGGTCCTCTGCATCAGCCTGGTCCTCGTCGCGCTCGACGCGACGATCCTGCACGTCGCCGTCCCCTCCGTCACCGAGGACCTGCGCCCCGGCGCGGTCGAGCTCCTGTGGATCGTCGACGCCTACCCGCTGGTCTGCGCCGCCCTGCTGATCCTCTTCGGGACCCTCGGCGACCGGGTCGGCCGCCGCCGGATACTCCTGCTCGGCTACGGGCTCTTCGGCGCGGCCTCCGCCCTCGCGGCCCTCGCCGACAACGCCCAGGTCCTGATCGCCGCCCGCGCCCTGCTCGGCGTCGGCGGCGCGATGATCATGCCCGCCACCTTGTCGATTCTTCGGCAGGTCTTCCCCGACCGGCGCGAGCGGGCCCTCGCCATCGGCATCTGGACCGCCGTCGCCGCCATCGGCGCGGCCAGCGGACCGGTGCTCGGCGGCTTCCTGGTCCAGCACTTCTGGTGGGGCTCGGTCTTCCTGATCAACATCCCGCTGATGGCCCTGATCCTGCCGCTCGGCCGCTGGCTGCTGCCCGAGTCCAAGGGGTCCTGCGAAGGGCCCTGGGACGTGCTCGGCGCGCTGATGGCCGCCGGCGGCGTGCTCGGCGTGGTCCTCGGGGTCAAGCGGATCGGCGCGGAGCGCCGGCTCCTGGACGCCGAGGCGATGGTGCCTCTGCTGCTGGGTGCGGTCCTGCTGATCCTGTTCGTACGGCGGCAGAAGCGGCGTACGCACCCGCTCATCGACATGCGGATGTTCTCGCGCGCCGCCTTCTCGACGTCCGTCGGGTGCATCGTGCTCGCCATGCTGGCCCTGGTCGGGCTGGAACTGATCGCGGTCCAGTACCTCCAGCTGGTGCTGCAGCTCAGCCCGCTGCAGACGGGGCTGCGGCTGCTGCCGCTCACCTTCGCCGCGATGGCCGCGGGTGCCACCGGCTCGTACACACTGGCCCGGATCGGGCCGCGCACGATGGTGTCGCTCGGCTTCGTGCTGACGGCGTTCGCCGTGCTGCTGCTGACGTTCATGGGGCAGCACGACCGGCCGGTGCTCCTCACGATCGGGTTCATCCTGCTCGGCTTCGGGCTGCAGACCACGCTGTTCGCGGCGTACGAGTCGATGCTGAGCGAGGCGCCCGCGGCCACGGCCGGCGGGGCGGCCTCCATAGGCGAGACCTCGTACCAGCTGGGCGCGGGGATGGGCATCGCGCTGCTCGGCAGTGTCATGAACGCGGCCTATGCGCCGGGGCTGCTGCACGTGCCGGGGGTGTCGGCCTCGGATGCGGCGGGGGCGGCGAATTCTCTGGGCGAGGCGTATCAGATCGCGGGGGCCCTCGGGGGGGCTGCGGGTGAGTCGCTGTACGCGGCCGCGCGGCACTCGTTCGTGCACGGGTTGCACGTCACGCTCGTCGTCAGCGCGGGGCTGCTGCTGGCCGGGGCCGTGATGGCGCTGAAGCTGCCGCGGGCCATGGAGTGCGCGGACTCTGCCGAGTGCGACGCCGAGCCCGTGCGCCTCCCCGCCCAGGCGGGCCACGATGCCCAGCGCATCCCCGCCCCGGCGACGGACCGCGACCCGGCAGTCCGCCCCGCCTGACTCCTCCCGCGCAGCGGCAGCCCGCAGCCTGCGGGACCGGTAGGGGGTGGACCGCGGGCGGCCGTGCGGACAAACTTGCACCGCTAGGTTTCGAACCGCAGGTCCGCACCAGGAGGCGCCGTGCCCTTCGTACCCACCGATCCGCTCGGGCTCGACGAGCTCCTCGCGCCCGAGGACCTCGCCATCCGCGACACCGTCCGCGGCTGGGCCGCCGACCGCGTGCTCCCGCACATCGCCGGCTGGTACGAGAGCGGCGAGCTGCCCGGGATCCGGGAGCTGGCGAAAGAGCTCGGCGCGCTCGGGGCGCTCGGGATGTCGCTCGAGGGGTACGGCTGCGCCGGGGCCTCCGCCGTGCAGTACGGGCTCGCCTGCCTCGAGCTGGAGGCCGCCGACTCCGGGATCCGCTCCCTCGTCTCGGTGCAGGGGTCGCTGGCCATGTATGCGATCTGGAAGTACGGCTCCGAGGAGCAGAAGCAGCGCTGGCTCCCCGGCATGGCCGCGGGCGAGCTGATCGGCTGCTTCGGGCTGACCGAGCCCGACGTCGGCTCCGACCCGGCCGCCATGCGGACGTACGCCAAGCGCGACGGCACCGACTGGGTGCTCAACGGGCGCAAGATGTGGATCACCAACGGCAGCGTCGCGGCCGTGGCCGTCGTGTGGGCGCAGACCGATGAGGGGATCCGCGGGTTCGCCGTCCCCACCGACTCGGCCGGCTTCTCCGCGCCCGAGATCAAGCACAAGTGGTCGCTTCGGGCATCCGTGACGAGTGAACTCGTGATGGACGACGTGCGGCTGCCTGCCGATGCGGTGCTTCCGGGGGTCACCGGGCTCAAGGGGCCGCTGGGCTGCCTCAGCCACGCGCGGTACGGGATCATCTGGGGGGCCATGGGCGCGGCGCGCGCCAGCTTCGAGGCCGCGCTCGACTACGCGCGGACGCGGGAGCAGTTCGGCAAGCCCATCGGCGGTTTCCAGCTCACCCAGGCGAAGCTCGCCGACATGGCGCTGGAACTCCACAAGGGCATCCTGCTCGCCCACCACCTGGGACGGCGGATGGACGCGGGCACCCTGCGGCCGGAGCAGATCAGTTTCGGGAAGCTCAACAACGTCCGCGAGGCCATCGAGATCTGCCGCACCGCGCGGACCATCCTCGGTGCCAACGGGATCTCGCTCGAATACCCCGTCATGCGGCACGCCACGAACCTCGAGTCGGTGCTCACCTACGAGGGCACCGTCGAGATGCACCAGTTGGTGCTGGGCAAGGCGCTCACCGGGCTCGACGCCTTCCGGTGAGGGCCCTGCTCAGCTCTGGTTGAAGAAGTCGCGCGAGCGGCCGGCGGGCTCGCCGCTCACGACCTGGGTGTCGGCCGGGGTCAGCAGGAAGACCCTGGTCGCCACCCGCTCGATCGAACCGCGCAGGCCGAAGGTCAGGCCGGCCGCGAAGTCGACCACGCGCTTGGCGTCGGCCGGGTCCATGGACGACAGGTTCACGATCACCGGGACGCCCTCGCGGAACAGTTCGCCGATGCCGCGCGCGTCACGGAAGCCGTCCGGGGTGACCGTCGCGATGCGCCGGCCGTGCTCGACGGCCGACTCCGACGCGACCTTGACCCGGGGGTCGGTGACCCACTGGTCGCCGGGGCCCGAGACGGAACCCTGCGCGGCCTCCGCGTAGTCGTCGTCGTAGTAACGCTCGTCGTCGCTGTCCTCCACGAGACCCAACCAGGCACTCGCCTTGCGTACCGAACCCATGGACGCCTCCTTTCACCGCAGTCGGTTGTCTTCTCTCCGCTGCCCCTATGGTCGTCCATGATGCTGACAACGCGCCAAGTGGATAGCCGCCGCGCAGGGGTTTCGTGACGGTACTGGTGCAGAACATCCGTTGCACCGTCAAGGTTCCTGGCGGGTACCACTGCTGACTGAGTGAAAATACGACTGCTGCCGCCGTGTGGGTGACCGATGGGGGCGTACGAGTGAACGATCCGGATCGATACGATGCGCATCACGCACGCGTATGACATACGGGGGACCGGTTTGTTCGGCATCGTCAGACCCTGCACGCACCGGCTGGGGGAGCGCTTCAAGACCGAGTGGATGGCCCATCTCTGCGGGCTGTGCCTGGCACTTCGCGGGGACCACGGACAGTTCGCTCGGATCGTGACCAACTACGACGGGCTGCTCGTCTCCGTTCTGACGGAGGCTCAGTCCGGACCGGCGCCCGGCTCGCGGCGCACCGCCGGCCCCTGCCCGCTGCGCGGGATGCGCACCGCCGCGGTGGCCAACGGTGAGGGTGCGCGGCTCGCGGCCGCAGTCTCGCTCGTGCTCGCCTCGGCGAAGGTACGGGACCACGTGGCGGACCGGGACGGGCTGTTGGCCCGCGCGCCCATCGCCGCCGCCGCGCGCAGGGTGGCCCGCGGCTGGGACCGGGCCGGCGCCCGCACCGGGGCCTCGCTCGGCTTCGACACGGCCGTCCTCGTCGACGCCGTGGACCGGCAGGCGGGCATCGAGACGCTGGCCGGCCCCGGCACACCGGTGCTCGTGGTGACCGAGCCCACGGAGACCGCGACGGCCGCCGCCTTCGCCCATACCGCGCAGCTCGCCGGACGGCCAGGCAACGCGCCCGCGCTCGCCGAGGCGGGCCGCTACTTCGGGCGCCTCGCGCACCTGCTGGACGCCGTCGAGGACCAGGCCGCGGACGCCGCGGCGGGCGCCTGGAACCCGCTGACGGCCACCGGGACCTCCCTCACAGAGGCCCGGCGGCTGGCCGACGACGCGCTGCACGGCATCAGGCTGGCGCTGCGCGAGGTCGAGTTCGCGGACGCCGGGCTGGCCCACCGGCTGCTCGTGCACGAGCTGAAGACCTCGGTGGACCGGGCCTTCGGGGTCACGGGCTGCGGACACGTGGGGATGAACGCCGCGGGGCAGGGCGGGTACGGGGCGCCGCCGCAGGGCCACGGCCCGGGCCAGGGCGCCCCGTACGGCAGCGGTCCGTACGCCGGCACCCCGTACGGCGGCCAGGGCGGCCAGGGCGGCCAGGGCGGGAATCCGTACGGCGGGAATCCGTACGGCGGCGGCGCGGGCGGCCCCGGCGGCCCCTGGATGCCCGGACCGCCCATGGGCCCCGGCGGCGGCCTGCCCCCGCAGAAGCCGCGCCGCGGGCTGCTCGCCGGCTGCGCGGTGGCCCTCGGGCTGTTCTGCACCTGCCAGCTGTGCTGCACCGACCACGAGGGTCCGTGGTCCCGCAAGAAGCGGGACGCGTGGTGCGAGGCCTGCGACTGCGGCAACGGCTGCCCCGACTGCAGCGGCTGCGACTGCTGCAACTGCGACGGCTGCTGCTGCGACTGCGGCTGCGACTGCTGAGCCCCCGTCAGCCGCGCACGGGGCCGGACGGCGTACAGGGAGGTTCCCGTCCGGGCCCGTGTGGAAGGGGTGAGCGGCATGAGCGATGACGCAGATGATCCGAAGACAGCCTGGCGGAAATGGCACGAGCATCGGGTGGCTTCCGTGTCCGCCCCCTACGGCCCCCTCTCCCTCATCGGCACCCACTGGCTCTCCGACCACCCGGAAGGTCGAATTCCGGCCGTTCCGGGGCGCTGGCGCGCCACCGAGGGCGGGGTGGCGCTGACCGCCTCCGCCGAGGACGGTCTCAGCCTCGACGGCGAGCCCTTCACCGGTGACGCCGTCCTGGCTGCCGACGAGGCCCCGCCCGCGCACTCCCGGATCGCCGCTGCCCGGGACGTCCGGATCACGGTGATCCGGCGCGAGGGGGAGTGGGCGGTACGGGTCTTCGACCCCGCCTCCGCGGCACGCCGGGCCTTCGCCGGTATCGAGGCCACCGCGTACGACCCGGACTTCGTGCTGCCGGGGCGCTTCCGGCCGTACGGCGAGGACCGGATCGTCCAGGTGGCGAACGCCGACGGGCGGGCGCGCGGGTTCGGCCTCGGCGGTGAGCTGAGCTTCGCGTACCGGGGCGCCGAACACACCCTCCAGGTCGCCGTCGACGAGGACGACGGCAGCCTCTGGGCCGTGATCGGCGATGCCACCGGGGGGAGCTCCAGCTACCGCTTCCGCTTCCTCAGGCCGGGAGTTCCGGACCCGGTGGACGGCTCGATCACCGTCGACTTCAACCGGACCGTGCTGCCGCCCTGCGCCTTCGCGGACCACTTCATCTGCCCGTTCCCGCCACCCGGGAACACCCTGCCCTTCGAGGTCGCGGCGGGCGAGCGGAGGCTGAAAGATGCCCTTGCCGCCCGAATCTGACGCCGAGACACTCCCGACAGCGCCTTCCGGGGGCTTGTCAGGGGCACGACGAAATCCTGTGCGCCCGCCGTACCCCCGGCTGCGCCTCACGGGCTCCGGCGCCCCCCACTGTCCGCCGGGCCCCCGATCCCTCCCGGGAGGACGAGAAGTGAGGATCAAGAGCATCACCCGTACCCGGCTGCTCGCCGTGGCCGCAGGCCTGGCAGCCGTCGCCGGGCTCGCCGCCCCCACCGCGGCGAGCGCGGACAGCGGCTTCAGCGCAGCACGGCTCGCTGCGGCCGGCGCCTCCGTCCAGCGCGCCGACGTCGCCGGCACCGCCTGGTACACCGACCCCGCCAGCGGGACCCTCGTGGTCACCGCCGACTCCACCGTCACCGCCGCGGACCTCGCCAGGATCCGTACCGAGGCCGGAGCCGACGCCGCGGCCCTGCGCATCGAGCGGACCCCCGGCAAGCTGCGCAAGCTGACCTCCGGCGGCGACGCCATCTACACCTCCGGCTGGCGCTGCTCGCTCGGCTTCAACGTGCGCAGCGGGAACACGTACTACGTGCTGACCGCCGGGCACTGCACCGACGGCGCCGGCACCTGGTGGACCAACTCCTCGCACACCACCACGATCGGCGCGACCGTGGGCTCGAGCTTCCCGAACAACGACTACGGCCTCGTCCGCTACGACAACACCGCCCTGGCCCATGCGGGCACCGTCGGCAGCCAGGACATCACCAGCGCCGCCAACGCCACCGTCGGGATGTCCGTGACCCGGCGCGGCTCCACCACCGGCACCCACGGCGGCTCGGTGACCGGCCTCAACGCCACCGTCAACTACGGCGGCGGCGACATCGTCTACGGCATGATCCGCACCAACGTCTGCGCCGAGCCCGGCGACAGCGGCGGCCCGCTCTACTCCGGCACCCGCGCGATCGGCCTCACCTCGGGCGGCAGCGGCGACTGCTCCTCGGGCGGAACCACCTTCTTCCAGCCCGTCGTCGAGGCCCTCAACGCCTATGGCGTGAGCGTGTACTGACGGGGCGGGCGGGTGCAGCCCGCCCGGACCCGGCACAATCATGAGCCCCCGCCCGAACTCCCGGGCGGGGGTCCGTGATTGAGGGAGTGAGGCGGCGCTCATGAGCAGTGCACCATCCGGCCGGGGCGGCCCCGTTTCCGATGCGCAGCGACGCATCCGGCGCAATCCCTGGCTGTTCACCGCGCCCCTGGTGCTGCTGTGCCTGCTCGTCGCCGTCCTCGTCTGGGAGGTCGTCCGCGGCAACCTGTCCGAGGCGACCCGCACCCACTGGCCCTGGCGGCTCCAGCTGATGCCCGAGGAACCCCTGGCCAGCCTGCTGGCCGTGGCGGCCGGCGCCGTGCTCGCCCGCGCCCAGTACGCCCGTACGGTACGGCCGGTGCTGGGGTGGCGCTCCGAGTACGTGGCGGGGGAGCTGCCGGGCGAGTCGAAGGCATGGGTCACGGGCATCCTCAACGGCGGCCAGCACAATGCGGGGCTGCACCGCGCCGACTACTTCCTGGTGATGGACGGCGATCCGCACGACGGGCCGATTCCCGAGGAGGCGTGGATGAGCCCGGGCGAGGCCGGTGAGCGGCTGGGCGCGGTGGGGCTGCGGCCCGCTGCGGACTTCCGCCTCGTCGCGCTCGGGGCCGGATTCCCGCTGGTGGCGACCGGTACGTACGAAACCATACGGGTGGGGGTGTTCTCGAAGCGGTTCATCGACGAGGTGCGGGCGCTCCACCTGCGCATCCAGGTCGTGGACAGCGTCGGGGACATGCACGAGCGGATCATCGACTGCCTCAAGGGAGCCCGGGAGCCGGTGGCCGCGCCCGTGGAGCGGCCCCGCGTGACTCTGCCCGTGCCCGTACCCCGGACCGGGACGCCCGCCGAATGACCCCGGCCTGACCTCAGCGGAGCCAGTCCAGCGCCTCCGAGAGGGCGTACTGGGCCGCGAAATGGCCGGCTCCGGGCGCGAGCACCGCCGTGCTGTGCCCGATGTGCTGCGCCAGCCAGTGGAAATGGCCCACCGGTGAGAACACGTCCTCGGCGCCGTGCCAGAGCATGACCCGGCCGGTGATCCCACCCGGCTCGAACCCCCAGGGCCGGCAGAACGCGAGGGAGTCGTCCAGCCAGCCGTACGCGGAAGTCCGCAGCGCCTCGCGGAAGTTGTCCAGGACGGACCGGCGAACCCGGTCGTCGGCCAGGACCGCGAGGTCCACGTCAGGGAGGTCCGCGCGCAGGTCCTCGATCAGCCGGCCCGGATCGCGGCGGATCACCTCGGCCTGGGGGGTGAGGCGCAGCTCCAGAGCCGCCGGGTCGCGGTCCGCGAGGGTGTAGTGCTCCACGTTGTACGGGGTCATGCCGGCGTACCAGTCGAGTCCGGAGCCGTCGCGGGGCGCGAGGCCGACCAGGCAGGCCGCTGCCGTCACCCGGTCGGGGAGCAGGGCCGCGCAGGCGAGTGCGTGCGGACCGCCCCCGGAGCGGCCGACGACCGCGAAGCGGCCGATGCCCAGGGCGTCCGCGACGGCTGCGGAGTCGGCGGCCGCGTCGGCCACGCGCCGCCCCGGTGCCCGGTCGGACTCCCCGTAGCCGGGCCGGTCGTAGGCGAAGAAGCGGACGTGCGGATGGCGCTCGGCGGCGTCGTCGAGTGCCACGCCGAGGCGGCTGCCCGGCATGCCGTGGTGCAGCAGGACCGGTGAGCCGTCGGGAGCCCCCCACTCCTGCGCGATCAACTTCCGCCTGTCGCCCCGGCTCACCTCGATGCGCATCCCGCTCCGATGCCCCCGCCCCGCTCCTGCGATGGAAGCACGGCCCGCCCGGAGGAGAGCGGGAAACGAGGGAATGCGGGCGCGGCACTCAGCGGCCTCGGGGAGGTGGGTTTCGTTTTCGCGTCGTGCGGTGCGGTGCATCGCAAGGCGGAGCGGCACGCTTGTACGGGACGTACCAGGGGCTGCGACAACGCGGCGAGGCGCCGTGCCGGGCGGCGCGGGGGCGTGCCCCACTCCCCCGAGGCCGCTTAGAGGTGGGGGATCAGCAGGGCTGCCGCCGAGCGGGCCCGGTCCAGGGAAGCGGCCCGGTCGGCGCCGCGCTGCCCGAGCACCACGCGGGTGCTCAGCCCGTCCAGCAGTGCGAGCAGCTCCGAGGCGCGGGCGGGCACGTCCAGGGCGGCGGCGAAGCGGCCCTGGTCCACGCCCTTGGCGAGCAGGGTCTCCAGGTCCCGCTGCCAGCCGTCGTCGATCTCCTGCTGGGCGGCGCGCAGGTCCTCGTTGGCGGGGGTGCGGGCCCACAGCTCGATCCACAGGGTCCAGCGCGGATCGCGGGGGCCGCGCGGCAGGTAGAGCTCGAGGAACAGTGCGAGCTTGCGGTGCGCGGTGACCCGGCGGGCCAGCAACTGCGCCCGCTCGGCGGCGAGTCGGTCCTCGCTCCAGCGCAGTGCGGCCAGCAGCAGCCGGTCCTTGCTGCCGAAGTAGTAGAGGATGTGGCCGCCGCTGGTGCCGAGCCGCTCGGCGAGCGCGGACATGGTGAGCTCCGCCAGTCCGCCCTCGGCGATCGCCGCCATGGCCTCTTCCAGCATCCGCTCCTGGGCGATCCGCCCGTCGCGCCGCCGCGCCGGCCCCGCTCCCGCCACCCGTGCCGCCTTCCCGATCTTCGTGGCCCGACCTTATCCCGGACAGGGTCTTGACGCGGTCCCGATCGGCGGCGCATCTTGAATGCCATTCAAGAACTTAGAACGTCATTCAAGGTTCAGTGGGTCCACAGTCAGGGGTACGGCGCATGACGCAGCAGGAGACGACGGCCGACGTCGACGAGGTGTTCCGGGTCGAGACCCACGGCATCGACCCCATCCCCGACGCCGAGCGGCACGGCGGCGCCCGGGACCTGTTCTGGCTCTGGTTCGGCTCCAACCTCACCTTCACCTACGTGATCAACGGGGCCCTCGCCGTGGCGTTCGGCCTCTCCTTCTGGCAGGCCACCGCCGTCGTCGTGATCAGCGGACTGTCCTTCTTCGCGGTCAGCGCCGCCGGGCTCAGCGGCATCCGCACCGGCACCGCCACCCTCGTCATCTCCCGGGCCGCCTTCGGGGTCCGCGGGAACTTCCCGGCCGGCGTCCTGAACTGGGTGGTGAGCATCGGCTACACCATCGTCAACACCGTGGTCGGCACGCTCGCCCTGGAGGTGTTCTTCGCCGAGGTCGGCCTCGGCGAAGGCGTGGCGGTACGGGCCCTCGCCCTCGGGACCACCCTCGCGCTCACCTTCGCCGTCGCGATGTGGGGCCACGCCACCGTGCAGTTCGCCGAGCGCTGGATGGCCTACGTCCTCGCCCTCGGCTTCGGCGCGCTGCTCGTCTTCCTCCTGCCCGGCGCCGAGACCGCCGCCCCGGCCGGCGCCGCCGCCCCGGGCCTGTCCGGCTGGAGCCTGGCCTTCGTCGTGATGCTGGCCGGGCCCTTCTCGTACCTGCCGATGCCCGCCGACTACACCCGCTACCTGCCCCGGACCACCTCGCTGAAGTCGATCACCTGGATGGGCGCGCTCGGCGGGTTCGTCTCCTCCGTCGCCCTCGGCGTCGCCGGGGTCGCCGCCGCCACCCAGACCGACATGACCGACGCCGTCGCGGGGGCCGAAAGCCTGCTCCCGGGCTGGTTCAAGCCGGTGTTCCTGGCCCTCGTCCTCGGCGGCTCCGTCACCAACTCGATCATCACTCTCTACTCCTCCAGCCTGAACCTCCAGGTCCTCGGCATCCCGTGGAGCCGCGCCCGCGCCATCGTGATCAGTGCCGCGGTCACCGCCGCCGGATCGCTTGCCGCGCTCTTCCTGACCGACTTCACCACCTCGCTGCTCTCCTTCCTCTCCCTGCTGATCATCCTGTTCGCGCCCTGGGGCGGGGTCTTCCTCGCCGACATGCTGCTGCGCCGCTGCCGCTACGACTCCGACGCACTGCACGCCGGGAGCGCAGGCGCCTACTGGTACCGGGCCGGCTACCACCCCGCCGGCATGGCTGCGCTCCTCGCCGGCATGGCCTTCGCCGCGCTGACCTGCGATTCCGAGCTGTGGACCGGCCCGCTCGTGGCCCCGCTCGGCGGCGCCGACCTGACCCTGCTCGGCTCGGTCGTCTCCGCGCTCACGTACTGGGCCCTCGCCGCCCGCCGGGTGCCCGCGTACGCCCCGGCCGCCTGACCCCCCCCGGTCCCCTCCCGCACCGCCACATCCGCCACGTCCGCCGCCTCTGCACAGGAGCACCACCCATGCCGCACCCCGTCCCCGCCGACCTGCTGCTCACCGGAGCCCGGATCCATACCGTCGACCCGGAGCTGCCCGAGGCCGAGGCCCTGGCCGTGTCCGACGGCCGGATCGTCTGGCTCGGCCCGGACGCGGAGGCCGCCGCCTGGGCGGGCCCGGACACCGAGCGGATCGAGGCGGGCGGCCGGCTGGTGCTGCCCGGCTTCGTCGACGCCCACAACCACGTCCGGCTCGGCTCCGACGACGCCTGCGTCCAGCTCGCCGGGGTGCGCACCCTGGAGGCGATCCTCGACCGGATCGGGGCCTGGCGGGGGGCCCACCCCGACGCCGAGTGGATCGAGGCCGAGGCCTTCGACTACTCCGCGATCCCGGGCGGCCGGATGCCCACCGCCGCCGACCTGGACCCGGTCACCGGGGACACCCCCGCGATCGTGCTCTCGTACGACGTGCACACGGCCTGGCTGAACACGGCGGCGATGCGCCGGCTCGGGGTCGCGAAGGACCGTACCGACCTGCCGTTCGGCACCGCGGCCGTCGACCCGGAGACCGGCGAGCCCACCGGCTTCGTCAAGGACTTCGCGATCAAGGGGCTCTCGCGGGACGGCCACCGGGCACTGCGTGAGCTCGGCGTGCCGTGGGCCTCGCCGGACCGGCAGTACGGCCGCCTCGCCAAGAGCCTGGACGACGCGATCGGCTTCGGCATCACCACGGTCGTGGAACCGCAGAACTCCCTGGACGACCTGGAGCTGTACGAGCGGGCCCGCGCCGAGGGCCGACTGCGCTCGCGGATCGTGGCGGCGCTGTTCCACCCGCGCGGTACGACCGAGGAGGAGCTCGACGCCTTCGCGGCGGCGGCGCGGATGTACGCGGGGGACCGGCTGCGGGTCGGGCCGCTCAAGCTGTACATCGACGACGTGGTGGAGCCGCGCACGGCCGCGCTGCTGGAGCCGTACACCGGATGCGGGGCGCACCGGGGCGAGACCTTCTACCCGGCCGAGGAGTTCGCGGAGCTGCTGGCGCGGCTGGACGCGCGCGGCTTCCAGTGCTTCGTGCACGCCACCGGCGACCGGGGGATCCGTACGGTCCTGGACGCCGTCGAGCACGCCCGTGCGGTCAACGGGCCGCGGGACGCCCGTCACCAGGTGGTGCACGTGGAATGCCTGGACCCGGCGGACGTGCCGCGTTTCGCCGCGCTCGGCGTGGTGGCCTGCATGCAGCCGAGGCACTGCGCGCCGGAGATCGCCGGGCCGGGCCAGGACTGGGCGGAGAACGTGGGCGAGGACCGCTGGCACAAGGCGTGGCCGATGCGCAGCCTGGCCGAGGCGGACGCGGTGCTGGCCTTCTCCAGCGACTGGAACGTGGCCGAGATGGATCCGATGATCGGGATCTACACGGCGGTCACCCGCCGCCCGCTGGAGGGCGGCGCCCCGTGGCAGCCGGCCGAGACGGTGGACGTGGCGACGGCGGTGTACGGCTACACGATGGGCTCGGCGTACGCCAACTTCCTGGAGGCGGACCGGGGTTCGCTGACGGTGGGCAAGGCGGCGGACTTCGTGGTGCTGTCCCGGGACATCCTCGCCGTGGCCCCGGAACGGATCCCGGGCACGGTGGCGGAGACGGTGGTGGTCGCGGGCGAGGTCGTCCACCGGGTGGGCCGGCTCGACACTCCCTAGCGCGGGCAGGCGGCGGCCGACTATCGAACGAATGTTTCGCACGGATATTCGAATTGCTCTATGGTGGAGACGGGGGTGGTGTTCACGTTCGAGCGAAGCAGGAGGCCGCGGGTGCCTGGTTTTACGCATCTGCACACCGTTTCGGGGTTTTCCATGCGCTACGGAGGCTCCCACCCCGATCGGCTGGCGGAGCGTGCCGTCGAGCGGGGCATGGATGCCCTCGCCCTGACCGACCGCGACACCCTCGCGGGTGCGGTGCGGTTCGCGAAGGCCTGCGCGAAGGCCGGGATCCGGCCCCTGTTCGGGGCCGACCTGGCCGTGTCGCACGCCCCTGCACCTGCGGCGGGCCCGGCCGGATCGGCCGGCTCGAGCGGACCGGGCGGATCCGGGCACGGCGGCTCCGGAGAGGCGTCCCACCGGCGGCGGACCCCCGTCGCGGGCGGCGCCTTCGTCGACGAGTCCGCACCCCGGGTCACCTTCCTGGCCCGCGACGGCGCCACCGGCTGGGCCGAACTGTGCCGGATGGTCACGGCGGCCCATGCGGGCGCCGGCGGCGCCGACCGGCCCGTCGTCCCCTGGGCGGAACTGCGCGGCGTCGGGGTGTACGTCCTGCTCGGGCCCGGGTCGGAGGTGGGGCGGGCACTGGCCGCCGGGCGCCCGGACCGGGCCGCCCGGCTCCTCGCACCCTGGCGGGAGGTCTATGGGGACTCCCTGCGCCTGGAGGCCGTCCACCACGGCCGCACCGGCACCGGCCCCGGCTCGCTGCGCCTGGCCGCCCGTACGGTCGGCTTCGCCGCCGAGCAGGGCGTCCCGGCCGTGCTCACCAACGCCGTCCGGTACGCCGACCCCGGCCAGGGCCCGGTCGCCGACATCCTCGACTCGGCCCGCCGTCTCGTCCCCGTCGACCCCCGCGGCCCCCTCGACAGCGGCGAACGCTGGCTCAAGGACCCCGCCGCCATGGCCGAGGCCGCCGACCGGATCGCCCGGGCCGCCGGCCTGCGCCCCGCCGACGCGCGACGGCTCCTCGCGGAGACCCGGCGTACCGCCGAGGCCTGCTCGGTGGACCCCGAGGACGACCTCGGCATCGGTTCCGTGCACTTCCCCGAGGCCCACTTCGTCGGCGCGGCCCACCGCACCGCCCAGCGGGTCCTCGCCTCCCGGGCCTCCGCCGGCATGGTGCTGCGCGGCTACGCCGACGACCGCGCGTACTGGGAGCGGATGCACCACGAGCTGGACATCATCGCCTACCACGGGTACGCCTCGTACTTCCTGACGGTTGCTCAAGTCGTGGACGACGTACGTGCGATGGGCATCCGGGTGGCCGCCCGCGGCTCCGGCGCCGGCTCCCTCGTCAACCACCTCCTCGGCATCGCCCACGCCGACCCCGTCGCCCACGGCCTGCTGATGGAGCGCTTCCTGTCCAAGCGCCGCCGCGTCCTGCCCGACATCGACATCGACGTGGAGTCCGCCCGCCGGCTGGAGGTCTACCGGCGGATCATCGACCGCTTCGGCACCGAGCGCGTCGCCACCGTCTCCATGCCCGAGACCTACCGGGTCCGGCACGCGATCCGCGACGTCGGAGCCGCCCTGTCCATGGACCCGGCCACCGTCGACCGGCTCGCCAAGGCCTTCCCGCACATCCGGGCCCGCGACGCCCGCGCGGCCCTGGCCGAACTGCCGGAACTGCGCGACGTACGCGGCGAGGAGCACGGCCGGCTGTGGGAGCTCGTCGAGGCGCTGGACGCGCTGCCGCGCGGGATCGCCATGCACCCGTGCGGGGTGCTGCTCTCCGACGCCTCACTGCTCGCCCGCACCCCCGTGGTGCCGACCAGCGGCGAGGGGTTCCCGATGTCCCAGTTCGACAAGGAGGACGTGGAGGACCTCGGGCTGCTCAAGCTCGACGTGCTGGGCGTGCGGATGCAGTCCGCGATGGCGCACGCCGTCGCGGAGATCCGGCGCGGTACGGGGGAGGAGCTCGACCTGGACGACCCGGCGCAGGTCCCGCCGGGCGACGAGGCGACGTACGAGCTCATCCGCTCGGCCGAGACGCTGGGCTGCTTCCAGATCGAGTCGCCGGGCCAGCGCGACCTGGTGGGGCGGCTCCAGCCGTCGACCTTCCACGACCTGGTCGTCGACATCTCGCTGTTCCGGCCCGGGCCGGTCGCCGCCGACATGGTGCGGCCGTTCATCGAGGCGCGGCACGGGCGGGCCCCGGTCCGCTTCCCGCACGAGCACCTGGCGGAGGCGCTGCGCGAGACGTACGGGGTGGTGGTCTTCCACGAGCAGATCATCGAGATCGTCCACGTCATGACCGGCTGCGGGCGCGACGAGGCGGACCGGGTACGGCGCGGGCTCTCCGACCCGGAGTCGCAGGCGCGGATCAAGGTGTGGTTCGCGGCGAAGGCGGGCGAACGGGGCTACTCGGCCGAGGTGATCGGCCGGACCTGGGAGATCGTCGAGGCGTTCGGCTCGTACGGCTTCTGCAAGGCGCACGCGGTGGCCTTCGCCGTGCCGACGTACCAGTCGGCATGGCTGAAGGCGCACCACCCGGCCGCGTTCTACGCCGGGCTGCTCACGCACGACCCGGGGATGTACCCGAAGCGGCTGCTGCTGGCGGATGCGCGGCGCCGGGGCGTGCCGGTGCTGCCGCTGGACGTGAACCGGTCGGCGGTCGCCCATCACATCGAACTGGTGTCCGATGTCGGGGCTCCCCCGGTGTGGGGGCTCCGGCTGGCCCTGGCCGACGTCCACGGCATCAGCGAGGCGGAGGCGCTCCGGATCGAGGACGGGCAGCCGTACGGATCGCTGCGCGACTTCTGGGACCGGGCGCACCCGGGCCGGCCCGTCGCCCAAAGGCTCGCCCAGGTCGGGGCGTTGGACGCCTTCGGCGCCAACCGGCGCGACCTGCTGCTGCACGTGGCCGAGCTGCACGGCGCACAGCGCTCGGCGGGGGCCCGGCCGGGCAGCGTCCAGCTCCCGCTGGGCGGCGGGCGGTCGACGGCCCCGGTCGGCCTGCCCGACCTGAACGAGGCGGAGCGGCTCAGCGCGGAGCTGGGCGTGCTCGGCATGGACGCCTCCCGGCACCTGATGGAGGACCACCACGCCTTCCTGGCGGAGCTGGGGGCGGTCCCGGCCGGCAGGCTCCGCGAGGTCGAGCACGGCCGGACGGTACTGGTCGCGGGGGCCAAGGCGGCCACCCAGACCCCGCCGATCCGGTCCGGGAAGCGGGTCGTCTTCACCACGCTGGACGACGGGACGGGCCTGGTCGACCTGGCCTTCTTCGACGACAGCCACGAGGCGTGCGCACACACCGTCTTCCACTCGTTCCTGCTGCTGGTACGGGGTGTCGTACAGCGGCGCGGACCGCAGAGCCTGAGCGTGGTCGGCGCGGCGGCCTGGGACCTGGCCGAACTGGTGGAACTGCGGGCGACGGGCGGCCTGGACGCGGTCGCGGCCCGCCTGGCCGAACCGCTGCCCGGTGCCGGGGACACGGTGGGTGCCGCCGATCCGGGGCGCCGCATCCACCTGCCCACCGGGTACGAGATGAACCCGTGGGCCGACCTCCAGCCGGCCGGCGACCGCGCCGCGACCGGCCGCAAGCTGTGGCACTCCAGCCCGGGGAGCGCGGGATGACCCCGGCGAACGGCGTCCTGCACGTACGGTGCGCTCCGGCGGTGTCCGAGGAGGGGTACCGCGAAGTCCTGGAACTCCTGCGGGAGTTCTCCCCGACGGTGCAGGCCCTGCCGCCCCGGGCGGCGCTGGTGCACGTACGCGGCGCCCGGCGGTACTTCGGCGCGGACGCCTGCCGGATCGCCGAGCTGGTCCGGCTGCGCGCGGTCGCCCGGCTGGGCACGGACGTACGGATCGGGGTCGCCGGGACCTGGGCGGTGGCGGCGACGGCCTCCGCCCGGGTGCCCGGGCCCGGCGGTGTCCTGGCCGTGCCCGAGGGCGCGGTGGACGGCTTCCTCGGGCCGCTGCCGGTGGAGGCCCTGCACGGCATCGGCCCCAAGCAGGCGGAGGCGCTGCGCGGGTACGGACTGCACACGGTCGGCGCGGTCGCGGCCGTCTCCCCGGGCACCGTCGAACGGATCCTGGGGCAGCGGGCGGGCCGGCTGGCCGCGGAGCGCGCCCGCGGGATCGACCCGCGCCCCGTCACCCCGAAGGACCTGCCCGCGTCGGCCGCCGTCCGCAGCGGCTTCACCCGGCACGAGCTCGACGGCCCGCACACCCGGGCCGTGCTCCTCGGCCTGGTGGTCCGGCTGGGCGCGGTACTGCGGGGCCGCCGCCAGGCAGCCCGGTCCCTGTCGCTGACCCTGCAGTTCGCCGGCGGCACCCGCTGGGAGCGGACCCGGCGGCTCACGGCGGCGTCCGCGCACGACGAGGACCTGCGGGCGGCGGCGTACCGCCTGCTGGACGCGGCCGGGCTGCAACGGGCCCGGCTGACCGGCATGGTGCTGCGCGCCGAGGACCTCACGGGCGCCGAGCGGGTGTCCCGGCAGATCTCGCTGGACCCGGTCCGCGAGGCCCGCCTGACGGTGGAGGCGGCCGTCGACCGCGCGAACGCCCGCTTCGGCCCGGGCACGGTCCGCCCGGCCGCGACCTTCCACAAAGCCGCTTAGCGGTTGTCCGCCCCCGGCAGCCCGGCCAGCAGGCGCCGGGCCATTTCGGTGCGGAGCCCGGAGGTCTGGGCCTGGATCAGGTGGAACTGGGCCTCGCGGGCGAGACGGCCGGCGGTGTTCCCGTACGAGATCGCCCGGCCGCCCGTCGCGGCGACGCAGGCGGTGGCCGCCCGTACGCCGAGCTCCAGGACGGCCGCCCGGAGCGCCAGCCGGTCCTCGACCCGCTCCTCCGGCGGGAGTTCGTCGCGCAGGGCGTAGGCCTCCGCGCGCAGCCGGGCCGCCTCCTGCGCCACCCGGTGGCCGAGCTCCTCGTACGCGCTGCCGGCGGCGGGGGCCGACCGCAGAAGGAAATCGGCCGCGGCGCGCACATGGCCGAACACGGCGGGGTGGGCGTTCGCATTCTCGAGGTCGTATGCACGGGTCCACTCCGCCCGGGGCTGTACGGAGATCACCGCGCTCCGCGGGACGAGGACGTCGCGTACCTCCACCGCCACCGTGCGGGTGCCGTTCATCGCCCACAGCGGCGCGGATCCGGCCGCGACCAGCCCGGGGTCGCCGTCCGGCCCGCAGGCCACCGCGGCGGACAGCACCCGGTCGTCCGGGGCGAGGGCGCCCAGGTACACCACGTCGGTGAGGCCCCAGCCGGTCATCCAGGGCACCCGGCCGCGCAGCCGCCACCCGTCGGCGACCGGTTCGGCGGTGACGGGCGGCCGGGCGTGCCGCAAGAAGGCGAAACCGGCCGTGCCGCGCCTGGCTCCCGAGGCGAGGGCGGGCGCCCACTGCTCGCGCAGCGCGGCCGCCTCCGTCCCGGTGGCCGCCTGCAGCGCCTTCACGAGGGCGAAGTGCTGGGTGTGCACGAACCAGGTGGACGGATCCGCCGCCGACAGCAACTCGGTCACCTCACGGACCACTTGACGCGTGGTCAGCCCGCTCCCGGGGCGGGGCGTGTGGCCGAGGGCCCCGTACGCACCGCAGCGGGCGAGGGCGTCGAGGTGCGAACGCGGCACGCCCTCCTGCGCGGTCTCCTCCGCGACGGGCCCCAGCGTGCCCACGGCGACCTCGGTGACCGCGGAAACGAGCGGGTCGGCGGCCAGGTCGGGCGGGGTGGCCAGGGCCGTGCCCGCACCGGGAGCCCACTGCATCCGATCACTCACCTCACGCGGAGTAGGGGACTACTCCATTGTCCCGAGGGCGTGCGGGGGCGGGGGGCGACACGCATTTTTTACTGACGCGTAACTTCCAAGTTTTGCTACTCGCCCGTAATTTGGCCGAAGCAGCACCTCCTTGTGATCCGGATCACGGGACGAACCCCCACGTCTTTCCCTGACCCAGCAAGGAGATCACTCGATGCTGCCCTGGCGACGCCTGCTCCGCCCGCTGGCCGTCCTCACCCTCGCCGCTGCCGCCCTCGTCGCCCCCACCGGCGCCGCGCAGGCCGCATCCGCACCCAGCAGCGGCTGGAACAACTGGTCCTGCAAACCCTCTGCCGCCCATCCCCGCCCCGTCGTCCTCGTCCACGGCACGTTCGGGAACTCCGTCGACAACTGGCTCGGATTCGCCCCCTACCTCGTCCACCGCGGCTACTGCGTCTACTCGCTCGACTACGGGCAACTGCCCGGCGTGCCGTTCTTCAACGGGCTCGGCCCCATCGACAAGTCGGCCGGACAGCTCGACGTCTTCGTCGACAAGGTGCTGGCCTCCACCGGAGCCGCGAAGACCGACATCGTCGGCCACTCGCAGGGCGGCATGATGCCGAACTACTACCTCAAGTTCCTCGGCGGCGCCCCCAAGGTCAACGCCCTGGTCGGGCTCGCCCCCGACAACCACGGAACCACCCTGAGCGGGCTCACCCAGCTGCTCCCGTACTTCCCCGGAGCCGAGGACCTGATCAGCTCCGCGACCCCGGGGCTGGCCGACCAGATCGCCGGATCCCCCTTCGTCACCAAGCTGAACGCGGGCGGGGACACCGTACCCGGGGTCCAGTACACGGTCATCGCGACCAAGTACGACGAGGTCGTCACGCCCTACCGGAGCGCCTTCCTCCAGGCGACGGGCTCCAACGTACGGAACGTCGTGCTCCAGGACCTGTGCCCCCTGGATCTCTCCGAGCACGTCGCCATCGGGCTCACCGACCGGATCGCCTGGCACGAGGCGGTCAACGCCCTCGACCCGGCACACGCCTCCCGGACCACCTGCGCGTCGGTCTTCGAGTGAAGATGCCGACGCACAGGCAGTCCCGGTGAACCGGTCGGACGGCACCTCCTAGCGGCCGTGCCGGCCCGGCGCCGTCGCACGGCGTCGGGCCACACCGAACAGCACGGCCGCACCGATGGCCAGCACGCCGGCCCCGGCGATCGCGATCGCCGGGGTGGCGCCGCTGCCCCCCGTCTCGGCCAGGTTGGTGGTGCCCGCGGGGGACTCCGACGGGACGGGGGCGAGGTCGGTGCTGCCGTTCGTCCTCGGGTCGTTGTCGCCGTGGCCGTTGTGCTCCACCGTGGACTTGCTCTCGCCGTCGGCGATCTGCCGGTCCGTCGGGGCCTTGGGCGCGTCCGAGGGGCGGTCGGCGGAAGGCTTGGCGCTCGGCTTCGTACTGGGCTTCGTGCTCGGGGTGGTGCCGGTGCTGCCGCCAGTGCCTCCGCTCGCGCCGCTCCCCCCGCCGTTCCCTCCGTTGTCCTTGCCGAACACCACGTCCGAGCAGGTGTAGAAGGCCTCCGGGCTGTCCGAGCGCTGCCAGATGCTGTAGATCAGGTGCCGCCCGGACTTGTCCGGCACGCTGCCGGAGAAGACGTAGTCCCCGTTCTGCATGCCCGGGTCGGTGGCCTTGGCGAACGGCGCCGGCTCCAGGTCGGACCACTTCAGCGGCTTCGTCGGGTCGTAGCCGTCCTTCGTGATGTACAGCTCGAAGGAGCCCTTGTGCGGGGCGGTCCCCTTGTACCGGAAGGTGTGCTCGCCCGCGGACATCGGGCCGGCCGGCCAGTCGGCGCGGGCCAGGTCCAGGCCCTGGTACTTGTCGTTGCCGGCGGAGCAGAGCTGGCCGTTCGGGATCAACGCCCGGTGGTTGCCGGCCGCGTTGGCGATGTTGACCGCGTTCCAGTCGTAGAAGGCCTGCGTGCCGCTCGCCGCCACCGCGGCCTTGCAGGCCGCCGACTTCGGCGACTCCGGTCCCTCCGCGTAGCAGGCCGCCACCCGGCTGACCGGGTCCGTCATCGAGCCGTGGGCGGCCGCCGGCGCGACGGCGTACGCGGCCACCGCGAGCGGGGCGAGACCGACTGCGGCGATACGGGTCACGGTGCGGCGGCGTGCGGGCATGGGTGGATCTCCTTCGGAGCGGCGATGCGGGCACCACGGTCGTGGATGCGCCGGGAGCGCCGGGAACCGGGCTGGGCGGCGCCGCCCCCCGTCGGGTCCGGCGCCGCCTCAGGCCTCCCTGGCCCCGCCAAGCTAGCCCTCCGCACCAGCGGTTCCACCCCTTTCGGGGCCCTCCCGAAGATCCTTAGGGTCCGCTTAAGGAACCGCTAAGCGGGCCTACAGAAAGAGGCCGGAGCAGCCGCGCTCAGCTGAGGAGGGCGGTCAGACCGGCCGGCTCGAGGGCCTGGGCGGCCAGGGCGTCGAGGGCGCGGATGGCCTCGGCCGCCGCCTGCGGGTCGGTCTCCGTGAGCCCGCTCGCGGCGAACTCGTCCTCGTCCAGGCGCAGGACCGCGGACCCGTCCGCCGACACCCACAGGTCCAGGTCCAGGTCCTCGACGAGGATCTCGCCGTCCTGCACCACCGCCGGGCGCGTGACGTCGCAGTACCAGCCCTTGAGGGCGCCCTCGCCCGTCCGCACCTCCTTGACCGCGTACCAGCGCGTCCGCCAGAAGTGCTCGGTGAACACGTCGCCCGGTTCGAAGCGCACGAAGCCGAAGTCCCGTACGCCGTCGGCCGCCCAGGGGGCGCGTACGGAGATCCGGTCCCCCGTGTCCGCGACCAGGGCGGCGGGGTAGCGGATCTTGGTGCGGCCCGCCTTGGTGAGGGCGACGGTCAACCCGGTGCTGCTCATGACTGCTGCGGTCCCTTCAGTTGCTTCGCGTAGCGCGTCTCGGTCGCGCAGATCTCGTATCCGAACCACTTGTTGATGGCGAGCATCGGCTCGTTCCCGGTGTCGTTTCCGGTGAAGGCCTCCGTGCAGCCGGCGGCGCGGGCCCGGTGCAGGGAGTCCGTCTTGGCGAGCTTGGCCAGGCCGCGGCCGCGGAAGGCGCGCAGGGTGCCGGTCATCGCCGAGCCGTAGCGGGTGGCGCCGTCCGTCCGGGCTGCGCAGAACGCGGCCACGACCCCGTCGACCAGGACGACCGTGGTCAGCTCCTTGTCGAGGTCGGGGTGGTGCCAGACGGTGGCGAGCCAGTCCTCGTAGTCGGCCGGCTCCGCCGGTACGTCGCCCGGTTCGTCGCCGGAGGCCTCCGCGTCGGCCTCGTGCAGCGGTCGCGGGTCGGCGGCGAAAGTGCTGCCGGGGCGCAGCTCGACACCGGCGGGCAGCGCGTCCGGGTACGGAGGCAGGGCGGCGGAGGCCAGGTCGAGGCGCAGGAAGTGCGCGGAACGGCTCGGGTGGTATTCGCGCCGCTCGGCGAAAGCGCGGTGGGCGGGCTCGTCCAGCACCCAGGAGTACGTGCTCGCGGCGCCCTCCGCGGCCAGGTACTCCTCGGCCGTCCGCAGCAGGGCCGTGCCCGCGCCGCGGCCGCGGTGCGCGGTGTCGACGTACACGTTGACGAACGACCGGCCGGGCTCCGGGCTGTCGTACGCGAGGCCGGCCTCGGCGGTGCCGACGACGAGGCCGGCCGCGGTCTCGGCGACGAGGAGGCGATGGCGCTTGGCCGGAGCGGCGGAGGACAGCTCGAAGGCAACGCCGTCGGCGGTGGCGATCAGAAACGGCAGCGCGGCGCGGCGCACCTGTACGACGGACTCCGCGTCCGAGGGATCACCCGGGTGGAGGTCGCGGATCGAAATGGTCATGCCGTCGACCGTAGGCGCGGGGCGGGGGCGGATGCCTCCGAATTTCCCCGGGGATGGGGGAGAATCGCCGGGTGACCTCGACGAACCTGAAGATCCGGATCGACGGCTCGGCCGGCGCGGCCGCCCCGTACGAGCAGCTGCGCGCCCAGATCGCGGAGGCGGCGCGGGCGGGAGACCTGCCGGTCGGGTACAAGCTGCCGACGGTGCGCGGGCTCGCGGAGGAGCTGGGCCTGGCGGCGAACACGGTCGCGAAGGCCTACCGGGCGCTCGAGGGAGACGGGGTGATCGAGACCCGCGGCCGGAACGGGACGTTCATCGCGGCGACCGGCGACGGAGCCGCCCGGGAGGCGGCCACCGCCGCGCAGGCCTATGCGGAGCGCGCGAAGCGGCTGGGCCTGACCTTCGACGAGGCGACGTCGGCCGCCCTCGACGCCCTGCGCGCCCGGTACGGCGCCTAGGCCGTTTACGAGTCGTCCAGTTGTGGGCGTGCGGGACCGGTTACAGGTACAGGCCCGCTTCCGAACCGTGCTGGCCCTGCGGCGGCAGCAGCGCCGAGGGGCCCGTGCCCCGGCGCAGCGCGAACAGTTCGGCCAGCGTGGCGCCCTCGCGCGGAACCCCCTCGTCCGTGCCCAGCCAGTCCACCGCCTCGCCGTACGTCAGACGGTCCACCTCGATCCGCGCCAGGCAGCGGCCCGGCCGGACCACCGCCGGGTGGAGCCGTTCCAGGTCCTCGTTCGTGGTCACGCCGACCAGCACGTTGCGGCCCTGCCCCAGCAGACCGTCCGTCAGGTTCAGCAGCCGCGACAGCGCCTGGCCCGCCGTGTGCCGGGCCTCGCCGCGGATCAGCTCGTCGCAGTCCTCCAGCAGCAGCAGCCGCCACCGGCCCTTCGCCGTGCCCTCGTCCTCGCCGATCGCGATGTCCATCAGGTAGCCCACGTCGTTGAACAGCCGCTCCGGGTCCAGGACGCAGTCCACCTGGCACCAGTCCCGCCACGACCGGGCCAGCGTCCGCAGCGCCGAGGTCTTGCCCGTACCGGGCGGGCCGTGCAGCAGGAGCAGCCGCCCCGCGATGTCGTCCGGGGTCACCTTCATCAGCCGGTCCATCGCTCCGGCCACCGGGGCCGTGTAGTTGGGCCGCACCTCCGCCCAGGTCCCGGCCGCGATCTGGCGGGTCGTCCGGTACGGGCCGCGGCGCGGGGAGACGTACCAGAAGCCCATCGTGACGTTCTCCGGCTGCGGTTCGGGCTCGTCCTGCACCCCCTCCGTGGCCTCGCCGAGCACGCTGGAGGCGAGTTCGTCGCTGACCGCCGTCACGGTCACGTCCGCGCCCCGGCTCCAGCGCGAGACGAGCATCGTCCAGCCCTCGCCCTCCGCGAGGGTGGCGCTGCGGTCGGAGTCGCGGGCCGAGCGCAGCACGGTGGCCTCGGGCGGCAGCAGGGTCGCCTCCGCCTTCACCCGCTCGATGGTCACGCTGTGCGAGTACGGCTGCTCGCCGGACGCGAACCGGCCGAGGAACAGCGCGTCCACGACATCCGACGGTGAATCGCTGTCGTCGACGTTGAGCCGGATCGGCAGCGCGTCATGCGGGTTGGCTGGCATGGCGCCCATGATCCGGCACGAAGTGTCCTCATGCACCCGTGTTTCGCCGGATCGGGTGCCCAAGTGCCCTCTTCAAACGCACCGGTGGTGAAGATTCGGGCCGCAACTCCGCGCCAAAAATTCTTGGCATGAACACTTCCGGCCAACCCCGGCTCCCAGTACCACGGACTCAGGAGTAACCCCCACAAGGAGCCGCACACATGAGCATGAAGATGTCGCGCTTCGCCGCCCTGACCTCCTCCCTGTTACTCGCCGCAGGCGCCGCCCTGTTCGGCGCGGGACAGGCGGCCGCCGCCACGGCCGATTTCGGTTACGTCGCCCTCGGCGACTCGTACTCCTCCGGCGTCGGCGCCGGCAACTACGACAGCGGGAGCGGCAACTGCAAGCGCACCTCCCGCGCCTACCCGGCCCTGTGGGCCGCCGCCCATTCCCCGCAGACCTTCTCCTTCACCGCCTGCTCGGGCGCCCGTACGGGTGATGTCCTCTCCGGCCAGCTCGGCCCGCTGAACTCCGGCACCGACCTGGTCAGCATCACCATCGGCGGCAACGACGCCGGGTTCTCCGACGTCATGACGACCTGTGTGCTTCAGTCCGAGTCCACCTGCATCAACCGCGTCAACCAGGCCAAGGCGTACGTCGACTCCACCCTTCCCGGCCAGCTCGACCAGGTCTACACCGCCATCCACGGCCGGGCGCCCGCCGCCCACGTCGTCGTCCTCGGCTACCCCCGCTTCTACAAGCTCAACGGCACCTGCACCGCCGGGCTGACGGAGGGCGAGCGCTCCGCCATCAACGGAGCGGCCGACTACCTGAACGCCGCCATCGCCAAACGCGCTGCCGACCACGGGTTCACCTTCGCCTCGGTCGCCGGCGCCTTCACCGGCCACGAGATCTGCTCCGGCGACGCGTGGCTCCACAGCGTCAACTGGCTCAACATCGGCGAGTCGTACCACCCCACCGCCGCCGGACAGTCCGGCGGCTACCTGCCCGTCCTCACCAACGCCGCCTGACACCCCCAAGGTAGCTACGTAGCGGCGGCTTCGGGCTCCGGAGCAGGCTCCGGGTCCGTGGCTTCGGGCTCGGCGGCTTCCGGCGTCGCCGGTCCCGCCGGTACGGGCCCCGCCGTCACCGGGGCCGGCGTACCGCTCGGACCGGGGGAGGGAGAGGTCCCGCCCGTCGGGGTCTCCCCCTCCTCGCACGTCACGGAGAACTCCACCCACTCCGAGGCCGTCGGGTCCGGCCCCCGCACCTCCAGCCGGACCGCGTCGTCGAAGGTCGCGCTCGGGTAGTACGTGAGCTCGGTGTGGTCCAGCTGCCGGCTCCGGGGGCCGTCCGCTGGGTACGTGACGGACTGCCAGCCGGGGCCGGAGGTGACCCCGCTGCGCGTCGCCCAGCGGTACTCCAGTACGGCGGGCGTACGGTCCGCATCGACGGTCGCCGTGAAGGCGGGCGCCTGCTCGGCGGGCGGCGGGCAGGCCCCGCGGTAGTCCGTCCGTACGGCGCGCACCGACACGGCGAAGTGCGGTGCGGGCGTGGCCGACGGTGAAGCGGACGGCGACGGCGACGGCGAAGGGGACGCGGACGGCGACCCCGACCCGGACGAGCTCGCGGACGCCGCGGCCGAGGTCGCCGGGCCCGTCGGCCCGGTGCCGTTTCCGCCCGGCTCCTCGCGTTCCTTGAGCAGCAGCCACGCCAGAGCGACCACCGCCAGCAGCAGCACCACGATCCCGGCGGTCAGCACCAGCAGCCCGGCCCGCCCCTCGCGCGGCGGCGCCCCGCGCCCCGCAGCCCCTGCCGGGGCGGGACCCGGCACCGGCGCGGGCATCGGCACCGGCATCGGCGGGGTGGGCCCGTCGGGGCGGTCCTGCGCGTCCGGGGGGCCGTGCCGCTGGTGCGCCGTGGCCGTCGGCGAGTCCGGACCCGACACCGCCCCGCCGGAGCCCCGTACGACCCCGCCCGCCCCGATGATCCGCAGCATCCGGGCTGCCTCCGCCGCGGGCAGCCGCTCCGCCGGGTCCTTGCGCAGCAGCCCCTCCAGCACCGGCGTGAGCGGACCGGCCCGGCGCGGCGGCGGCAGCTCCTCGTCCACCACCGCCCGCAACGTGGACAGCGGGGTGTCCTGCCGGAACGGCGAGACCCCCTCGACTGCGGAGTACAGCATCACCCCGAGCGACCACAGGTCCGAAGCGGGCCCCGGATCGCGCCCCAGCGCCCGCTCCGGCGCGAGGAACTCGGGGGAGCCCACCACCTCGCCCGTCATGGTGATCGCCGACGAGCCCTCCAGGCTGGCGATCCCGAAGTCGCTCAGCACCATCCGGCCGTCGTTGGCGATCAGCACGTTGGAGGGCTTGACGTCCCGGTGCAGCACCCCCGCCTCGTGCGCGGCGCGCAGCGCTGCCAGCACCTGCTCCCCGAGGTGCGCGGCCCGCTGCGGGGTGAGCGGCCCCTCGGCCTCGAGTGCGTCGGCCAGCGAGAGCCCGCGCACCAGCTCCATCACGATCCACGGCCGGCCGTCCTCGGTGGCCACGTCGTAGACCGTGACGACCCCGCGGTGCGAGACCCGGGCCGCCGCCCAGGCCTCGCGCTCGAGCCGCCGGTACATCCGCCCGATCTCGGCGGCGTCCAGCCCGGCCGGGGGCCGTACCTCCTTGACGGCCACCTCACGGCCCAGGACCTCGTCGCGGGCCCGCCACACGATGCCCATGCCGCCCCGGCCCAGCAGGTCGAGCAGCCGGTAACGGCCCGAGATGACACGGCCGGCGGCGGATTCCCCGTCCGCCCCACCGATGTTGTCACTCACGCGAGCCCCCAGGTGTGTCCGTGTGTCGGCGGGCGGTCACTCCAAGTTAGCGCAGTGCGCGCAATGTGGCCCCGGTCCGCGCGGGACTCGCGCAGGGACCCTTCAAACGGCCGCCTCCCCTGCGGAGAGTGACGGTCGACTCCGCTGAGTAACCGTCAACTCCCCGTCGCCATAGGGGTAATTCACACCACCGGGATACCCGAGCACGACGCGGGGGCGATAGGGTTAACCTGCCCGGGCCGGGTGCCCTCGTACGGGTGGGGAGAGAACATGGAACAGATAGCAATGCGCAGCAGGCCGCCACGCGTGCCTGCCATCACCTGCGGCAGCGGCGCGACCAGCTCGCGCCTCGACCGCCACCTCGCCGTGCTGGGCGGACCCGCCGTCCCGCACCGCGAGACGGCCGAGGCGACCCTGCTGATGCGCGAACTCACCTCGCGCGACCACACGCACCGCCTGCGGAGCCGGAGCGCACGCGTCTCGCTCTTCGCGCCGCTGCGTCGTCTGCGTCGCACGCTCTTCGGCAGCCGCCGCTCGTAACAACCGTCCCCGACCCCTTCTGGTTTCGCCCCCCGGCCCTACGCAACCACACCATCCCGGCGCAGTGTCGTGATCTGTGTGCCCGTCATCCCCAAGGCGCGCAGCAGGGCCTCGGTGTGTTCGCCGAGCGCAGGCACCGCACCCATGTGCGGTGCCGCGCCTCCCGGCAGTCCGATCGGCGGCAGCAGCGCCCGCAGCGGACCGGCCGGTGACTCCACCTCCCGCCAGCGGTCCCGTGCCGCCAGCTGCGGGTGTCCCGCGAGCTGGGCCACCGAGTTCAGCCGCGCGCAGGCGATGCCCGCCGCCTCCAGCCGCCCGATCGCCTCGTCCGCGCCCAGCCGGCCCAGCGCCTCGGCGACCACGGCGTCGGTCTTCTCCCGGCCCCGGGTGCGCGCCGCGTTTGTCGCGTATGCCGGATCCTCGGCCAACTCGGGCCGCTCCAGCACCTGTTCGGCGAGCCGCCGCCATTCGCGGTCGTTCTGCACGGACAGCAGCACCCGGTCCCCGTCCGCCGTCGGGTAGGCGTCGTACGGGGCGATGACGGCGTGCGCGAGGCCCGTGCGCACGGGCTGCTCCCCGCCGTGCATCGTGTGGTGCAGCGGATGGCCCATCCACTCGGCCAGCGCGTCGAGCATCGAGACCTCCACCCGGCCCCCGCGCCCGGTGATCCCGCGGCGCAGCAGGGCCGCGAGGACCCCGGAGAAGGCGTACATGGCCGCCGCGATGTCCGCGGCCGGGATGCCCGCCTTGACGGGCTGCTCCGGGGTGCCGGTCACCGAGACCAGCCCCGCCTCGCACTGCACGAGCATGTCGTAGGCGCGCTTGTGGGCGTACGGGCCCTCGGCCCCGTACCCGGAGATGTCGACGGCGACCAGCCGCGGGTACCGCGCGCACAGCGAGGCCGAGTCGAGGCCGAGCCGGGCGGCGGCGCCCTGGGCGAGGTTCTGGACGAAGACGTCGGCCCCGTCCAGCAGCCCGTGCAGGACATCACGGCCGCGCGGGTCCTTCAGGTCGAGCGCGATCGACTCCTTGCCGCGGTTGGCCCAGACGAAATGCGAGGCCAGTCCCTGCGCGGCGGTGTCGTACGCACGCGCGAAGTCGCCGCCGTCGGGCCGCTCGACCTTGATCACCCGGGCTCCGAGGTCGGCGAGCTGGCGGGTGGCGAAGGGGGCCGAGACGGCCTGTTCGACGGCGACGACGGTGACGCCGTCGAGGGGCAGGGGTTCCACGGGGCGGCGTTCCACGAGGCGGGGTTCCGCAGAGCGCTCGGGCGCGGGCGAGTCGGCATTCATGACAGCCTGCCTACCGGTTGGGACCCCGGCCTGTCACCACACAGGCGGTCGACATCGCACGCTGTGTGCGGTTCGTCCGCCTGTGGCGCCCGTCTCAGTCCCGGCCGCCCGCGAACCTGCGGGTGGCCGACGGCGCGAAGAGGACCAGCAGGAGCAGCGACCAGGCGACGGCCCCCGCGACCGGGTGCGCCGCCGGCCAGGCGGCGCCCGCCGCGGCCTCGCCGCCCGCGTTGCCGCAGAGGGCGCGCACCGCCGTGGCGACGGCGCTGATCGGGTTCCACTCGGCGACCGTGCGTAGCCATCCGGGCAGTCCGGCGGTCGGCAGGTACGCGCTGGACAGCATCGGCAGTACGAAGGTGGCGCTGCCGAGCTGGCCCGCCGCCTCCTCGCTCCGGCTCAGCAGGCCGAGGTACGTCCCCACCCACGCCGTGGCGAAGCGGAACAGCAGCAGCACACCGAGTGCCCCCAGCGCGCCCGGGAGCCCGTTCTCGATCCGCCAGCCCATCGCAAGCCCCACCAGCATCACCGGCACCATGGACGCCGCCGTGGTCAGCAGGTCGGCGGCGGTCTGCCCGAGCGGTACGGCCGCGCGGCTCATCGGCAGGGTGCGGAAACGGTCCGTCACGCCGCGGTGGGCGTCCTGCGCGGCCGTGAACATGCCAGTCATCAGGCCGTTCGCGGCGGTGGCGGCGAGCAGCCCGGGCACCAGGAACTCGCGGTACTCCGAGCCCGGCATGGCGAGCGCGCTGCCGAAGACGTAGCCGAAGAAGAGCAGCATCGTGATCGGCATGGTCTGGGTGAGGATCAGCAGCGCGGGCGCGTGCCGGGCCTTCTGCAGCTGGCGGGTGAGGACGGCGCCGCCGTCCGACAGCAGGGTGCTCATGCCGCGTGCTCCGTCTCTGTCGTCTCTGTCATCTCCGCCGTCTGCGCCGACTCTCCCGACGGCCTCCGGGTGAGGCGCAGGAACACCTCGTCGAGGGTGGGCGGGCGCAGGCTCGCGTCGGTGACCGGGACCCCGGCGTGGTCGAGCGCGCGGATGATCCGGGGCAGGGTGAGCCCCCGGTCCAGGACGGTCGCCCCGGCGGTGAGGCGCTCGCGGTCGAGTACGGGCCTGCCGCCGGTCAGCTGGTCGAGTACGACGGCCGCGCCGGGGAGCGCCTCGGCCTCGGTGACGGTCACCTCGGCGTACGCGCCGATCCGGGACTTGAGTTCGGCCGGGGTTCCCGCGGCGACGGCCCGGCCGCGGTCGACGACCACGACGTCGTCGGCGAGGCGGTCGGCCTCCTCGAGGTACTGGGTGGTGAGCAGGACCGTCGTGCCCTCCGCGCTTTTGTCGACGAGTTCTCGAACCGAGGTCCAGATCTGCTCGCGGGCCGCCGGATCGAGGCCCGTGGTGGGCTCGTCGAGAAAGAGGACCCGGGGGCGGGTGATGAGCCCGGCGGCCAGGTCGAGGCGCCTGCGCATCCCGCCGGACCAGGTGGCGGCCACCCGGTCCGCGGCCTCGCCCAGGCCGAAGCGGTCCAGCAGCTCGTCGGCGCGGGCCCGACCGGCCGCCCCGCGCAGTCCGGCGAGGCGGGCGAAGAGCCGCAGGTTCTCGCGGCCCGTCAGATCCCCGTCGACCGAGGCGTACTGGCCGGTGACCCCGATGGCGCGGCGGACGGCGGCCGGATCGCGGGTGACGTCGTGGCCGGCGACGAGGGCGCGGCCGCCGGTGGGCCGGGTCAGCGTGGTGAGGATCCGTACGGCGGTGGTCTTGCCCGCGCCGTTGGGGCCGAGGAGGCCGCAGACCGTGCCCTCCGGCACGGCCAGGTCGAGGCCGCGCAGGGCATGGACCTCGCCGAATCGCTTCTCCAGGGCTTCACTAAGTACAGCGTACGTAGTCGTCATGCAGTGGACCCTACCTCACTACGTACGCTGTACGTAACTAGGATGAGGGCGAGGTGATGAGTAATGGCAGCCAGCGGGCGACCCGCCCAACCCGAAGTGATCTGGGCCCGCCCGGGGCGCGCCGGCCGCGGACCCCGGCCCGCGCACACCCGCGAGTCGATCGCGGCCGAGGCCGTGCGGATCGCGGACGCGGAGGGGATCGAGGCCGTTTCCATGCGGCGTGTGGCCGCCGGGATCGGCGCCGGGACGATGTCCCTGTACAACTACGTGCCGCGCAAGGAGGACCTGTACGAGCTGATGGTCGACGCGGTGAGCGGGGAGTACGCGCTGACCCCGCCGACCGGGGACTGGCGGGCCGACCTGCTCGGGCTCGCCCGCCAGGCACGGGAGCTGATGCACCGCCACCCGTGGCTGCCCCGGCTGCTGTCCCCGGTCTACGGTTTCAGCCCGAACGCCCTGCGCTACCTGGAGCACAGCCTGGACTGCCTGGTCCCGCTCGAGGTCTCCGGCGCGGAGAAGCTGGAGCTCGTCGCCGCGGTCAACGGCACGGTGGCCACGTTCGTGGCGAGCGAGCTGGCCCTGGCCGAGCGGGCCCGGTCGCTTCCGTGGAGCGAGGCCGCCGAGGAGGGCGTACGGATGGCCTGGCTGGGCTCGAGGCTGGCGACCGGGCAGTACCCGCTGCTGGCGGGCGCGCTGTCCGGCGGGCACCCGGTGACGGAGGCGGCCTCCGACCTGGGCGCGGTCTTCGACCGCTCGGTGTCCCGGCTGCTGGGGGCCTGGGGGGCGGCGGAGGGCTGACGCGGCCGGTCGGCTCCGTCAGAGCAGGGCGAACTGCCCGCCCGGGCCCTCCTCGTGGTGGTCCAGTACGGAGGCCGGGCGCCGGGCCCGGCGCGGCGGCGGCAGCACGCCCGCGGCCGCCAGCTCGGCGGCAGGCAGCAGCGGCCCGGGGGTGAACGCCGCCCGCTCCGGGGCCAGATCGGCCAGCAGCGCCAGGGTGGTCACCAGCGCCAGCAGCTCCGAGGTCCAGGCCTGCGGCCACTCGGACGGCCCGAGCGTCTCCAGTCCGTCGGCCTCCGGAGCCCGGTGGGCGGTCCGGGCGGCGAACCAGGCCTCCAGCACCCGCGTACCGCCCTGCACCTCGTACTCCCAGGCGCCCGGCGGCACGGGGGAGACCGTCCCGGCCCCGAGGCTCAGCGTCTCGGTCTCGGGGTCGTAGGCGAGCCCGTCCGGCCAGGCCTGGACCGCCGAGCGGACGTACGGGCGCCGCCCGCCGGGCAGCCGGGGCGGCTCGGCGCCGGGCCCGCCGCGCAGCTGGACGGCGAGCAGCCGGTGCCCCAGCTCCAGCCCGGCCAGCCAGCGCCCGGGGTCGCCGGTCAGCGGGACCTCGTACCCCCGGGGCCCGGGGCGGCCCGCCGCGAGGATCCAGCACAGCACGTCCTGCGGGGTGACCCGGCCGCCGTAGCGCTCGCCGAGCAGCGCGAGCAGGCCCGGCGCGAGATTGGGCTCGGCGCCGCCGGGGCGCCGGTGCAGCGGGCGGATCCGGCCCAGGCGGCCGGCCGGGAGGTGTGCGGTGACCAGCAGCTCCGGGGTCTCGACGGCGAAGAGCTGGTGCTCGTCCAGGACCCGCCACAGCTCCGGGCGGGCCATGTCGATGAGCCGCTGGTCGGGCAGCAGCCACTGCTCGTCGAAGGGGTAGCGCAGCACCCGTACGGGGTCGGGGCAGGGGCCCGGCACATCGGCGAAGCGGGCGGTCGACGGAGAGCGTTGGCCGGGCAGCGCCGCCGCGCCGGTGGTGGGCGTACGGGTCCGGGTCGGGCGGAACAGCCGGTCCCGCTCGGCCCCTTCGGCGCCGGTCAGGGCCGCCCAGCGGGCGCGCAGGGCCGCGGGGTCGGGGGCCGCCACCCAGGCCCGGCCCAGGCGCAGGCCGCCCACGGCCCAGGGCATCAGATCGTCCAGCAGCGGTACGTCTTCGCTCACCCGGCAGATGGTAGCGACGGCAGGCGGCGGCCGGGGGTGCGGCCGGGGTGCGGGCAGGGGCGCGGCCGGGCTGTGTCCAGGCGGGAGAGTTACGCTCCCTATGTATGGATATGTTCCGATGTCGAGGAGGCGGTCATGAGTCAGTACGACGAATACTCGACTCCGTCGCAGGCCGAGGGTGAGCGGCTCGACGAGGACATGGACGAGAAGGAGAAGATGCAGCGGCACCACCCGCAGACGATGCGGACCACGCCGTCGCAGGCGGAGGGCGAGCGCAGCAAGGACGACGAGGAGAAGTAGCCCCCTGCGGGTAGGGCGCAGAGGTCAGGCAGGGGCCGGGCAGAGGCCGGGCACGGGTCAGGTGGCGTCGACGGTCACCGTGAACGAGAACCGGTCGCCCCGGTACCGGATCCGCGCCACGTCCACGACCCGGCCGTCCTCGTCGTACGTCACGCCCGTGTAATGCAGGATCGGGCTGAGCAGCGGCACCTGGAGCAGCTCTGCCGTCTCCGGGTCGGCCAGCCGCGCCTCGACCGTGTCCGTGATCCGGCTGATCCGCACGCCCACCACGTCACGCAGCACCTTGGTCATCGGCCAGCGCGCCAGATCGGCCAGGTCCACCGCCTCGGCGACCTCGGGGCGGACCGCGTTCTCCACCCAGTTGGTCGGTTCGCCGCTCTCGCCGTCGTGGCGCAGCCGGCGGTACGTGACCACCTCGGCCGTGTCCGGGAAGTGCTCCAGCAGCTCCCCGGACACCGGCGTCCGCTCAAGGCCGAGAATCGTCGTACGGTCGCCCGACTGCTGCGCCACGATCGCGTCGACCGAACCCAGCAGCCGCACCGGCGCGCCGCGCCGCGCACCCGGCTCGATGAACGTGCCACGCCGCCGGTGCCGGCTGATCAGCCCCTCGCCCTCGAGCTCCTTGAGCGCCTGGCGCATGGTCAGCACGCTCACCCCGTAGTGCTCGGCCAGCTGCTCCTCGGTGGGCAGGCGCAGCGAGGCGTCCGGGGTGCGCCCCAGTATCGAGGCGCGCAGCGACTGTGACACCTGGTACCAGAGCGGCAGCTTCCGGTTGAGTACCAGCGAGTCGGGGGCGAAGGCGGTCACGGGTGGTTCTCCGTTAGGACGGGGCGTGGGGCGCGTGGCGCTTGGGGGGTGTCCGGCGGATCATGGCCGGGCCCGGGTCGGCCGGACACCCCCTGGTGATACTAGGCGCGGAAGTGGCGCTGGAGCCCCTGCCAGACGTCGTCGTATCCGCGCTGGAGGTGGTCGGCGCCGGCCGCCTGGGTGGTGGCGGTGATCGGCCAGCGGGTCTCGAACATGAAGGCCAGACCGTCGTCGATCTTCTGCGGCTTCAGCTCGGCGGCGCTCGCCTTGTCGAAGGTCTCCCGGTCCGGTCCGTGCGCGGACATCATGTTGTGCAGCGAGCCGCCGCCGGGGACGAAGCCTTCCGCCTTGGCGTCGTAGGCGCCCTCGATCAGGCCCATGTACTCGCTCATGACGTTCCGGTGGAAGTACGGCGGGCGGAAGGTGTCCTCGCCGACCAGCCAGCGCGGGGCGAAGACGACGAAGTCCACGCCCGCCAGCCCCGGGGTGTCGGACGGCGAGGTCAGCACGGTGAAGATCGACGGGTCGGGGTGGTCGTAGCTGATGGAGCCCAGGACGTTGAAGCGGCGCAGGTCGTACACGTACGGGGTGTGCGTGCCGTACCAGGCGACCACGTCGAGCGGGGAGTGGTCGTAGGTGGCGGCCCAGAGGTTGCCGCAGAACTTGTTGACCACCTCGGTCGGGCGCTCGCTGTCCTCGTACGCGGCCACCGGGGCCCGGAAGTCGCGTGCGGCGGCGAGGCCGTTGGCGCCGATCGGGCCCAGGTCCGGCAGCTCGAAGGGGCGGCCGTAGTTCTCGCAGACGTACCCGCGGGCATCGTCGTCCAGGAGCTCGACGCGGAAGCGCACGCCGCGCGGGATCAGGGCGACCTCGCCGGGGCCGGCGCTGAGCAGGCCGAGCTCGGTGCGCAGCAGCAGGCCGCCGCGCTCGGGGACGATCAGCAGCTCGCCGTCGGAGTCGCTGAAGACCCGGTCGGTCATGGAGGCGTTGGCGGAGTAGAGGTGGATGGCCATACCGGTGCGCTGGGTGGCATCGCCGTTGCCGCCGAGGGTCCACAGGCCCGCCAGGAAGTCGGTGCCGGGCGCCGGGTCGGGGAGCGGGTTCCAGCGGAGCCGGTTGGGGTCCGCCGGGGCCTCGGTGAAGGGCGCGGAGCGCAGGGCGCCGTTGTCGGTCCGGGCGAAGGGCGGGTGGGCCGCCGAGGGGCGGATCCGGTAGAGCCAGGAGCGGCGGTTGTGGTTGCGCGGCTCGGTGAAGGCGCTGCCGCTGAGCTGCTCCGCGTACAGGCCGAGGGGGGCGCGCTGGGGCGAGTTGCGGCCGGGCGGCAGGGCGCCGGGGACGGCCTCCGAGCTGTGCTCGTTGCCGAAGCCGGTGAGGTACTCCAGTGCCTCCGCCGTCTTCCTGGCCTGCTCGCTCATGGGTGCTCCCGCTCTGTCGCTGTCGCTATCAAAGGAATCCTATGGTCGACAGTAGGATTCCGTGGCTCGCGCGTCAATGGCTTCCTGGGTGCATGGCCGGATCGGGCGGGTGGGATGGCGGCGGCGGGTGATGAGCGACGTCGATTCGCGATGTCCGACGCGAGATGTCGACTCGGAGTGCCGATTCGCGATGCCGCGGGGGATCCAAAAAGATGAACATTGCTCTACTCTCACGCGCATGTCGTGGACCCGCAGGTTCCCTGCCGTGCCGGCGGCGCTCCTCGCCGCCCTCCTCGCCCTCCTGTCCCTCCTCGCCGCCGCGCCCGCCGCCAGCGCGCACGAGGAGCGCCCCGTGGCCCTCCCGGACGGCTCCGGGTCCGTCCCGCAGTACCGCAAGGCCGAGCCCGACCTGCTGGTCTGCAAGACCGACCGGGCCGCCTTCGAACGCCGGACGTCCGCCTTCCCCGAGGAGCTGAAGCAGCGCAACCTGGCCCTGTACGAGCGGTGCGAGAAGAGCGGCTACCGGCACCTCCAGGAAGCCGTGGACGCCGTGGACCGGCCCGGCATGAACATCGCGATCCTCCCCGGCCTGTACGAGGAGGAGCCCTCGCTGCCGAAACCCACGGGGGAGTGCGCCGCGCTCAAGGCCCCGAATTCCTCGCTCGGCTACCAGATCCTGACGTACGAGCAGCAGGCGCAGTGCCGGCACAACCAGAACCTCGTCGCGATCCTCGGCAAGACGGACCTGCAGATCGAAGGCACTGGGGCTTCACGCCTCGACGTCGTCATCGACGCCAAGTACCAGAAGCTGAACGCCATCCGCGCCGACAAGTCGAACGGCATCTACTTCCGCAACTTCACCGCGCAGCGCACCACCTTCAACTCGCTGTACGTCCTCGCGGGCGACGGGTTCGTCATCGACGACGTGCTGACCCGGTGGAACGACGAGTACGGCTTCCTGACCTTCGCCAGCGACCACGGGCTCTACAAGAACTGCGAGTCGTACGGCAACGGCGACTCCGGCATCTACCCGGGCAGCGCCTCGAACATCAACGACGGGCGCGGCTACGACGTCCCGCGCCACTCCATCGAGATCACCGGCTGCCACAGCCATCACAACATGGTCGGCTACTCCGGCACGGCGGGCGATTCCGTCTGGGTCCATGACAACGAGTTCGACCAGAACATGGGCGGCGCCTCGATGGACAGCGCCTTCCCCGGGCATCCCGGACTCCCGCAGAATCACGCCAAGTTCGAACGGAACCTGATCCACGACAACAACGCCGACTACTACGGGTACGTCGCCGACGGCACCTGCGCCAAGCCGCCGATCGAGCGCGGCTACGAGCAGGGGGTGGTCTGCCCGCAGATCTCCATGCCGCCGGGCACCGGCATCATCACCGCGGGCGGCAACTGGAACGTCTACGAGAACAACTGGGTGTACGGGCACCGGCGCGCGGGCTTCTTCCTCTCGGCCGTCCCGGCATTCATCCGCGGCGAGGAGGAATGGTCGAAGCAGGCCGACACCTCCCACCACAACCGCTACGCCGCCAACATCCTCGGCAAGGACAAGGCGGGGACGTCCCGCCCCAACGGCATGGACGTGTGGTGGGACGGCCAGGGCAGCGGGAACTGCTGGCAGTCCGGACCGGACGGCTCCACCCCGGGCACGCTCCCGCACTGCGGCGACCGCCGCGGCGCGGTGTCGGGCGCGTCCTCCCGCCTGGTCGGCGAACCGGTAAAACTCGCCCAACTCCTCGTCTGCGCCGACTACAGCGTGCAGGCGCGCAAGCTGCCGGCCGGCTGCGACTGGTACGGGGCGCGCGGCCTGGAGCGGGTGGAGACCCAGATCGCGCTGGCCGTGGCCGCGGTCCTGCTGCTCGTGGGCGGGGTGCTGTGGTGGCGTCGCCTGCGCGGATCCCGCCTGGGCACGTTGGCCTCGCTGCTCGGCCTGGCCGGGCTGGCCCTGGACGTGGCCGGCTCCACGATGCCCCTCGTGGGCACCTTCGTACCGGCCCTGGCCCTGCTCCTGCTGGGCCTGTGGTGGACGGGCGCGGGCATCGCGCTGCGCCCCGGCCGTCCCTGGCTGGCGCGGCTGACCCTGCTGCTGGCGGCCCTCACCCTGCTCGACGCCTTCGACAAGGCCGTCCTGATGATCCCCTGGATCCCCCTCGGCCCCTCCTGGCTCCGCGCCCTCCTCACGATCCCCTGGGCCCTCTGGGCCACGATCGCCGCATCCCGCCCAGCCCCCACCCCCACAACCGACCGCCCCCCGGCTCCGTCAGGCCCAGCCCTTCACACCGAAGCCACCCCGGACGCAGCGTGACCCCAGACGCCACCCGCTCAACCCCTGGCCCCGTGAGCCACGGCGCAGCCGGGCGCCGCAGCGGGCCGTGCCCGGCCGGCGGGCGCGCCGGAGCAGAGCCCCGGCCGGCCCGGGCGGTGGGGCGGAGCGGGCGGGTCGGCGGGGATGGCATGACCGAAGGAGGAGTGCAGTGAGCGACGACCGGACCGGCGGTGCCATCAGGTGCGATGGCTGCGGGGTGCCGCCCGTCGGGGCGCGGACCCGGCGGCGTGCCCGAACCGCAGCCCTGCTCACGTTGGTAGTCCTGCTCGTCGGCAGCGCGGCGACGGGCTGCGGCGGGCGGGCCACCACCCACCACAAGCCCGGCACCAGCCACGAGCAGGCCACCGGCAGCGTCGGCACCCTGCTCGACGCCCAGGACCCCACCGGCCACCGGCTCCGCGAGGTCCCGGCCGAGGGCGCGCCGGAGGTGCAGCTCGCCGCCCGCCCCGACTCCGAGGACGGCTGGAACCTCCAGCTGACGGTGAAGAACTTCCGCTTCACCCCCGACAGCACCGGCGGCGCCGCCCTCCCGGGCGCCGGTCACGCGCACCTGGAGCTCGACGGGCGGAAGCTGGCCCGGCTGTACGGCCCCTGGTTCCACCTGCCCGCCGCGCAGGTCCCCGAGGGCGCGCACACCCTGACCGTCCGCCTCTACGCGGACGACCACACCGCCTGGGCCGTCTCCGGCAAGCCGATCGAGGGCACGGCCCAGCTCACCGCCGCCACCCCCGGCCAGGCAGGCCACAGCCACACCCCGCCGTCGGCGCAGCCGTCGCCATCGGCACCGCCGTCGTCGCCGGGAGCGCAGGCCGACCGCACGGTCACCCTCACCGTCCGGGACGGCAAGGTCACCCCCGCCCCCGGCCGCACCGAACTGAGGCGCGGCGAACGCATCGCCCTGCGCGTCACCAGCGACCGCGCGGACACCCTGCACGTCCACGGCTACGACAAGGAACTCGCCCTGCCGGCAGGCCAGGAGGCCACCCTGGTCCTGACGGCCGACCGTACGGGCCTCTTCGAGGTCGAGACCCACGAGTCCCGCCTCGTCCTGACCCAGCTCCTCGTCCGGTGACCCGGCCCGCGCCCACCCGGCCCGCGCGCACCCCGCCCGCGCCCACCCCGAGCGGGACCCACCCGGCCAAGTTCCCCTTCCGCGGCGGGGAACAAGGCCGCGCGGGCGGCCCGCGGTGACCCCGGTCGGGCCGGGTCCCGTACCCGCTGCGGGCGGCGGTGGCGGGGGCCAGGGCGTGGTCCTTCACCCGGCCGGTCCGCTCACCGTGCTCGCGCACGGGATCGGGTCCCAGCACGATCTGCCGATCTCTCCCTTCTATGCATTCGCCGGTGCCTTCACCGCGCTGTTCGTCTCCTTCCTCGCGCTCGGTCTGCTCTGGTCCTCCTCCCGTTTCCGTGGCGACCGCTCGGGCCTCGCCCTGCCCTCCGTCCTCGAGCGGACCGCCGACGCGCCTGCCACCCGTACCTCCCTGCGCGGACTCGGCCTTGCCGCCGCGCTCGCCGTCCTCCTCTCCCTCCTCCTCGGTCCCGACGACCCCGCGCACAACCCCGCCCCCGGCGCCGTCTACGTCCTCCTCTGGGTCGGACTCGTCCCCGCCTCCCTCCTCCTCGGCCCCGTCTGGCGCCTGCTCAACCCGCTCCGCACCCTGTACCGCCTGCTGCCCCGCGCCCGGCGTCAGGCACATGCCCCCCTCCCCGCCCGGCTCGGCCAATGGCCCGCCGCCGCCGGGCTGTTCGGCTTCACCTGGCTCGAACTCGCCGCTCCGGATCCCGGATCCACCACCACCCTCCTGACCGCCCTCGCCGTCTACACCGCCGCCCACCTCGCGCTCGCCGCCCGCTTCGGGGAACGGTGGTTCGCCGACGCGGACGCCTTCGAGGTGTACTCCGCCCTCCTGGCCCGGCTCTCTCCCCTCGGCCGCCGCAGCGACGGCCGCCTGGTGCTCCGCAACCCCTTCCACGGACTCGACGCGACACCCGAGCGGCCCGGACTCGTCGCCACCGTCTGCGTCCTGCTCGGCTCCACCGCCTACGACGGCTACTCCGACAACCCGTCCTGGATCAACACCCTCCAGACCTCCCCCCTCGGCCGCACCCCCACGGCCACGCTCGGACTGCTCGCTTCCATCGCCCTCGTCGCCACCCTGTACTGCCTCTGCGCAGCGGCCACCCGCCTCGTCTGCGGCCCACACCCGGGCCCGCTGACCGCCTTCGCGCACTCACTCGTACCGATCGCACTCGGCTATCTCGTCGCCCACTACTTCTCCCTCCTCGTAATCGAAGGACCACGCACAGTAAGCATGGCACTCGGCACTGACAACGCCCCAGGACCCTTGCCACCACTGGGCCCTGGGGCTCTCGCCGCCCTCCAGGTCCTCGCGGTCGTCACCGGCCACGTGCTCGGTGTGATCGCGGCCCACGACCGCTCCGTGCGCCTCTTCCCGCCCGCCAGGGCCGTCGCCGGCCAGCTGCCGCTGCTCGCGCTCATGATCACTTACACGATCGGGGGGATCGGCCTCCTGCTGAACTGAGACTGCCGGTGTACCGAGAAGCCAGGAGCGGCATGATGGACCCCGTGCCCCCGCCCCCCGCCCACCCCCTGCGCCGTACGCCGATCCAGCAGCGCAGCGCCGACCGGCTCGCCCGGATCCTCGACGCCTGCGCCGAACTCCTGGACGAGACCGGGTACGAGAACCTCAGCACCCGGGCCGTCGCCCTGCGCGCCGGCGTGCCCATCGGTTCGGTCTACCGCTTCTTCGGCAACAAGCGCGCCATGGCCATCGCCCTCGCGCACCGGAACCTGGACCGGTACACCGAAGGCATCGCGGACCGCCTCGCCGCCCTCCCGGCCGGCGACTGGCGGCCCGTCGTGGACGCCGTCCTCGACGAGTACCTGGCCATGAAACGCACCGTCCCCGGTTTCGCGCTCGTCGACTTCGGCGTGCCCGCCCCGCCCGCCGAAGGCCCGGCCGCCGACCCCAACCGGCTGGTCGCCGTGCGCCTCACCGAACTGCTCGGCGCGCACCTCGGCCTGACCCCGGACGCCGCCCTGGAACGGGCGGTCCTGGTCGCCGTCGAGGCCACGGACGCGCTCACGAAGCTGGCCTTCCGTGCCGACCCGGCCGGCGACCCCGGCATCGTGGCCGAGACCCGGACGATGATGCACGCCTACCTCGCCCACGCCCTGGACTGACCCGCCCCGCCCCGCCCCGCCCCCACCGGCGCCCGCGGCACTGCACCCGTCGGCGCGCCGCCCGGGCATCGGACGTGATGCGCTCCCATAGGCCGGCGCAGCGGCCCCCAGCGGCCCTGCCCTCGCGGGACCGGACCTCTGCCGCCCCTTCCTCGCCCGTTCGGCGTCCGTGACCGCGAAGCCCCGCCCCGTCCGCCGCACCCCTCCCCACCATGCCTACCGGTCGGTATGCTCGGGGTGCCCGCGTGTTCGTGCCGCAGCCTGCCGTCCCTGGAGGGACCATGTCCCGCACCGCCCTGCGCATCTGCCCCCTCTGCGAAGCCACCTGCGGCCTCACCCTCACCATCGAGGGCACCACCGTCACCGGAGCCCGCGGCGACCGCGAAGACGTCTTCAGCCGCGGCTTCATCTGCCCCAAGGGCGCGGCCTTCGGCGCGCTCGACGCCGACCCCGACCGTCTGCGCACCCCGCTCGTCCGCCGCGACGGACGGCTCCAGGAGGCCACCTGGGAGGAGGCGTACGACGTCATTGCCGCCGCGATCCCGGCCCTCGTGCAGAGGTACGGAGCCCAGTCCGTCGGCGTGGTCCTCGGCAACCCGAACGTGCACACCATGGCGGGCGCCCTCTACCCGCCGCTGCTGCTCAAGGCCCTCGGCACGCGCAACCTCTTCACCGCCAGCACCCTCGACCAGATGCCCAAGCACGTCTCCAGCGGGCTCCTCTTCGGCGACCCCTTCGCCATCCCGGTCCCCGACCTCGACCGCACCGACTTCCTGCTCCTCCTCGGTGCCAACCCCGTCGAGTCCAACGGCTCCCTGTGCACCGCCCCCGACTTCCCTGGCCGGCTCAAGGCGCTGCGCGCCCGCGGCGGCACCCTGGTCGTCGTCGACCCGCGCCGCACCCGCACGGCCAAGCTCGCCGACCGGCACCTCGCGCCGCGCCCCGGCAGCGACGCCCTGCTGCTGGCCGCCCTCGCGCACACCCTCCTCGCGGAGAAACTCGCCGCCCCCGGCACGCTGGAGGAATGGACCGACGGCCTCGGGGAACTCGCCGAGGCGCTCGGTAGTTTCACTCCTGAGGCCGTGGCCCCCGCCTGCGACCTCACGGCCGCCGAGATCCGCGACCTTGCCCGCGAGCTCGCGGCCGCGCCCACCGCCGCCGTCTACGGGCGGATCGGCAGTTGCACCGTCGAGTACGGCACGCTCGCCAGCTGGCTGGTCGACGTACTGAACATCCTCACCGGCAACCTCGACCGGCCCGGGGGAGTCCTCTTCCCGCTCCCGGCCGCCGGCCCGCGGCCGCGCCCTGCCGGGCCCGGCAAGGGCTTCACCCTCGGCCGCTGGCACAGCCGGGTCAGCGGCCACCCCGAGGCCAAGGCCGAACTGCCCATCGCCGCCCTGGCCGAGGAGATCGAGACGCCGGGGGAGGGGCGGATCCGCGCCCTGGTCGCCATCGCCGCCAACCCGGTGCTGTCCGCCCCCGACGGGCGGCGCCTCGACGCGGCCCTGGCCGGGCTCGACTTCATGGTGAGCATCGATCCCTACCTCAACGAGACCTCCCGCCACGCCCACGTCGTGCTGCCTCCGCCGCCGCCCTCGCAGAGCGCGCACCACGACTTCGCCTTCAACGGGTTCGCGATCCGCAACCAGGCGCGCTACACCCGGCCTGCCGTCCCGCTCGAAGCAGGCCGGCTCGACGAGTGCGAGATCCATGCCCGCCTCGTCCTGGCCGTCTCCGGCATGCACGGGTCCGCCGCCCCGAGCGCCGTAGACGACATGGTCATCCAGGGCGCCCTCGCCAAGGAGACCGCCGACCCGCGCTCCCCGCTGCACGGGCAGGACCCGGCGCGCCTGGCCGGCCTGCTCACCGGGGAGAGCGGTCCCGAGCGGCGGCTCGACCTGATGCTCCGACTCGGCCCGTACGGAGGCCAGTTCGGCGCCGACTCCGCCCCCGACGCGGGAGCGGGCGCAGGCGCGAGCGAGGGACTCAGCCTGGAGCGGCTGCTCGCGCACCCGCACGGCATCGACCTGGGCCCGCTGCGGCCCCGGCTCCCGGGCGTACTGAGGACGCGCAGCGGCAGGATCGAGCTGCTCCCGGACCCGATCACGGCCGAGCTCCCCAGGCTGCACGCGGCGCTCGCCGAGCGCCCCGCCGCCCTGGTGCTCGTGGGCCGCCGCCATCTGCGGTCCAACAACAGCTGGTTGCACAACGTCCCGGCCCTCACCGGAGGTTCCAACCGCTGCACCCTCCAGGTGCATCCGGAGGACGCCGGCCGGCTCGGCCTCACCACGGGCGGCCTGGCCCGGATCACCGCCGACGGCGGCAGCCTGGAGGTCCCCGTCGAGGTTACCGACGCCGTCCGCACCGGCGTGGTGAGCCTGCCGCACGGCTGGGGCCACGACCGCGACGGGGCCCGGCTCTCCGTTGCCTCCGCCGCGCCCGGCGTCAACGTCAACCAGCTCCTCGACGGCTCCCGGCTCGACCCGCTGTCCGGCACGGCGGTGCTCAACGGCTTCCCCGTCGAACTGACACCCCTGCCCTGAGCTGGGGTTTTGCTCGTATTGCTCAGGCGTCGACGTCTTGTTGGCATAAGGAGGAGGCGCCTACGTTCCCTGCATGCTGACCTTCCTCGGCTTCGCCATGATCGCCACCTTCCTGGTCCTGATCATGATGAAGAAAATGTCGCCCATCGCGGCGCTCGTCCTCATCCCCGCGCTGTTCTGCGTGTTCGCAGGAAAGGGCGCCCACCTCGGCGACTACGTCATCGACGGAGTCGGCAAACTCGCGCCGACCGCCGCGATGCTGATGTTCGCCATCGTCTACTTCGGCGTGATGATCGACGTCGGCCTGTTCGACCCGATCGTGCGCGGCATCCTGCGCTTCTGCAAGGCGGACCCGGTGCGGGTCGTCGTCGGCACCGCGGTCCTCGCCGCGATCGTCTCCCTCGACGGCGACGGCTCGACCACCTTCATGATCACCGTCTCGGCCATGTACCCGCTCTACAAGCGGCTCGGCCTCAGCCTGGTGGTCATGACGGGCGTCGCCGCGACCGCCAACGGCGTCATGAACACGCTGCCATGGGGCGGCCCCACGGCCCGTGCCGCCACCGCCCTCAAGCTCGACGCCTCCGACATCTTCGTCCCGATGATCCCCGCTCTCGCGGTCGGCCTGGTTTTCGTGTTCATCCTCGCGTACGTCCTCGGGCTCAAGGAGCGCCGCCGGATCGGCACGCTGGTCCTCCCCGGCGACGTGGAGCAGGTGTCCGGGCAGAGTGCTGAGCCCGCCGAGGAGCGGCTGCTCGTCGCCGCCACCGGGTCCGCCGAGGGTGGGACCGCGGCCCTGGCCGAACCGTCCGCCGCCTCCGCCTCCGCCTCCGCCTCCGCCTCCGCCTCCGCCTCCGCCTCCGGTGGTACGGGCACCGGGTCCGGTTCCGACTCCGGCCCAGTGCCGGACTCCGCCGCGCCGGAGGACGGTTTCCAGGGCCTCGATCCCCGCCGTGCGACCCTCCGCCCGCGCCTCTACTGGTTCAACGCCGGCCTCACCGTGGCCCTCCTCGCCGCGATGATCATGGAGCTGCTGCCCATCCCCGTGCTCTTCCTCCTGGGCGCGGCCCTCGCCCTCACCGTCAACTTCCCGCACATGCCCGACCAGAAGGCCCGGATCGCCGCCCACGCCGACAACGTCCTCAACGTCGCCGGCATGGTCTTCGCCGCCGCCGTCTTCACCGGAGTCCTCAGCGGCACCGGCATGGTCAAGCACATGGCCGACTGGCTGGTCGGCGCCATCCCGGAGGGCATGGGTCCGCACATGGCCCTGGTCACCGGCCTGCTCAGCCTGCCGCTCACCTACTTCATGTCCAACGACGGCTTCTACTTCGGCGTCCTGCCGGTCCTGGCCGAGGCCGGCGCCGCGCACGGGGTCTCCCCGCTCGAGATCGCCCGCGCCTCGCTGGTCGGCCAGGCCCTGCACATGTCCAGCCCGCTGGTTCCCGCCGTCTACGTCCTGGTCGGCATGGCCAGGGTCGAGTTCGGCGACCACACCCGGTTCACGGTGAAGTGGGCGGTCCTCACCTCCCTCGTCGTCCTCGGGGCAGGGATGCTTTTCGGCATCATCTGACCCCGGACACGCCTGGCGCGCCGAAAACTACCGACGCTAGTTTGTAGGGTGGTCGAACGAGGTCAGGTCTCTGCGCGCTCGTGCGTGCTCGGGAGGAAAGCCATGAAGGCCCACGACGGGATGTACATCGGCGGCGAGTGGCGGACCGCCGCCGGACGCGACCGGATCGAGGTGGTCAACCCGGCCGATGAGCAGATCATCGGCGGGGTGCCGGCCGGCAACGCCGAAGACGTGGACGCGGCCGTACGCGCGGCACGTGCCGCGTTCCCCGGCTGGGCGGCCACGGCTCCGGCCGAGCGGGCCGCCCTGATCGCGGCGCTGCGTGACGTGCTGATCGCCCGCAAGAGCGAGTTCGCCGAGATCATCACCGCCGAACTCGGCTCTCCGCGGGGCTTCTCGGAGATGGTCCAGGTGGGAGCGCCGATCGCGGTGTCCTCCTCGTACGCCGAGCTGGTGGCCTCGTACGCCTTCGAGGAGCGGATCGGCAACTCCACCGTGCTGCTGGAGCCGGTCGGTGTCGTCGGCGCCATCACGCCCTGGAACTACCCGCTGCACCAGATCGTTGCCAAGGTGGCACCCGCTCTCGCCGCCGGCTGCACCCTCGTCCTCAAGCCGGCCGAGGACACCCCGCTGACCGCACAGCTCTTCGCCGAGGCCGTGCACGAGGCGGGCATCCCGGCCGGAGTGTTCAACCTGGTGACCGGGACCGGCCCGGTCGCCGGCCAGGCGCTGGCCGCGCACGAAGGGGTCGACCTCGTCTCCTTCACCGGCTCCACCGCGGTCGGCAAGCAGATCGGCGCCACGGCTGGTGCCGCCGTCAAGCGCGTCGCCCTCGAGCTCGGCGGAAAATCGGCCAATGTCATCCTGCCCGGGGCCGACCTCGCCAAGGCCGTCGCGACGGGCGTGGGCCACGTCATGAACAACTCCGGCCAGAGCTGCAACGCGCTCACGCGGATGCTCGTCCACCGCGACCAGTACGAGGAGGCCGTCTCGCTCGCGGCCGCCGCCGTCGCCTCGTACCCCTCCGGCGACCCCCGCGACCCGGGCACCCGCCTCGGCCCGGTCGTCAACGCCAAGCAGCGCGACCGCGTGCGCGGATACATCGCCAAGGGCGTCGAGGAAGGCGCGCGCCTCGTCGCCGGCGGCCCCGACGCGCCGCACGAGCACGGGTACTTCATCGCCCCGACCGTGTTCGCCGACGTCACGCCCGAGATGACGATCGCGCAGGAGGAGATCTTCGGCCCGGTGCTGTCGATCCTCCCGTACGAGGACCAGGACGACGCCCTGCGCATCGCCAACGGCACCGTGTACGGGCTGGGCGGCGCGGTCTGGGCGGCGGACGAGGAGACCGCCGTCGCCTTCGCCCGGCGCATGGACACCGGTCAGGTGGACATCAACGGCGGCCGCTTCAACCCGCTCGCGCCTTTCGGCGGCTACAAGCAGTCGGGCGTCGGCCGTGAGCTCGGCCCGCACGGCCTGGCCGAGTACCTCCAGACCAAGTCCTTGCAGTTCTGAGCCCCGAGAGACGGAATCGACCATGGTCCGCGCCGCCATCCTGCCCGCCGTCGGAGCCCCGCTGGAGATACGGGAGATAGTCCTGCCCGATCCCGGCCCCGGCCAGGTCCGGGTGCGGCTCGCCGCAGCCGGTGTCTGCCACTCCGATCTCTCCCTCACCGACGGCACCATGAGGGTGCCCGTCCCCGCCGTCCTCGGCCACGAGGGCTCGGGCACGGTCCTCGCCGTCGGCGAGGACGTCACGCACGTCGCCCCCGGCGACGGCGTGGTGCTCAACTGGTCCCCGTCCTGCGGGGAGTGCCACCACTGCTCGATCGGCGAGGTCTGGCTCTGCGCCAACGCGCTCACCGGGGTCGGGGCGGTCTACGCCCACGACGCCGCGGGCACGCCGCTGCACCCGGGGCTGAACGTGGCCGCGTTCGCCGAGGAGACGGTCGTCGCGGCCAACTGCGTGCTGCCCGCGCCCGCCGGGATCCCGCTCGCCGAGGCCGCCCTGCTCGGCTGCGCGGTGCTCACCGGCTACGGCGCCGTCCGCAACAGCGCCCGGGTCCGCCCCGGTGAGTCCGTCGCCGTCTTCGGCGTCGGCGGCGTCGGCCTGGCGGCCCTCCAGGCCGCGCGGATTGCCGAAGCGGGCCCGATCGTGGCCGTCGACGTCTCTGCGGCCAAGGAGGAGCTGGCGCGCGCGGCCGGGGCCACCGACTTCGTCCTCGCCTCCGACACCACCGCCAAGCAGATCCGGGCCCTCACCGGCGGCCAGGGCGCCGACGTCGCCGTCGAGTGCGTCGGCCGGGCGCAGTCCATCCGAGGAGCCTGGGACTCCACCCGCCGCGGCGGCCGCACCACGGTCGTCGGCATCGGCGGCAAGGAGCAGCAGATCACCTTCCACGCCCTGGAGATCTTCCACTTCGCCCGTACCCTCACCGGCTGTGTCTACGGGAACAGCGACCCCGCCCGCGACCTCCCGGTGATCGCGGACCACGTCCGCGCGGGCCGCCTCGACCTCGGCTCCCTGGTCACCGACCGCATCACCCTCGACGGCATACCGGCCGCCTTCGACGCGATGCTCGCCGGCAAGGGCGGCCGCTCGCTGGTCGTCTTCCAGCCGTAGGACACCGCACAGCGTCGCCGCGGAACTCTCACCCGCCCGCCTTCGGGAGGGCGGGGTTCCGCGGCCCGAGCCGGTCCCACTCGCTGTAGTCCCGCAGCGTGATGTCCTCGGCGGTCCTGCGGGCGATCCTGGCCGCCATGTCCTTCCCCGGCAGATACGGCATGACCTTGTAGTAGCGGTTGAGGAGCGTGGCCATCAGGCGGCTCCCGGGAACCATGAGCCTGGCGACGCCGTCGCCCATCTTCTGGCAGCCCGCCGCGTACTCCCGCAGTTCGTCCTCGTAGCGGGCGAACGCGGCACGGTGGTCTCCGCGCGCCGCGGCCAGCTCGCCGGCCAGCACGTACGCGCCGACCAGGGCGAGTCCCGTACCCATGCCGGACAGGGACGAGGGGCAGTGGGCGGCGTCGCCGAGCAGGGCGATCCGGCCGCGGCTCCAGGAGTCCGTGCGGACCTGCCCGACCGAGTCGAAGTAGAAGTCGGGCGCGTACCGCATGTCCTCCAGCAGCCGGTCGCTCTCCCACCCGTTGCCCGCGAACTGCTCGGCGAGGACGGCCTGCTGCCGCGCGACCTCGCGCCGGTCGAGGTCCAGGAGCGGGGAGGCGAAGTAGAAGACGGCCTTGGCCTCGGTGTTGTGGCGGGCGCTGTACATCGCGACGAGCCTGCCTGCCGTGCGGTAGGCGTGTCCGGTGTGGTCGAGCCCGAGCCGGTTGGCCGTGGTGAAGATCGCGCAGTGGACACCGAGGTGCCGTACGAACTGCTCCTCCGGGCCGAACGCCAGGCGGCGGGTGGTGGAATGCAGCCCGTCCGCGCCGATCACCAGGTCGAACCGGCGCGGCGCGCCGCGCTCGAAGGTGACGGTCACGCCCTCGGCGTCCTCGGTGAGCGAGGTGACGGAGTCTCCGAAGACGTACTCGGTGTGCGCCGCGGTCGCATCGTAGAGGATCCGCGCCAGGTCGCCGCGGAGGATCTCGACGTCTCCGGCGAACAGGTCGGCGGGCAGCTGCGCTTGCGGCCTGCCCGCGCTGTTGACGTACGCCATGGAGCCCATACCGGTCCGGGCCCGTTCGACGGCGTCCAGGATGCCCATGCCGCGGAGGACCGACAGATGGGCCTCGCCGCGGAAGTCGACGGCGTAGCCCCCGTCGCGGAGGGCGGGCGCGCGTTCCACGATCGTGGTGGTGAAGCCGTACCGGTGGAGCCAGTGGGCGAGCGCGGGGCCGGCGACGGAGGCGCCGGAGATCAGTACGCTGAGGTTCTTCGTCTCTGTGGTGTCCATGCCGGTGAGCTTCCACGGCAGGGCTCACCACGGGCTCACCGCGTGCTCACCGCCTCGACGACGCGTTCTGCGACGTCCGCGGGCAGGCCCAGCAGGCGGAGCGCTTCCGGGGTGTCGGCCCCGGTCCTCAGCGCTGCCTCGGCGGCCTCCCGGTAGCGGGTCCGGGCCGCTGCACGGTCGCCGCGCGACTCGGCGATGCGGCCGAGGCCGACGAGCGTACGGACCCGGGTGCCGACGCTCTTGACCCAGTGCGGGTCGGCCCGCTCCAGAGCCTCCTCGTACAGCCGCTCCGCGTCGGCCGGGTCCCCGTCCAGCAGGGCCATGTCGGCCAGTCCGCGCAGCGCCGCCGCCAGGCCGGTGGGGCTGCCGGCGCGGCGGGCGAGCACGGCGGCCTCCGCATAGTCGGCGCGGGCCGACGCCGGGTTCTCGCCGACGCGCTGGTCGGCCCGGTTGACGAGCAGGTCGGCGCTGTCCTCCAGGGCGCCGAGCTGCCCGGTGAGCGCGAGGGCCTCGTCGGTGAGCGCGACGGCCCGTACGTGGTCACCGCGCCCGCCCGCCATGCCGGCGAGGGCATCCAGGGCCAGGGCGGTGCCCCAGCGGTCACCGAGCTCGCGGAACCCTTGGGCGGCGGCGCCGAAGGTCTCCTCGGCCAGGGCGGTGTCCCCCTCACCGAGGGGCCCGAAGCCCGACACGTACCGGGCCGTGGCCCGCGCCCACGGTTCGGGGCAGTCGCGCTGGGCCGAGACGAGTGCGAAGGCGCTCTGCGCGTCGGCCTCGGCCGCGTTCCGCATCATCCAGAGGAACAGGCCGATGGGATAGCGGGCCGGACGGGCACCCGACCATGCGGCGGCCAGCGCCTGCTCGGCCGCCGCCCGGTGCCGTTGCCACACCGGCCGCCCGGCCGATCCCGCGCGAACCGCCCGTCACCAGCGCCGTCTTGCCGTTCAGCGTGCCCGTGCCCGTGCCCGTGCCCATGCCCGTGTCCATCCCCATGGTCCTGCCCCTTGCCCGGCGGCCGGTCCTCGGTGGATCCGGCGATGGGGCAACAGTCGCGGCGGCGGCTCACCGCACGCTCACCGCCGGCTCACCGGCTCACCGCTGGTGCGCCGGCGGTGGGCCGTTCAGGCCTCGGACAGCGCCTCGTACTGGAGGGCCAGCCCGTCCAGCAAGGCGGCCAGGCCGGTCTCGAACGCGCCCTCGTCCACCTCGCGCTGACGCTCGGCCAGCAGGTGGGCCTGGCCCAGGTGGGGGTAGTCCGACGGGTCGTACGCCGCCTCGTCGTCCACGAAACCCCGGGCGAAGGAGCCTACCGCCGAGCCCAGGATGAAGTACCGCATGAGCGCGCCGATCCGGGTCGCCTGCGCCGGGGGCCATCCTGCGGCCGTCATCGCGCCGAACACGGCGTCCGCCAGCCTCAGTCCGGCCGGGCGCCGGCCCGGGCCGCGCGCCAGCACCGGCACGATGTTCGGATGGTCGGACAGCGCGTCCCGGTACGACTGCGCCCAGTCGCGCAGGGCGGCCTGCCAGTCCCGGCCCGCCCCCGGCTCGAACATCGACAAGTCCACCCGCGCGCTCACCGCGTCCGCGACCGCGTCCAGGATCTCGTCCTTCGTGCGGAAGTGGTTGTAGAGGGAGGGTCCGCTGACCCCCAGCGCGGCCGCCAGCCGCCGCGTCGAAACCGCCTCCAGCCCCTCCGCGTCCACCAGCGCGCCCGCCGCCTCCACGATGCGGTCTCGGCTGAGGAGGGGCTTGCGCGGTCTGGCCATGCGCCACATAGTAGGGCCTGCCCGCCATAAACTACCGGTGCTAGTTAACGTGTGCCGGTCCACGCCGCCACACCCGGAGGTGCCCGGTGAACCTGGAGCTGAGCGAGGAGCAGGAGGCCGTACGCCGGCTCGCCCGCGAGTTCACCGAGCGCGAGATCGTCCCGTACGCCGCCGAGTGGGACCGCGCCGAGAGCGTGGACCGGGCCATCGTGAAGAAGCTCGGCGATCTCGGCTTCCTCGGGCTGACCGTCCCCGAGGAGTACGGCGGCTCGGGCGGCGACCACCTCGCCTACGTCCTCGTCACCGAGGAGCTCGGCCGCGGCGACTCGGCCGTGCGCGGCATCGTCTCCGTCTCCCTCGGCCTGGTCGCCAAGACCCTCGCCGCCTGGGGGACCGAGGAGCAGAAACGCTCCTGGCTGCCCCGCCTCTGCTCGGGCGACGCACTCGGCTGCTTCGGGCTGACCGAGCCCGGCACCGGCTCCGACGCCGGCAGCCTCACCACCCGCGCCGTGCGCGAGGGGGATGCGTACGTGATCAGCGGCAGCAAGATGTTCATCACCAACGGCACCTGGGCCGACGTGGTCCTCCTCTTCGCCCGCACCGGCGACGAGCCCGGCCACCGCGGGATCTCCGCGTTCCTCGTCCCCACCGGTACCCCCGGCCTGACCCGGCGCGAGATACACGGCAAGCTCGGCCTGCGCGGCCAGGCCACCGCGGAACTCGTCCTCGACGGCGTCCGGGTCCCCGCATCCGCGATGGTCGGCCCCGAGGGCAAGGGTTTCTCCGTGGCCATGTCGGCCCTCGCCAAGGGCCGGATGTCGGTCGCCGCCGGGTGCGTCGGCATCGCTCAGGCGGCGCTGGACGCCGCCGTCTCGTACGCCGCCCAGCGCGAGCAGTTCGGCAAGCCGATCGCCCACCACCAGCTGGTCCAGGAGCTGATCGCCGACATCTCGGTCGACGTGGACGCGGCCCGGCTGCTGACCTGGCGGGTGGCCGACCTCGTCGACCGCGGGCAGCCCTTCGCCACCGAGTCCTCCACCGCCAAGCTCTTCGCCTCCGAGGCCGCCGTGCGCGCCGCGAGCAACGCCCTCCAGGTGCACGGCGGTTACGGCTACATCGACGAGTACCCGGCCGGCAAGCTGCTGCGCGACGCCCGGGTGATGACCCTGTACGAGGGCACGAGCCAGATCCAGAAGCTGCTCATCGGCCGCGCCCGCACCGGCGTCTCCGCCTTCTGACTCCTGCGTCATGCGTTCTGAGTACGCATCTGAGTACGTGTGCGGATGTGGCTCCGGTCACGCCGCCCGATGCTGGGTCCATGAACGAGACACCGGTCAAGCAGCGCAACTCGACGGCGTACTACGGCCAGGCCGTCGCGTCCTTCGGCATCGCGATCTGCGCCGTGGCCCTGGGAATCTACAACCTCCAGGTGGACGGCTGGGTCCGCGCCTTCCTCGGTATCGCCGTCCTCTACCTCACCACCTCGGCCTTCACCCTCGCCAAGGTGATCCGCGACCGCCAGGAGCTCACCCAGATCGTCAGCCGGGTCGACCAGGCCCGGATGGAGAAGATCATGGCCGACTACGACCCCTTCCAGCCGAAGGTCTGAGTGCCGGCCGCTCTGTCGCCGAAGTCCGCTAAGCGCTTGCTCACCCTCCGGTAGGGTGTTCCTTCCACAGGACGAAGAGGGTGAGCGAGCGATGGACAGCGTGGAGGAGACGACCGGCGGCTACCGGCCGTGGTCGGAGGTCACCCCCGACGCCGCGCGGCGGCTGCTCGTCGCCGCCGTCGAAGCGTTCGCGGAGCGCGGGTACCACGCCACCACCACGCGTGACATCGCAGGGCGGGCCGGGATGAGCCCGGCCGCGCTCTACATCCACTACAAGACCAAGGAAGAGCTGCTCCACCGGATCAGCCGGATCGGCCACGACAAGGCGCTCGAGATCCTGGAGACCGCCGCTTGCGGCCCGGGCTCGGCCGCCGAACGGCTCGACGCCGCCGTACGGTCGTTCGTGCTGTGGCACGCCGCACACCACACCACTGCTCGCGTGGTCCAGTACGAGCTCGACGCTCTCGCTCCGGAGCACCGCTCCGAGATCGTGGCACTGCGCCGGCAGAGCGATGCCGCCGTGCGCCGCATCCTCGCCGACGGGGTCGCGGCGGGGGAGTTCGATGTGCCGGACGTCCCCGGCACCACCCTGGCCGTCCTGTCCCTGTGCATCGACGTGGCCCGCTGGTTCAGCACGGCCGGCCACCGTACGCCCGACGAGGTCGGCGCGCTCTACGCCGACCTCGTCCTGCGCATGGTGGGCGCGGCCCCTGACGCTCCCGCCTTCGCAACGCCTCAGAAGTAGTAGCGGGACACCGACTCCGCCACGCACACCGGCTTGTCGCCGTCCTCGCGCTCGACCGTGACCGTCGCCGCGACCTGGACGCCGCCGCCCGCCTCCGTGACTTCCGTGATCACGACGGTGGCGCGCAGCCGGGAGCCGACCGGCACCGGCGCCGGGAAACGCACCTTGTTCGTGCCGTAGTTGATGCCCATCTTCATGCCCTCGACTTGCATGACCTGCGGCACCAGGCTCGGCAGCAGCGACAGGGTGAGATAGCCGTGGGCGATGGTGGAGCCGAAGGGTCCGCCCGCGGCCCGCTCCGGGTCCACGTGGATCCACTGGTGGTCGCCGGTGGCATCGGCGAACAGGTCGATCCGCTTCTGGTCGACCTCCAGCCAGCCGCTCGGACCGAGCGTTTCCCCGATCCCTGCGTGCAGCTCCTCGGCGGACGTGAAGATCCTCGGCTCGGCCATGCGTCTCCCTCTCCCTGGCGAATAAGCGCTTGCTCAGCGCTGCTCAGCATGCTGGGGCTGCATGTATCTGTCAACGACACGTCTGTCAACGAATGTCGGCCCGGCCGACTACCCTCGGCGTCGTGCCGAAGATTCCCGAGAAAATCCACGAGCTCACCGTCGGCCAGCTGTCCGCCCGCAGCGGGGCGGCCGTCTCCGCGCTGCACTTCTACGAGACCAAGGGCCTGATCAGCAGCCGTCGCACCGCCGGAAACCAGCGCCGCTACAGCCGCGACGCACTGCGCCGGGTGGCCTTCGTACGCGCCGCCCAGCGCGTCGGCATCCCGCTCGCCGCCATCCGCGACGCACTCGCCCAGCTCCCCGAGGAGCGCACGCCCAACCGCGAAGACTGGGCCCGGCTTTCGGAGGCCTGGAGCGCCGAGCTCGACCAGCGGATCACCCGGCTGATGCGCCTGCGCGACCACTTGTCCGACTGCATCGGCTGCGGCTGCCTCTCGCTGAAGAACTGCGCCCTGTCCAACCCGGACGACAAGTTCGGCGACCAGCTCACCGGCTCCAGGCTGTAGCGGCGTTCTCCGTACCGGCCGCCTCGAGGGCCGCCGACACCAGCTCGGCATTCGAGCGCGCCCGCCGCCCGTCCGGCAGGTGCAGTACGTCGCCCACGCCGATCCGTGCGCCCGCACCGCACCGCGCGGCCAGCCGAAGCACCGGCCAGGCGGCGGTCTCCCGCCCGAACAGCAGCAGCGGCACCGGCGGCAGCCACCGCAGCCCCGCCACCAGCGCCGGATCGGCCACCGCCAGCTCCACCGCCAGCCGGATCCGCGCAGGGTCCCGTACCGGCCAGGCCAGGAACCGCGCAAGCGCACCCGGAGCCGGCTCCACCGCCCCTGGCTCAGCCCCTGGCCCGGCGCCCTCCCCGCCCAGCGGAACCATCGCGTCCACCGCCACGCCCCGCGCCAGCAGGGCCTCGGCCAGCTCCTCGGCCCCCGGCTCCGCGAAATGCACCACCGCCCGGTCCGGCAGCACCGTCCACGACCGGACCCGCTCCAGCCGCCCCGCCGGATCCGGCTCGGCCCCGATGCCCGCGGACACCGAAAGCGGTACGGAGACCCCCGCGCCCCGCACCGCCTCCAGCAGCGGCCCGACGACCCGGGGCGACAGGCTCTCCCGGCCGCACGGGGTCCGCGGATGGACCAGCACCTCCCCGGCCCCGGCGGCGACCGCCCCCAGGGCCGACTCCACCACGTCCGGCGGGGACAGGGGCACGGCACCGCCGTCGGCGGCAGTGCGCCCGCCGTTCAGCGACACCGACACCGACACCGACACCGGCGCCGACACCCGAAGCCCCCGCAGGCTCATGCCGCCCCCGCCGAAGCCGGATCCGTGGCCGAGCCCGCCAGCGCCGGCCGCGGCACGACGATCCCGCAGCCCGCGCACACCGGCCCGTCCCAGGCCCACGCCCCCTCCCAGTTGCCATGCCCCGCGCGGGGCCTGCGTCTCTGCCCCGGCACGTGCGCGGGCCAGCGCAGCTCCTGCTCCCCGCAGACCGGGCACCCCGTCCCCGGCTCCGACTCCAGTGCCGTGACCAGCCGCCGCAGCACCTCGCCCAGCGTCCCGTCGGGCCGCACCCCCGGATCGGCGCACCGCACCACCGCATCCCCGCTGCCGCCCCACGCCCACTCCGGGCGGCGCAGCCCGTGGTACTTCTCCCGCCGGCGCCGCTCCGCGAACTGGCGCTCGTACTCCAGCCACACCGCCCGCGCCTCCTCCAGCTCCTCCAACGCCGCGACCAGCCGCAGCGGATCGGCCCCCCGGTCCTCGGGGGCGATCCCGTGCCGGTCGCACAGATGCCACCACGTCGCCCGGTGCCCGTACGGAGCGAACCGCTCCAGGCAGCGGCGCAGCGAGTGGCGCCGCAGGGCACGGTCATTGCGTGCGTCCCGCACCTGGTACGCCAGACTTCGGAATCCCGCCATGACACCTTCACCTCCGTCGCGCCCACGCCCGCACCGGGGGGCGTCGTATTACGTCGAACGACGACGCACCGTGAGATGTGCCCAACATGCCCGGTCAGCTGCGGGCGCATGCGGGGGCGGTCGAGGCGTGCGGGTGGCACATGGCCGGAACTCAGCGCCCCATGCGCCCCGCAGCAACCACGAGCCGGGCCAGCTCCTCGTGGCAGATGTCGCTGTGCGCCCCCGAGGGCGGACCGCCGCGCCGCACCACGGACCCGGTGTCCACACTGACGCAACCGGCCTCCGGAACCCCCTCGCGCAAGGCGGTGTCGAGGCTGATCCGCGGCGCGCCCGGCACCGCCTGCACCCCGTCGTGACCGATCGCGCCCCACCGCTCGTCGAAACCGAGCAGACCGGCCGAATCCCCTGCCATCCGGGAGGCCAGCGGATAGAAGACCTTGAGGGCCGAATCGTACGGGGAGTGGCAGGCGAGCACCGGGCCGTCGACCCTGCGCTGCATCCCGCGCAGCGCCCCGCCGCTGCCCTTGTCGTGGGGGAGCCGGTCGGCGAAGGCGTAGTGGGAGAAGGCCCCTTGGAGCAGGGTCGCCGATTTCACGTACCGGGCCCCGTCCGGCACCGCGCGCAGCGCGAAGGACACCACCCGGGCCCCGAAGCTGTGGCCGATCAGATGGATCCGCAGGGCCGGGCGGTGGCCCGCCAGTTCGGCCAGTACCGGGCCGAGGCCGCGCTCGCCGACGACCCCGGCCCGCTTCTTCATCTGGTAGTACGTGGCCTGCCGCAGCAGCTCCTTGGCGCCGTTCCACAGCGCGCGCAGGCCGCCGCCGACGGAGAAGCCGGGCTCGGCGGCGCCTCCGGGCAGGGCGCCCGCCTCGATCAGCCCTTCGGTGAAGGCACGGCACACCTCCAGCACGTCGTGCGTGAAGACGGCGGGCACGTCCCGCACGGCAGGGACCGCGACGGCCGTGACGGCTGCGCCACCCGCGACACCCGAGGCGGTCGCGTCGGACGCCTCCGCCGGATCGGCTGTGTCCACCGCATCCACCCCCGCCAGCTCCCGTACCAGCGCGCCGAATTCGGTGAACGCGGCCGCCGACTCCGGCCGGTCCTCCAGCAGTTCGGCGACCCGGTCCAGCTCCGCCACCCGACCCGGCCAGAACTCCCCGAGCGCCCGCAGCGTGGCGGGGTCCAGCGCCGTCCCGTGGCTCGGCTCGGCGAGCGTGGCGTGGGGGTCGAAGTCCGGAATCGGCTCGTCCGAGAACCGGATCGAGGGCCAGACGACACCCACGTACCCCAGCCGGACCCCCGGCCCCACCAGTCCCGGGAAGGGCGCGTAGAAGCGGTCGAAGAGCCGGATCGACGTCGACCGGTCGCTGTTCCAGCCGTGCGCGAAGACCAGCAGATCGGTGGCCTCCAGCGCGGCCACCGCGTCCTGCGTGCTCCGGTCCACGTCCCCGTCGGAGTCGAAGGTCAGCTCCGCGTACGGACCGACCCCGATCCCGCCACTCGACGCCGTTGCATCCGACATGAGGTCCCCCTCCGCGCCGTCTCTCCGGTGCCGTCCAGCATCCTGCTGCCGCCCCTACCCGGCCAGACCCCTGCCGCCCACGGATTCACGCGGATTCACGCGGATTCACGCGGGTTCACGGGTACAGCAGGTACCGCCCCCGCACCGCCTCGAACCGCTCCAGCCCCGCCGCCCAGTCGGCCGCGATCTCCTCGACCCCCGCCCCCGCGTCCACCATCTTCCGGACCCGGTCCGAGCCGGTCAGCTGGTCGATCCAGTGGTCCGTGCGCCACGCGAAACCGCTCCACGTCCGCTTCGCGGTCATCAGCAGCCCGATCCCGGCCCGTACCGGATCGAAGGCCGCCCGGTCGTGCACGATCAGCCGGACCCCGCCGCACACCTTCCCGGCGAACTTGGAGAACGTCGGCGTGAAGTAGGCCTCCCGGAACCACACACCGGGCAGCCCCAGCGCCTGGGCCGCCTCCGCCCACCGCCGGTCCACGCCCTCCGCGCCGACCACCTCGAACGGCGTGGTCGTACCGCGCCCCTCCGACAGGTTGGTGCCCTCGAACAGGCAGGTGCCGGCGTACGCGAGGGCCGTGTCCGGCGTCGGCACGTTCGGGCTCGGCGGCACCCAGGGCAGTCCGGTCGCCCCGAAGAAGGAGTCCCGCCGCCACCCGGTCATCCGTACAGTGCTCAGCCTGACCGGCTGCGCGGCCAGGAACTCCCCGTTGAACAGCAGGGCCAGCTCGGCCACCGTCATCCCGTGCGCGAGCGCGATCGGCTCCCGGCCCACGCCGCTCGCGTACGCGCGCTCCAGTACGGGCCCGGCGGCCCGCCGGCCGCCCACCGGGTTCGGCCGGTCCAGTACGACCACCGTCTTGCCGGCCAGTGCGGCCGCGCGCATGCAGTCGTACAGGGTCCAGATGTAGGTGTAGAAGCGCGCCCCGACGTCCTGGATGTCGAAGACGACGGTGTCGATCCCGGCCGCCGTGAACACGTCCGCGAGCTTCTGCCCGCTCTTGCCGTACGTGTCGTACACCGGCAGCCCGGTCGCCGGATCGCGCCCGGCCGCCTCCGAATCGCCCGCCTGCGCCGTCCCGCGGAACCCGTGCTCCGGCCCGAACACCGCCACCAGGTTCACCGTGGCGTCCGCATGCAGTACGTCGACCAGGTGGCGGGCGTCGGCGGTGATCCCGGTGGGGTTGGTGACCACCCCGATCCGCTGCCCGGCGAGCACCGCGTAGCCGTCCGCGGCGAGCTGCTCGAAGCCCGTGCGCACCCGGTCGGCTGCCTCCGCCGGCTGGTCCGGGGCCCGGCCGGGCCCCGCGCCCACCGCCCCAAGAGTCCCCAAGGCCCCCGTCGTCCCCGCCAGCCCCAACAGCCCCCGTCGTGACAGCGTCATCCGGCCACGCTATGCGCCTGCCCTCTTCCACCCCGACATACCGACCGGTTAGTCTGCCCGGCATCCGGCCATGAAAGGTGATCCCCGTGAGCGCGTACCAGGACCAGCGAGTCGTCGTCACCGGCGCGGGCGGCGGCATCGGCGCCGCCCTCGCCCACCGCTTCGCCGCCGAGGGGGCCACGGTCGTGGTCAACGACCTCGACGCCGCCAAGGCCGCCGCCGTGGCGGGCGAGATCGGTGCCCGGGCGATCGCGGTCCCGGGCGATGCGTCGGCCGTCGTGGCGCAGGCCCGCGAGGCGCTCGGCGGACGGGTGGACGTCTACTGCGCGAACGCCGGACTCGCCTCGGGCGGCGACGCGTTCGCCGACGAGGCCGTGTGGGAGGCGGCCTGGGACACCAACGTCATGGCGCACGTCCGCGCTGCCCGGCTGCTGCTGCCCGACTGGCTGGAGCGCGGGAGCGGGCGCTTCGTGTCCACCGTCTCGGCCGCAGGGCTGCTGACCATGATCGGGGCGGCGCCGTACAGTGTCACCAAGCACGGTGCGCTCGCCTTCGCGGAGTGGCTCTCGCTGACCTACCGCCACCGCGGCGTGCAGGTCCATGCCATCTGCCCGCAGGGGGTGCGCACCGACATGCTGACGGCCGCGGGCTCGGCGGGCGAACTCGTCCTCACGCCGACCGCGATCGAGCCGGAAGCGGTTGCGGACGCACTGTTCGACGGCATGGAGAAGGGCCGGTTCTTGATCCTCCCGCACCCCGAGGTCGCGGACTACTACGCCGCCCGCGCCACCGAACCGGACCGCTGGCTCGGCAGCATGAACCACCTCCAGCAGAAGTGGGAGACCAGGTGACCCGGCCCTCGGGCTATGCCGCCAAGCCGTGGCTCGGGCTGCTCGGCCCGGCCCAGCGCGCCCCCGTCTCCCCGCCGCCCAGCGTGCTGCACGCCTTCCGCGAAGCCGTCGCCCGGGCCCCGGAGCGCACCGCGCTGGCCTACTTCGACGGCCGCATCGGCTACGCGGAGACCGACGCGCTCTCCGACTCCGTCGCCGGCCACCTCGCCGTGCACGGCATCCGCCGCGGGGACCGGGTCGCCGTCATGCTGCAGAACACCCCGCACTTCGTGCTCGCCGTCCTGGGCGCCTGGAAGGCCGGGGCGGTGGTCGTCCCGCTCAACCCCATGTACAAAGCGGGCGAGATCGGGCACATCCTGCGGGACTCGGGGGCTTCCGCGCTGGTCTGCGACGGCCGCGCGTGGACGGCGTACGTGGCCGAGGCCGTCCGCGGCACGGCCGTACGGGTCGCCCTGACCGCCTCGGACCGGGACTTCCAGACCCGGAACGACCCGCGCGTCTTCGCCCCGGCGGAACCGGGCTCCGCGAAGCCGGGCTCCGCGAAGCCGGGCTCCGCGAAGCCGGGCTCCGCCAAGCCGGGCTCCGCCGCCGCGCCGGACCCGACCGCGCCGGGCTCTGCCCCGCCGGAGGCAGGCATCGCCGGACTGGTCCCGCAGCAGCGGCACCCACAGGCCGGACCCTCCAAGGCAGGACCCCTGCAGCCCGGACCCGCCCGCCCCGACGCCGAACGCCCCGGCATCCCGGCCCCGGCCCGCGGGGTGGCCCCGGCCGACCTCACCGCCGTGGCCCGCCAGGGCCACCCCGCCCCGCCGGACCCCGGCCTCACCGCCGCCGACACCGCGCTCATCAGCTACACCTCCGGCACCAGCGGTACCCCCAAGGGCGCCATGAACCCGCACGGCGCGCTCACCCACAACGCCGTACGGCAGGTCACCGGGCACCCGCTCCCCGAGGGCGCCGCGTACTTCGCCCTCGCGCCCCTGTTCCACATCACCGGCATGGTCTGCGAGCTCGGCGCCTGCTTCGCCAACGCCGGCACCCTCGTCCTCGCCCACCGCTTCGACGCCGGCGTCGTCCTCGACGCCTTCCTTGAGCACCGCCCCGCCTACACCGTCGGTCCGGCCACCGCCTTCATGGCCCTCGCCGCCCACCCCGAGGTCGCCCCGGACCACTTCGCCTCGTTCCAGGTGATCTCCTCCGGCGGGGCCCCGCTCCCGCCCGCCCTCGTCGAACGCCTCCGCGCCGCCTTCGGCTTCTACCTGCGCAACGGCTACGGCCTCACCGAGTGCACCGCGCCCTGCGCCTCCGTGCCCGTGCACCTCGAAGCCCCGGTGGACCCCGCCTCCGGCACCCTCTCCGTGGGCCTGCCGGGCGCGGACACGCTCGTACGGATCCTGGACGAGCAGGGCGGCGAGGTGCCCTTCGGCGAGACCGGCGAGATAGCCGTCCGCGGGCCCCAGGTCGTCCCCGGCTACTGGGGGCTGCCGGCGGACACCGCCAAGGCCTTCCCGGAAGGCGAACTGCGTACCGGCGACGTCGGGTTCATGGACGCGGACGGCTGGCTCTACGTCGTCGACCGCAAGAAAGACATGATCAACGCCTCCGGGTTCAAGGTCTGGCCGCGCGAGGTAGAGGACGTGCTCTACACCCACCCCGCCGTGCGCGAGGCGGCCGTGGTCGGCGTCCCGGACCCGTACCGCGGGGAGAGCGTGAAGGCGTACGTGAGCCTGCGTCCCGGCACCTCGGCGCTGCCGGAGGAGCTGTCCGCGTACTGCGCCGCGCGCATCGCCGCGTACAAATACCCGCGGCAAGTGGAGATCCTGCCTGTCCTGCCGAAGACGACGAGTGGCAAGATCCTGCGACGGGAACTGCGCGACCGCGGCTGAAAAGAGTCGTACGGTCGTACAGCAGGTCGTACGGCTGGTGTGTACGGCCGGTCCGTACGGCCGGTCGTACGACCAGAGAACAGGGAAGGGAAGGTCAGCGCCATGGCTGCCAGGACCACGGAGCCCGAAGGCACGCACGAAGCCCCGGTGCCGCAGCGGCTGCTGGCCGTCGCCACCCGGCTGTTCGCCGAGCGCGGCTACGACCGCACCTCCGTACAGGAGATCGTCGAGGCGGCCGGGGTCACCAAGGGTGCGCTCTACCACTATTTCGGATCCAAGGACGACCTGCTGCACGAGGTGTACTCGCGGATGCTGCGCCTCCAGCAGCAGCGCCTGGACGCGGTGGCCGATTCCGATGCCCCGGTCGAGGAACGGCTGCGCGCCGCGGCCGCCGACGTGGTGGTCACCACCATCGAGAACCTCGACGACGCGGCCATCTTCTTCCGGTCGATGCACCAGCTCAGCCCGGAGAAGTTCAAGCAGGTGCGGGCGGAGCGCCGGCGCTACCACGAGCGCTTCCGGGCGCTGGTCGAGGAAGGCCAGCGCACCGGAGTGTTCTCCACCGCCACGCCCGCGGACCTGGTGGTGGACTACCACTTCGGCTCCGTCCACCACCTGTCCACCTGGTACCGCACGGACGGCCCGCTCACGCCGCAGCAGGTCGCCGATCACCTCGCCGACCTGCTGCTGCGCGCGCTGCGACCGTAGGAGAGCGGTCAGGGCGTCAGGTCACCCGTTACGGGGCCACCTTCAGCAGCTTGTTCGCCGTGCCCGGCGACGGGTTGCTCACCGCGCCCGCCGTGGCCGCGGCCGTCAGCGCCGCGGCCGTCTGCGCCGGGGTCGCGGACGGGTGCCCGGCCAGGTAGACCGCCGCGGCGCCCACCACGTGCGGGGTGGCCATGGAGGTGCCCGAGATGGTCTTCGTACCGGTGTCGCTGTCGTTCCAGTCGGACGTGATGTCCGAACCCGGCGCGTACAGGTCCACCACGGAGCCGAAGTTCGAGAACGAGGACTGCTCGTCGTCGATGGTGCTCGACGCCACGGTGATCGCCTCCGGAACCCGCGAGGGGGAGCCCTGTCCGGCGTCGGCCGACTCGTTGCCCGCCGCCACGGCGAAGGTGACGCCCGAGGCGATGGCCCGGCGCACCGCCTCGTCCAGCGCCTCGTCCGCGCCGCCGCCCAGGCTCATGTTGGCCACCGAGGGCCCCGAGTGGTGCTGGGTGACCCAGTCGATCCCGGCGACCACCTGCTCGGTGGTGCCGGAGCCGTTGTCGTCCAGCACCCGCACCGCGACCAGCTTCGCCTTCTTGGCGACGCCGTGCGCGGTCCCGGCTATGGTGCCCGCGACGTGCGTGCCGTGGCCGTTGCCGTCGTCGGCCTTGTCGTCGTTGTCCACCGCGTCGAAGCCGGACGTCGCGCGGCCGCCGAAGTCCTTGTGCGTCGTGCGTATCCCGGTGTCGATGACGTACGCCGTCACGCCCTCGCCGGCGCTGTCGGGGTAGTTGTACTTCTTGTCGCCCGCCTTGGCCGTCTGGTCGATCCGGTCCAGACCCCATGAAGGCGGGTTGTCCTGCGTGGCGTTGATGGTGAACTTCTTGTTCTGCACGACCTTGCCGACGGCCGGGTCCGCGGCGAGCCGCTTGGCCTCGGTCTCGCTCAGGCCCGAGGCCGAGAAGCCGTTGACCCCGGAGCTGTACGTGCGCTTCAGCTCGCCGCCGTACTTCTTGGCCAGCTGTTCCTTGTTCGTGGATGCGTCGAGGATGACGACGTAGCTACCGCTGATCGCACCGGGTGCGCCCAGTCCGTACACCGTGCCCTCGGCCGGTGTCGCCGCACCCGCTAAGGGGCTGGCGATCAGGGCCACGGCGGCCGCGGCGGCGACTCCCGTGCCGACCGCCGCGTACCGGAAAGTGCGCGAGCGCTTGTGAGTTGCCATCTGGAGAGTTCTCCTCTTGCTGACGTGTGGGGCGTCAAACGTTCTGGAGAACCCTGTTCCGATTGACAGGCGCAAATCAAGAACGTACCGGCGGTTCGGGGTTGTTCAACAAGGTTTCTTAAAAGCTCCCCCGCATCGCCTTCACGTCGCACATGAGTTCACGCGAACTCCTGCACGATTCCCACACGTTCACGAGCGGCCCGCGTACTTCTTCAGCTCCCGGTGCGCCAGCGAACGCTGGTGCACCTCGTCCGGACCGTCCGCCAGCCGCAACGTCCGTGCCGCCGCCCACAGTTCGGCCAGCGGGAAGTCCTGGCTCACCCCGCCCGCGCCGTGCAGCTGCACCGCGTCGTCCAGGATCCGCACCACCGCCCGCGGGGTTGCGATCTTGATGGCCTGGATCTCGGTGTGCGCACCCCGGTTGCCGACCGTGTCCATCAGCCAGGCAGTCTTCAGGACCAGCAGGCGCAGCTGCTCCACCGTGACCCGGGCGTCCGCGATCCAGTTCTGTACGACGCCCTGCGCGGCCAGCTCCTTGCCGAAGGCCGTACGGCCCACCGCGCGCCGGCACATCAGCTCGATGGCCCGCTCCGCCATGCCGATCAGCCGCATGCAGTGGTGGATCCGGCCCGGGCCGAGCCGGGCCTGGGCGATCGCGAAGCCGGTGCCCTCCTCGCCGATCAGGTTCGCGGCCGGGACCCGGACCCCGTCGAAGACCACCTCGGCGTGGCCGCCGTGGTCGTGGTCCTCGTACCCGTACACCGTCATCGCCCGGCGTACCTCGACGCCCGGGGTGTCGCGCGGGACCAGGATCATCGACTGCTGGCGGCGCGGATCGGCGCCTTCCGGGTCCGTCTTGCCCATGACGATGAAGATCTTGCAGTCCGGGTTCATGGCGCCGGAGATGAACCACTTGCGGCCGGTGACGACGTACTCGTCACCGCTCGCCGAGCGCTCGATCCGGGTCTCGATGTTCGTCGCGTCCGAGGAGGCCACCTCGGGCTCGGTCATCGCGAAGGCGGACCGGATCTCGCCGGCCAGCAGCGGCTCGAGCCACTGCTTCTTCTGCTCCTCGTTGCCGAACTGCGCGAGCAGCTCCATGTTCCCGGTGTCCGGAGCCGCGCAGTTGGTCGCCATCGGCGCCAGGTGCGGGCTGCGGCCGGTGATCTCGGCGAGCGGGGCGTACTGGAGGTTGGTCAGCCCGGCGCCGCGCTCCGCGTCCGGCAGGCTGTGCTGGTCTGCAAAGAACAGGTTCCACAGGCCCTGACGGCGCGCCTCGGCCTTCAGTTCACCGAAGACGGCCGGGGTGTCCCAGGGCGAGGCCAGCCGCGCGCGCTGCTCGGCGGCGACGGGCTCCGCCGGGTACACGTACTCGTCCATGAACGCGAGCAGCCGCTCGCGGAGTTCCTCGGTCCGGGCGTCGAATGCGAAGTCCATGGGTGTGCCTCAGCCTTCCTGCGGTTCTTGGAGGGTGGTCAGACCGTGCTCGATGAAGACCGGGACCAGCTCGCCGATCCGGTCGAAGCCCGCGCCCACCGTCTGCCCGAGCGTGTAGCGGTAGTGGATGCCTTCGAGGATCACCGCGAGCTTGAACCAGGCGAAGGCCGTGTACCAGGCGATCGCGCCGGTGTCCCGGCCGGAGCGGGCGGCGTACCGCTCGATCAGCTCGGCCGGCGCCGGATGGCCGGGCGCGCCGCTCGTCGTGCTGACCGGGGAGTCGGTCAGCCCCAGGTCCGAGCTGTACATCACCAGCAGTCCGAGGTCGGTCAGCGGATCGCCGAGCGTGGACATCTCCCAGTCCAGCACCGCCCGGATCGTGTCGTCCGGACCGCCGATCAGTACGTTGTCCAGCCGGAAGTCGCCGTGCACGACGGTCGGGGCGGGGGAGTCGGGCAGGGCGCGGCCGAGCGCGCCGTGCAGCTCGTCGATGCCCGCGAGTTCGCGCCCCCGGGAGGCCGCGAGCTGCTTGCCCCAGCGGCGCAGCTGCCGGTCGAGGAAGCCCTCGGGCCGGCCGAAGTCGCCCAGGCCCACCGCCTCCGGGTCCACCGCGTGCAGGTCGACCAGCGTGTCGACCAGGCCCAGGACCGCCCGCCGGGTGCGCTCGGGGCCGATCGCGGCCAGCTGTCCGGCCGTCCGGTACGGCACCCCGTCCACGTACTCCATGACGTAGAACGGCGCCCCGAGGACCGACTCGTCCTCGCACAGCAGCAGCGGCTCGGGCACCGGCACGGCCGTACCGTGCAGCGCCCGGATCACCCGGTGCTCGCGCCGCATGTCGTGCGCCGTGGCCAGGACGTGACCGAGCGGCGGGCGGCGCACCACCCAGCGGGCGGTCCCGTCGGTGATCTCGTACGTGAGGTTCGAGCGGCCGCCTTCGATCAGCCGGCCGCGCAGCGCCCCGGCCACGAGCCCCGGCCGCGCCCGGTCGAGATGACCGCGCAGCCGCTCCAGATCGAGGCCCCGGGGGCCGGCTGAAGCGGACGCTGACGCTGAGGTCATGGTGCGCACCTCCGTGCGGAGTGGACGAGGACGAGCGAACGAGAGACATCATGCCGACCAGTCGGTATGTCGTCCAGTGTGCAGGGCCCACGAGTACGGGCCGGAGGGGATCCTCCGGCCCGTCCGCGGCTCGGAACAGCGGGTCAGAACGCCGGCGCCGCGCGTGTCACGCGTGGCAGAGGATCGGCGTCCCGCCGTTCATCACGGTCATGTCCTGGAGCACCGCCAGTATGTTCAGCGGCGCCCCTTCCGGCTCGCCGGCCAGCTCCGCGTACGCCCGGTGCAGGTTCGCCACCAGCCGCTCGCTCTCCCGCCACGTCCCGAACTCGCCGAGATCGGCCTCGCGCGCCACCTCCAGCGGGGTCAGCCCCTTCGCCCTGCCCTCCCGGGCGAGTTCGGCCACGTACTGCAGGTAGCGCTCGGTGGCCTCGTAGGCGGACGGGTCCGTCAGCGGCCCGTGGCCCGGTACGACGGTCTCCGCGCCCAGCGCGCGCAGCAGCTCCAGCGCCCGCAGCGAACCGGCCAGCGAGCCCATCGCCAGGAACGGCGTGCCCTCGGCGAAGACCAGGTCGCCGGTGAACACGGTCCGCTGGCGGGGCAGCCACACGATCGAGTCCCCGGTGGTGTGCGCGACGCCCGGGTGGATGACCTGGACCTCCGTCCCGCCGAGGTGGAGGGTCGTCCGGTCGCTGTACGTGAGGTCGGGCGGGGTGATCTCGATCGCGCCGAAGTCGGTCGTCGGCCAGATCATCTCCAGCTGGTGCCCGGCGGCGAGCTGCTCGGTGCGCGCGTTGTCGTGCCCGATGATCAGGGCCTCGGGGGCGAAGACGCCGTTGCCGTACGTGTGGTCGCCGTGGTGGTGGGTGTTGACCACTGTGCGCGGCAACGGCACCCTGGCCGCCACGACCGCCTCGCGCAGGGCCAGCGCCCGCCGCTCGGTGGCCGCGGTGTCGATGAGCAGGGTCCGGCCGCCGTCGCTCACGAAGCCGGCGTTGTTGAGGCACCAGCCGCCGTCCGGCTGGACGTAGGCGTACACCCCGCTCGCGGGCTGGACGAGGTACGGCTCTTCGGCGGTCATCTGCTCTCCCCTGGGTCGCTCTGACAAGCGGTCAGCATCCTGCCAGTCGCGGCGGCGCCGGGGGAGAGCGGGGGCCTGCCGGTCCGGCCGATTCTCAGCGGCCGTTCAGCGGTCCGTCACCAGCCCATGAGCAGCCCGTCAGTGGTCGTCGTAGTGGCCGTCGTGCTCGGCGTGCCGGTGCCCGTCGTGCACGTAGTCCACGTGGTCGCCGTGCTGCACGGCCTCGTGCCCGCAGGCCGGTCCGTGGGCGTGGTCGTGGGCCTCGTGGGCGTGGTGCCCCGCGGTCTCGCACTCGTCCCAGTGCCCGGAGTGCTCGCGGTGCAGATGGCCGTCGTGGGCGTAGTCGACGTGGTCGCCGTGGGACACCTCGGTGTGGCCGCAGTCGGGGCCGTGGGTGTGCTCGTGGGTGGGGTGTTCCTGGTGCATGGTCGTCATGGCGCCGAGGCTAATGCGGAACGACCCTTATCGCCTGTTGTGTCCCAAGTGGCGCGGACAAGCCGGATCATCCGATCAGCCGCTCAGAAGATGACCGCCACTGCGAAGACCGACAGCGCCACCGTGCACGCCACCGCCGCCAGCGCCGACCGCGGTGCGAGCCCCGGCGGCCGGGCCGTAGCCAGCTGCCGCATCCGCACGTGCGCGACCCCCAGGAACGCCAGCCAGATCAGTACGATCACCGCCGCCCCGAGCACCTCCACCGGCGAACCCGACCCGCGCAGCGCCTGCCGCAGCGCCAGCACCGCCGTCACCGAGCACGCCAGCGTCGTACGCCGCCACGCGAGCCGGGTCCGCTCGGGCTGCAGCCCCGCGTCGCGCCCCGCCGTACCGGAGGACGTCACTGCCCGCTCGTCCAGCCCAGCAGCACCACCAGCACCATCGACACCGCGACCAGCCCCACCCCCAGGCTCAGCACCACCGGGAACCGGGACAGCGGCAGGTCCTCGCCGCGCCGCATCGCCCGCTCGCAGCGCACCCAGTGGTTCACCGCCCGCAGCGCGCAGGCCGCACCCACCGCGAGCAGCGCGAGGGACATCCCGACCCGCACCCCCCAGCGCAGGTCGGGCAGGAACTGGTCCACCGCGAAACCGCCGCCCACCAGGGCGAGCGCGGTCCGGATCCAGGCCAGGAAGGTCCGCTCGTTGGCCAGCGAGAAGCGGTAGTCGGGGGTCTCGCCCTCGTCCCTCAGCCGCTGCGGCGCGAACCAGAGGCGCACGTCCTTGACGAAGTCGATCACCTGATCAATCTACTGGCCGGACTTCCGGTGCGCGCGCAGTCGCCGGTACGCCTCCAGCCCGTCCGGCACCCACTTCCACCCCCCGTCCGCGACCCGCTCGGCCAGCTCCTCCTCGGGGAGCCACGCGTGCCAGGCGACCTCCGACTCCTGCGGCCGCACCGGCAGATCGCAGCGCACCTCGTGCACGTACGACCACCAGGCCCCGCCCGGCCCCTCGTACAGGAACTTGAACAGCGGCACGGGCTGCGCCAGCCCCTGCACGCCCAGCTCCTCCTCGGCCTCCCGCAGGGCGGCCTGCGCGTAGCTCTCGCCGGCGCCCAGCACCCCGCCCACGAACATGTCGTAGGCGGACGGGAAGACCAGCTTCGAGGCCGTCCGCCGGTGCACGAAGATCCGCCCCTGCGCATCCCTGGCCTGCACGAACACACACCGGTGGAGCAGCCCGCCCGCGTACACCTCGCCCCGCGGCGCCTGTCCCGTCACCCGGTCGTCCCGGTCCACCACGTCCAGTACTTCATCAGCAGCACTCACACGGCTCATCCAACCACCGCTGTTGACTGGTTACCGCTGCGTAGCCAAGGATCTGCCCCACCACCGACCGGAGGACGGGTTCGCAATGACGTACGACGCAGACGTGATCGTGATCGGGGCCGGGCTCGCGGGCCTGGCGGCCACCGCCGAGCTCGTCGACGCGGGCCGCAAGGTCATCCTGCTCGACCAGGAGCCCGAGCAGTCCATCGGCGGCCAGGCGCACTGGTCCTTCGGCGGGCTGTTCTTCGTCGACTCGCCCGAACAGCGGCGGATGCGGATCAAGGACAGCCGCGAGCTCGCCCTCCAGGACTGGCAGGGCACCGCCGGCTTCGACCGCGAGGAGGACGCCTGGCCGCGCCGCTGGGCCGAGGCCTACGTCGACTTCGCGGCCGGCGAGAAGCGGCCCTGGCTGCACGCCCAGGGCGTCCGCTTCTTCCCGGTGGTCGGCTGGGCCGAACGCGGCGGCTACGACGCGAACGGGCACGGCAACTCCGTCCCCCGCTTCCACATCACCTGGGGCACCGGGCCAGGCCTGGTCGAACCCTTCGAGCGGCGGGTCCGCGCCGGGGCGGCCCGCGGCCTGGTCCGGCTTCGGTTCCGCCACCGCGTCACCGGGCTCGCCCGGACGGCCGGCGCCCTCGACACCGTCACGGGCGAGATCCTGGAGCCCTCCGACGCCGTACGGGGCACCGCGAGCGGCCGCGAGAGCGCCGGGGCCTTCTCCCTCCGGGCCCAGGCGGTGATCGTGACCAGCGGCGGGATCGGCGGCAACCACGACCTCGTACGCAAGCAGTGGCCGGCCAGGCTCGGCACCCCGCCGCAGCGGATGCTCTCCGGGGTCCCGGCGCACGTGGACGGCCTGATGCTGGGCATCGCCGAGGAGGCCGGCGCCAGCCACATCAACAAGGACCGCATGTGGCACTACACCGAGGGCATCGAGAACTGGAACCCGATCTGGGCCAAGCACGGCATCCGCATCCTGCCCGGCCCGTCCTCGCTCTGGCTGGACGCCACCGGCAAGCGGCTGCCCGTACCGCTCTTCCCCGGGTTCGACACCCTCGGCACCCTCGACCACATCATGAAGACCGGCCACGACCACACCTGGTTCGTGCTCAACCAGCGCATCATCGGCAAGGAGTTCGGCCTCTCGGGCTCCGAGCAGAACCCGGACCTGACGGGCAAGTCCGTCCGCGACGTCATCGACCGGGCACGGCAGGCCGTACCGGGACCGGTGCAGGCCTTCATGGACAACGGCGCGGACTTCGTCGTCGAACGCGACCTCGCCTCGCTGGTGCGCGGCATGAACGCGGTCACCAAGGAGGACCTCCTCGACGAGGAGACCGTCCGCCGGGAGGTCGTGGCCCGGGACCGGGAGATCGCCAACCCGTTCACCAAGGACCTCCAGGTGACGGCCATCCACGGCGCCCGCAGGTACCTCGGCGACAAGCTGATCCGTACCGCCGCCCCGCACCGGATCCTGGACCCCAAGGCGGGCCCGCTGATCGCCGTACGGCTGTCCATCCTGACCCGCAAGTCCCTGGGCGGCCTGGAGACCGACCTGTCCTCCCGGATCCTCACCGCATCCGGCGACCCGCTGCCGGGCCTGTACGCGGCCGGCGAGGCGGCCGGTTTCGGCGGCGGCGGGGTCCACGGCTACCGCGCCCTGGAGGGCACCTTCCTCGGCGGCTGCATCTTCTCGGGCCGCGCGGCGGGTCGCGCCGCGGCCCGGGCGGTGGGCTGAAGCGGACACCGGCCCGGACACCGGCGCGGGCCCCGGCCCGGTCCGCGGCTCCCCTTGGTCGGGGTGCGGGCGGACGTGCGGGTGCCGGTGGCGTGCTCTGGCGTCGGAGGGGCGAGGGTGACCGTTGCGCGAGCCGGTCGCCCCCAGAGTGCCCGCTCCGCGCCGCCCCCGCCCGTGGTCCGGCGCACTCGCGGATCGCGTGACCGACCGAGAGAGCAGGTGCATCCGCATGCGTCCGTCGGCCCGTATCCCCGGAATCCTGGCCGCCCTGGTCCTCGCCACCGGCGGCGCCCTCATCGCCGCCCCGGCCGCCACCGCCGCCCCCACCGGCATCCAGGACTGCGAGCACTACATCGTGCAGCACGGCAAGCAGGTCACGGACGCCGTCGGGCAGGCCTGTTACGAGGGCTCGATCGGCAATCAGACCAGCTGCGCCGCCAGCCTGCAGGAGGCCGGCATCCCCGCGAACGTGGCGAGCGGGGCCTGCCGCGCGGCCCACTAAGCGTCCACTAAGCGGCCTTGGTGAAGGGGGGTTTCGTTTTCGCGTCGTCCGGTGCGGTGCATCGCAAGGCGGAGCGGCACGCTTGTACTGGACGTACCAGGGTGCTGCGACAACGCGGCGAGGCGCCGTGCCGGGCGGCGCGGGGGCGTGCCCCACTTCCCCGAGACCGCTTAGGTCGTCCGCAGGCGTTCGACGACCCGGAAGCGTTCCGTGACGACCAGCGTGTCGTCGGCCACCGTGAACTCCGGGTCGCCGAGCACCTCCCGGATCTCCGGCCCGTGCCAGAACCGCTCGTGGGAAACGCGCCATTCGGCCACGGACGTGTACCCCTCGCCCTCGTCCAAGGCATGCCGGAGGTCCACCTCCACGAGCGGTAGAACGCGTACGTCCGTCACTTCCAGGACGGCCACCGGACGCTCCGCGGAGTCCATGACCGCCATCTGACCGCCCACCACCGGCAAGGGGTCGCCCGTGACCTCGTAATCGGCCAGCAACCCGGTCGTCGTGGTCTTCGCGCCGCTCAGCACCGCTGCCACCAGGCTGTCGCGCAGCGGCCCGGGGAAGGCGAACAGGGCCGGCGGGAGATCGTCGTACGTCGTCATGAGGCCACCCTACGGCCGGGCCCACGGCGGCCGCGAACAGGTTGGCAGGCCCCAACTGGCGTCATGTACATACCAGTTGAAACGCGCCACGCAGTGGACTGGACCTTGACGCGGAGCTGTGCCTACCGCTTTGCTGTGCGTGATCATCCAGCCAACCGTCCGCCCGCGCCCGTGCCCTGGAGGGAATCCCGCGGATGTCCCCGCCTCCGCCGCCCCTCGGCCGCGCCCGCAAGCGGGACGCCCAGCTCTTCGACCCGGCCCTCTGCGACACCGAACTGGTCGACGTACGCGCCCAGTTCACCCAGGGCCGGTGGGCCAAGGCCCGCTCCCTCCTCGTCGGCACCGGCGACGACTGGGACCGCCGCGGCCACCGCGTCGTCGTACTCGCCGAGACCCCGGCGGCCACCGCCTGGGCCCGCGAATGGCTGCTCGCCGAACCCGACAGCCCCGACGCCGCCACCCTGCTCGCCTGCGCCGCCGTCTTCTCCGCCCTGCGCCGCAAGGGCACGCCCGAGGCCGCCGAGCAGGCCTGCCGCCGGGCCGCCGCCCTGCTCCCCGCCGACCCCACCCCCTGGCTGGGGCTGCTCATGCTCTCCCGTGCCTTCGGCACCGAGGAGGAGTTCAGCCGCCACTTCGACCAGGTCCGGGCCCGCCACCGCGAGCACCACCACGCCCACCACCTGATGGTCGCCAGGCTGGCCGAGCACACCCCCGGCGCCGGCCCCGACCCGCTCCACGAGGTCTACGACTTCGCCGCCTGGGCCGCCGAGGAGTCCCCGGCCGACTCCCCGCTCGCCGTCCTCCCGGTCATCGCCCACGCCGAGCGCTACCGCGTGCTCGCCGCCACCGAGGGCCGCACCCCCGACGGGGCCGCCGCCCACTGGTCGAACCGCCGCGCCCGCCAGGTGCTGCGCTCCGCCTTCGACTGGTGGCTCGAATGGGAACGCGAGGACCACCCCCGCAACCGGGTCGACCTCAACTTCCTGGCCCACGCCAAGCTCTGCGAGGGCCGCCCGGCCGAGGCCGCCGCCCTCTTCCACCGCATCGGCAGCCACGCCACGCCCGCCCCCTGGTCCTATCCGGACCTCGACCCGCACAAGGCCTTCCTCGCCGCCCGCAGCGCCGCACTCGGCACGGCCTGACGCGCACCCCCCGCTCCACCGCACCCCGCTCGACCGCACCCCGCTCGACCGAACGCTGCTCGACCGAACGCTGCTCCACTGCACCCCCGCTCCACAGCACTCCGCTCCGCTCGACCCTCCCCCGAAAGGACACCCCGCCATGGCGACGGGCAGATCCACCACGCTCGGCACCGCGCCCGAGATCCGCACCTACAAGGGCCAGGACCGAGCCCTGCGCGCCGACCGCCTCGGCACCGCCGGCCTGCTGCTCTCCGTACTGGCCGCCAGCGCACCCCTGATGGTGGTCGCGGGCGTCATGCCCACCACCTTCGGCGTCATGGGCGTCGTCGGCCAGCCGCTGCTGTTCGTGATCCTCGGCATCGTCCTCGCGCTCTTCAGCATCGGCTACGCCGAGATGAGCCGGCACGTCCACAACGCCGGCGCCTTCTACGCGTACATCGCCCGCGGCCTCGGCCCCACCGCGGGCGCCGGCGCCTCGCTCGTCGCCCTCGTCGCGTACAGCGCCATGCAGGTCGGCGTCTACGGCATCCTCGGCTTCGAGATCTCCGGCCTCTTCGCCACCTACCTCCACATCAACGTCGCCTGGTGGATACCGGCCCTGGCCGCCGTCGCCCTCACCGGCGCGCTCGGCTGGCTCAAGATCGACCTCAACGCCCGCGTCCTCGGCGTCCTCCTCCTCATCGAGTGCGCCCTCGTCGTCGTCTTCGACATCGCCGCCCTCGGCGACCCCGGCCCCGAAGGACTCTCGCTGCACGCCTTCGACCCCGAGACCCTCGGCGGCGCCGGACTCGGCACGGCCCTCTGCTTCTGCATCGCGGCCTTCGTCGGCTTCGAGCAGTCCCCGGTCTACGCCGAGGAGACCAGCAAGCCCCACATCGTCGTCTCCCGCGTGATGTTCCTCGCCGTCGGCTTCGTCGCCCTCTTCTTCGCCTTCAGCGCCTGGGCCCTCACCGTCGCCACCGGCCCCTCCGAGGTCGTCAAGACCTCCGCCGAAGCCGGCCCCGGCCTGCTCTTCCAGCTCACCGAGGGCCGCCTCGGCACCACCTTCACCGACGTCCTGCACGTCCTCTTCGTGACCGGCATGTTCGCGGCCATGCTCAGCTTCCACAACGTGGTCGCCCGCTACGCCTTCGCCATGGGCCGCGAGGGCCTGCTCCCGGCCGCCTTCGGCCGGACCAGCGCGGGCACCGGCGCCCCCGCCACCGGCTCCCTCCTGCAGACCGTCATCTCCACCCTCGTGGTCCTCGCCTTCGCCTTCACCGACGACAAGCCCGCCGGCGACCCCACCGCGCCCGTCCTGCACCTGTTCACCTGGATGGGCAGCGTCGGCGCCCTCGGCGTGACCCTTCTCATGGCCGCCGCCTCCTTCGCCGTCATCGCCTTCTTCGTCCGCCGCGGCACCGCCGGCGCCCAGGTCTGGCGGCTCGTCGCGGCCGGCGCCGCCGGAGTCGCCCTGCTCGGCATCGCCGGGTACACGGTGAAGGACTTCGGCGTCCTGGTCGGCGCCGGGGAGGGCTCCGCGCTCAGCTGGCTCCTGCCCGGGATCATCGGCGCCGCCGTCGTGGGCGGACTGCTGTACGGAGTCGTCCTGCGGCGCAGCCGCCCCGAGGTGCACGCCCGCATCGGCCTCGGGAACGAGGCCTTCCGCCTCGACCAGGCCGCGGAGGCCGACCCCCGCGACTGACCCTCGCCGCCTCGCTTTCGAGCTCGTACGAAGCCCCCGGCACCTGTTTCCATGGTCGCCGGGGGCTTCTGCGCGAGGAGGGCGGGTTTTGGCCGTGGCCCGCGCTCATGGTCTCCTGTGTCGACAAAACCATCCGACCTCGCACAGGTGACCACCACCCAGCTCCCCTGCGCGACGGCCCGGACCTGCCTGTCCCACCCACGAAGGCGAAGTCCTACATGAGTGACCGCACCTTGACCGAGGCCCCGGCCCCGGCGTCCTCCCGCCACGTCGACGCCGGTGACGAGGGCTACAGCAAGGACCTCAAGTCCCGCCACATCAACATGATCGCGATCGGCGGGGCGATAGGCACCGGCCTGTTCCTCGGCGCCGGCGGCCGGCTCGCCAACGCGGGCCCCTCCCTCGCGATCGCGTACGCGGTGTGCGGCATCTTCGCCTTCTTCGTCGTCCGGGCCCTGGGCGAGCTCGTCCTCTACCGTCCCTCCTCCGGCGCGTTCGTCTCGTACGCGCGCGAGTTCATGGGGGAGAAGGGCGCCTACACGGCCGGCTGGCTGTACTTCCTGAACTGGTCCACGACCACCGTCGCCGACATCACGGCCGCCGCGACCTACGCGCACTTCTGGTCCATGTTCACCAGCGTCCCGCAATGGGTCCTCGCCCTGATCGCCCTCGCCGTGGTCCTCACCGCGAACCTGATCTCGGTGAAGTACTTCGGCGAGATGGAGTTCTGGTTCTCCCTCGTCAAGGTCGCCGCCCTGGCGATCTTCCTGGTCGTCGCGATCTACCTCGTCGCCACCAGCCATGACATCGGCGGCTACACCCCGGGCCTGTCCACCATCACCGACAACGGCGGCATCTTCCCGTCCGGCGTCCTGCCGATGCTCCTGGTGGTCCAGGGCGTCGTCTTCGCGTACGCCTCCGTCGAGCTGTGCGGCGTCGCCGCGGGCGAGACCGAGAACCCCGAGAAGATCATGCCGAAGGCGATCAACTCGATCATGTGGCGCGTCGGCCTCTTCTACGTCGGCTCCGTCGTCCTGCTCGCGATGCTCCTGCCGTACACCGCGTACTCCGGCGACCAGAGCCCCTTCGTCACCGTCTTCGACAAGCTCGGCATCCCCGGCACCGCCGGCATCATGAACCTGGTCGTCCTGACCGCGGCGCTCTCCAGCCTGAACTCCGGCCTCTACTCCACCGGCCGCATCCTGCGCTCGATGGCCATGTCCGGCTCCGCGCCGAAGTTCACCGCCCGCATGAACAAGGGCAAGGTCCCCTACGGCGGCGTGCTCTTCACCGCCGCCTTCGGCCTCGCCGGCGTCGGCCTGAACTACCTGATGCCGAAGGACGCCTTCGAGCTGGTCCTGAACTTCGCCTCGCTGGGCATCCTCGGCACCTGGGCCATGGTCATGATCTGCTCGCTGTTCTTCTGGCGCCGCACGCAGGAGGGCACCCTCGAGCGCCCGTCCTACCGCCTGCCCTGGGCCCCGTACACGCAGATCGTCACGCTGGTGTTCCTCGCCACCGTGCTGGTCCTGATGTGGTGCGACGGCGGCGTCGGCCGCACCACGGTCCTGTGCGTCCCCGTCATCGGGGCCGCCCTCGTCGGCGGCTGGTTCCTGGTCCGCCGCCGCGTGGCGGAGATCGCCGCGAACCGCTGACGGCCCAGCCGTGAACGAAGAAGGACCCCGCCCGAGGCGGGGTCCTTCTTGTCGTTGCGGGGCTCGTCGTGACGAGGGCTGCGGATCAGGCCTTCTTGACCACGCTGGACTTCAGCTGCATGGCACCGAAGCCCTCGATGCGGCAGTCGATGTCGTGGCCGTCCACGCCGTCGATGAGCCGGATGTTGCGCACCTTCGTGCCCGCCTTGATCCCGGACGGGCTGCCCTTGACCTTGAGCGCCTTGACCACGGTCACGCTGTCGCCGTCGCTCAGCACATTTCCGACGGCGTCCTTGACGACCCGCTCCCCGGAACCGGCCCCGTCCTGCGCACCGCCCTCGGCGGGAACCCATTCGTGGCCGCACTCGGGGCACACCACGAGGGCATTCATCTCATAGGTGTACTCGCAGGAGCATTTCGGGCAAGGGGGAAGGTTCTCGATCACGCCTTCAGGGTAGCCCGACCCGGAACGGGTCGAACAAACGCAGAGAAACGCCGCAAAACGCGAAGAACCCCACCGAAGTGGGGTTCTCGCTCTGTGTGTCCGAGGGGGGACTTGAACTCTCCACTCGGGCACCGGCTCATTAGCTCGCTGACCTGCGCGAATACCCTTCTGGGCACCCTACAGGGCGCTTGACGGTTAGTCCCGCTCACCTGCTGTTTCTCGGCACTTCGGGCCGCTGTTGGTCATGCTACTCGGCGGTCTCCCGCCTCGCCGAACGCCAGCGCGACACCGTGATCCTGCGCTACGGGCTCCAGTGCACCCCCGGCGAGGCCGCCGCCGTGATGGGCGTCGACGAGGCCACCGTCCGCTCCCAGCTGGGCCAGGCCCACCGCCGCCTCGCCCGGCTGCTCGACGCGTCCGCCGGATCATGAGGCCCCGCGAGGAACACGCCGGCGCCCCCGCCGGGCCGCCGCGCGCGCTGGCGGAGTTCCTGGCCCGGGCGGGCGTGCGCGACCGCTACCCGCACTACGACCTCGCCGCCGCCGAGTCCCGGCTGCTGCGCACCGCCCGCGCGCCCGGGCGGGCCGGCTCGCCCGCGAATCGGGGCTCACCGAGGCCGCGCTCCGCCCGCTGCTGACCATGCTGTGCGAGGAGGAGTACGCGTACCGCCCGGGCGCGGGAGTGTACGCCCGCGGCCCGGCCCTGGACCGGCTCGGCGCCCCCGGCGGCACGGGCCTGGCCGGCCAGCTCCAGCGCACCCTGACCCTGGCCCGGAACAGCGCGGGCGCCGCCGTGTACCTCAGCCGGTACGCGGAGGGCGAGGTCCGCATCACGCAGATGTCGGACGGGCCGGGGGCGCCGCCCGTGCGGGAATGGGTGGACTTCCGGGCCGCCGCGCACGCCAGCGCGGTCGGCAAGTGCCTGCTGACCCAGCTCGACCACCACGGCCGGGCCGACCACGTGGCCCGCCACCGCCCGGCCCGGTTCACCGCGCGGACCATCACCGACAGCCGCACCCTGTTCAGCGCCCTGGACGCGGTGGCTCCAGGCGCCCCCGTCTTCGACCTGCGCGAGTACTCACCCGGGGTCGTCTGCGCGGCCGTCCCCATCGCGACCGGGGGCGCCGCCGGAAGCCTCGCGCTCTCGCTGCCCGCGAGCCACGCGCACCGGCTGCACTCCGCGACCGAGGCCCTGCGCCGCAAGGCGGTCCCGGTGCTGCTGGCCCTCCTCCTCTCCGGCGCCATCCCTCCGGACGCCCCGCCGCCCCGCGGCCCCGGCCCGGCCGCCGCGCCCGCCCCACACACCGCCCCTCAGCCGTCGGGCCCCGCCCCGTCGACCCGGATCACCCCGGAGACCCTGCGCCTGCTGGGCCGGCTCTTCCGCACCCCGCTGACCCGCGCCACCGCCCAGGCCGGCCCCCACCTGGTCAGCGACCCCGCGTCGGCGGCGGCGTACCTCTTCGAAGCCGACCCCGACCCGGCCCACCGCCACCTCGCCCTCCCCCACACCTTCACCCAGATCACCCCGGGCACCCTCCCGTCCCCCGACGGCCTGGTGGTCCTGCGCATGTGACGTGCATCGCCGGTGGACGGCAGAGCCGATGACGAAGGTGGCACTGCCAGTGACAGTCTCCGCAGGAGCGCCGTCAGAAGGGATCTGGCTGGAGCGGGGCGGGCGGCCGAGGCTGGGCGCATGACAACCGCTGATACCGCCCCGACCTCCGCAGCCGCGCCGCCGGCCAACGTCCGTATGACAGGGCGCCAGATCGCCGCCCTGGTGGTGCTCCTGGCGTCACAGTTCATGATGGCCGCAGACTTCTCCGTGCTGAACGTCGCGCTGCCCGAGGTCGGCACGTCCCTCGGGTTCTCGACGGGGAGCCTGCAGTGGATCACCACGACGTTCGCCCTGTGTGCCGCCGGATGCACCCTCGTCTTCGGGCGCGTCGGCGACTACGTGGGACGTCGGCGCATCTTCACCGCCGGAATGGTCGTCCTGGCCGTCTCCTCGCTCATCGGCGGCATCTCCGACTCGGCCGCGATGCTGCTGGTCGCGCGTACGCTCCAGGGCCTGGCCACCGCGGCCGTCACGCCCGCCGCGCTCGCCCTGCTCACCACGACCTTCACCGAGCCCGCGCTGCGGACCCGGGCGCTGGGCCTCAACAGCGTGATGATGAGCTCCGGGTTCAGCGTCGGCGCCATCCTCGGCGGTGTCCTCACGGACGTGTTCTCCTGGCGCTGGGCCTTCTTCATCAACATTCCCGTGGCCATCGCGGCGATCGTCGTCGTACCGTTCGTCGTCGCCGAGGGCCGGGCCGCACAGCGCAGCCGGATCGACCTGCCGGGCGCGCTGCTGATCACCCTGGGACTGTTCACCGGGATCTACGGCGTCACCCGCCTCGGCGAGCGGGGCCTGGACCTGACGGCGGGCATCGCGCTGATCACCGCCGCCGTCCTGCTGGGCGTCTTCTGGGCCGTGGAGAGCCGCACCGCCGACGCCCTGGTCCCGGTGAAGGTCCTGAAGAAGCCCGACATCGCCTTCGGCAACGTGGCCGCCCTGTTCATCTTCGGCGGCGAGACCGCACTGATCTTCTTCACCGGTCTGTACGTCCAGAACGCGCTCGGCCTGTCGTCCCTGGTCGCCGGCCTGGTGCTGCTCGGCATCGGAGTGGGCCAGATCATCGCGGGCATCGTCGGTCCGCGCCTCCTCCAGCGCGTCTCCCCGCGCACGATGCTCGGCGTCTCCCTGGCCCTCCAGGGCGCGTTCATGCTGCCGGCGATGTGGGCGACCTCGGACTCGCGCTGGCTTGTCCCCCTGATCATCACCCAGTTCGTGAATGCCTTCTTCTCCATGACGGCGGCCCTGTCCTTCATGGTCATCGCCACCTCGTCCGTCGACGCCGACGAACAGGGCATGGCGACCGGGATGGCCACCCAGAGCCAGCAGGTCGGCATCGCGATCGGCATTCCGCTGGTGAGCGCAGCGTTCGCGGCCGTCATCGGGCGGGGCACCGTGACCGCCGCCAAGGAGCTCACCGGCATCCACGTGGCGATCGGCGTGGCCGGCTTCTCCCAGCTCGCCGTCGGCCTGCTCCTGTGGCTGCTGCTGCGCAACAGGTCCCGGTAGCCGGCAGCGACCCGCGATCCGAGGCGATATTGCCTATGCCGTTCGGCACTTCATAATCAGAAGGATGGAACAGATCGTGAACACGGACCTCGGCAGCTACCTGCGGCAGATGCGCGAGCGTGTCCGACCGGAGCAGATGGGGCTGCGCACCAGCAACTCCCGGCGCGTTCCCGGACTGCGCCGCGAGGAAGTGGCCGCGCTGGCGGGCGTGAGCCAGACCTACTACACCCGACTGGAGCAGTCACAGACCGCGCACGCCTCGCCGCAGGTCCTGCTCTCCATCGCACGCGCCCTGGATCTGGGCCTCGACGAGCAGGACTACCTACTCAAGATCGGCTCACCGGTGCAGAACCCGCAGCGGCAGACCCCCCATGACGATCAACTCAGCTCCAGCACCAGGATGCTGATGGCATCACTCGGCAATGTGGCGGCGGCCGTGCTGAACTACCGGTGCGACATCCTGGCCTGGAATTCGCTGTACCACAGACTGTTCGCACCGCACCTCGAATTCGATGTCCCCGAGGACAACGAACGGCGTCCCAACATCATCAAGATGAACTTCCTCGACGGCAACGTCCGGGCTCTGTACGCGGACTGGGACGCCGAGTCGGAGTCGAACGTGACCTATCTGCGGTTCATCGCCGGAAATCACCGGCACGATCCGCGACTGGCCGAACTCATCGGTGAACTGACCATACAGAGCGAGGAGTTCGCGGCGCTCTGGTGCCGCCAGCGGGTGGCGAACTGCATCGAGGGGACCAAGCTCTTCGATCATCCTGTGGTGGGCGAGCTGGAATTGATGTACCAGTCCGCCGACCTCCAGGACGGCAACATCCTGAAGTTCTACCACGCGGAACCCGACTCCCCGCACGAGGCGGCCCTTCAGCTCCTGACGGTGGATCTGAACTCCGTTCACCGGCGCTGAACACTGAAGGGAAAACCGCGAGGCCCCCGGTCCGTACGGACCGGGGGCCTCGCGCGGGCCGCGCGGGCGGCTACCTCCGGCGGATCGCCGTCACCCCCCAGGTAAAGCCTGATCCCGCCGTTGCCACGATCACCAGGTCGCCGGAGCCGATCCGGCCGTCCCGTTCCAGTTCCTCCAGGGCGAGGAACGGGTCCACTCCCCCGAGGTGGCCGTCGAGGCCGTACTGGAAGACGCTCCGGGAGGCGTCCACACCCAGCGCGGACAGGTACTTCCGATGGGTGTCCTGGTTGCCGTGCGTGACCAGGAAGTACGCCACGTCGGCCGGCTCCTGCCCGATGTCGGCGAGGACCTTGCCGGTCAGGTCGGTGAAGTTGTCGAGGAACGCCTCACCGAGTCCGTCGAGCTTCTCGCCCCGCTCCACCTTGACCCGGCCCTCCTTGATCTCGCCGTAGTACGAGTCCACCCACTGCGGGTCGGTGTGGTGGGCGGCACCGAGCACCTCGTACGCGGCGTCGGCCGAGACGAGGACCGCGGCCGCGCCGTCCGCGAAGTTGAACAGCTCGATGTACCCGGTGCCGTACTCGACGAGCTGGCTCAGCCGGTCCGAGATGACCACCAGCGCGTACTTGTGCGTGCCCGCCCGCACCTGATCGTCCGCGATCTTCACGGCCACCATGCCCGCGTTGCAGAAGTTGGAGACCTCGAAGCAGTGCGCCTGAGCGATCCCCAGTTCCAGTGCGATCTTGGCCGCGGGCGACCAGAACGGCGTGCCCCATTCGCTGGAGCCCGCGTACAGGACAAGGCCGATCTCGTCGAGCGGCACCGGATTCCTGGCCAGGAGCCTGGCTGCGGCCTCCCGGCCCAGTCCCCAGGGGGTCTCGCCCTCGGCCAGTACCGAGAACTTCCCCGAAGGCAGAACCTGCCCGAGCTTCTCGACGGTGTAGCCGGACTCCCGGCTCACGTCGTCGACACTCAGCCTTCCGCTCGGCATCGCCAGAGCGAAGTCGGCAATTCCCACGATTCCTCCACCTGCCTGTCAGACGTATTCCACGACGGCGTGCGGCACGTAGGGCGCCTCAAGCCGGGCCAGTTCGGTGTCGTCGAGCACCACGTCGAGGGAGGCCACGGCATCCTCGAGGTGGTGAGGGCTGGTCGCACCGACGACGGGGGCGGTGACCGCCGACTGGTGCAGAACCCAGGCGAGGGCCACCTGGGCCATGGGCAGGCCGCGTTCGGCGGCGATCTCGGCGACCACCCGGGTGACCGCGCGATCCGCCTGCTCGGTCGGGCCGTAGAAGCGGTCCTGGACCGGGTCTCCCGCCGTACGGGTCGAGGTGGCGTCCCAGTCCCGGGTGAGTCTCCCGCGGGCCAGCGGACTCCAAGGGGTGACACCGACGCCCTCCGCGAGGCAGTACGGCAGCATCTCCCGCTCTTCCTCGCGGTTGACGAGGTTGTAGTGGTTCTGCATGCTCACGAACCGTGTCCACCCGTGCAGGTCGGCGACGTACTGCGCCTTCACGAACTGCCAGGTGTGCATGGACGAGGCCCCGATGTAGCGGACCTTGCCCGCACGCACCACGTCGTGGAGCGCCTCCATCGTCTCCTCCACCGGAGTTTCTTGGTCCCAGCGGTGGATGACGTAGAGGTCGATGTACTCGGTGTCCAACCGCCGCAGACTGGCGTCGAGTTCGCGCATGATGGCGGAGCGCGACAGACCGCCGGAGAGCGGAGAGGTGGTCAGCTTCTCGTACACCTTGGTGGCGATGACGACATCCTCGCGGCGTGTCAGTTTCCTTATCGCGCGGCCGAGGAACTCCTCGCTCGTACCCAGCGAGTAGACGTTCGCGGTGTCGAAGAAGTTGATGCCGAGGTCCAGCGCCCGGGCGACGAAAGGGAGGCTCTCCTCCTCGGGCAGCGACCAGGGGTGGGTTCCGAGTTCGGGCTCACCGTAGCTCATGCATCCCAGTGCAAGCCGTGACACCTTCAGGCCTGACGAGCCCAGCCGGGCGTACTGCAACATTCCTCCTCTCGGATCGGGCTGCCGGCGGGATTCAGTTCCGTACCTCGTTCTGGACCTCGGTCAGCCGACCCCAGGAGGCGATGTCCTCGTCGAGCGCGATGTCCAGGCTGGCCAGGTACATGGCAGTCATGGCACTGTGCCCCGCGAGGTGGGTGATCTCGGCGATCTCGTTCTGCGAGTAGTGCTCGCGCAGGGCGACGAAGGCCTCCTCGCTCGCCCTGTGGTCGACCATGCAGTCGGTGACGTAGCGGACCAGGGCGGCGCGGGCGGCCGGCAGTTCGTCGTAGAGGCCGTCCTCGATCGCCTTGATCTCGGTGTCGTCCAGGCCGGCCTTCTTCGCGAGCGGGTAGTGCAGCAGGCGCTCGAACTCGCTGTCTCGCAGCCGGGCCACGCGCAGCACGACCACCTCGCGGTCCAGCAGGCTCAGCAGGCCGACGGTGAAGGTGCCGCCGAGCGCGAGGTGGGCGGCGGCCGAGTTCTTGGTCAGCAGCAGTGCGCGGGTCAGATTGGACTGGAACTTGTCGTACACCGCGAGCTGTTCGGGCGTCATGTCGGCGACTTCGGTGAGGGTGACGCGAGGGGTGTTGCTCATGGCGTGCTCCTTCGGGTTGGTTCTGGGACAGGGGGTCAGGTGGACTGGCCGGCGAGAAGCGGGGCAACGGGGTGGGGAACCACACTCCGGGCCAGGACCTGGCCGACCGCACGGATGGCGGCGGCGGGGGCGCGGTCGTCCAGGGGGACGAGGCCGTCGAGGTGGCCGTCGGGCCGGACGATCAGGGCGTGTGCCTCGCGGGGGAGCTTGCCCAGTAGCGGGCCGGGCGGGCGGCCGCCCAGGTCGCACACGGCCGCCTCGGTGACCTGAGCGCGCAGCCGCTCGACGAGCCCGGTCCAGCGCTCGTACCGGTATCGCAGGCCGGGCCAGAGGAGCACGGCGTAGCGGTCGACGGGGAGCACGGGTGCCGCGTTCGACTCGCGCCAGCCGAGGGGCAGGCGTTCACCCGGCACCAGGGACCGCGCTTTCGGCCGGGCACCGTAGTGGGTGTCGAGCTGCGCCAGCTTGGGCGCGAGCACCTTCTCCAGCGTTCGGGTCGTGCTGCCCAGCCGGTACGCGGCGTCCCGGGCCAGGGTCTGGTGCCGGGACGAGTACAGCCCGATCCGGGCGAGGCGGGTGGAGAGTCCGGCGACTGCGTCGACTGCCGGCCTGCGCTCTGCGTCGTAACTGTCCAGCAGGTCCGGACGGTAGTCGCCGCGGACCACACCGGCCAGTTTCCAGCCCAGGTTGACCCCGTCCTGGATGCCGGTGTTCAGGCCCTGTGCGCCGGACGGGCTCATCGCGTGCGCCGCATCGCCGGCGAGGAAGACTCGGCCGCTGCCGTACGTGGCCGCCGAGCGGACATGCGCGGTGAAGACGCCGCTGAACTTCATCTCGCCGAGCCTGCGTGGCCCGGGGACCCGTTCGGCGAGCAGCGTCTCGAAGAAGGCCCGGTCGGGGGTGTCGCCCAGGTAGTCGTCGGGCACGCTCGCGCCGACCCGGAAGACCCCGTCGCCCAGCGGCGCCAGCACCATGTTCCCGGACCGGGTCAGGTAGTACGCCGCCTCGCTGCTGGTCGTCTCGCCCAGGATCTCCGCGTCGGTGATGGCCAGCCGGGTGCGCAGCGTCCGGCCGTTGAACCGGAAGCCGAACACCTCGCGGACCGTGCTCTTGTAGCCGTCGGCACCGACCACGTAGTCGTACGTTCGGGTCTCCGACTCTCCGGTGGGCAGCTGGAGCCGGCACTCGACGCTGTCCGGACGCTGCACGCCGTCGACGAACGCGGTGTCGTAGTCGATCGTGCCGCCGAGCACGGTCAGGTGGTCTTCGAGGATCTCCTCGGTGCGCCACTGCGGGAGGGTGATGGCGAACGGATAGCCGACGCCCCGCAGTCGGTCGAACCGAATCAGGCCGATCCTCTTCTTCTGGGAGTAGTAGTTCATCTGGTCGAAGTAGTGACCGTTCTCGACCAGTTTCCGGCCCACCCCGACGCGGTCCAGGAGTTCCAGGACGCGGGGCCACAGGATGGTGGCACGCGAGTGCGGGCTCTGCCTGCGGAGCTTGGAGATGACGTCGGCCCGGACCCCGTGTGCCAGCAGCTCGCAGGCGAGGACCATTCCGACGGGACCGCCGCCGACGATCAGAACGCGCGGCCGCTGCGTGTCGCCCACCACGGTCAGGCGTCGAGGGGACGCAGGCGCAGGACGTACGGCGGACGGGCGTACGCGCCGTCGACCTTCGCGAGGAAGCCCGTGACGTACCCCTCCTTCATGTGCAGATCAATGGCCTCCTGGCCGGCCCACTCTTCGACCAGCACGATCACGTTCTCGTGCTCCTCGGACAGGCAGGCGTCGAACCGCAGTGCGCCCTCCTCCCGCCGTGTCGCGGAGCACAACTCCTTGAAGGCGGCCACGGTGTCCGTCAGCCGATTCGGTACGACGTCGAAAAGGACGGTGATCTCGATGCTCATATGCGGTTCGGTTCCTTGGAGTTGGGTTCGTCGGCGATCAGATCGTCGAGGTCGACGAAGGGAAGGGGGTGCGCGGGCGGCGGTGGGTCCTCGCACTCGTGCGGGGCGACGTTCCACCAGCGCATTGCGGCGCGCGGGCGCCCCCCGGACGTCCACGCGGTGTCCACGCAGGCGGCGGCGCAGGTGCCGATCAGGACGTCCGGAGCGGCGACGGCGCCAGTCAGGGCCCGGGTCAACAGGTTCAGCACTCCGCCGTGCGTGACGACCAGGACGGGGGGTGCTGCCGGATCCCGTGCGGCCTCGGCGATGTCGGCGAGCGCGGCGGCGAAGCGGGAACGCGCGGCACGGCCCGACTCGCCGCCCGGCGGGGCGTAGCCGGGGTCGGTGAGCAGCCGCCGCATCGTGTGCGGGTGCTGCCGGGCGAACGCGGCACGGTCCTGGCCGTCCAGCTCGCCCAGGTGGCGCTCGCGCAGCCCGTCGACACGCAGGTGGGGAGCGCCCAGCCGGCCCGCGGCGTACGCCGCGGTCTGGGCGGCGCGGGCCAGGGGCGAGGAGTACACCGCCGCCCACCTCCCCGGCCGCAGTGACCGGGCGATCACCTGAGCCTGCCGTACCCCCGTGTCGTTCAGGGGGGTGTCGGCCTGTGCCTGGAACCTGTCGGTGGCGTTGCGGTCGGTCTCTCCGTGGCGGAGCAGGACGATACGCATGACGGCAGTCGATGCCGGGCGCTCAGGCAGCAGCCGGGCTGGTGGCGGCGGGGGCACCGAGACCCTCGACCACCCGGGCCGCCTCGTCGATGGTCTGGTGCGAGGCCAGCACGCCCTCCTCGATGGAAACGCCCAGCCGCTTCTCCAGGATCAGCGACATCTCCAGCAGGGCCAGTGAGTCCACCGCGAGGTCCTCCAAGACGGCGCCCTGGGACACCTCCTCCGCGGGTATCTCGAACTTGCCGGTGAGGATCTCGATGATCATCGTGGTCACGGAATCGGTCATGATGCACCTCAACTACGCGTAGGGAAAAGGGTTTGTGGCGATCGCGGGCCTCGCGGCCGGCTCAGCCGACCGGCAGGTCGGGCCAGGTCAGGGTGGCCGAGCCCCAGGTGGCGCCACCGCCGAAGGCGGTCAGCAGCACCCGGTCGCCCGCGTGCAGCTCGCCGTCCGCCATGCCGTCGGCGAGCGCGAGCGGGATGGAGGCCGCGGAGGTGTTGCCGACGCGGTCGATGTTCAGGACGGCACGCTCCGGGGGCAGTCCCAGCTGTTCGGCGACAGCGTGCAGGATACGTACGTTCGCCTGGTGAGCCACGAGTCGATCGACGTCGGAGACTGCCCAGCCCGTGCGGTCCAGTACCGTGCGCGAGGATTCGGCCATGCGGCGCACCGCCGCGAAGAAGACGGACTTCCCCTCCATGCGGAAGTACCGGTCCTCCTCCCGCCGCGCTCCTCCTCGGGACCGCTCCTCGGCACCTCCGCCGCGGACCGTGATCAGATCGGCCATCGAGCCGTCGCTGCCCAGATGCACGTCCAGTACGGCGCCGGGCTCGTCATGTTCACCGCTCCGCAGCAGCACGGCGCCGGCCCCGTCACCGAAGATGACGGAGGTGGTGCGGTCGCCGGGGTCGAGGATGGTGCTGAACGACTCGGCTCCGATCACCAGCACACGCGCGGCGAATCCCGAGGTCACGGCGGCCGTGCCGGCTTGGAGCGCGTAGACGAAGCCGGAGCACACGGCCGCCACGTCGTAGGCCGGAACGCCGGTCAGGCCCATGCGCGTGGCGACACTCGGCGCGGTGGCCGGGCAGGGGCGGTCGGGTGTGGTCGTGGCGACGATCACCAGGTCGGCGCCGTCCGCCCCGGCGTTCTTCAGCGCCCGCAGGCCGGCCTCGACGGCCAGGTCGCCGGTGGTCATGCCGGGCTCGACCACATGGCGTTGCCCGATGCCTGTCCGGGTGCGGATCCAGGTGTCGGAGGTGTCGAGGCGCTGCGCGAGTTCGTCGTTCGTCACCACGCGCGGGGGAACGAAGCCGCCCACGCCGGCGATCACTGCCGCTCGGGTCATGCCGCCGGGTGTCCTTCCGGGAGCTGGTGTGCCACCGCGGACCGCACGTGGATACCGCCCAGTTCGGCCACGACGTCCAGCGTCCGCCAGGTTCCGCCGCCCATGCGCAGCAGACCTGGATCGTCCAGCCGGGTGGTCACCGGGATGTCCTGCGCCGGGCGGTCCGGGCGCGAGGCGGTCAACGTGGTCTGCCGCATCCACAGGGTGTTGCTGTCCTGGCGGCGCATTCCGTCGAGGTCGTAGAGCATGACCTGGGCGAGCTGGAGGGCCGTGACGAAGGCGTCGATCACGGACACCGCCGGCTGGTAGGCGCCTTCGAGCCCCGCGGTGGGCACCGTCGCCGTGTCCTCGTGGGCCACGGTCAGCGCGGCATCGGCCCGCAGAGCCCGGTGGTCCACGTCCACGTCTCGGACGTGCTGTCGCCGTGTGGTGAACCCGACGCCGAAGTAGCGGTCTGCCGCGGGACCGAGAAGTGCGTCCAGTCCTGCAGTCGTCCGCTCCTCGACGGGGCGGGCCGGAATGCGTGCATGATCGATCGCACACCGGATGCGCATGCTGCCCACGGTGCAGTCCACAACGGACTCCACCCGCGCGGGATCCCCGGCGACCGGGTCGGTGCGCCGCAGTACCGCCTCGGCCGGCAGCCCGGAGAGCTCCTCCTGGGGGCTGGCGCCGGCCGTCAGCCGCACCTTGCGCAACCAGGCGTCGCGCAGGTCCGTGCCGGTGCCGCCGAGGCAGGTCTCGGCCAGCTGGGCGGCGACGACGATCCCGTCGACGGTGCTGAAGTGCGGCCGCAGATCGGTGCCCGCCGCCTTCTTCGACCAGTCAGCCGGGTAGCGTACCCCCACCGTGGAACGCGCCACGACGGCTCCGTCTGCACTGCGGGCGCGCTGTACCTCGCCCATGTCGTAGGCGACCCGGCGGAAGCCACGGCCGAAGAAGCGCTGATCGGCCGGCCCTAGCTGATCGTCCACGGACGCCAGCACGGTCCGCGTGGAAGTCGAGTTCATCGGTTCTCCGTTCGTCGGGGATGTTCCGGCGCGGTCCCCCGGGCGGATGCCGTGTGCAGGCCGGGCCTGCGGCCGCCGCCGCGCCGGATGGCGCAGGTGAGCCGAGCCGTGCAGGTGCGGTGTCCGGATCCGTCGCGAACGACGATCTCGTACGAGGCCATGGACTGCCGTTCGTCGAGCGGTCGGCAGACCCCGGTGACGGTCCCCGAGGAGACCCACCGGTGGTGCGTACAGGACAGGTCGACCCCCACGGCGTTACCGCCGGGGCCCGCGTAGAGGAAGGCGGCGACGGAACCGAGCGTCTCTGCGAACACCGCATTCGCACCGCCGTGCAGAATTCCCACCGGCTGCCGATTCCCCATGACGGGCATGGTTCCCACCACGAGTCCCGGTTTGCAGGTGATGATTTCAATGCCCATGCGCCAGACGAGTTGTTCGTCTGCGTATGCGCCATCGACGTTCATGGGCCCGAGCATCATGTTCGGCATTTCCGTCCCCGTCTTTTCCACGCCCCGCACCAGCGGGCCAATTCGAGTCAAGCACGTCGGTGTGGCGATCGGCAGACGTGTGGCCTCTTGCTGCCATTGCGGCCCGCACCGCCCGGAATGCGGAATAAGTTTTTTGTTGGCAGTAACCTGCCAGACGCTTTGGAATATTCGGGAGCACATACCCAACCGGGACCCGGACTCATAGAGTTGGGTGACTCGAACCGGAACGGCAAAGGAGCGGGAGCACAGTGCACCACGTGTCACTCGGCGGGCTCGACGTATCACGCATCGGCCTGGGCGCCATGACAATGTCCGACTACTACACGGGAGCTCGCGGTGACGAGGAGGAGGCCGTCCGTACCATTCGGAAGGCGCTGGACCTCGGCGTCTCCTTCCTCGACACCGCCGAGATCTACGGCCCGTTCATCAACGAGGAACTCGTGGGCCGCGCCGTCGCCGGGCGTCGCGACGAGGTCGTGATCGCCACGAAGTTCGGTCTCGTCTCGCACGCCGGCGCGGGGCCCGGCGTGCTCGACAGCTCACCGGCCAATGTGCGCACCGCGGTCGAGGGATCGCTGCGTCGGCTGGGCACGGACCACATCGATCTCTGCTACCAGCACCGCGTCGACCCGGGCACGCCGATCGAGGACACGGTGGGTGCGCTGGCGGAGCTGGTACGGGAGGGGAAGGTCCGGCACATCGGGCTGTCCGAGGCCGGTGCGGACACCGTACGGCGCGCGCACGCGGTCCACCCGATCGCGGCGGTGCAGACCGAGTACTCGCTGTGGTCCCGACAGCCCGCCGAGTCCCTCCTTCCGGTCTTCCGTGAACTCGGCATCGGACTGGTCGCGTACTCGCCGCTCGGCCGCGGGTTCCTCACCGGGGCCATCCGTTCCACGAAGGAACTCGACGCGGACGACTTCCGGTTGTCCACTCCCCGGTTCGCCGAGGACAACTTCGCGCGCAACCTCCGGATCGTCGACGAGGTCGCCTCCGTCGCCGCGGACGCCGGCGTCACAGCCGCCCAGGCCGCATTGGCCTGGCTGCTGGCGCAGGGCGGCGATGTCGTCCCCATCCCCGGTACGAAGCGCGTGACCCGCATCGAGGAGAACGCCGCTGCGGACGCCGTGGTCCTCACTCCCGGGCAACTTGCCCGCCTCGACGCCCTCACGCCACCGAGTGGCGAGCGTTATGCCGAACAGGACCTGGCCCGGACAGGGCTGTAGGCAGCCGGCACGGAAGGGGCACCGCGGAGCGAGTCCCCGTCCGCCGTCAGATCCACTGCCGCCGAGCCGCTTCCACCCCCGCCTGGAAGCGGCTCTGAGCTCCCATCCGGGTCATCACGCCCGCGATGGTGCGGCGGATGGTGCGAACCGACAGCCCGGTACGCCGCGATATGCCTTCGTCGGTCAGTCCTTCGGCGAGCAGCACCAGAGCCTCCCTCTCCCGCTCGTCCAGCGCATCACGCTCCGCCGGCGCCGCGGGTCCGGCAGAACGCGCCCACACCTGGTCGAAGAGCGCCCGGTAGACACCCACCGGGGTCCGCCCGCGCAGCAGCGTCGCTCCGGCGTCCTCCAAGCCGGGGTCCGACTGTACGATCGCGAAGTCCCGGTCGGCAACGGCCATCCACACCGGCAGGTACGGCAGCGCCCTCATCCGTGCCCCCGAGGCGGCGATGCGCCGGGTGTCCTCGGCGTAGGCGGGGTCACGGCTGACGTCCTCGACGTGCAGGACCCGTACTTGCGCCCCACGGCGTACCAACTCCCCGCTTAGCAGGGCCGCCCGCTCGCGCACTCCGTGGTCGCACGGTCTTCGAGGCAGGGCGAGACGCAGCTCCCGCACAGTACGGCGGCGCAACGTGTCCAGCAGGGTCACGAGGGCTTCGGCGTCGGTCAACGGTTGTACGGCCGGTCGGACAGGGTCCGACTCCGGTAATGACTGACTCTTCAAGGCGCTACTCCGCGGTAAGAGCGATATGTGATGTGGCACGGGCCTCTCCGGCATGCGGTGCAGGTGACTGCGGGATGCGCCCCCTCACCCCCTCGGGCTTCACTCGACCGTGATCTACGCGGGGATGCGCCGGAGGGGATTCATACGCGCGACGAGGCCCGACTTCTGCCCGGGACGGGCCTGGCGGGGCGCCCCGTGCCCGGCACGCTCCAGCGAGGAGCCCGGCGTCTTCGGTCGCGGGCACCCGGAATCTGTCGTGCGATGCGGGCCCCCTCCTGGTCCATGAGCGAGGGACAGCTGCCCGCGACGACGACAAGCGGCCACCGCGCCCTGTTCACACCCCCACAATTGCTTCACCATTGGCGAAGTGTCTAAGATATTGGCATTGAAGCCCGCTTGAGGTCAACCACATACGTCCTGGGGTCCAATAGGCGACACAAGTTGGCCGATCTGTCACGCTGAGAGCGCGGGGATCGAACTGATACTAGGAGCATGACCATGGCGGCAGAGGGCAGCGACGGCCAACAGTTCGTACTGGCCGAGCGGTTGAACGCCTTGTTCGCGACGACGCGATGGGCCGATGCCACCGGCCGGCAGAGGGAGTACTCGACCGCTGAAGTGGCCAACGCGGTCACCGCCGACCCCTCGCATGGTGCGACCTTGTCCCGGAGCTACCTTTCGATGCTGCGCAACGGGTCGCACACCAACCCGACGTTGAACGTGCTCGAGGGCATCGCCAAGTTCTTCGACGACCACCGCGCCCCGGGAACACCGCCGATCACGGTCCAGACGCTGGTCGCCCAGGAGGATCCCGAGGAAGAGCTGTTGCGACAGCGGCTCGCCGATCACCAAGTACGGGCGATCGCGATGAGGGCGGGGGCCATGACGCCGGCCATGCGCAGGCAACTCCTCAAGATGATCACGGTCTTGGACCAGGACGACGCTCCGGGTCCAGACACCGGTGCGTAAAGAGAAGGGACACTGTGGTCGTACGTGAACGCGAGCTCCGCCGACGGTGCATCCGGCTGCTGCGGAACCTCGACATTCAACCCCCGCTGCAAGTCGACGTTTTATGCCGCAAGCTCGGTGAACGTCTGGACAGGCCCATCCGCCTGATTCCCTGGGCGCTGCCGATCCCGGGTCCGTTCGGACTATGGATGTCTCGGCCGAACGAAGAGGTCATCTTCTATCAAGAGGAAACCACTCGGGTTCACCAGGACCACATCATCCTGCACGAGGTCGGCCACATCCTCGCCGAGCACGAGGACGACGGTGCCGCGGGTGAGGACTTCCCCAGCCTCGGTCCGGACTTCCCCCAGGATGTGATCACCCGGGGGTTCCGGCGGACCTGCTATACCGAGGACTACGAACGCGAGGCCGAGCTGGTGGCGACGATCATCCAGGAGTGGGCGATGATCATCGACTACGTCAGCCCCCGCACGCCCGAGGATCCGGACCTGGATTCGCTGCGTTCGGCGCTGAACCCCCCATGGGGATGGGCCTGATGTTCCAGATGCCGCTGATCATCCTGCTGGGCATCGGGGTGCTGTGGAAGGGCTGCGATCTCGCTCGTGCTCCGCACGACCGGGTGCTGCGTTTCCTCGTCACCTCTCTGCTCCTCCTGATGGCCGGGGAAATCCTCAGCTTCCATGAGGTCAACGCCGCCATCGACCGGGCCACCACCGCGGGAGTCGGCAAGCTGGTGTTCAACGAGGTTTATCTGACCGGCCTGTTCACCCTCATCCTGGTCTTCGTCTCCGCCACGCCTGGACCGGAGGCCGATTACCGCAGACATCTGCGGATCAACGCCGGATTGCTCGCCGGTGTCCTGGCCATCCTGGTCATCGCCATGCTGGCCACACCCGCAGGGATGCGCGGCCATTCCTTGAGTACCCCGGACATGGCGGAACCTCCCATCGCCTCGTTCTACTTCGTCGGCAACACCTACTTCGTCTACGGCTACCTGGCCTCCGGCCTGTGGGCCCTGCGCTACGCGCGCCGGGCATCCCGGAACCTCGGTCTCGGCCTGCTCACCATGGGCCTGGGACTCCTCGGACTGACGGTCACAGCGGTCAACCGGCTGCTCCTGGTGGCTCTACGCATCGACCAACCCGGGTCCCACAAGGAGTTCAACACGGTGAACTGGTCGCTGTCCGAGTGGTCCATGGGCGTCGTCCTCATGGGAATCTGCTACACGGGGGCCGTCCAACTGGTCACCCGCGTGCGCTCCGTCGTGCACCACCGCCGCATGTATCACGAGCTCGACCCCCTCTGGAGGGCGCTGACCGCCGCCTTCCCCGAACTCGTCTTGAGCCGGCCGACGTCCGAGTCCCGATGGCGCAGCGCCCGCCGGAGCCGTTCCCACGAGCGGCGGTTCTACCGTCGGCTCATCGAATGCCGTGACGGGTTGGTGCGCCTCAGCCCCTACCTGGCACGTGTCGCGCCCGATGCGGACCTCGCCCGCGCCCCGGCCGGTCAACTCGCCCGGCACCTCACCGAGGCGCTGGCCATGAAGCCGCCGACCGAGTCCCCACACACCGAACTGCCCGCCGCGCTCGTCGCCTCGCCCGCCGGCAGCGACCTGGACGCCGACGCACGGGAACTCATCGCACTGTCCCATGCCCTGCGTGAAAGGACATCGTGAACAAGGTACTCATCACCGCAGACCGCATCATCGTCGGGCCCTCGGATCAGGTGACCGTCGACGGCGCTGTGCTCATCGAGTCGGGCAGAGTCGCCGCCGTCGGCGCAGCCGCCGATCTGGACGCGGCGGTCGAAGCGCGAGTACCTCGGTTGCGGTGTCCCGGAGCGACGGTGATGCCGGGAATGACCGACTGCCACGTCCACCTCGCCTTCGACGCGGGTCCAGACCCGGTCGGCGCTGTGGTCAAGGCGGACGCGGGCGAGCTGACCACCGCCATGGCGGACCGCGCCGCGCACATGCTGGCCGCCGGGGTGACGACCGTGCGGGATCTTGGCGACCGCGACGCGCTGACCGTGGCGTTGAGGACTTCCATCAACTCCGGAGCCAGGGTCGGGCCACGCATCCTGGCCGCGAGCGCGCCGTTGACCTCACGCGGGGGCCATTGCGGCTTCCTCGGCGGTGAGGTGAGCACGGACGACGAGATCCGGGCGCAGATCGCCCGCAACGCGGCAACGGGTGCTGACCTGATCAAGGTGATGGCCTCGGGGGGCGCGCTCACCCCGGGCGGCCCGCGGATGTGGGAGGCGCAGTTCACACCCGGCCAACTGCGTCTGATCGTCCAGGAGGCCGAGCGCCATGGTCTGGGAGTGGCTGCGCACGCGCACGGATCGGAGACCATCGCCCACTGCGTTGCCGCCGGTGTGCGGACGATCGAGCATTGTTCCTGGCGGACCGCGGAGGGCATCGCCCACGATCCGGCGGTCATCCGCCACATGGTCGAGGACGACGTGGCTGTCTGCCGGTGCGTATCCGGGGACTGGCGGCTGTTCCTCGACCAGATGGGGCCCGAGCGCGCGAAGGCAATGGCCGAGTCCATCCTCGACATGCGGGAGGCCGGTGTCCGGTTCATCGCCGGAACCGACGCGGGCGTGCCGGGAGCTCATTTCGGCGACTACGTCGGAATGCTCGAATTCTTCGCCTCGCTCGGTTTCACACATCACGAGGTCCTCGACATGGCCACCGTCAACGCGGCCCACGCCCTCGGGCTGGCCGACTCGGGTGTGCTGGCCCCCGGCAAGCGCGCCGACCTCATCGTCGTCGACGGCGACCCGCTGACCGAGCTGGACGCCCTCCGCCGGATCCGACACGTCTTCACGGCAGGTCGCCGGGTTGCCGGCCCGGACGTTCCAGGTCGGTCCGGGCCGGGCGTATGAGCGTGGGCGCCGTTCTCTCGTTCGAGGTGACCCAGCCTTCGGGGAGGCGCATCAGCCGCTCCACGCACAAGAGCGGGTCGTGACCGTTGAGTCACAACCCGCTCTGTGTGTGCACTTGCTTTGTGTCCGAGGGGGGACTTGAACTCTCCACTCGGGCACCGGCTCATTAGCTCGCTGACCTGCGCGAATACCCTTCTGGGCACCCTACAGGGCGCTTGGCGGTTAGTCCCGCTCACCTGCTGTTTCTCGGCGCTTCGGGCCGCTGTTGGTCATGCGTTGGTCACGTGACCATCCCAGTCCGCTCTCCCTCACGACAGGGCGTCCAAGCTGGCTGAGAACCGCTCTACAGCGACCGTGCAGACACTCGCCAACCTTGACGCTGCCGTGCCCTCAGGACGAAACTCGTGCAAGTTGGCGTAAGCCACTCGACACCGGAGGCAGTCATGGCACTACGGTTCATCGGGATTGATCCAGACACCGGGCAGCAGGGTTCCCCCACCGTATGGGTGGACGAGGAGAAGGGGGAGCTGGTGCTTCAGGGCTGGAAGCCAGACGAGAAGCTGGAGTCTGAGTGTGCGGCGTTCGAGGCTCCCGGACATGCCCCGGGCATCCCTCCGCACGAAGCTGTGATTCGGATTCCGGCCCGCATGGTGCCGATGCTCAGGAAGGCGTGCGATGTCGCAGAACGAGCCGGGCTTTAACGAGCTCCTAGCGGCGGCCAAGCACTCGGCCGTGCACCTGGAGATGCGCGACTCGTACGGCGTCGGCGACGAGGCGGAGGACTACGAGCACTGGAAGCGCACGAGCCAGCGCGACGTGGACCCGGGGTCTGCCTACTGGGCGCCGTGGGTTGATTTGATTCGTGGCACTGTGGCCCGAGGCGTAGTCGTCCGCCGTGCTCGGGTTGTCTCGGAGCCGGTCACGGATTACATCCGGTACGAGCACGCCGGCACCGTGGTCAATCTCCACGCCGGGGAGCAAGTTCGCTGGCTTCCGAGGCGGCAGGCGTCGGACATCGCACTTCCTGGAAACGACTGTTGGTTGTTCGACGGAGAGATCGCGCTCTTCAACCACTTCTCCGGGGATGGAAACTGGTCAGAGCCTGGCTGGGAGGTTCGCTCCGAACCGGCCGTAGCTCACATGGCGTCGGCCGCGTTCGAAGCGGTCTGGGAGCGCGGCATCCCGCACGAGAAGTACTCGGTCTGACCTCACGAAACTTAGAAGAGCCAACTCATGTCCGCGTCACCGTCATCCAGTGCCCAGGCCGCCCGCGAAGCCCTCGCCGCCCGCCTTGGGGCTCTCCGCCGAGACTCGGAGCTGACCGGGCATGAGCTGGCTCTTCGGTGTGGCTGGAGTCCAGCCAAATCTTCACGCATCGAGCGGGCCAAGACCCCCGCGTCCGATGCCGACATCCGTGCTTGGTGCAAGGCGTGCGGAGCGGAGGATCAGACCGCCGACCTGATCGCGGCGAATCGGCAAGCCGATCAGATGTACGTGCACTGGCAGAAGCTCCATCGTCACGGGATGCGCAGAGCGCAAGAGGAAGTCGTTCCCCTGTACAAGGGAACCCGCCATTTCCGTGTGTACTGCTCGAACGTGGTCCCAGGGATGCTCCAGACGGAGACGTACGCGGCAGCCCTGATGTCCACGATCGCCGCGTTCCAGGGAACCCCGGACGACTCGGAAACGGCAGCCGCCTCGCGAATTGAGCGCTCACGCGTCCTGCACGAAGGCGACCACCGGTTCGCCTTGCTCCTGGAAGAAACGGTGCTCCGCTACCGCATCGGCGACGACGCCACCATGGCTGGCCAACTCGGCTACCTGCTGGCGGTCATGGCCCTGCCGAACGTGAGCCTGGGAGTGATCCCCTTCACGGCCCAGCGGCGCGTCTGGCCGCTGGAAGCCTTCTATTTGTTCGACAGCCGACAGGCGAGCGTCGAACTGCTGACGGCTGCCGTGAACGTCTCGGCGCCGAGCGAGGTTGCCACCTACTCAAAAGCCTTCTCCGAGCTGTCCAAGATTGCCGTGCATGGTGCTCCCGCTCGGGCATTGATCTCAGAAGCGATCAACTCTCTCGGATAGTTCGTGTGCAAGTTCATGCAAGAACATGGATGCCTCGCTAGCACCCTCCCTAACGTCGTCCTCACAGCGAGCGACGGCGAGCACCGCACAGTGTGCGTGTGCGGTTAGGGGTGCGACATGGCAAGGGCGAAGAAGGCAAAGGCCCCGGAGTTCGACCGGGACGCATGGGAGTACCTGACCTACGCACCCGGACACGAGTGCTCCGCCTGTCACCGGCCCATCGGGGACCTGGAACCGGCCCTCCGAGGGGCCATTGACCGCACCTCGGGCGCGCCCGCCCCCGTCTACCGGCACGACAAGTGCCCTGCCCGCACGGTGGCCGCGTGATGGACATGCAGACGTGGCGGGACAGCCACACACGAGCCACCGACGCGCTCGAATCCTTCCGCGCAGCCTTGGCCGCTCTCGGTGCCCCCGAGGCCACATGGGCCGGAACGCGGCCCACGGTCACCTACAACGGCCTGCATCCTGTCCGGCGCCCTCGGCGCGGCAGTGCCCAAGCTGATCCCCGCCAATCCGGCCACGACGGCACACCCGCCCACGGCTCGGCAGATCAAGGCACAGGAGCAGAGCTATCCGACCGTGGACGACAGTCAGACGGCGCGGTTTCTGGGCTCTGTGTGGGAGCCGTGCGGCAACCGGGCCTGTGACGGCGGCCTGACTCACCACTGCCTTAGGGATGCTCCGCTGTGGACGGTCTACGCCGCGACCGGTGTCCGGCGCAGTGAGGCTCTGGGAATGAAGTGGTCTCTCGTGCGCTGGGATGAGGGAGCCATCGAACTGGGCTGGGTTGTGGTCGAGGAGGGCAACACGTACCGGTTGCGGAAGCTGACCAAGGACGGTGACGCCAACGCGATCATCTATGTGGACCAGAGCGTCATGAACGTCCTCAAGTGGCAGAAGGCCCGACAGGACGCCGAACGTGCCCGCATGGGAACCGCCTGGACCGATCATGATCTCGTGTTCGCCCGGGACGGCTTCAAGCTCTACCGGGGCGAGGCAGGCGGCCCGCAGGACCCCGAGAAGGTGTCGGCAAGGTGGCTTCGGAGCCGGCTGCACCTGCCGGAGGACTTCCGGATTCATGACTGGCGGCACAGCAAGGTCACGAACGGCCTGGAGGCCGGGGAGAGCCCCGTAGAGGTCTCAGCGAACGTCCGGCACCACTCACCGGGCTACACCATGGCCCGGTACGGGCACTCACGTAAGGACGGAGCGCGGAAGCTCGCCGCCTCCGGTGCGGGCCGACTCGGCCTGTCATCCCTGGTCTGACCTGGGGATTCGCTGGGCTGTTGGTCACGTAGTTGGTCACGCCACATCCTGGAAAAGCAAAAAACCCCACATGAAGTGGGGTCTCAGCTGGTGTCCGAGGGGGGACTTGAACCCCCACGCCCGATAAAGGGCACTAGCACCTCAAGCTAGCGCGTCTGCCATTCCGCCACCCGGACAAGGTGTCTGTCTCGCGTCCCTCGCGGGCCGTTCCGACGTGGAAAACATTACCAAACATTCCGGGGCCCTCGATCACACCCCCCGACGGCCGGGGATCGCCCTTGGGGAGAGCCGTCCCACGCGGGAGGATGGGGAGGCAGTCGGCACCGATCAGTGGGAGGAAGCAGCGTGAGCGAGTCGAGCGCGGGCAGGACCGTTTCCGGCGAGGACGAGGTCGTCGACCTCTGCCGGGACCTCATCCGGATCGACACCAGCAACTACGGAGACCACTCCGGCCCCGGCGAGCGCAAGGCGGCCGAGTGGGTCGCGGAGAAGCTCGCCGAGGTCGGGCTGGAGCCGCAGATCTTCGAATCCCACAAGGGGCGCGCCTCGACCGTCGCGCGCATCGAGGGGGAGGACCCGTCGAGGCCGGCGCTGCTGATCCACGGGCACACCGACGTCGTACCGGCGAACGCCGCCGACTGGACGTACGACCCCTTCGCGGGCGAGATCGCCGACGGCTGCGTGTGGGGCCGCGGCGCCGTCGACATGAAGGACATGGACGCGATGACGCTGGCCGTCGTACGCGACCGGCTGCGCAGCGGCCGCAAGCCCCCGCGGGACATCGTGCTGGCCTTCCTCGCCGACGAGGAGGCGGGCGGCCTGTACGGCGCCCGGCACCTCGTGGACAAGCACCCCGGGCTGTTCGAGGGGGTCACCGAGGCGATCGGCGAGGTCGGCGGCTTCTCGTTCACCGTCAACGAGAACCTGCGGCTGTACCTGGTGGAGACCGCCCAGAAGGGCATGCACTGGATGCGGCTCACGGTGGACGGCACCGCGGGACACGGCTCGATGACGAACAACGACAACGCCATCACGGAGCTCTGCGAGGCGGTGGGCCGGCTCGGCCGCCACCAGTGGCCGGTCAGGGTCACCAAGACCGTACGGTCCTTCCTGGACGAGCTCTCCGATGCGCTCGGCACTCCGCTCGACCCGGACAACATGGACGCGACCCTGGCCAAGCTCGGCGGCATCGCCAAGATGGTCGGCGCGACGCTGCGGAACTCGGCCGCCCCGACCATGCTCGGCGCCGGCTACAAGGTGAACGTCATCCCCGGCCAGGCCACCGCGCACGTCGACGGCCGCTTCCTGCCCGGCTACGAGGACGAGTTCTTCGCCGACCTCGACCGGATCCTCGGCCCGCGCGTGAAGCGCGAGGACGTGCACGGGGACAAGGCCCTCGAGACGGACTTCGACGGGAAGCTCGTCGACGCCATGCAGGGCGCCCTCAAGGCCGAGGACCCGATCGCGCGGGCGGTCCCGTACATGCTGTCGGGCGGCACGGACGCCAAGTCCTTCGACGACCTCGGCATCCGCTGCTTCGGCTTCGCCCCGCTGCAGCTGCCGCCGGAGCTGGACTTCGCCGGGATGTTCCACGGGGTCGACGAGCGCGTGCCGGTGGACGGGCTCAAGTTCGGCGTGCGCGTGCTCGACCGATTCATTGACAACTGCTGAGAATCGGGAAGGTGTGCGTTTTCCACTGAGAAGAGTGAATGCGCTCATACGCTCGTAGCCCTGGTGATGTCTCCTCGTTACAGGTGGTGCGGTCCGCGGCTGGGACCGCATTGCCAACTAGGAGGAACAATGTTCAAGAAGGTTGTCGCCGCTGCGGCTGCCACCGGTGGTCTGGTTCTCGCGGGTGCGGGCCTGGCCCACGCCGACGCGGAGGCCCAGGGTGCGGCCATCGGGTCCCCCGGTGTCCTGTCCGGCAACGTCGTCCAGGTCCCGATCCACGTGCCCGTGAACCTCTGCGGTAACACGGTCAACATCGTGGGCCTGCTGAACCCGGCTTTCGGCAACACCTGCGTCAACGCCTGACGCGTCTGAAGTCTTGGGCCCCGGAGCGCATTCCAGCGCTCCGGGGCCGCCGGGCTTCAGGGCCCGGCTGTTCGTACACAGCAGGGGGATGACAACACATGCGACGCAAAGTCCTGATCACCATGGCGGCCGCAGGGGGTGTGCTCGCGCTGGGTGGGGGTTACGCACACGCGGACTCCGGCGCGTCCGGCCATGCCGCGAACTCTCCGGGCTTGCTGTCCGGGAACACCGTCCAGGCACCCGTGGATGCCCCGGTGAACGTCTGCGGCAACACCGTCTCGGTCGTGGGGCTGCTGAACCCGGCCTTCGGGAACCGCTGTTCGAACCACTCGGCCACGCCGGACCACCACCCCGGCAATCCGGGACACCCGGGCAATCCCGGCCACCCGGGCGGGCCCGAGGAGCCGGACGAGTCGTGCGACGAGGACGAGCCGAACCACCCGGGCCACCCGGGTAACCCCGGCACGCCGGGTCACCCGGGCAACCCCGGGACCCCCGGCCAGCCCGGAAACCACCCGGGTACGCCCGGCAATCCCGGTCAGCCCGGCAACCCCGGAACTCCTGGCACGCCCGGTAACCTCGGCACGCCCGGTAACCCCGGCACGCCCGGTAACCCCGGCACGCCCGGCAACCCCGGTCAGCCCGGCACTCCGGGTACGCCTGGCACGCCCGGCCGGCCCGGTGGCTCCGTCGGCCCCGGTGCGGGCAGTGTCACGCCCGTGACCCACCCCGGCCAGGGGACCGGGACCGAGATCGCGCCCGCTCAGCACGCGGGGCTCGCCGCCACCGGCGCAGGAGACGTCCTCGGCGTGGGCCTGCCGCTCGCCGCCGGCACGCTGCTGGCCGGTGCCGTGCTCTACCGGCGCGCCCGCAACGCGGCCTGACAGGCGCCCTCACGACGCGGGCCCCGACCCGGGGCCCGCGTCACCAGGTCGCGCGGACCTGACGAATGATCCGGCGGCGCAACCGCACACGACGGCTGCCGTCCCGATGCAGGGTGAGCCGGTCGAGTTCCCAGTTCCCGTACTCGGCATGGTCGGTGAGCAGGCGGGTCGCCTCCTTGCGGGGCACACCGCGGGGCACGTACACGTCGACAAATTCGTATTCCGGCATCGCATCTATTGTGCGGGCAGAGCCCTGCTACGGATAGCGTCTGCACTATGTCTGATGCCGCTCTGCCCAGTGTTGCCGAGGTACGCGCCGCCGCCGAGGCGGTCAAGGCCGCGCTCGACCGTCACCTCGCCGCGGTCGAGAGCAGGATCGGGGACGAGGACCCGGCCGTCTACGCCGCTTTCAACGAACTCGCCGCCGCTGCGGAGGAGTACGACGAACTCCTCTACGACCGGTACGACGAGGTCACCCCCTTCGAGATCCCCACGCCCGAGGACGGTGTCCCGTACACCGGGCCCGCCGAGCCCGCCGCCTTCAGCGTGCTCATCCGCCGCGACTATGCCGTCGTCGAACCGCCGAGGCTGATCGCCCAGGCCGAGCGGGTCGCCGCGCACGACCGGGAAGCCGAGCTGGCCTTCGACGGCGGCACGGCAGGTGCACTGGGTGTCCTCTTCGGGGAGTACGAGCCCGACGAGATCGCCTCCCGCTACAAGGAGTTCGGCCTGGAGGAGGGGGACTCCACGCTCTGGATCGCGGCTTCGGAAGAGGTCGCGGAACCGGGGGAGTGGCTGGGCTCGCCCTTCGGGCACACCGATCCCCAGGACGTACTGCACCGGTTCGACGTCAGCTCCGTCTTCGACGAGGAAGCCGACGATTTCGACGAGGACGAGGAAGACGCGGACGAAGCGGAGGAAGCGGGCGGCCAGGCGGCGCAGCCCGGCCTGACGCCCGCCTGATCCGGGCCCCGCGCATACGACACCGCGGCCCCGTCCCGAACAGGGCGGGGGCCGCGGTGTCGTATGCGGGTTACTCCGGCTGGTCCTGAGCCGCGGCCGCGAGGGCGCGCAGGAGGCCGGTCAGCCGGGTCGTACGCGGCTTCGGCAGTACCTCCGCGACCGCGCGCGGCAGCGCCTGGTCCACGCCGTGCACCACGGACAGATGCCGCTCCGCCCGCCCGAACGCCGTGTACACCCAGTCCCGGGAGAGGGCCTGGGCCGCGTCACCGGGCAGGACGACGACCACGGCCGGCCAGCGGGCGCCGACGGCCTGGTGCGCCGTCACCGCCCAGCCGTGCCGCACCTGCGACTCCACGTGTTCCTTCGGTACGACGATCCGCGCGCCCGCGGCGTCCAGGTGCAGCCCCTGCGCATCGGCCGACACCACCCGGGCCGGCACGGCCCGCCCGGGCGAGGGCACGTGCACGATGCGGTCGCCGGGGTCGAAGCCGCCGAACCGGCCAGGGCCCGGGTTCAGCCGCTCCTTGAGGGCCGCGTTCAGCGCCCGCGTGCCCGCCGAGCCGCCGTGGCCCGGGGTGATCACCTGGACGGCGTCCGCCGGGATCGCGAAGGCGCGCGGCACCGACTCGGCCACCAGCTGCACGGCGCGGTGCACGGCCTCCCCGGCGTCGCGCACCGGGACGATGACGACCTCCCGGCCGGGGGCGTCGACCTGGTTCAGCTCGCCGATCCCGACCCCGGAGACCAGCTCGCCGATCGGGCCCGGGTCGGGGGTGCGGGAGACCAGCTGCGGGCAGGCACGGGCCGCCAGCACATCGCCGAACACCCTCCCGGGCCCGGCGGATCCGAGCACCCCGGGGTCCCCGGAGAGCACCAGCCGGGCCCCGTCGGGGACGGACTCGACGAGCGCGGCGGCGGTCTCCACGTCCAGCTGCGGGGCGTCGAGGACCACGAGCAGGTCCAGCGCGAACTGCCCGTCCGCGTCCCGCCCGGGCCCCTCCGTGCCGGCGAGCAGCCCGGCCACGGTGACGGCGTCCTGCGCGGGGGTGTGCGCGGCCAGGCAGACGCGCAGGCCCAGCTCGCGGGCGGCCGCCGGCAGGGCCAGCGGCTCGGCGCGGGCGGCCTCGCCGCCGGTGTGGGTGACCAGGCCGTGGCCGGAGACGGCGCGGATCAGGTCGGCGCCGGGGCCGGTGGCGGCCTTCTCCCAGTCCGCCGGGTCGTTGAAGGTGTTGGCCAGCCGGGACAGGCCGTCGGCCAGGCTCTCCTCGGCGAGCGCGTACCCCTCGAGGCCGACGAGGACGCGTACGGGCTGCTCCTCGCCTTCGGCGACGGGCGGGCCGAGCGGTTCGTGGAAGACGAGGACGGTGCCCTCGCCGATGGCCTGCTCCAGGGACGCGGCGGGATCCGGGACGCCGTACTGGGCGAGGGCGGATTCCAGGGTGGGGGCCTCGAGGGCGGTGTGCCCCTTCAGCGCGGCCTGCTCCAGCAGCCAGCCCACGAGGGCGGCGGCACGCCGCTCGTCGCCGGGACCGGCCTCGGGGCCGAGCAGGGCCCGGGCGAAGCCGTCGGCCTGGGTGGGACGGACGCCGGCCACGGCGAGGAGCCGCCAGGGGTCGTGGGCGAGCTGCTCCGCGGCGTCTTCGCCGAGGGCGGTGGCGGCGGGTCCGGCCAGCGCCTCGGGGGCGCCGCCGCGAGCCAGTACGGAGCGCACGCCTTCGATGCCGGCGGCGGTGGGGGCGGGGGGCGTGGGACGGGGAGCCGGTTGCGCGGCGGGGGCCGCGGGCTTGCGGGGCGTGGTCGGGGCCTCGTCGAAGTACACCGGGGAGGGCTTCTCCCCGCTCTCCACGGCCCGTACGGCGGCCAGCAGATCGGCGGCCGTCCCGCTGAGTTTGGCTCCGGCGTCGACCGGGCCCTGCCGTTCCGCCTTGCGGCGGGCGATGCGCTCCCGCTCGATCTTCTGTGCGGCCAACTCGGCCTCGGCCTCGCTGAGCGCGGGCGCGGCCTCGCCCTTCTCGGCGGCGCCGCCCGCCTCCGTGGAGCCGCCGTCGGCCCCCGGCTCCGCCGAGTCGTCCTGATCCGGCTGATCCGGCTGATCCGGCTGATCCGCATCGGGCTCGGGCTCGGCTGCGGGAGGCTGGTCGGTGTGGACTTCGCCGGAGGTGGTCCCTGCGGGGCTTTCCCCCACCCCGCCCCTTCCCGAAACCGTGGGCTCCGCCCCCGGACCCCCGGCCTCACTCCCGGCTTCGCCGGAGCCGGCCGCCCCGTCGGCGGGCTGGGGCGGCGGCTCGGTGGGGGTGGCCGCCTCGGCCCGGGGGCCGGGGGTGGCCGGGTCCTCCGCGGATGCAGGTCGGCGGTCCGTACTCACAGCGTGCTCCAGTCGTGGTCGGGATAGCGGTGCACGGGCGCAGACACATCGTCCAGCGCCCGGCAGATCTCCTCGGGAAGGGTAAGGGGCTCCACCGACAACGCCTCGCTGAGCTGCGCGGACGTTCGCGCCCCGACGATCGGCGCGACCACCCCCGGCCGGTCCCGGATCCACGCCAGGGCGACCTGGAGCGGGGTCACGGCCAGGCCCTGGGCCGCCGTCGCCACCGCGTCCACGATGCCGCTCGCCGCGTCGTCCAGGTACGGGTCCACGAAGCCGGCCATGGTCGGCGAGGCCCCCCGTGAGTCCGCCGGCGTGCCGTCCCGGTACTTGCCCGTCAGGACGCCGCGGCCCAGCGGGGAGGACGGGAGCAGCCCGACGCCCAGGTCCAGCGCCGCCGGGAGGACCTCGCGCTCCACGCCCCGCTGGAGGAGGGAGTACTCCATCTGCGTCGACGCCAGTCGCGTGCGCACCCCCGGGGCGGCGAGCTGCCAGGTCGCCGCCTTCGCGAGCTGCCAGCCGCTGAAGCCCGACACCCCCGCATACCGGACCCGGCCGCTGCTCACCGCCAGGTCCAGGGCCTGGAGGGTCTCCTCCAGCGGGGTCCCCGGGTCGAAGGCGTGGACCTGCCAGAGGTCCACGTAGTCGGTGCCCAGGCGGGCCAGCGAGTCGTCCAGCGCCGACAGGAGATGACCGCGCGAGCCGTTGAACCGGCGGTCCGGGTCCCGTACGGAGCCCGACTTGGTGGCGATCACCAGGTCCTGGCGGGGGACCAGCCCGCCCACCAGCTGCCCCAGGAGGTACTCCGCCTCACCGCCCCCGTACACGTCGGCGGTGTCGACGAGCGTGCCGCCCGCCTCCCAGAACGTCTTCAACTGCCCGGCAGCGCCCGACTCGTCCGGTCCCTCCGCGGAACGGCCCCAGGTCAGGGTGCCGAGGCCGATCCGGGACACGCGCAGTCCCGTGCGGCCGAGATGCCTCTGCTCCATGAGCGCTGAGACTACTGGGGCACTGACGTGGGGAGCCCTGGCGCGCTACAGTCCCCCGCAGACCTACGTTACTGATCGGTAAACCGGTAAGGGGACGACACATGCGGCTCGGCATCAATCTCGGCTACTGGGGCGCTGGCATGGACGCCGACAACCTCGCCGTGGCCCAGGAGGCGGACCGCCTCGGCTACGACGTCTGCTGGGCCGCGGAGGCCTACGGCTCCGACGCCCCGACCGTGCTCGCCTGGGTCGCCGCCCAGACCGAGCGCATCGACGTCGGCTCCGCGATCCTGCAGATCCCGGCCCGCCAGCCCGCGATGACCGCCATGACGGCCGCCACCCTCGACTCCCTCACCAAGGGCCGCTTCCGGCTCGGCCTCGGCGTCTCCGGCCCCCAGGTCTCCGAGGGCTGGTACGGCGTCAAGTTCGACAAGCCGCTCGCCCGCACGCGGGAGTACGTGGAGATCGTCCGCAAGGCGATGACCCGCGAGCGCCTCAGCTACGAGGGCGAGCACTGGACGCTGCCGCTGCCCGGCGGCCCCGGCAAGCCGATCAAGCTCACCGTGCACCCGGAGCGCGAGCACATCCCGCTCTACATCGCCGCCATCGGGCCGAAGAACCTGGAGCAGACCGGCGAGATCGCCGACGGCGCCCTGCTCATCTTCCCCGCCGCCGAGCACCTCGAGGCCACCGCGCTCACCCACATCCGGGCGGGCCGCGAGAAGGCCGGGCTGACCATGGAGGGCTTCGACGTCTGCCCGACCGTGCCGCTGGCCGTCGGTGACGACGTGACCGCCCTCGCCGACATGTTCCGCCCGTACACGGCCCTGTACGTCGGGGGCATGGGCAGCCGGAAGCAGAACTTCTACAACCAGCTCGCCCAGCGCATGGGCTACGAGAAGGAAGCCGCCGAGATCCAGGACAAGTACCTGGCGGGCGACAAGACGGGCGCCGCGGCGGCCGTCCCGCACTCGCTGATCGACTCCACGACCCTGCTCGGCTCCGTCGAGCGGATCGCGGACGGGATGCGGGCCTACGCCGAGGCCGGGGTCACCACCCTCACACTCGCCCCGGCCGGGTTCACCCTGGACGAGCGGATCACCGCCCTGCGGGCGGGTACGGAGGCCATGGAGCGCGCCGGCCTGGCATAAGGCATCAAGCACAGGCCCTGCGGCCGTGGTGGGGGCTCGGGGGTCTTCCCCGCCACGGCCGACACAGTCAACAACGCGGGCGGCACCCTCCGGGTTACGCCCGCGCATTCACCCCTTCACATCGTTCATTCGGCCGATCGGTGCGACCCCTCGGTTGCCCGGCCCCCGGATCGGCCGTTGACTCGATGCATGCTCTCTGCGCGCAGCCTGTTCCAGGAGATCGTCGACAACGACGACTCGTTCCAGCTGTTCTGCTCCATCGCCGCCAGCGGGGAGTCCCAGGGCGGCTGGGAGAACGCACGGATCGCGGCCCTGGTGCCCGACAGCATGCGCGAGCTGGCTCCCAAGATCATCCGGCACGGCGCCGACGAGGACAAGCACGGCCGGATCTTCCAGGCCCTGCTCCGCAAGCGCGGCCTGCCGCCCGTCCCCGTGCCGCCCGAGACCGACTACACGATGCTGCTGGAGCGGCGCGGCATCGGCCTCGCGCACGAGAAGCTGCGCCGGGCGGAGCCGCTGACCGAGCGGGACATCGTCGTCTACCTCTCGCACAGCCGGGTCACCGAACAGCGCGCCGCCGACCAGATGGTCATGCTCCTGCGGCAGTTCGGCGACCACCCCGAGGTCGGCAAGGCCATCCGCATGATCAGCCACGACGAGGACAACCACCTCGCCTACTGCCACGAGGAGCTGCTCCGCCTCGTCCGCAAGGGGCACGGCCGGACCATCCAGCAGGTGCTGCGCGAGAGCGCCCTCGTCGAGATCTCCGTCTACCGGGACGTGAGCCTCGCCGTCATGGGCCACATGGGCCGGCTGCTGCACTGGCCTGCGCCCAAGGCGGCCGCGCTGGCCGCCGGGATCCGCGGCATGTACGCGTACGAGCGGTTCGCCGGCTGGCACCGGATGATCAGCCTGAGCCTGCCGGAGCGGCGCAACGCGCTGGGCGGCGTACCGGTGACCGCGCCCGAGTACGCGTAGGAGGCGCTTGCGCTACAGCCAGCCGCGGGTCTTGAACATGCGGTGCAGGCCCAGACAGACGCCCGCCATCACCAGGACGACCACCGGATAGCCCCAGGGCTGCCGCAGCTCCCACATGTGGTCGAAGTTCATCCCGTAGATCCCCGCCACCATCGTCGGGACGGCCGCCATCGCGGCCCAGGCCGAGATCTTGCGCATGTCGTCGTTCTGCCGGACGCCCATCTGCGCCAGGTGCGCGGCCAGCGCGTCCGACAGCAGCCGGTCCAGGCCCTCGATGTACTCGCTCGCCTTGGTCAGGTGGTCGGCGACGTCGCGGAAGAACGGCTGCGCGTGCTCGTGCACGAACGGCACGTTCCCGAAGGCGAGGCGGTCCATCGGCTGGAGCAGCGGGCTCGTCGCCCGGCGGAACTCCAGCACCTGCCGCTTGAAGCCGTAGATCCGGGCGGCGGTGTTCTTCGTGTCCGTGGCCTGCGGCGCGAAGACATCGGCCTCCACCTCCTCCAGGTCGGCCTGGAGCTCGGCCGCGACCTCGATGTAGTGGTCGACCACCGCGTCGGACACCGCGTACAGCACCGCCGTCGGACCGTGCCGCAGGACCTCCGGCTCCTGCTCCAGCCGCCGGCGTACGGCGGCCAGCGCGGCCCCCTCGCCGTGCCGGACCGTGACCACGAAGGAGTCGCCGATGAAGAGCATCAGCTCGCCCGCGGTCACCGTGTCGGCGTCGTCGTCGTACGTCACCGGCTTGAGGACGACGAACAGCGAGTCGTCGTACACCTCGAGCTTGGGGCGCTGGTGCGCGGTCAGCGCGTCCTCCACCGCCAGCTTGTGGAGCCGGAACTCGTGGCTGACGTGCTCGAATTCCTCCTCCGTCGGCTCGTACATGCCGATCCAGAGGAAGGCGTCGCCGCTCGCCCGCGCCTCGTCGAGGGCGTCCGAGAGGTCCTCGGGCGCAGGGGAGCGGCGGCCGTCCCGGTACATGGCGCAGTCGACAATCACGAGGGGCATTCTCCCCTGCCCGCGCCCGGCCCGCATCCGACGGGCACCGCGCCCCTCTGCTTCCGGCCGCCACCGCCTAGGCTTTGCGGTATGGCCACGCTGATCCTCGTACGACACGGGCGGTCCACCGCCAATACCGCAGGGCTGCTCGCCGGATGGACCCCGGGAGTGGCCCTCGACGAGCGCGGCGCCGAGCAGGCGGCGGCGCTGCCCGGGCGGCTCGCCGCGGTGCCGCTCGCCGCAGCCGTCAGCAGCCCGCTGCAGCGCTGCCGGGAGACCCTCGCCCCGCTGCTCGCCGCGCGCCCGGAGCTGGAAATGCACACCGACGAACGGATCGGCGAATGCCACTACGGCGACTGGTCGAACCGCAAACTCTCGGAGCTCAACGATGAACCGCTGATGAAGATCGTCCAACAGCACCCCTCCTCCGCCGCCTTCCCGGGCGGGGAGTCCCTGCGCGCCATGCAGGCGCGCGCCGTGGACGCCGTACGGGAGTGGAACGCACGGATCGAGGAGGAGCACGGGAGCGACGCCGTCTTCCTCATGTGCTCGCACGGCGACATCATCAAGTCCCTTGTCGCGGACGCCCTGGGCATGCACCTGGACCTCTTCCAGCGCATCCACGTGGACCCCTGCTCGGTGACGGCCGTGCGCTACACGCCGACACGCCCGTTCCTGCTCCGGCTCGGCGACACCGGGGACTTCGGCTCGCTCGCCCCGCGCCCGGCCCGTGCACCGGACGCGGCCGCGGCGGAAACGGAGACCTTCGAAAGCGCGACCGAAGACGGCGGGAACGCCGTCGTGGGGGGCGGCGCGGGCGCGGCGTGATCGAACGGCGCAGTAGGGTGGACTGGCCCAAATAAACGCAGCCCTGCCCCTGCCGCCGAGACTTGGAGACTGGACGTGCCCCGTCAGGTGTTCCTCTACGATCCGCCGGACCGCTTCGTGGCCGGCACGGTCGGCCTTCCGGGACGCCGTACGTTCTTCCTGCAGGCCTCGTCCGGCCCCCGCGTCACCAGCGTATCCCTGGAGAAGACCCAGGTCGCGGCGCTGGCCGAGCGGATGGACGAGCTGCTGGACGAGGTCGTACGGCGCACCGGCGGCAATGCCCCGGTCCCGGCCGTCGCCCCCGCCGAGGCCACCGACACCGCGCCGCTGGACGTTCCGGTCGACGAGGAATTCCGCGTCGGCACCATGGCCCTGGCCTGGGACGGCGAGGAACAGCGGATGATCGTCGAGGCGCAGGCTCTGGTGGAACTCGACGCCGACTCGGAGGAGGATCTCGCCGAGGCGGAGGAGCGGCTGCTCCAGGACGAGGAGAACGGCCCGCCGATGCTGCGGGTCCGCCTCACCGGCGCCCAGGCCCGGGCCTTCGCCAAGCGGGCCCTGGACGTGGTCAACGCCGGCCGGCCGCCGTGCCCGCTGTGCAGCCTGCCGCTGGATCCCGAGGGCCACGTGTGCCCGCGCCAGAACGGCTACCGGCGCCAGGCGTGACCGCCACGGGGGAACTTGAGGAGCTGCTCGCCAAGGGCGAGCTCACCGTCGTCGGGCGGATCCGCGAGGCGTCCAACGCCGTGCTGGTGTGCACGGTGACGTACGGGGACGCCAGCGCCGACTGCGTGTACAAGCCGGTCAAGGGGGAGCGCCCGCTGTGGGACTTCCCCGACGGGAACCTCGCGCAGCGGGAAGTCGCCGCCTACCTGATCTCCGAGGCCACGGGATGGGGCCTGGTGCCGCCGACCGTGCTGCGCGACGGTCCGTACGGCGAGGGCATGGTCCAGCAGTGGATCGAGTCCGCGCCCGCCGAGGACGGGCCGGAAGACGCCGCGGAGTCGGACGAGAGCGGCCTGCTGGCCCTCGTCGAGGGCGAGGAGGCGGGGGAGGGCTGGAAGCCGGTCGCCCTCGCCGACGTCGGGGAGGGCCGCACCGCGCTGCTCGTGCACGCCGACGACCTGCGGCTGCGCCGGCTCGCCGTCTTCGACGCCGTGATCAACAACGGCGACCGCAAGGGCGGCCACCTGCTGCCCGCGCCCGACGGGCGGCTCTACGGCATCGACCACGGCGTGACCTTCCACCGCGAGGACAAGCTGCGGACCCTGCTGTGGGGCTGGGCGGGCGAACCGCTGACCGGCGAGGCGCGCGAGGTGCTGGCCTCCCTGGCCGCCCGGCTGGCCGACGGGGAGCCGCTCGCCGCCCGGTTGGCCGAACTGATCACACCGGTCGAGCTGGCCGCCGTACGGGCCCGCGTGGCCCATCTGCTGCGCACCGGGGTGCATCCGCAGCCGTCCGGGCAGTGGCCCGCGATCCCCTGGCCGCCGGTCTGAACCGGCCGGACCCGGCACGCACAGAATCGGCCAGATCGCAAGAGTGCTGATCAAGCCAACAGTGCAGGTCCGGTTCGTTTTCGGAACACGCGTCCGGTTAGGCTCGAGACATGCATGCCTGGCCCGCTTCTGAGGTCCCCGCCCTGCCTGGCAAGGGCCGCGACCTCCAGATCCACGACACCGCGACCCAGGGGACGATCACCCTCGCCCCCGGTCCCGTCGCCCGTATCTACGTCTGCGGCATCACTCCGTACGACGCGACCCACATCGGTCACGCGGCGACCTACAACGCGTTCGACCTCGTGCAACGCGTGTGGCTCGACACCAAGCGGCAGGTTCACTACGTCCAGAACGTGACGGACGTGGACGATCCGCTGCTGGAGCGGGCGCTGCGCGACAACCTGGACTGGACCGAGCTCGCGGAGCGCGAGACGGCTCTCTTCCGCGAGGACATGACCGCCCTGCGGATGCTGCCCCCGCAGCAGTACATCGGTGCCGTCGAGGCCATACCGGGCATCGTGCCGCTGGTGGAGCGGCTGCGGGACGCCGGCGCGGCGTACGAGCTGGACGGGGACATCTACTTCTCGGTCGAGTCCGACGCGAACTTCGGCAAGGTCTCCAACCTGGACGCCGAGGCGATGCGGCTGCTGTCTGCGGAGCGCGGCGGCGACCCCGAGCGCTCGGGGAAGAAGAACCCGCTGGACCCGATGCTGTGGATGGCGGCGCGTCCGGGAGAGCCGAGCTGGGAAGGCGCCTCCCTGGGCCGCGGCCGGCCCGGCTGGCACATCGAGTGCGTCGCCATCGCCCTGGACCACCTGGGCATGGGCTTCGACATCCAGGGCGGCGGCTCCGACCTGGCGTTCCCGCACCACGAGATGGGCGCCTCGCACGCACAGGTGCTGACGGGGGAGTTCCCGATGGCCAAGGCGTACGTGCACGCGGGCATGGTCGCGCTGCACGGCGAGAAGATGTCGAAGTCGAAGGGCAACCTGGTCTTCGTCTCCGCGCTGCGGCGCGCCGGGGTGGACCCGGCGGCGATCCGCCTCGCCCTGCTCTCGCACCACTACCGGGCCGACTGGGAGTGGACGGACGAGGTCCTCGAGCAGGCGGTGGCCCGCCTGGAGCGCTGGCGCGCGGCCGTGTCCCGGCCGGACGGCCTGCCGGCGGACGCGCTCGTCGAGGAGGTCCGCGAGGCGCTGGCGAACGACCTGGACGCGCCCGCTGCGCTTGCGGCCGTGGACCGCTGGGTCGACGCGCAGAACGCCTCCGACGGGGATGACGAGTCGGCGCCGGGTCTGGTCTCCCGGACGGTCGACGCCCTCCTGGGCGTGGCCCTCTAACCCCTTCCAGCCCCTTCTGGCCCCGCAGCTGCACTGCCGATGCCCCTGCCCTCCCGGGCGGGGGCATCGCCATGCCCGGCCCGCGGGGCCGTTCCTCCCCCGGCTACCGCGGGGAGGTGCCCCAGGGGCTCCGCCCCGGACCCCGCGCCTCGAACGCCGGCGGGGCTGCAGACAGCCCGTCCGGCGTTCGAGGGCCGGCTACGCGTCCGGGGTGTCGTCCTCGTCGGGGGCCGGGGGTTCCGGGTCCGTACCCGGCTCGGGGTCCGGCTTGCGCTTCGGGGGGCGGGTCAGGCCGCTGCTCGTGTCGCGGAGGTACGAGCCGTCGCCCGGTTCGGCCGAGGGCGCCGCCGGGTCGCGGCGCCGCAGGTACCGCTCGAACTCCCGGGCGATGGCGTCGCCCGACGCCTCCGGCAGATCCGCCGTGTCCCGCGCCTCCTCCAGCGTCTGGACGTACTCCGCCACCTCGCTGTCCTCCGCCGCCAGTTGGTCCACGCCGAGCTGCCACGCCCGCGCGTCCTCCGGGAGTTCGCCCAGCGGGATCCGGATGTCGATCAGATCCTCCAGCCGGTTCAGCAGGGCCAGCGTCGCCTTCGGGTTCGGCGGCTGGGAGACGTAGTGCGGGACCGCCGCCCACAGGGACACCGTGGGCACCCCGGCGTGGGTGCAGGCCTCCTGGAGGATGCCCACGATCCCGGTCGGGCCCTCGTACTTCGTCTCCTCCAGGTCCATCGTGCGTGCCAGGTCCGGGTCCGAGGTGACCCCGCTGACCGGCACCGGCCGCGTGTGCGGGGTGTCCCCGAGCAGCGCGCCCAGGATCACCACCATCTCCACGCCCAGTTCGTGCGCGAAGCCCAGGATCTCGTTGCAGAACGACCGCCACCGCATGGACGGTTCGATTCCCCGTACGAGCACGAGGTCACGCGGCTTCGCGCCGCCGATCCGGACCACCGACAGCCTCGTCGTCGGCCACGTGATCTTCCGTACCCCGTTGTCCAGCCACACCGTCGGCCGGTTGACCTGGAAGTCGTAGTAGTCCTCGGCGTCCAGCGCCGCGAAGACCTCGCCCTTCCACTCCCGGTCCAGGTGCGCGACCGCACCGGAGGCCGCGTCACCCGCGTCGTTCCAGCCCTCGAACGCGGCCACCATGACCGGGTCGATCAGCTCGGGCACGCCCTCAAGCTCGATCACCCAGGTCTCCTTCCGAAGTTCCCTTGCGTACGTGGGTCAGCCTAAGCCTTGAGACGACACCAGCCACAGCCCACGACAGAGGGGCGGTTCCCCTCGGAACCGCCCCTCTTCCCCACCTGCGTGTGAGCTATGCCTTGCGGCTCAGCATCTCCTCGACCCGCGCGCGCACGGTGTCGTCGTCCAGGCCGCGGACCGTCACCGTGGTGCGGCGGCGCAGCACGTCGTCGACCGTCTCGGCCCACTCGTTGTCGCGGGCGTAGGCGACCTGCGCCCAGATCTCCGGGCCGTCCGGGTGGATCCGCTCGGCCAGCGCCGGGTCCTCGTTCGCCAGGCGCGCGATGTCGAAGGCCAGCGAGCCGTAGTGGGAGGCCAGGTGGCGGGCGGTCAGCGGGTCCATCCGCGTGCCGGGCTCGCGGTCCACCAGCAGGCGGTGCGCGACGGCGTTCGGGTTGGCGACACCGGGCAGCGGCACCCGGCGTACGAGCGACTTCACCGGCTCCATGTCGTCGGTGAGCGGGCTGCCGGGCAGCTTGGCCAGCTTGTCCATGACGACGCGGCCGATGTGCCGGTACGTCGTCCACTTGCCGCCGGCCACCGACAGCATGCCGCCGGCGCCCTCGGAGACGACCGTCTCGCGCTTGGCCTTCTCCACGCCGCCGGGGCCGCCGGGCAGCACCCGCAGGCCCGCGAAGGCGTACGTCATCAAGGAGCGGTCCAGGTCCGCGTCCTTCACCGAGAAGGCCGCCTCGTCCAGGATCTGCTGGATGTCGGACTCGGTGGCGCGCACGTCCGCCGGGTCGCCCTCGTACACCTCGTCGGTGGTGCCGAGCAGCAGCTGGTCCTCCCACGGGAGGGCGAAGGTGATGCGGTACTTGTCGATCGGGGTGGCCATGGCGGCCTTCCACGGCGACTTGCGCTTCATGACGATGTGCGCGCCCTTGGAGAGGCGGATCGACGGCATCGAGTGCTTGTCTTCCATGCGCCGCAGGTGGTCCACCCACGGGCCGGTGGCGTTGAGCACGACGCGCGCGTCCACCCCGAACTCGGTGCCGTCGAGGCGGTCCTTGAGCTCGGCGCCGGAGACCCGGCCGCGCGTCATGCGCAGGCCGGTGACCTCGGCGTGGTTGAGGACGACCGCGCCCGACTCGACGGCCGCGCGGACCGTCATGACGGCGACGCGGGAGTCGTTCATCTGGTGGTCGTAGTAGACCGCGACGGCCTTGAGGTTGTCCGTCTTCAGGCCCGGGTTGTCGGCGGCGGCGCGGGCCGGCGAGATGACCTTGCCGATGCCGTCGCCGAAGGCCGAGAGCGCCGAGTACGCGAACACGCCCGCGCCCAGCTTCGCCGCGCCGACCGGCCCGCCCTTGTAGACGGGCAGGTAGAAGGTGAGCGGGTTGACCAGGTGCGGGGCCACGTCCTTGGCCAGCACCCGGCGCTCGTGGTGGTTCTCGGCGACCAGCTTGACCGCGCCGGTCTGCAGGTAGCGCAGCCCGCCGTGGACGAGCTTGGAGGAGGCGGAGGAGGTGGCGCCGGCGAAGTCGCCGGCGTCCACCATGGCGACCCGCAGACCCGACTGCGCGGCGTGCCAGGCCACCGAGGTGCCCAGGATTCCACCGCCGATGACCAGCAGGTCGTACGTGGCCTTGGCCAGCTGCTCACGGGTCTCGGCGCGGCTCGGGTTCGAGCCGGCGGTCGGGTGCGTGCCCAGTGCGGTCACGCTCTGCGGGATGCTCATATCTCTCTTAGCTCCTCGTCGATTGACTCAGCTGAGTGCGGTCAGCTGGCGTCTTCGTCGTCGACCCAGCCCATGGACCGCTCCACGGCCTTGAGCCAGCTCTTGTACTCGCGGTCCCGCTGCTCGGCGGGCATCCGCGGGGTCCACTCCGCCGCGCGGCGCCAGTTGGCGCGCAGGGCGTCGGTGTCGGGCCAGAAGCCGACGGCCAGGCCGGCGGCGTAGGCGGCGCCGAGGCAGGTGGTCTCGGCGACCATCGGGCGCACCACGGGGGCGTCCAGGAAGTCCGAGAGCGTCTGCATCAGCAGGTTGTTGGAGGTCATGCCGCCGTCGACCTTCAGGGCCGCGAGCTCGACGCCCGAGTCCTTGGTCATGGCGTCGGTGATCTCACGGGTCTGCCAGGCGGTGGCCTCCAGGACGGCGCGGGCGATGTGCGCCTTGGTGACGTACCGGGTCAGGCCGGCGATCACACCGCGGGCGTCGGAGCGCCAGTACGGGGCGAACAGACCGGAGAAGGCCGGCACGAAGTAGGCGCCGCCGTTGTCCTCGACGGAGGAGGCCAGGGTCTCGATCTCGGCCGCGGACTTGATCAGGCCCATCTGGTCGCGCATCCACTGGACGAGCGAGCCGGTGACGGCGATGGAGCCCTCCAGCGCGTAGACCGGCTGCTGGTCGCCGATCTGGTAGCCGACCGTGGTCAGCAGGCCGCTGTAGGAGTTGATGATCTTGTCGCCGGTGTTCATCAGCATGAACGTTCCGGTGCCGTACGTGGACTTGGCCTCGCCCTCGGCGAAGCAGGTCTGGCCGAACAGGGCGGCCTGCTGGTCACCGAGCGCCGAGGCGACCGGGACACCGGCGAGGACGCCCTCCTTGACGTGGCCGTAGACCTCGGCGGAGGACTTGATCTCCGGGAGGACGTTGAGCGGGACGCCCATGGACTCGGCGATCTTCTCGTCCCAGGCCAGGGTGTGCAGGTTCATCAGCATGGTGCGCGAGGCGTTGGTGACGTCGGTGACGTGCACGCCGCCCTGGGCGCCGCCCGTGAGGTTCCAGATGACCCACGAGTCCATGGTGCCGAACAGGATGTCGCCGGCCTCGGCGCGCTCGCGCAGGCCCTCGACGTTGTCCAGCAGCCAGCGGACCTTCGGACCGGCGAAGTAGCTCGCCAGCGGCAGGCCGGTCTCGCGGCGGAAGCGGTCCTGGCCGACGTTGCGGCCGAGCTCCTTGCAGAGGGTGTCCGTGCGGGTGTCCTGCCAGACCAGCGCGTTGTGCACCGGCTCGCCGGTGTTCTTGTCCCACAGGAGGGTGGTCTCGCGCTGGTTGGTGATGCCGACGGCCTTGACGTCGGCGGCGGTGATCTCGGCCTTGGCGATGGCTCCGGCGACGACCTCCTGGACGTTGGTCCAGATCTCGGTGGCGTCGTGCTCGACCCAGCCCGGCTTCGGGAAGATCTGCTCGTGCTCCTTCTGGTCGACGGCGACGATGCGGCCGTCGCGGTCGAACACGATGCAGCGGGAGGAGGTGGTGCCCTGGTCGATCGCGGCGATGAAGGGGCCGGTGCTGCTGGTCATGTGGCTGCTCCTGGCAGGTCTGTGGGTAGGCGGAATCAGGATGCGGTGCGGATCTTACGAGCGCGGGCCGATGCTGATCAGGCGAACGCGATGTTGTACAGACCGCCGGCTATGACGGCACCGACGAGCGGGCCGACGACCGGGATCCAGGAGTACCCCCAGTCCGAGCCGCCCTTGTTGGGCAGCGGGAGCAGGGCGTGCACGATGCGCGGACCGAGGTCGCGGACCGGGTTGATGGCGTAGCCGGTCGGACCGCCCAGCGAGAGGCCGATGCCGACGACCACGAACGAGGTGATCAGGACGCCGATGACACCGAGGCCCTTGCCACCGTCCTGCAGGCCCTGGGTGAGGATCGCCAGGACCAGGACGAACGTACCGATGATCTCGGTGGCGAGGTTCTGGACGACGTTGCGGATCTCGGGGCCGGTGGAGAAGATCCCGAGCACGGGGCCCGCCTGGTCGTGCGGGTGCGGGTCCTCGGGGCCGAGCTTGGCGTCACGGATGTTCTCCGGGTCCGCCAGGTGCACCCGGAACTGGCCGTAGTAGGTGACCCACATCAGGACCGCGCCGAGCATTGCGCCGAGCAGCTGGCCGGCGAAGTAGACCGGTACGTCGTTCCAGTCGCTGTTCTTGACGGCGAGGCCGACGGTGACCGCCGGGTTGAGGTGCGCGCCGGAGAGCGGGGCGGCCACGTAGGCGGCGATCAGTACGGCGAAACCCCAGCCGAAGGTGATCGCGAGCCAGCCCGCGTTGCGGGCCTTGGAGCTCTTGAGCGTCAGGGCGGCGCAGACGCCACCACCGAGCAGGGTGAGCAGGGCGGTACCGATGGTCTCGCCGATGAAGATGTCGGAGCTGGACACCCGCGACTCCTTACGTACGTCCAGGGGTGGGCGGACACCGGGTCCCTCCGGTGGTCCACGCACTCGGTGAGTGCTGCACCGGTCCTTGGCCTCGCCACACCCTAACGCGTATTGCCGGTAGGTGTTCGACAATGCCGACCGATGAACGGCAGTTTTCCGCCTAGGTGAAGAACGCGTCAAGGGTCGACCAGGTCAAAGAACCGGATCGTTACCACTCCGGACGATCGCCCAAATCAAGCCAATGAACGATCAGAAAATGACAAAATCCACCCAATTGGCGCACAAGGTGGCCACTGGGTGGATCGGATGGGGTCAGGTCAAGCTCAGAACCGGCCCGCCCCGAGATCGCGTGAAACCGACCTTGCGCAGTCCCGTACGGAGGCCACCAGGGCCGCCCGGGGCTCCCTGGACTCCCCGCAGACCCGCTCCACGGCACCCGCGACCGCCACCGCGCCGACCGGCATCCGGCGCCGGTCGTGGATGGGCGCGGCCACCGAGGCGATGCCGTCCCAGGTCTCCTCGACATCGGCGGCCCAGCCGCGCGCCCGGGTCAGCTCCAGGACCTCCTCGAACCCCCGGCTGTCGGTGACCGTACGGGGCGTGAACGCCTCCCGCTCGACCTCCACGGCCTGCGTGTGCGCGACCGGATCGTAGGCCGACAGCACCTTGCCCAGGGCCGTGGAGTGCAGCGGCTGCATGGCTCCCACCTCCAGCACCTGGCGGCTGTCGTCGGGCCGGAACACGTGGTGCATGATCAGCACCCCGCTCTTGTGCAGCACGCCCACGTACACGCTCTCGCCGCTCGCCCGGGCCAGGTCGTCCGTCCAGACCAGGGCGCGGGCCCGCAGCTCGTGCACGTCGAGGTAGCTGTTGCCCAGGCGCAGCAGCTCCGCGCCCAGCTGGTAGCGGCCGGAGGCCGGGTCCTGCTCCACGAAGCCCTCGGCCTGCAGGGTGCGCAGGATCCCGTGCGCCGTGCCCTTGGCCAGGCCCAGGGAGGACGCCACATCCGATAGGCCCAGCCGGCGTTCCCCGCCCGCCAGGAGCCGCAGCATCGCAGCGGCTCGTTCGAGCGACTGGATGTTCCGTGCCATCGCGCAGCCTCCTGCTGACGTAGTTCGACAATGCTGAACACTATCGGTCGATGCCGACCTTGTGCATGGTTGGGCAGTCCGGAGCCTCGTTCGAGCCGACCCAGCCGAGCGACACGCCCGAGCCGACACACCCGAGCGGACGTCCCGCGCACAGGATGCAGTCCGCCACGTGGGACACCCTCACCGGGTCAGGTGCCGCGCGGTTACCCTGGCCGCGTGCACCCTTGACACAGAGGGGGTGCAAAGCCGACAGCCGTCGCATCCCAGGGAGCTCAACCATGGCCTCGTTGCCGAACCCGCCCGCTGACACCCAGACCCGGGCCGATGCCCTCCGAGAGGCGCTCGCCACCCGTGTGGTCGTCGCCGACGGAGCCATGGGAACGATGCTCCAGGCGCAGGACCCCTCCATGGAGGACTTCCAGCAACTCGAAGGATGCAACGAGGTCCTCAACGTCACCCGTCCGGACATTGTGCGCACCGTCCACGAGGCGTACTTCTCCGTGGGCGTGGACTGCGTCGAGACGAACACCTTCGGTGCGAACTACGCCGCGCTCGCCGAGTACGACATCGCCGAACGCAACTTCGAGCTCTCCGAGGCCGGCGCCCGCATCGCCCGCGAGGTCGCCGACGAGTTCACCGCCTCCACCGGGCAGCAGCGCTGGGTCCTGGGCTCCATCGGCCCCGGCACCAAGCTGCCCACCCTCGGCCACATCACCTACGCCCAGATCCGCGACGCCTACCAGGTCAACGCCGAGGGCCTGATCTCCGGCGGCGCCGACGCGCTGCTCGTCGAGACCACACAGGACCTGCTCCAGACCAAGTCCTCCATCATCGGCGCCCGCCGCGCCATGGAGGCACTCGGCGTTACCGTCCCGCTGATCTGTTCGGTGACGGTGGAGACGACCGGCACGATGCTGCTGGGGTCGGAGATCGGTGCGGCGCTGACGGCGCTCGAGCCGCTGGGCATCGACATGATCGGCCTGAACTGCGCCACCGGCCCTGCCGAGATGAGCGAGCACCTGCGCTACCTGGCGCGCAACGCCCGCATCCCGCTCTCCTGCATGCCCAACGCCGGCCTGCCCGTCCTGACCAAGGACGGCGCGCACTACCCGCTGAGCGCCCCCGAGCTCGCCGACGCCCAGGAGACCTTCGTCCGCGAGTACGGGCTCTCCCTGGTCGGCGGCTGCTGCGGCACCACGCCCGAACACCTGCGGCAGGTCGTGGAGCGGGTCCGCGGCACGGCCATCACCCAGCGCACCCCCCAGCCCGAGCCCGGCGCGGCCTCCCTCTATCAGACGGTGCCGTTCCGGCAGGACACCTCGTACATGGCGATCGGTGAGCGGACGAACGCGAACGGGTCGAAGAAGTTCCGTGAGGCGATGCTGGATGCCCGCTGGGACGACTGTGTGGAGATGGCGCGCGATCAGATCCGTGAGGGCGCGCACATGCTCGACCTGTGTGTGGACTACGTGGGCCGTGACGGTGTCGCGGACATGGAGGAGCTGGCGGGCCGTTTCGCGACGGCCTCGACGCTGCCGATCGTGCTGGACTCCACCGAGGTTCCCGTGATCCAGGCGGGTCTGGAGAAGCTGGGCGGGCGCGCGGTCATCAACTCGGTGAACTACGAGGACGGTGACGGTCCCCAGTCGCGTTTCGCGAAGGTGACCGGGCTGGCGCGGGAGCACGGGGCGGCGCTGATCGCGCTGACCATCGACGAGGAGGGCCAGGCCCGTACCGTCGAGCACAAGGTCGCCATCGCCGAACGCCTCATCGACGACCTGACGGGGAATTGGGGGATCCATGAGTCGGACATCCTCATCGACACCCTGACCTTCACCATCTGCACCGGTCAGGAGGAGTCCCGGGGTGACGGCATCGCCACGATCGAGGCGATCCGCGAGCTCAAGCGCCGCCACCCGGACGTCCAGACCACCCTGGGCCTGTCGAACATCTCCTTCGGCCTGAACCCGGCTGCCCGTGTGCTGCTGAACTCGGTGTTCCTTGACGAGTGCGTCAAGGCGGGGCTGGATTCGGCGATCGTGCACGCGTCGAAGATCCTGCCGATCGCCCGGTTCGACGAGGAGCAGGTCACCACCGCCCTGGACCTGATCTACGACCGGCGCGCCGAGGGTTACGACCCGCTGCAGAAGCTGATGGCCCTGTTCGAGGGTGTGAACACCAAGTCGATGAAGGCCGGCCGCGCCGAGGAACTCCTCGCGCTGCCGCTGGACGAGCGGCTGCAGCGGCGGATCATCGACGGTGAGAAGAACGGCCTGGAGACCGACCTCGCCGAGGCCCTTCAGACCCGCCCGGCCCTGGACATCGTCAACGACACCCTGCTGGAGGGCATGAAGGTCGTCGGTGAGCTGTTCGGCTCCGGCCAGATGCAGCTGCCGTTCGTGCTGCAGTCGGCCGAGGTCATGAAGACGGCGGTCGCCTACCTCGAGCCGCACATGGAGAAGACCGACGACGAGGGCAAGGGCACCATCGTCCTCGCGACCGTGCGCGGTGACGTCCATGACATCGGCAAGAACCTGGTCGACATCATCCTGACCAACAACGGCTACAACGTCGTGAACATCGGCATCAAGCAGCCGGTCTCCGCGATCCTGGAGGCCGCGCAGGAGCACAGGGCCGACGTGATCGGCATGTCCGGTCTGCTGGTGAAGTCGACCGTGATCATGAAGGAGAACCTGCAGGAGCTCAACCAGCGCAAGCTGGCCGCCGACTACCCGGTCATCCTCGGCGGCGCCGCGCTGACCCGCGCCTACGTCGAACAGGACCTCCACGAAATCTACGAAGGCGAAGTCCGCTACGCCCGCGACGCCTTCGAGGGCCTGCGCCTGATGGACGCCCTCATCGCCGTCAAGCGCGGCGTGCCGGGCGCCTCCCTGCCCGAGCTGAAGCAGCGCCGAGTGGCCAAGCGGGACACCCCGGTCCTCCGGGCGGAGGAGCCCGAGGAGCCGGGCGGCCGCTCCGACGTCGCGATCGACAACCCGGTCCCGACCCCGCCGTTCTGGGGCACCCGCGTGGTCAAGGGCATCCCGCTCAAGGACTACGCCTCCTGGCTGGACGAGGGCGCCCTCTTCAAGGGCCAGTGGGGCCTCAAGCAGGCCCGCGCCGGCGGTGCCACGTACGAGGAGCTCGTCGAGAGCGAGGGCCGGCCGCGGCTGCGCGGCCTCCTCGACAAGCTGCACACCGAGAACCTGCTCGAGGCCGCGGTGGTCTACGGCTACTTCCCCTGCGTGTCCAAGGGCGAGGACCTGATCATCCTCGACGACGACGGGAACGAGCGGACCCGCTTCACCTTCCCGCGCCAGCGCCGCGGCCGCCGCCTGTGCCTCGCCGACTTCTTCCGCCCGGAGGAGTCCGGCGAGACGGACGTCGTCGGCCTCCAGGTCGTCACCGTCGGGTCGAAGATCGGTGAGGCCACGGCCAAGCTGTTCGAGTCCGACTCCTACCGCGAGTACCTGGAGCTGCACGGCCTGTCGGTGCAGCTCGCCGAGGCCATGGCCGAGTACTGGCACGCCCGCGTCCGCGCCGAGCTGGGCTTCGGCGGCGAGGACCCGGCCGCGGTCGAGGACATGTTCGACCTGAAGTACCGCGGCGCCCGCTTCTCGCTCGGCTACGGCGCCTGCCCCGACCTGGAGGACCGCGCCAAGATCGCCGACCTCCTCCAGCCGGAGCGGATCGGCGTCCACCTCTCCGAGGAGTTCCAGCTCCACCCGGAGCAGTCCACCGACGCGATCGTCATCCACCACCCCGAAGCGAAGTATTTCAACGCACGCTGACGCGGACCGACGTACACTTGTCGGTCCCATACAGGCCGGTCGCCTGTTCCCCCGGGGGATGCCCCATGGGGAAGAGGTGACCGGCCTTCTCGTCCCCTGAAAGAGGTGTGCCGGATGACCAGCACCGTTCCCGCGCCCGTCGCCCGTACGGCCGACGGGCATGCCCTGCAGGCGGTGCTGCTCGACATGGACGGCACCCTCGTCGACACCGAGGGTTTCTGGTGGGAGATCGAGGTGGACGTCTTCGGCGAGCTCGGTCACCGGCTCGACGAGGCCTGGCGCGACATCGTCGTCGGCGGGCCCATGACCCGCAGCGCCACCTTCCTCATCGAGTCCACCGGCGCCGCCATCACCCTTTCGGAGCTGAGCGTCCTGCTCAACGAGCGCTTCGAGGCGCGGATCGCCGACCAGGTCCCGCTGATGCCGGGCGCCGAGCGGCTGCTGGCCGAGCTGGCCCGGCACAACGTGCCCACCGCCCTCGTCTCCGCCTCGCACCGCCGCGTCATCGACCGGGTGCTGCGCTCGCTGGGCCCCGAGCGGTTCGCGCTGAGCGTGGCCGGCGACGAGGTGGCCCGTACCAAGCCGCACCCCGACCCGTACCTGCTGGCCGCCCGCACCCTCGGCGCGCACCCGTCGCGCTGCGCGGTCATCGAGGACACCGCGACCGGCGTCGCCTCCGCCGAGGCTGCCGGCTGCCGGGTCGTGGCCGTCCCCTCGGTCGGCGTCATCGCGCCCGCCCCGGGCCGCACCATCGTGCGCTCGCTGGAGGACGTCGACCTTCCGTTCCTGCGCTCCCTCATCACTCCGATGAACTGATCGCACACGCTCAGTGCCGAACGGAACACCCGCCAGACCGAGGTCCCGCGGAAGGATTTTCCGTTCCATGGCCCGGAGGCTGAAATTCCATCCTTTCCCTGGCGGTTGTCCCGGGTGACCTTTGTCACGCGCCAAGCCCCCTATGGACCTGTCCAAGGGCACGGAAAGCTTCCCTTGTGTCCGGATTGATCAGCTCCTGACCGAATCTGCGGTGACTCCCACATGGACAGGCAGTCCGCACCCATCACCGTGCGATTACGCCCCAAGTCCTGCCAGTTCAAGCCATCCCGTCCCAGGCCACTAATGTCGACGCGGGCACTACGCCGCACCTCTGCTGACCCGGACACACACCTATGTGCCGGGACCGCGTGGACCGATCGTCACAACACCGGCCCGATCGTTCCGCCCTGAACGGGCGACCGCCGCGAAGTGCCCTTTACGCCGCTTTGAGCAAGTGCCGGTCAAGGGAGTACTTCCAGCATGAACCGCAAGACCCTGGTGCTGACGGCTGCGGCCGGACTGCTCACCCCCGCGCTCGCCGCATGCGGCAGCACGAGCGGAGGCGGAGCAGGATCCGGAGCGATCGTCGTCGGCACCACCGACCGGTTCGAGGCAGCCGACTACGCTCCCGCACCGTTCGACCCGGCCTACGCCTACGACGCCGGCGCCTGGAACGTCCTGCGGCAGACCGTCCAGACGCTGATGCACACCCCCCGCGGCGGCGGCCAGCCCGTCCCCGAAGCAGCCTCCGACTGCCGCTTCACCGACACCGGCAACGAGAGCTACCGCTGCACCCTGCGGCCCGACCTCAAGTTCGCCGACGGCCAGCCGCTCACCGCGAAGGACGTCAAGTTCTCCATCGAGCGCGTCCTCGCCATCAAGGACGAGAACGGCCCCTCCTCGCTGCTCTCCACCGTCGACACCGTCGAGGTGAAGGCCGCCGACACCGTCGTCTTCCACCTGAAGACCCCGGACGCGACCTTCCCGCAGAAGCTCTCCACCCCCGCCGCCGGCATCGTGAGCGAGAAGAACTACGACGCCAAGAAGCTCCGCGAGGGCTTCTCCGTCGACGGCTCCGGCCCGTACACGATGAAGGCCGAGGTCAAGGACGACCACCTCGTCCGCGCCGTCTTCAGCAAGAACCCGCACTACAAGGGCGACCTCAAGCTGCAGAACGACAAGGTCGAACTGCACACCTTCAACGACTCCGCGGCCATGGGCAAGGCACTCACCGCCGGATCCATCCAGATGGTCTCCCGCACCCTGTCGCCCGCCCAGATCACCGAGTTCGCCGCCAAGCCGCCCAAGGGCGTCAAGCTGGTACCGATGCCCGGCCTGGAGATCCGCTACATCGGATTCAACACCGAGGCCCCGGCCGTCAAGGACAAGGCCGTACGCCAGGCCCTCGCCGCCGCCGTCGACCGCAACGCGATCATCGACAAGGTCTACGGCAAGTCCGCGCAGCCCCTGTACTCGCTGGTCCCCACCACCCTGACGGGCCACGTCAACTCCTTCTTCAACAAGTACGGCGAAGCCAACACCGCGAAGGCCGCCGACCTGCTGAAGAGCGCCGGGATCAAGACCCCGGTCAAGCTGACGCTGAACTACACCAAGGACCACTACGGCGACGGCACGGCCACCGAGTTCGAGACGCTGAAGAACCAGCTGAACTCCACCCAGCTGTTCGACGTCACCGTCCAGGGCTCCGAATGGTCCGACTTCCGGCCCGCGCAGAAGAAGGGCGACTACGCCGCCTACGGGCTCGGCTGGTTCCCCGACTACCCCGACGCCGACAACTTCCTCGCTCCTTTCCTCGAGCAGGACAACTTCCTGGGCACGCCGTACGCCAACGCCGCGGTGCGCACCAAGCTCATCCCCGACTCCCGGCGCGCCGTCGACCGCAACGTCGCCGTCCCCGCGATCACGGAGATGCAGGACATCGTCGCCGAGGACGTGCCCGTCCTGCCGCTGTGGCAGGGCAAGCAGTACGTCGCCGCACGCGACGGGATCACCGGAGTGGAGTGGTCGGTCAACGCCATCTCCGACCTCCAGCTGTGGGAACTCGGCCGCGGTGTCAGCGGCTGAGACCGGCAGCAACCGGCAGCAACCGGCGGCGGGTGTCGCAGGCCGGCGGAACGAAACAGTGAGACTGTGAAGGACGTTCGCGTGAATCGACGTAACCAGTGGTTGGCGGCTCCGCTCGGCGCAGCCACCGCCGCCGCGCTGCTCAGCGGTTGCGGTTCGACCGGCAGCCCCACCGCCGGCGGCGGCAAGGGTGTGGTCATGGGCATATCCGACAAGGTGAAGTCCACCGACCCCGCATCGGGTTACGACCCGGGGTCCTGGCTGCTCTTCAACAACGTCTTCCAGTCCCTGCTGAGCTTCCCCAAGGGCGGCACCACCCCCGAGCCCGACGCCGCCCAGGCCTGCAACTTCGAAGGCGGCGACAGCAAGCTCTACAAGTGCACCCTGCGCACCGGCCTGAAGTTCAGCAACGGCCACGCCCTCACCTCCAAGGACGTCAAGTTCTCCTTCGAGCGCACGCTGAAGATCAATGACGCCAACGGCCCCGCCGTGATGCTGTCCTCGATCGCCGGCATCGACACCCCCGACGAGAAGACCGTCGTCTTCCGCCTCAAGACGTCCGACGCGACCTTCCCCAGCAAGATCGCATCGGGCGCGGGCTCCATCGTCGACCACAGCGAGTACCCGGCCGACAAGCTCCGCGCCGACGGCAAGGCCGTCGGCTCCGGCGTCTACAAGCTGGACTCGATGAGCGAGAAGAGCGCAAGCTTCTCCGTCAACGACTCCTACAGCGGCAAGGCCAAGGCCAAGAACACCGGCGTCACCCTCAAGTTCTTCAACGAGGACCAGGCCGCCCTCAAGAGGGTCCTGGAAAGCGGCGAGGTCGACTTCGCCTTCCGCGGCCTCGCCGCCAAGGACATCGCGAGCATGTCCTCCACCAAGACCGGGGACCACAAGGTCGAGGTCGTCCAGGGCACCGGCGCCGAAGTCGAGCACCTCGTCTTCAACATGAACGACCCGGTCGCCGGGAAGCTCCCCATCCGCAAGGCCATCGCCTACCTCGTCGACCGCGAAGCGCTCGTCAAGGACGTCTACGACGGCACTGCGACCGCGCTGTACTCGATCGTCCCGGCCGGCATCGGCTCCCACAACACCGCTTTCTTCGACCGCTACGGCGGCAGCCCGCAGCCGAAGAAGGCCGAAGCCGTCCTGCGCGCCGCCGGCATCAAGGACAAGGTGAAGATCACCCTGTACTCGACGCCCACCCGCTACGGCCCGTCCACGGACCAGGAATTCCAGCTCATCGCCAAGCAGCTCAACGACAGCGGGCTCTTCGAGGCCGACGTCAAGTCCGTCGAGTTCGGGCAGTACGAGAAGGACATCCAGGACGGCAAGTACGGCGTGTACGTGAAGGGCTGGGTCCCCGACTACCCGGACGCCGACAACTTCACGCAGCCGTTCTTCGGCCCGGACAACGTCCTGCGCAACAACTACGACAACAAGGAGATCTCCGGGACCATCATTCCGTCGACCTCCACGAAGTCCGACCGCACCGCGGCCACCGTCGACTACAACCGCCTCCAGGACATCGTCGCCGACGAGGTCCCGATCCTCCCGCTCTGGCAGGGCAAGCAGTACGCCGTCACCCGCCAGAACGTGACGGGCCTGCAGTGGTCGCTCGACGCCTCCACCGTCTTCCGCTTCTGGGAGATCAGCAAGGGCTGACCCGTACCCGGTACGGCGAAGGGGCCGGCAGCCGCATCGTGCGGCTGCCGGCCTCTTCGGCCGCTCCCGGCCCGGTCCTGCCCGGCGCGTTACTGCCCCGCGCCCGGCCGCACCAGACCGCTCTCGTACGCGTACACCGCCGCCTGGACCCGGTCGCGCAGGCCCAGCTTCGTCAGCACGTGCCCCACATGCGTCTTCACCGTCGTCTCGCTCACGAACAGGTCCGCCGCGATCTCCGCGTTCGACAGGCCCCGCGCCACCAGCTTCAGCACCTCGACCTCCCGCTCGGTCAGCGTCCCCAAGGTGTCCGGCACGCTGTCGTCGCCCGACGGCAAGTGGCCCGCGTACTTGTCCAGCAGCCGCCGCGTGATGCTCGGCGCCAGCATCGCCTCGCCGCCCGCCACCACCCGGATCGCCTGCACCAGCTCGACGGCCGGCGCATCCTTCAGCAGGAACCCGCTCGCCCCCGCCCGCAGCGCCTCCACCACGTACTCGTCCAGATCGAACGTGGTCAGCACGAGCACCTTCGCCGGCCCGTCCCGGCCCGGACCGGTGATCTGCCGCGTCGCCTCCACCCCGTCCATCCGGGGCATCCGGATGTCCATCAGCACCACATCGGGCTGCAGCGCCCGCACCTGGTCCAGCGCCTGCAGACCGTCCCCGGCCTCCCCGACGACCGCCAGGTCCTGTTCGGCCTCCAGGATCATCCGGAAGCCGGTGCGCAGCAGCGGCTGGTCGTCGACCAGTAGGACGCGGATCGCCACAGGGGGTACCTCGTATTCGTACGGCGGCAACGACGGACGCCGCCCATTCTGCCCCGATCGGCCCGTCAGGATTCCTCGGGGCGGCCCGCCCCCGCCTCCGCCCCCGGCCTCGGGATGATCATCAGAGGATAGGCCGGGGGAGTCCCCCCGAACTCCGGACACACCGCCTGGTGATCGCACCAGCCGCACAGCTTCGTCGGGCGCGGCCGCCACTCGCCCGTCTCCGTCGCCTCCTTGATCGCCTCCCACAGCGCCAGCAGCTTGCGCTCCACCCGCTCCAGATCCGCGATCACCGGGTCGTACGTCAGCACGTCCCCACTACCCAGATACACCAGCTGGAGCCGCCGCGGCACCACCTGCTTCAGCCGCCACACCACCAGCGCATAGAACTTCATCTGGAACAGCGCACCCTCGGCGTACTCCGGCCGCGGCGCCTTGCCCGTCTTGTAGTCGACGATCCGCACCTCACCCGACGGAGCCACATCCACCCGGTCGATGATCCCGCGCAGCCGCAGCCCCGACTCCAGCTCCGTCTCCACGAAGAACTCCCGCTCCACCGGTTCCAGCCGCGTCGGGTCCTCCAGCGTGAACCACCGCTCCACCAGCGCCTCGGCCTCCGTCAGCCAGCGCGCCAGCCCCGCCCCCTCGTCCCCCTCCGGGAACAGCTCCACCAGCTCCGGCTTCGACTCCAGCAGCCGGTCCCATTGCCCCGGAACCAGCGCCTTCGCCCGCGGCGCCGTCCGCTCCTGCGCCGGATGATCGAACAACCGCTCCAGCACCGCATGCACCAGCGTGCCCCGCGTCGCCGCAGCACTCGGCTTCTCCGGCAGCCTGTCGATCACCCGGAACCGGTACAGCAGCGGGCACTGCATGAAATCGCTCGCCCGCGAAGGGGACAGCGAAGTAGGCGCCACAGCGCTCGGCGCTGCATCGGCATCGGCTGCGCCAGGAACCGGACCGGGGCTCGTCGTCATGGACAAAACCCTACGACCCGCCACCGACAGCGCGCGCATACCATCGACGCCGAGCCCCCTCGCACTGCATGATCGGAGCATCACACCGCGCCACCACGCACCCCGCCCCGCACCGACCGTGCGCCTGAACCACACTGAAAGCACCGCCGGCCGCACCCCGCCGGACAGCACCGAACGAAGGACACCCGTGGCAGACACCGACGAAACCGGCGAGCGCGCAGCCAAGCGCCCCGGACCGGGCGGCGGCATCCTCATGGGCCGCCCCTTCGGCGTCCCCGTCTACGTCTCGCCCAGCTGGTTCCTCGTCGCCGCCCTCATCACCTGGGTCTTCGGCGACCAGCTCGACCGCGTCCTGCCCCACCTCGGCCCCGCCCGCTACCTCGTCTCCCTCTTCTTCGCCGTCGCCTTCTACGCCTCCGTCCTCGTCCACGAACTCGCCCACACCGTCGCCGCCCTCCGCTTCAAACTCCCCGTGCGACGCATCCAGCTCCAGTTCTTCGGCGGAGTCTCCGAGATCGAGAAGGAATCCGAGACCCCCGGCCGCGAATTCGTCCTCGCCTTCGTCGGCCCCCTCCTCTCCCTCCTCCTCGCCGGCGCCTTCTACCTCGGCATGGAACTCGTCGACCCCGCCAGCGTCCCCGGCGTCCTCCTCGCCGGCCTGATGATCTCCAACCTGCTCGTCGCCGCCTTCAACCTGCTCCCCGGCCTCCCCCTCGACGGCGGCCGCATGCTCCGCGCCGTCATCTGGGGCATCACCGGCAAACCCATGACCGGCACCATCGCCGCCGCCTGGGTCGGCCGCGCCCTCGCCGTCGCCGTCCTCCTCGGCCTGCCGATGCTCACCCACACCGGCATCCTCGGCCCAGGCACGGACGACATCGGCGGAATGAACACCGTCATGGACGCCCTGCTCGCCGCGATCCTCGCCGCCATCATCTGGACCGGCGCCGGAAACAGCCTGCGCATGGCCCGCCTGCGCGAACACCTCCCCGAACTCCGCGCCCGCACCCTCACCCGCCGCGCCGTCCCCGTCGAGAACACCACCCCCCTCTCCGAAGCCCTGCGCCGCGCCGTCGAAGCAGGCGCCCGCGCCCTCGTCATCGTCGACGGCCACGGCGCCCCCGTCTCCATCGTCCGCGAGACCGCCATCGCCTCCGTCCCCGAACACCGCCGCCCCTGGGTCGACGTCAGCACCCTCGCGCAAGAGCTCACCGACGGAATGAAGGTTTCCGCGGAACTCTCCGGCGAAGAACTCCTCGACCACCTCCGCGCCACCCCCGCCACCGAATACCTCGTCGTCGAACCCGGCGGCGAGATCTACGGCGTCCTCTCCACCCTCGACGTCGAAAGGGCCTTCGTGAAGGCCATGGCGCGGCCCCAGTCCTGAAGCCAATACACTGGTCACATGTCCGAACCGACCGGTGCCGCCCGCCGACGCGGGCCCTTCGAGGTCGGGGACCAGGTTCAGCTCACCGACCCCAAGGGCCGCCACTACACGTTCACGCTCGAAGCAGGGAAGAATTTCCACACCCACAAGGGTTCCTTCCCGCACGACGAGCTGATCGGTGCTCCCGAGGGCAGTGTTGTCCGTACCACGGGGAACGTCGCGTACCTCGCGCTGCGCCCCCTGCTCCCCGACTATGTCCTGTCCATGCCCCGCGGTGCCGCCGTGGTCTACCCCAAGGACGCAGGCCAGATCCTGGCCTTCGCCGACATCTTCCCCGGCGCCCGCGTCGTGGAAGCAGGCGTCGGCTCCGGCTCCCTGAGCAGCTTCCTGCTGCGCGCCATCGGCGACCAGGGCATGCTCCACAGCTACGAGCGCCGCGCGGACTTCGCCGAGATCGCCACCGCCAACGTCGAGCGCTACTTCGGCGGCCCCCACCCCGCGTGGCAGCTGACCGTCGGCGACCTCCAGGACAACCTGTCCGACACCGACGTCGACCGCCTGATCCTCGACATGCTCGCCCCCTGGGAATGCCTGGAGGCCGTCTCCAAGGCCCTCGTCCCCGGCGGCATCCTCTGCTGCTACGTGGCCACCACCACCCAGCTGTCCAAGACCGTCGAGTCCATCCGCGAGATCGGCTGCTTCGCCGAACCGCAGCCCTGGGAATCGATGATCCGCAACTGGCACGTGGAAGGCCTCGCCGTCCGCCCGGACCACCGGATGATCGGCCACACCGGCTTCCTCGTCACCGCCCGCCGCCTCGCGGACGGCGTCGAGCCCCCGATGCGCCGCCGCCGCCCCGCCAAGGGTGCCTACGGCGAGGACTACGACGGACCCGGCAGCGACCGGTCCGCCTAGTGCCGGACGCCGCGACGGGGCGAACGCTGCCCGACGCGGCACTGGACACCGGCGACCGAGGCCACCCGGCCCCACCCAACACCAAGGCGCTGTGGCGCAGTTCCCCGAACGAACCGGGAACTGCGCCACAGCGCCTTTTCGTTGCCCTCCACACCGGCCCAGCCGACGCGGACCCGGCCGTTCCACCCCCGTGTGAGGTGTGGCACGATGCTGGCTCCCCGTCACCGTTCGCACAGGAGACACCCCGCGTGCCGCACCGCCCCTCCGAGCTGACGCCGACACTGGAAACCTTCGCGCACAACAGCGCCGGGCCCCTCCACTGGCTCGCCACGGCCACCGCCATGGCCGCCGTCATCGCCGCCGCGGGACTCGTCCAGCCGGACGCGGCCGCCACCGGCCACTCCACGGCCCCGGCAAACGGCCCCCAGGCCCCCCAGGCCGCCGCCCCCGACCCGGCCGGGTTCGGCTACCCCCTGGACTGCAAGGGCCTCCCCGTGGCCGTCACGGCCACCGCCCAGGGTGACCTCGACGGCGACGGCCGCCCCGAAACCGTCGCCGCCGTCCGCTGCGACGCAGGCTCCGGCACCCCGCCCCACGCGATCTACGTACTCACCCAGGACAAGACCCCCGGCGCCGCACCCAGGGTCGTCGCCACCCTCCTCGAGGCCGGAAAACGACAGACCGCCACCGACCTCACCATCCGCGACGGAGTCGTCACCGCCAGTCTCCTCGGATACTCCTCGCCCGAGGTGCCGCGCTACAGCCCCGACGTGAAACAGCTCGCCAAGTGGCGCTGGAGCGGCGGAAAATTCCGCCAGGAGCTGACGAACTCAGACGCCAGGAGTGTTTGAACCGTCACTCCGCGTCGGGGCCGTACACCTCGACCCTGTCCGAAACCCGCCTCACGTGGATGCAGTCACCCGGGCACTCCTTCGCCGAGTCCACCACGTCCTGCAGCAGCGTCAAAGGAACCGGAGTGGTCGCCCCCGCGTCCACCAGCAGCTCGTCCTCCGGGCTCTTCACGTACGCCAGACCATCGATGTCCAGCTCGAACACCTCCGGCGCGTACTGGACGCAGATCCCGTCACCGGTGCAGAGGTCCTGGTCGATCCAGACCTCCAGCGGCTCGCCGGCCTGCCCGCCGCCGCCCGCGGAAGCCTCCTGCTGCACGGTCATATCTCCTGCCGTTCCCTGCGCTCAGTGATCCGTTTCCGCCACAAGCCCGCGGCAAGTCGCGCGAGCCCTGACGGGTGTTGAACAGTTCGACCTTACAACCGGCCGCTTTCCGATGTTGATGGGTGGGTATTTCCTTGGCGTGAGGGAGTACGCAAGGGTGAAGATCGGACACACCCCTACCGTCTTTGTGATCTAGGGGTTTCAATCACCACCAGCCCAGGTAGGGTCAGGAAGCGTCCAGCTCCCCTTGGAGGAGGTGAGGACCGTGGCAGCCCACGACGACGACAACAACCGCGGCATCCGGCCGGGGCGAGGGTCTGAGGACCCCGCCGGCCAGGTTGCCTATCTCGAGCAGGAAATCGCCGTCCTGCGACGTAAGCTCGCCGACTCTCCGCGACACACGAGGATTCTCGAAGAGCGGATCGTCGAGCTCCAGACAAACCTGGCCGGCGTCTCCGCACAAAACGAGCGACTGGCAAATACGCTCCGCGAGGCCCGCGACCAGATCGTCGCCCTCAAGGAGGAAGTCGACCGGCTCGCACAGCCGCCGGCCGGCTTCGGTGTCTTCCTTCAGGCGAACGAAGACGGCACCGTCGACATCTTCACCGGCGGCCGAAAGCTCCGCGTGAACGTCAGCCCCAGCGTCGAACCGGAAGACCTCCGGCGCGGCCAGGAGGTCATGCTCAACGAGGCCCTCAACGTGGTCGAGGCCATGGAGTTCGAACGGGCCGGGGACATCGTCACCCTCAAGGAAATCCTCGAGGACGGCGAGCGCGCCCTGGTGGTCGGGCACACCGACGAGGAAAGGGTGGTGAGGCTCGCCGAGCCGCTCCTGGACATCACCATCCGCCCCGGCGACGCCCTCCTGCTCGAACCCCGCTCCGGCTACGTCTACGAGGTCGTCCCCAAGAGCGAGGTCGAAGAACTCGTCCTCGAAGAGGTCCCCGACATCGACTACAGCAAGATCGGCGGCCTGGGCGACCAGATCGAGCTGATCCGCGACGCGGTCGAGCTCCCGTACCTCTACCCCGACCTGTTCAAAGAGCACGAACTGCGGCCCCCCAAGGGCATCCTGCTCTACGGCCCCCCCGGCTGCGGCAAGACACTCATCGCCAAGGCCGTGGCCAACTCCCTTGCCAAGAAGGTCGCCGAGGTGACCGGCCAGCCCGCCGGGAAGTCCTACTTCCTGAACATCAAGGGCCCCGAACTCCTCAACAAGTACGTCGGCGAGACCGAGCGGCACATCCGCCTCGTCTTCCAGCGTGCCCGCGAAAAAGCCAGCGAGGGCACCCCCGTCATCGTCTTCTTCGACGAGATGGAATCCCTCTTCCGCACCCGCGGATCCGGAGTCAGCTCGGACGTGGAGAACACCATCGTCCCCCAGCTGCTCGCCGAGATCGACGGCGTGGAAGGCCTGGAGAACGTCATCGTCATCGGCGCCTCCAACCGCGAGGACATGATCGACCCGGCCATCCTGCGCCCCGGCCGGCTCGACGTGAAGATCAAGATCGAGCGCCCCGACGCCGAAGCGGCCCGGGACATCTTCGCCAAGTACCTCAAGGCCTCGCTGCCGCTCCACAGCGACGACCTCTCCGAGCACTCCGGCTTGCCCGAGGTCGCCGTCCACAGCATGATCCAGACCGTCGTCGAGCAGATGTACGCCGAAACCGAGGAGAACCGCTTCCTCGAGGTCACGTACGCCAACGGCGACAAGGAAGTCCTCTACTTCAAGGACTTCAACTCCGGCGCCATGATCCAGAACATCGTGGACCGTGCGAAGAAGATGGCCATCAAGGCCTTCCTCGAGCACAACCAGAAGGGCCTTCGCGTCGCCCACCTCCTCCAGGCTTGCGTGGACGAGTTCAAGGAGAACGAAGACCTGCCCAACACCACCAACCCGGACGACTGGGCCCGGATCTCCGGAAAGAAGGGGGAGCGGATCGTCTTCATCCGCACCCTCGTCACCGGAAAGCAGGGCGCAGACACCGGACGCTCCATCGACACGGTGGCAAACACCGGTCAGTACCTCTGATCGAACAGGGCGGCTGCGGGTGCCCTCACCGGGCACCCGCAGCCGACTGCTTTACCGACTGCTCTTTTCAGCCGGTGACGGGGCAAAGTCAATGACTGAAATGATCTCCCCACCAGCGCGGAGTGGTTCTAGGCTCTTCCGTACCGCCGCTCGCGCAGTGCGGGGACGGGCACCGCACACGCACCGGAGCACCAGCGGTACTTGAGCGCCGCTCCCGAACGGGAGCGCCGCCGGGCAAGGAGGGCCGCATGACCGTACGGCGAGTAATGGGAATCGAGACGGAGTACGGGATCTCCGTCCCGGGCCACCCGAACGCCAATGCCATGCTCACCTCGTCCCAGATCGTCAACGCCTACGCGGCGGCGATGCACCGGGCGCGACGCGCCCGCTGGGACTTCGAGGAGGAGAATCCGCTGCGGGACGCCCGCGGCTTCGACCTCGCCCGCGAGGCCGCCGACAACAGCCAGCTCACCGACGAGGACATCGGCCTCGCCAACGTCATCCTCACCAACGGCGCACGGCTCTACGTCGACCACGCGCACCCCGAATACAGCTCCCCGGAGATCACCAACCCGCTCGACGCCGTCCTCTGGGACAAGGCCGGCGAACGGATCATGGCCGAGGCAGCCGTACGGGCCGCCCAGCTCCCCGGAGCCCAGCCCATCCACCTCTACAAGAACAACACCGACAACAAGGGCGCCTCCTACGGCACGCACGAGAACTACCTGATGAAGCGGGAAACCCCCTTCTCGGAGATCGTGCGCCACCTCACCCCCTTCTTCGTCTCCCGCCAGGTCGTGACCGGCGCGGGACGCGTGGGCATCGGCCAGGACGGCCGCGAGCACGGCTTCCAGATCAGCCAGCGCGCGGACTACTTCGAAGTCGAGGTCGGCCTCGAGACCACACTCAAGCGCCCCATCATCAACACCCGCGACGAGCCCCACTCGGACGCCGAGAAGTACCGCCGGCTGCACGTGATCATCGGCGACGCCAACCTCTCCGAGATCTCGACGTACCTCAAGCTCGGCACCACCGCCCTCGTCCTCTCGATGATCGAGGACTCCTTCATCAACGTCGACCTGGCCGTCGACCAGCCGGTGCGGACCCTGCACCAGGTCTCCCACGACCCCGACCTGCAACACCTGATCACGCTGCGCAGCGGCCGCACCCTGACCGCCGTACAACTCCAGATGGAGTACTTCGAGCTGGCCAGGAAGTACGTGGACGAGCGTTTCGGCTCCGACGCCGACGAGCAGACCAAGGACATGCTGGTCCGCTGGGAGGACGTGCTCGGCCGGCTCGAGAGCGACCCGATGAGCCTGTCGGGAGAGCTCGACTGGATCGCGAAGCGCGAGATCCTCGAGGGCTACCGGAGGCGCGACGGCCTCGGCTGGGACGCCGCCCGGCTCCACCTGGTGGACCTCCAGTACGCGGACGTACGGCCCGAGAAGGGCCTGTACAACCGCCTGGTGGCCCGAGGCAAGATGAAGCGGCTGGTGGAGGAGCCGGCGGTGGAGCGCGCCCAGGGCAAGCCGCCGGAGGACACCCGGGCCTATTTCCGGGGCCGGTGCCTGGAGCAGTACGCGGACGACGTCGCCGCGGCCTCGTGGGACTCGGTGATCTTCGACCTCCCGGGCCGCGACTCCCTCCAGCGGGTCCCGACGCTGGAACCCCTGCGGGGTACCCGCAAACACGTGAAGGAGCTTCTGGACCGGTGCCGCACGGCGGAGGACCTGGTGAGGGTGCTTTCGGGGCAGTGAACGGGGCTGAAAGGCCCCCGTCCCGGGAATCATGAGAAAACCCGGACGTTATGAAAGTGCGGGGACGAATGCCGGACCCTCCTTGTAGGGTCCGACGTAAGGTCTGATCTTGAGGGATCCCGAATTCCCGGGGTCCCTCGCCGTGAGCGTGCGAACCGAGCGGGGTGAGGTAGACATGGCGACCAAGGACACCGGCGGCGGACAGCAGAAGGCGACGCGCTCGACCGAGGAGGTCGAGGAGGCAGCGGTCGAGGAATCGACCGACCTCAAGGAGCGCCAGGAGAAGCTCTCCGACGACGTCGACTCGGTACTTGACGAGATTGACGATGTACTCGAAGAGAATGCCGAGGATTTTGTTCGGAGTTTCGTACAAAAAGGCGGCGAGTAGCCTTCGAATCTAAGGTGAATCCGCCAGTGTGTGCTCCATGTCCAATGGAACCAAGTGGTGTCGCGGGTGCGCCCGGGACGTACCACTGAGCGGATTCGCCTCGGATCGAAATCGCAGCGACGGGCTCCAGCCCAGGTGCCGCGAGTGCGTGGCTGCGTACAGCGCTCAGCACTACAGGCGCCGCCAGGCCGCCAAAGGCAAGGTCGTCAAGGACCACGTGGAAGTGCCGGCGGAACACAAGCTCTGCCGGCAGTGCGGCGAGATCAAGCCGCACAGCGAATGGCACAAGAACGCCACGGCTTCTGACGGGTTATCCACCCGCTGCAAGGCCTGCCGGGCCGTCCAAGGCCGGGCGGGGCACCTGAAGCGCTCTTACGGCATCACCGAGGCCGAGCGTGACGAGATGATCGCCGCTCAAGGCGGGGTCTGCTTGCTCTGCCAAGCGGGTCCGGCAGAGCATGTGGATCACGATCATCAGACGGGTAAGGTCCGAGGCGTACTGTGCTTCAGCTGTAATGCAGCACTGGGGCAGTTCAAGGATCGGCCGGACGTCATACGGCGTGCAGCCGCTTACGTGGAAGGAAACCTGTGGAACCCAACACTCGTAGCACAGGGCGTCTACCGGCAGCCTTCCTGACGCCGGGGTCGTCGTCCTTCATGGACTTCCTGGGCGCGCACTCGCCCGAGATGCTGCCGGGGAACCGGAAGCTGCCCGAGGGCGTCGTCGAGGCGCCGCACGGGACGACCATCGTGGCGACCACCTTCCCCGGCGGGGTCGTGCTCGCCGGTGACCGGCGGGCGACCATGGGGAACATGATCGCGCAGCGGGACATCGAGAAGGTGTTCCCGGCCGACGAGTACTCCGCGGTGGGCATCGCCGGTACGGCCGGCCTGGCCGTGGAGATGGTGAAGCTGTTCCAGCTGGAGCTGGAGCACTTCGAGAAGGTGGAGGGGGCGACCCTTTCCCTCGAGGGCAAGGCCAATCGGCTGTCGACCATGATCCGGAGCAATCTGGGGATGGCGATGCAGGGGCTCGCGGTCGTGCCGCTGTTCGCGGGGTGGGACGAGGGCAAGGAGAAGGGCCGGATCTTCTCCTACGACGTGACCGGCGGCCGCTCCGAGGAGCACGGCTTCGCCGCCACCGGTTCCGGCTCGATCTTCGCGCGCGGCTCCATGAAGAAGCTGTACCGCCCCGACCTGACGGAGGAGCAGGCCACCACCCTTGTCGTGCAGGCGCTGTACGACGCGGCCGACGACGACTCGGCGACCGGTGGGCCGGACCTGTACCGCCACATCTACCCGATCGTCACCGTCATCACGGACGAGGGATTCCGCAGGCTCAGCGACGAGGAGTCGCAGGAGCTCGCCCGTACGGTCACCAACCGTCGTCTGGAGCAGCCCGACGGCCCGCGCGCCGCCCTGCTCTGACCATCCGTCGTCCTGTAGGACCCAGAAGAAAGGGACGGACAGCCGGTGTCGACTCCGTTCTACGTCTCACCCCAGCAGGCCATGGCCGACCGGGCGGAATACGCCCGGAAGGGCATCGCCCGCGGGCGCAGCCTTGTCGTGATTCAGTACGCCGACGGCATCGTGTTCGTCGGCGAGAACCCGTCCCGCGCGCTGCACAAGTTCAGCGAGATCTACGACCGGATCGGCTTCGCGGCCGCCGGCAAGTACAACGAGTACGAGAACCTGCGGATCGGCGGTGTGCGTTACGCGGATCTGCGTGGATACACGTACGACCGTGACGATGTGACGGCCCGTGGGCTGGCCAACGTCTATGCGCAGACGCTGGGCACGATCTTCTCGTCTGCCGGTGAGAAGCCGTACGAGGTGGAGTTGGTCGTGGCCGAGGTCGGTGCGACGGCCGCGGGTGACCAGATCTACCGGCTGCCGCACGACGGTTCGATCGTGGACGAGCACGGTTCGGTCGCGGTCGGTGGCAACGCCGAGCAGATCAGTACGTACCTGGATCAGCGTCACCGGGACGGGATGACGTTGTCCGAGGCGCTGAAGCTGGCGGTGCAGGCGCTGTCCAGTCAGGCGAACGGTGCGGACAAGGCGATTCCGGCGGAGCGGCTGGAGGTTGCGGTGCTGGACCGGACGCGGGCCCAGCAGCGGAAGTTCAAGCGGATCCGGGGCCGGCAGCTGTCGCGGCTGCTGGAGGCGGATGTCACGGCGGCCGTGCAGGCCGACGCGGTGTCGAACGACGAGGCTCCCGAGGACGATTCCGAGTAGATGTGCAAGCAGCGGCGCCCCTGGCCATTTCGGCCGGGGGCGCCGTTCGCGTTTCAGGGGGTGGCGGGGGCGGGGCCCGAGGAGGCGCGGACGATCAGTTCGACCGGGATGTCGGGGGCGGTCCAGGGGGTGCCTTCGAGGACGGCGAGGAGGGCGGCCATGCCCTGTTCGCCGACGCGTTCGGCGGGGAGGTGGACGGTGGTGAGCTCGGGTTCGACGGCGGTGGCGAGGGCGAGGTCGTCGAAGCCGGTGACGGAGAGGTCTTCGGGGACGCGCAGGCCGAGGCGGCGGGCGGCCTTGCAGGCGCCGGCGGCCAGGATGTCGTCGTCGCAGACGACGGCGGTGGGCCGGCCCTCGGGGGCTGCCAGGGCCGCCTCCATGGCCGTACGGGCGTCGGTGACGGTGAGCGGGGCCCGTACGGTGCGCAGCTCGGCGTGGGGCTTCAGGAGGGCGGCGAGGGCTTCGGCGCGGATGTCGAAGGTCCAGGAGTCGACGGCGGAGGCGAGGTGGAGGAAGCGGCGGTGGCCGAGGGCGAGGAGGTGTTCGGTGGTCTGGCGCATGCCGTCGGCCATGGCGAGGTTGACGTGGGCGGCGGCGCGGCCGGCGGTGGGGTCGCTGTCAAGCATGACGAGGGGGAGTGCGGCGTCGCCGATGGCGTCGAGGGCGTGGGCTGCCATGGAGGAGGCGATGACTCCGTCGAGGGCGGCGCGGGCGGAGGCGAAGGGGTCGCGGGCGGGGCCGGTGCCGTCGGGGGAGGGGTAGAGGACGACGCCGAAGCCGTGTTCGGCGGCGATGCGGGCGGCGCCGGTGTAGACGCGGGCGAAGAATTCGTTGGTGAGGGCGGGGACGACGAGGAGGGCGGTGCGGGTGGAGCCGAGGCGGAGGTTGCGGGCGGCGAGGTTGGGGCGGTAGCCGAGGGTCGTGGCGGCTTCGCGGACCAGGCCGGCGGTGCGTTCGGAGACGCGGCCGCGCCATTTGTCGCCGAGGACCAGGGAGACGGTGGCCTGGGAGACCCCGGCGGCGGTGGCCACGTCCCGGCTGGTGGGTCTCGTCACACGGCGCTCCTGTAATGCGAGGTCGGCGGGGGTGCGGCGGTCGTTCGGGTGGACCCCCGTGGTGTGGCCATGGTACGTATGACGGGTCACGTTATACGTATTACCCCGGCGCTGGTTCCGGGCAGAAGGGGGCGGACATGGCCGCGGGATACGCGGAGCTGCTCAGGACCCGGCACGCCGCGAGGCTGCTGGTGGGCACGCTCATAGGCCGGCTGCCGAACGGCACCGGGCCGATCGCGATCGTGCTGTTCACGCGTGCCGAGGGCGGCAGCTACAGCCTGGCGGGTGCTCTGGCGGCCGTGTACGGGCTGGCGAACGCGGTGGGTCAGCCGCTGCTGGGCCGCGCTGTGGACGTGTTCGGGCAGCCGCGGGTGCAGCTGCCGGCGGCCGTGGTCTCGGCGCTGGGCATGGTGTGGCTGGCGGTGGCGGGTACCGGGTCGGCGGCGGCCGCGTACGGGGCCGTGGTCGTGGCGGGGCTGTTCACGCCGCCGCTGGAGGGCGGGCTGCGGGCGCTGTGGCCGGGTGTGCTCGGTGGCAAGGAGGAGCGGGTGCACGCCGCGTACGCGATGGACGCGGTGGCCCAGGAGGTCATGTTCACGGTGGGGCCGCTGTTGGTGACGCTGTGCGTGGCGTTGTGGGACCCGGCCGGTGCGTTGCTGGTGATCAATGCGATCGGTGTGCTGGGGGCGCTGTCCGTCGTGGTGTCGGAGCCTTCGCGTACGTGGCGTTCGGCGCCGCGTGAGGCGCACTGGCTGGGCGCGCTGCGTTCGCGCGGGCTGCTGGCGCTGCTGGGTTCGTTCTTCTTCGTGGGCATGGCGCTGGGTTCGATCACGGTGGCGGGTGTGGCGTACGCGGACGATCACGGGAACCAGGCGGTGTACGGCTGGCTGATGGCGGCGCTGGGGCTGGGTGCGCTGGTCGGCGGGGTGGCGTACGGGGTGCGGCAGTGGTCGGGTGCGCCGGAGCGGCGGCTGCGGCTGCTGGTGGCGCTGCTGGCGGTGTGCTATCTGCCGCTGATGCTGGTTCCGGGCCCGGTGGCGATGACGGCGCTGACGGCGCTGGCGGGTGTGTTCCTGGCGCCTGCGCTGGCGTGTGCGTTCATCGTGGTGGACCGGCATGCTCCGGCGGGGACGGTGACGGAGGCGTTCTCGTGGCTGGTGACGTTCTTCGGGGTGGGTGCGGCGATCGGTACGGCCGCGGCCGGGCCGGCGGTGGAACTGGGCGGTACGGCGACGGGGTTCGGCGTGGCGAGTGTCGCGGGTGCGGCGGCGCTGCTGGTTCTGACGGTGACTCAGCGCATCCTGGCTGCTCCGGGCCGGACCTGTACGGTGACGGGCTCGGTGTCGGCGGCGGCCGAGGGTGCGGGCGGGGGCGTGGCGGAGGGCCCGGCGGGGGGCCCGGTCGAGCGGCTTGTCGACAACTGATCGAAACGGCGTTCACGAACCCGGTTTCAGAACAGTGCAGAAGGCGTAATGTTCAGTCATGGACCGCCGCATTTTCGGGCTGGAGAACGAGTACGGCGTCACGTGCACGTTCAGGGGACAGCGCCGACTGTCTCCTGACGAAGTGGCGCGCTACCTCTTCCGCCGTGTTGTGTCATGGGGCCGCAGCAGCAATGTCTTCCTGCGGAACGGCGCCCGTCTGTACCTCGACGTGGGTTCGCATCCGGAATATGCAACTCCCGAATGCGACAACGTGACCGAACTGGTCACGCACGACAAGGCGGGCGAGCGCATTCTCGAAGGCCTGCTCGTCGATGCCGAACGCCGCCTGCACGAGGAGGGAATCGCGGGCGACGTCTATCTCTTCAAGAACAACACCGACTCGGCCGGCAACTCGTACGGCTGTCACGAGAACTATCTCGTGGCCCGGCACGGCGAATTCTCCCGCCTGGCGGACATCCTCATTCCGTTCCTTGTCACGCGGCAGCTGATCTGCGGCGCGGGCAAGGTGCTGCAGACCCCTCGGGGTGCGGTCTACTGCGTGAGCCAGCGGGCCGAGCACATCTGGGAGGGCGTCAGCTCCGCGACGACCCGGTCCCGGCCGATCATCAACACGCGGGACGAGCCGCACGCGGACGCCGAGCGGTACCGCCGCCTGCACGTGATCGTCGGGGACTCGAACATGTCCGAGACGACCATGCTGCTCAAGGTGGGGGCCACCGACCTGGTGCTGCGCATGATCGAGGCGGGCACGGTGATGCGGGACCTGACCCTGGAGAACCCGATCCGGGCGATCCGTGAGGTCAGCCACGACATCACGGGCCAGCGCAAGGTGCGGCTGGCGAGCGGTCGCGAGGCCTCGGCGCTGGAGATCCAGCGCGAGTACTACGACAAGGCCGTGGACTTCGCCGAGCGCCGGGGGATCCGTACCGGCACGGTGGACCAGGTGCTGGAGCTGTGGGGCCGCACCCTCGACGCGATCGATGCCGAGGACCTGGACCGGATCGGGACCGAGATCGACTGGGTCATGAAGTACCAGCTGATCGAGCGGTACCGGGCCAAGCACGGCATGACCATGTCGAACCCGCGGGTGGCTCAGATAGACCTCGCGTACCACGACATCCACCGCCGGCGCGGGCTGTACTACCTGCTGGAGCGCAAGGGGCAGGCGGCGCGGATCTGCAACGACCTGAAGATCTTCGAGGGCAAGTCGGTGCCTCCGCAGACCACGCGGGCGCGGCTGCGCGGCGATTTCATCCGCCGGGCGCAGGAGCAGCGGCGGGACTTCACGGTGGACTGGGTGCACCTCAAGCTCAACGACCAGGCGCAGCGGACCGTGCTGTGCAAGGACCCGTTCCGGTCGGTGGACGACCGGGTGGAGAAGCTGATCGCCGGGATGTGACATCGCGCTGATCTCAGCCGGGGCCCCGTACGGATCTCGTACGGGGCCCTCTGCACGCCTTAGAGTGGCGACGACCGCCAGCCGTCTGAGATCTGAGGAACCTGTGCGCCGACTTGCCGGCCTGCTTGTCGTACCCCTTCTGCTGCTGTCGACAGCAGCCTGTGGCGACAGCGGCTCCGACTCCGCCGAGATGAAGAACGGGGCGCCCGCGATCACCAAGGGTGCCAAGTTCGGTGAGACCCCGACCCTGTCCAAGGGCAAGGGTGACCCGCCGAAGGAGCTGAAGGTGGTGACCATCAGCGAGGGCACCGGCCCGGCGCTGAAGAAGGGCGATGTCGCCCAGGTCAACTACTACGGCCAGGTGTGGGACGGCAAGGAGCCGTTCGACCAGAGCTTCGGCAAGGGCAAGCCGTTCGAGGTGACCGTCGGTGCAGGAATGGTCATCAAGGGCTGGGACCAGGGCCTCGAGGGCAAGAAGGTCGGCAGCCGCGTCGAGCTGGTGATCCCGCCGGCCCTCGGCTACGGCGAGAAGGGCTCCGGCGACAAGATCAAGCCGAATGCCACGCTGGTCTTCGTCGTGGACATCGTCAAGGGCACCTCGGTCCCGGCCTCGGCCACGGGCAAGGAGGTCGCGCAGGACAACAAGGACCTGCCGAAGATCGGTACGAACACGGACGGCAAGGAAGTCTCCGTGACCGTTCCGAAGGACACCACGCCGCCGGCCAAGCTCGTCTCGAACTACGTGCTGGAGGGTGACGGCCCGGCCGTCAAGGACACCGACAGCGTCGTCGTCAAGTTCAACGGCAAGACGTGGAAGGACGACAAGACCTTCGAAAGCACGTACGCCACCGACCAGACGGTGACGTGGCCGATGGACCAGCTCTCGGTCAAGGGCCTCAAGGACGGCCTGCTCGGCAAGAAGGTCGGCAGCCGCATCCTGCTGGTCATCCCGCCGGACCAGGGGTTCGGCGACAAGGAGCAGGGCACCATCCCGGCGAACTCGACGCTGGTCTTCAGCCTCGACATCCTCGCCGTGATGTAAGACTGTCCCAGTTGACCTGATTCGTTTTTGAGGAGCAGTTCCGTGAGCAACCAGCTCGAGAAGCCCGAGATCGACTTCCCCGAGGGCCCGGTCCCGGCCGACCTCGTCATCGAGGACATCTGGGAGGGCGACGGCGCCGAGGCCACGGCCGGCAACAAGGTCTCCGTCCACTACGTGGGCGTGGCCTTCTCCACCGGTGAGGAGTTCGACGCGTCCTGGAACCGCGGCGCCCCGCTGCAGTTCATCCTGGGCATCGGCCAGGTCATCGCCGGCTGGGACAAGGGTGTCCAGGGCATGAAGGTCGGCGGCCGTCGCAAGCTGACGATCCCCGCCCACCTCGCGTACGGCGACCAGAGCCCGACCCCGGCCATCAAGCCGGGCGAGACGCTGATCTTCGTCTGCGACCTGATGGGTGTCTGATCCGGCAAGCCGTGATCGGTGAAGGGCCCCCGCCGTGAGGCGGGGGCCCTCGCTTTTGCCGGGGCCCGCCGGGGCGGTACGGTCAACGGTCACGGACGTGTGCGTCGTACGTATGAGGCATGCCGTGCGTGTCGGGCAACTTGTAAGCGGAGAAGGGCGGAAGGGCGTCGATGGCGATTGCCAAGGCCGAGCGGCTGATGAATCTGGCGCTGTGTCTGCTGGGGACCCGTCGGCCGCTGAGCAAGCGAGAGCTGCGCGGTTCCATCGAGGCGTACATGGAGGCCGGCAACGACGAGTCCTTCAACCGCATGTTCGAGCGGGACAAGGACGATCTGCGTGAACTCGGCCTGGTCATCGAGACGGTGGAGAACCTGGAGGGCGAGACCGGCTACCTCGCCCGCCGCGACAGCAACCGGCTGCCGCCCGTCTCGCTGGACGCCGAGGAGGCCGCCGCCCTCGGGCTCGCGGCCAAGGTCTGGCAGCAGGCCCGCCTCGCCGGAGCCGCCAGCGGCGCCCTGCAGAAGCTGCGCGCGGGCGGGATGCCGGAGGCGGGGGACCCGTACGAGGGCCAGCACAGCGCCATCGAGCCGCGCATCCCGGTCCACGAGGCGGCGTTCGAACCGCTGATGCTGGCCTGCCGCGACCGCCGGCCGGTGGTCTTCGACTACCGCAAGTCCACCGCCGCGCGCCCCGAGACCCGCCAGGTCGAGCCGTGGGCGCTGGAGTGCTGGCGCGGCCACTGGTACCTGGCCGGCTACGACCGCGACCGCGGGGCGGAGCGGGTGTTCCGGCTCTCCCGGATCACCGGCAAGGTCAAGTCCCGGGCGGCCAAGTACACCGCCGAGGTCCCGGACGTGGTCACCGTACGGGAGACCGTGGCCAGCTGGGCCGGGGAGAGCGCTGACCGCTCCGCGCTGATCCGGCTGCGGGCCGGCGCCGGGTACCCGCTGCGGGCCAAGGCCACCGCCGTGCGCGAGCGCGGGGACGGCTGGGACGAGCTGGAGATCCCGTACGGGCACGGGCTGGACGCCTGGCTGGTCGAGTTCGGGCCGGACGTGGTGGTCGTGGAGCCCGCCGACCTGCGGGCGGACGTCGTGGACCGGCTGCGCGCCGTGGCCAAGGGCTGAGACCGACCCGGCACACCCGGACCGGGCACACCGGACCGGGCGGGCCGGATCCGACAGGCCGGAGCCGTCGCGGCCACCGCACGATCCGTACCCATCGCACAGACCGCACCACCGCACCGTTCGCAAGACGTGCCCTGAGGGGGAGACGTACCAGCATGGCTGCCAACGCCATCGACCAGACCCGCCGGATGCTGTCCCTGGTGACGTACCTGCGCGAGCGCCCCGGGGCGCACGTCGCCGACGTCGCCCGCGCCTTCGGGATCACCGAGGACGAGCTGATCTCGGACCTCGACGTGCTGCCCATGTGCGGGACCAGCTTCCGCGGCGGGGACCTGCTCGACATCGACACCGACGGGGAGCGCATCTGGTGGCGCAACCCCGACGCGTCGGGGGAGTCCACCGCCGAGCCGCTGCGCCTCGCCGCCGACGAGGCGACCGCGCTGCTGGTCGCCGCCCGCGCCGTGGCCACGCTGCCGGGGCTGCGCGAGAGCGACAGGGACGCGCTGCTGCGGGCCACCGCGAAGCTGGAGGCGGCCGCGGGCGAGGCGGCCGGGGCCAGCTCCCGGCTGTCGGTGACCTTCGAGGCGGAGGGCGGGGTCTTCGCGGACGTCGACCGGGCCATCGCGGAGCGCCGCCGGCTGTGGCTGCGCTACTACTCGCCGGCCCGGGACGAGCTGACCGAGCGCAAGGTCGACCCGATCCGGCTCTTTGCGGTGGGCCACACGTACATGGAGGGCTGGTGCCACCTCTCGGAGGCCCGGCGCACCTTCCGCCTCGATCGGGTCGCCGAGATCCGGCTGCTGGACGAGCGGGCCGAGCCGCCCGCCATCGAGCCGCGCGACCTGTCCGAAGGGCTCGTCCAGCCGGCCGCCGAGGACCCGGAGGTCGTGGTCGAGGTCGGGCCGGGCGGCCGCTGGGTCGCCGAGTACTACCCGCACGACAGCGCCGAGGAGCTGTCCGACGGCGGCCTGCGGATCACGCTGCGCAGCCCGGACCCGGCCTCGCTGCGCCGCCTCGCGCTGCGGCTGGGCCGCGAGGGCCGGATCGTGGCGCCCGTGGAGCTGGCGGACAGCGCGCGGCAGGCGGCCCGGGAGGCCCTCGCCGGGTACGGGGAACACGGCTGACCGAGGGGAAGCGGCGGGGCCGTGCGGGTGCGGGACCGTGCCGTGGGAAGCCGTGCCGCACGCAACCCGTACCGCACGGAGGCTGTGCCGTACGGAAGCCGTGCCGTACGGAACGAGTGGGCTGAGGGGAGCGCCGAGCGATGTCGCCAATGTCTGGGCCACGGGGTGTGCAAGCTGCCGCAGGATCGCCGGGGCGGTCGGCCACGGTCGGACCGGTCTCCTTCAAGGCGGCCTGTTCCGACTGCCGCGCCCGCTTCGAGCTGGACGCGGGGTCCCTGCGGCTGGTGATCGGCGGCAGCCGGCGGACCACGTTCTACTCGTTCACCTGTCCCGAGTGCGGGGCCTCCGTGAGAAAACCGGCCGGCGAGCGCATCGTGGAACTGCTGACCGGTGGCGGCGTGAGCACCCTGCGCAGCATCTGAGGCGGCCGGTGGCCTAGGCTCGACCCCATGCTGTGGCCGATGCTCGCAATCGCCCTGGGTTTCCTCGGGCTCGCCGTCCTCGCCGTCCTCGCCGTGCGGGTCCACGTGGAGGTGCGGCGGCTGTCCGGCCAGGTCGCCCGGGCCAGCCGCCGGATCGCGGACGCCTCGGCGGACCTGGAGCGCGCGGCCGCGGATCTGGCCCGCGCGGGCGGCGCAGCCGGGGTCTGACCCGCAGGTCTGTGACCCGCACGCGTATGGAAAGTGCGGCACGGTACCCGTACCGTCGGTCGGAGCCGCACGCAAGGCGGGATACCCCGGGGGATTGCCGGGCGTTAACCCCCGGGGGTTACGATCCTTTCTTGAGCGGTCACGGATCACGGTCCGCGGCCGCCGACACCACAACCAGCCGTTTCGGTGAGAAGGAAGACACACATGATCGGCAATATGAAGCCCCTTGAGATCCTCCTGATCATCGCCGTGATCTTCCTGCTGTTCGGTGCCAAGAAGCTCCCCGACATGGCGCGCTCCCTCGGCAAGTCGGCCCGCATCCTCAAGAGCGAGGCCAAGGCCATGAAGGCGGAGAGCGCGGCAGAGGACAACGCCACCGCCGCGACGGTCGCTGACCAGACCCCGCAGCAGGCGACGGCCCCGCGCACCATCAAGGCCGCTCCCGGCGACGTGACCAGCTCGCGCCCCGTCAACGAGCCGAACCACACCACCCAGGGCTGATCGCCCGGCCGCCGGGCTGCCGGTCCGCGGTCGCGATCACGCCGGTCATCTGCAACGAGACAAGGGACGTGGGTTGCTCAAGTCTGCCCGCAAGCAGGAGAAGCAAAGCAAGCAGGAGAAGGACGCCGAAGGGCGGATGCCTCTTGTCGAGCACCTGCGTGAGCTGAGAAACCGCCTGCTGAAGTCGGTCCTGGCGATCCTCGTGATCACCGTCGTGGCGGCTTTCTACTACAAGAACCTCATCGACTTCATGCTGAAGCCGATGCTGGACTCCGTCGGCTGCACCGACGGCGTGGTTTCGCAGCGCAACGGCCGGCCCTGCGCCGACATGACCGTGAACGGCCTCATCGCCCCGTTCTCGATCGCCCTCAAGGTCTCGCTCACCGCCGGCGTGGTGCTCTCGGCGCCGGTGTGGCTCTACCAGCTCTGGGCCTTCGTCGCCCCCGGCCTGCACAAGCACGAGAAGCGCTACGCGACGGCCTTCGTCGCCGTAGGCGCTCCGCTGTTCGGCGCCGGTGCGGTACTCGCGTACAAGCTTCTGCCGAAGACCGCGCAGATTCTCCTCGAGTTCACCCCCGACAACGCGCGCAACCTGCTCCCGGTCGACGACTACCTCGACCTGGTCACCCGCATGGTCGTCGTCTTCGGCCTCGCCTTCGAGCTGCCGCTGCTGCTGATCCTGCTGAACTTCACCGGGGTCCTCACCGCCAAGCGGCTGGCGAGCTGGTGGCGGGCCATGGTGCTGGGCATCACGATCTTCGCCGCGTTCGCCACGCCCACCGGCGACCCGCTGACCATGCTGTCGCTGGCCGCGCCGATCATCGCCCTCTACTTCGTCGCCCTCGGGATCTGCCTGGTCAACGACCGCAGGCGGCGCCGCGGGAACCCCGACGCGCTGCTCGACGACGACGAGGCGTCGGAGCTCGACCTCACGCCCGCGCCGATCGGTGAGCTGGAGTCCGTCCAGGCCCCGACCGCCCTGCCCGAGCAGGCCGACGGCGGCCGCAGGCAGATCAACGGTTACGACGACGCGACCTGACAGGTACATTCCGGTGCGTGAGCGCTGAGATCACCCTCCTCGTCAATCCCACCGCGGGACGCGGCCGGGGCGCGCACGCCGCGCAGCCGGCCGCTTCCGCGCTCCGGGCCGCCGGATTCTCCGTACGGACGGTCCTCGGCGCCGATGCCCAGGACGCCCTGGCCCGGCTGCGCACCGCCGTGCGCGAGGGCACCGGGGCGGTGATCGCCGTCGGCGGCGACGGCGTGGTGTCGCTGGCCCTGCAGGCCCTGGCCGGGACGCTGGTGCCGCTCGGGGTGGTTGCGGTGGGCACCGGGAACGACTTCGCCCGGGCCATGGGGCTGCCCGTAGGGGAGCCCGCGCAGGCGGGGCGGCTGGCCGCCGAGGCCCTCAAGGAGGGCCGGATCCGCGAGATCGACCTCGGGCGGGTGTACCGGGCGGGCGCCGGGGCCGGCGGCGGGACCTGGTACGGGACCGTGCTGTGCTCCGGCTTCGACTCGCGGGTCAACGACCGCGGCAACCGGATGCGGCTGCCGGCGGGCCGGTTCAAGTACGACCTGGCGATGCTCGCCGAGCTGGCCGCGTTCCGGCCGTTCCCGTACCGGATCACCCTCGACGACGGTCCGGTGATCGAGACCGAGGCCACGCTGGTGGCCGTCGGCAACGGATCCTCGTACGGCGGCGGCATGCGCATCTGCGCGGACGCCGTCCCGGACGACGGGCTCTTCGACGTCGTGGTCGTGGGCGACTGCAGCCGGGCCACTCTGCTGAAGGTGTTCCCGCAGGTCTACAAGGGGACGCACCTGAGCCACCCGAAGGTCACCGTCCACCGGGCCGCGAAGATCACGCTGGAGGCCGCCGGGATCACCGCGTACGCGGACGGCGAGCCGCTGGGACCGCTGCCGGTGAGCGCCGAATGCGTCCCGGGAGCCCTGCGGCTGCTGTCGTAGCGAAGGCTGCGCGGTCCATATAAATGATCGCGACTGTTGTCAGGGGCGGCGGGTAGGCTCGAGAACAAGATGACCGAAGAACTCTCACCCGCCGAGCGGTACGCCGCTGCCCGGATCCGCGCCGCCGAAGAGGCCTCCGCCCTGGCCCCCTTCCGCGAGATGTACGAATTCGACCTGGATCCGTACCAGGTCGACGCCTGCAAGGCACTGGAGGCGGGCAAGGGCGTGCTGGTCGCCGCCCCCACCGGCTCGGGCAAGACCATCGTCGGCGAGTTCGCCGTGCACCTTGCCCTGCAGCAGGGCCGCAAGTGCTTCTACACGACGCCGATCAAGGCCCTGTCGAACCAGAAGTACGCCGACCTCGTCAAGCGCTACGGCGCCGACAAGGTGGGCCTGCTGACCGGTGACAACAGCGTCAACTCCGAGGCGCCCGTGGTCGTGATGACCACCGAGGTGCTCCGCAACATGCTCTACGCGGGCTCGCAGTCGCTGCTCGGCCTCGGGTACGTCGTGATGGACGAGGTGCACTACCTTTCCGACCGGTTCCGCGGAGCCGTCTGGGAGGAAGTGATCATCCACCTCCCCGAGTCGGTGACGCTGGTGTCCCTGTCGGCCACCGTGTCCAACGCCGAGGAGTTCGGCGACTGGCTCGACACCGTGCGCGGCGACACCGAGGTGATCGTCTCCGAGGAGCGGCCCGTCCCGCTGTGGCAGCACGTCATGGCCGGCCGCCGGATCTACGACCTCTTCGAGGAGGAGTCCGACCACGGAGGCCGCGGCTCCGCGCGCCGCGAGGTCAACCCCGACCTGCTGCGCATGGCGCGCGAGGAGAACACCCGCACGTACAGCCCGAAGGACCGGCGGCGCGGCAAGATGGTCCGCGAGGCCGACCGCGAGCGCGAGCGGCGCTCCCGCGGCCGGATCTGGACCCCCGGCCGCCCCGAGGTCATCGCCCGTCTCGACGGCGACGGGCTGCTGCCCGCGATCAACTTCATCTTCAGCCGGGCCGGCTGTGAGGCCGCCGTCCAGCAGTGCCTGTTCGCGGGCCTGCGGCTCAACGACGACTCCGCCCGCCTGAGGGTGCGCGAGATCGTCGAGGCGCGGACCGCCTCCATCCCCGCCGAGGACCTGCACGTCCTGGGGTACTACGAGTGGCTGGAGGGCCTGGAGCGGGGCATCGCCGCGCACCACGCCGGCATGCTTCCCACCTTCAAGGAGGTCGTGGAGGAGCTGTTCGTCCGCGGCCTGGTCAAGGCCGTCTTCGCCACCGAGACCCTGGCGCTGGGCATCAACATGCCCGCGCGCACGGTGATCCTGGAGAAGCTGGTCAAGTGGAACGGCGAGCAGCACGCCGACATCACCCCCGGCGAGTACACGCAGCTCACCGGCCGGGCCGGGCGCCGCGGCATCGACGTCGAGGGCCACGCCGTGGTGCTGTGGCAGCGGGGGATGGACCCGGCGGCGCTCGCCGGGCTCGCCGGTACCCGTACGTATCCGCTGCGCTCCAGCTTCAGGCCCTCGTACAACATGGCCGTGAACCTGGTCCAGCAGTTCGGGCGGCACCGCTCGCGCGAGCTGCTGGAGACCTCCTTCGCGCAGTTCCAGGCCGACCGCTCGGTCGTCGGGATCTCCCGGCAGGTGCAGCGCAACGAGGAGGGCCTGGACGGCTACCGCGAGGGCATGACCTGCCATCTCGGGAACTTCGAGGAGTACGCGCAGCTGCGCCGCGACCTCAAGGACCGTGAGACGGACCTGGCCAAGCAGGGCGCGGCCCAGCGCCGGGTGCAGGCGGCGAGTTCGCTGGAGAAGCTCAAGCCGGGCGACATCATCCACGTGCCGACCGGCAAGTTCGCCGGGCTCGCGCTGGTCCTGGACCCGGGAGTGCCGGCCGGGCGGGTCAACGGGCACCGCGGGTACGAGTATGCCGAGGGCCCGCGCCCGCTCGTGCTCACCGCGGAGCGGCAGGTCAAGCGGCTCGCCGCGATCGACTTCCCGGTCCCGGTCGAGGCCGTCGAGCGGATGCGGATCCCCAAGACGTTCAACGCGCGCTCGCCGCAGTCCCGTCGGGACCTGGCGTCCCAACTGCGGGCCAAGGCCGGGCACATCACGCCGGAGCACCGGGGCCGCGGCCGGGCCGCCGCGGCCGACGACCGCGAGATCACGCGGCTGCGCGCCGAGCTGCGGGCGCACCCCTGCCACGGCTGCGACGAGCGCGAGGACCACGCCCGATGGGCGGAGCGCTACCACCGGCTCAAGCGGGACACCCAGCAGCTGGAACGCCGTATCGAGGGCCGGACGAACACGATCGCCCGCACCTTCGACCGGATCCACGCGCTGCTCACCGAGCTGGACTACCTGCGCGAGGACGAGGTCACCGTGCACGGCAAGCGGCTCGCCCGGCTGTACGGGGAGCTCGACCTGCTGGCGTCGGAGTGCCTGCGCGCCGGGGTCTGGGAAGGCCTGACCCCGGCCGAACTGGCCGCCTGTGTCTCGGCGTTGGTGTTCGAGGCGCGGCAGTCCGACGACGCGGTGGCGCCGAAGGTGCCGGGCGGCGCGGCGAAGGCGGCGCTGGGCGAGATGGTCCGGATCTGGGGCCGGCTCGACGCGCTGGAGGAGGAGCACCGCATCAACCAGGCGGAGGGCGTGGGCCAGCGCGAGCCGGATCTGGGCTTCGCGTGGGCGGCGTACCAGTGGGCCTCCGACAAGAGCCTGGACGAGGTGCTGCGCGAGGCGGAGATGCCGGCCGGCGACTTCGTGCGCTGGTGCAAGCAGGTCATCGACGTGCTGGGGCAGATCGCGGCCGCGGCTCCGGCGTCCTCTGCCCCGCCCTCCTCGCAGGGCGGCAGTACGGTCGCGCGCAATGCCCGCAAGGCCGTGGACGCTCTGCTTCGGGGTGTAGTGGCTTACAGCTCGGTCGGCTAGGCGCTTTTGGGGCTTCCTCCGAAGGGGGTCATGGTCGGATCTGATCTCTTGCCATGATCACTTCGGGGGTGTCCTGTGCGACGATCGCCCCATGACCGGGGGAGCGGCCGAAGGGCCGAGACGGGTCGGCCGACCGCGTGCCGATCGGCTGCGGCCGGCGAGCGGCCGGCCGCCGCGCGAGGAACTCCTCTGCGCGGCGGCCGAGCTGTTCACCGTCCGGGGGTACGCGGCCACCACCACGCGGACGGTGGCCGAACGGGCCGGAATGCGCCAGGCCACGATGTACCACTACTTCCGCGGCAAGGAGGAACTCCTCGCCGAGCTCCTGGAGTCCACGGTCGCACCCTCACTGGTGCTCGCGCGCCGGCTGCTCGCCGACGCCGGGCCGCCCGCCGCGCGGCGGCTGTGGGAGCTGTGCCGTTCGGATGTGCTGCTGCTGTGCGGGGGACCGTACAACCTGGGCGCCCTCTATCTGCTGCCCGAGGTGGCCGGATCGCGCTTCGCCCGGTTCCGCCGGATGCGCGGGGAACTCAAGGACGCCTCCGCACGTTGCTCGCCGCTACGCCCGCCGGGGCCGAACTGGCCCGGGACCGGGCCGGGCTGGCGCTGCGCAACGATCTGGTGTTCGGGCTCATCGAGGGGGTCATGCTGATCCACCGCGCCGATCCGGGCCGGCCGGTGGCGGCCTTCGCGGAGGCCACCGCCGACGCGGCGCTGCGGGTTGCGGGGGTTTCGTGGGTCGCGGGAGCTGCCGAGACCGCTTAGTGCCGTGTCAGGCAACGTTCGCCCCGTCGCGACGCCCGGCACGCGGCACTAGGTTCCGGTTTCCCAGCCCGCGAGGTCTTCCCAGGCCTGGAGGTACAGGCCGCTCTCGAAGCGGCGCGGGGTGCCGGTCACCGGGTCGGTGAACGACACCGAGCGGGCCAGGAGTTGCAGGGGCCTGCGGTAGTCGTCCGGGGCCGGGTCGGTGACCTGCGGGTACACCGGGTCGCCGAGGATCGGCAGGCCCAGGCTGTTCATGTGCACCCGCAGCTGGTGGGTGCGGCCGGTGTGCGGGGTCAGCCGGTAGCGGCCCAGTTCTCCCTTGGCGCCGAGGAGTTCGACCAGGCTCTCGGCGTTCGGTTCGGCGCCCGGGATCTCGGCCGCTGCCATGACCCCGCGGCTCTTCTCGATGTGGCTGCGGACCGTGCGGGGGAGGGTGACCGCCGGGTCGTGGCGGGCGAGGGCCTCGTACTCCTTGTGGACCTGACGCTCCTGGAACAGCAGCTGGTATGCGCCGCGGTCCTCTGGGCGGATGCTGAACATCACGAGTCCGGCGGTCAGCCGGTCCAGCCGGTGCGCCGGGCTGAGCTCGGGCAGGTCGAGCTCGGCGCGGAGCCGGGCCAGTGCGGTCTGCGTGATGTGGCTGCCGCGCGGGGTGGTCGCCAGGAAGTGCGGCTTGTCCACCACCAGGAGGTGCGCGTCCCGGTGGACGACCCGGATCGGGAACGGCACGAGCGGCTCCGGCTCCATGTCCCGGTGGAACCAGACGTAGGCGCCCGGCTCGTACGGGTCCTCCGGACGCAGGACCCGCCCGCCGGGGCCGAACACCCGCCCGGTGCGCAGCAGGTGAGCGATGGACTCGGCGCCGCGGGTGCCGGCGTAGCGCGCGGCGAGGTAGCCGCCGAGGTCGGGCCACTGCCCGTCGGGGTCGGCGGGCAGCCGCAGCCGGACCGGGTCGATGCCGGCGATCTGGGGGAGGGGCGAGGGGGGTGCCTGGGCTCTGCGTCTCATCGGGTAACAGGCTAAGCGGCCTCGGGGAAGTGGGGCACGCCCCCGCGCCGCCCGGCACGGCGCCTCGCCGCATTGTCGCGGCACCCGAGTACGCCCAGTACGGGGGCGCCGCTCCGCCTTGCGATGCACCGCACCGGACGACGCGGAAACGCACCCCACTTCACCGAGGCCGCTTGGTGCCGCGTCAGGCAACGTTTGCCCGTCAAGGAGCGGCGTCCGGTGCGTGCTCTCGGCGTGCCGGCCGCAAGCGCTCGTACTGGACGTACGTGAGCTTTCGGCCGGCGTGGCGAGAGTGCGTGCCGGGCGTCGCGACGGGGCGAACGT
>NZ_JBFBAH010000013.1:0-202268 GCF_040682115.1 Streptomyces sp. NPDC051364 | reverse complement strand
CGGCTGTACCTCCGCCACGGCCTCCGCCGACACGGTCACGTCTGTCATCAGGTGTCACTTCCTGCTCGAAGATCCACCGTTGACCGTACAGACCCCCATCGACACCCTGCGCCGCATGGTCGCCAACCTGGGCGGCGACGGCGACCTGCCGTAGCTAGTACTTCGGCCCGATGTGGGCGTCCATGAGCGCGACGGACGCCTTGCGGGCGATGGAGACGTTGAAGGGGTCGCTGCCGCGGGCCAGGACCGTCCACTGGACACCGACCTTGGTCAGCGTGTCCGTACAGAGCTTCCGGATGTCGTCGGACTTGTTGGTGAAGAAGTACCGCGGATATTCGTACCGCTTGCCGTTCCGGACGGTCCAGTTCGTGATCCGACACCCGTCGGAGTGGATCAGCCCCCGCAGGAACTCCCATGGGTGGGCGTCGACGATCTCCTGCTGCCACCTTTCGAGGGCGATCTGCCGCTCGTGCTTCTTGCCCGGCCCGTGCTGCGGAAACAAGCACTTCCAGTGGTGCGTGTAGGACTTGACCTCCACGCACCCCGTCTTGTGTCGGCGGCTCACCCTGGGCATGGGCATCACCAGGTGCATCGCTTCTTCGGCGGCGTCGATGAGTCCGGTCCACGACGCATCGCAGAAGATGGACAGGTGGTGCTGCTTGGGCTTCGAGATGATGTGGCCGTCGCCGAGGTAGAGCCCCAAAAGGTAGGCGTACGCCGCGTGGTCGAACGTTCGGCCTGTGCATATCGGACAGTCGGTCGGCTGGGTGTACGTCTCGCCTCGGAGCTTCCGGTCCTCATGCCGCCACCAGCCGACGGTGCCGCGTGGGATGCCGAAGTGTTCGGCGATGGCGCGATTGGTCACGCCTCGGCGGAGGAGGGCCAATGCCTGTTCGCGAATCGAAGGGTTGTGCTCCACGCGTGAAAGCTTCGTCGGCGTTCGCCCGATTGGCTGCAATTCGAAGTCGTGTTCACTGGCGCGAGTGAAGATCGCCGAAACGCTTTGCGACCTTGAAATCGAAGGAGAAGTGCCCCGAGTCGGATTCGAACCGACGCTGAATGGGTTTTGAATCCATCGCCTCTACCGCTGGGCTACCGGGGCCCCTTCGAAACGAAGGATACCTAAGACCCTCCGTCCCACAAACATACAGGAGCTAGGTAGGCTCGTGGGAGCTGTTATGCCCGCAACGAGGAGCCATCCGTGACCGCCGAGCACGAGTCGACGCCCACGCCCGACGCCGACCAGTCGCACGTTCCGCCGCTGACGACCCGCGTCGTCATCGCCGAGGACGAGGCGCTCATCCGTCTCGACCTGAAAGAGATGCTCGAGGAAGAGGGCTACGCCGTGGTCGGCGAGGCCGGGGACGGGCAGACCGCCGTCGAGCTGGCCCGGGAGCACCGCCCCGACCTGGTGATCCTCGATGTGAAGATGCCGGTCCTGGACGGGATCTCCGCGGCGGAGAAGATCGCGGAGGAGTCCATCGCCCCCGTGCTCATGCTGACCGCGTTCTCGCAGCGTGACCTGGTCGAGCGGGCGCGGGACGCCGGGGCCATGGCGTACCTGGTGAAGCCGTTCAGCAAGAGTGATGTGGTGCCGGCCATCGAGATGGCCGTGTCGCGGTTCGCGGAGCTGAAGGCGCTGGAGAAGGAGGTCGCGGACCTCTCGCTCCGGCTGGAGACCCGCAAGCTCGTGGACCGTGCGAAGAGCATTCTGCAGACGCAGTACGGGCTTTCCGAGCCTGCCGCCTTCCGGTGGATCCAGAAGACCTCCATGGATCGTCGAATGTCCATGCAGCAGGTTGCAGAGGCGGTCATCGAGGACGCCGAGGAGAAGAAGAACGCCGCGCAGTAGCGGTACGCGCGTACGCGTGAGGCCCGCCACCGGGGACGGTGGCGGGCCTCAGGCTTGAGCGGATCTTTAGTCCTCGCCGAGGTACGCCTTGCGGACGTCCTCGTTGTGGAGGAGCTCCTGGCCGGAGCCGGAGAGCACGATCTTGCCGATCTCCATCACGTGGGCCTGGTCGGCCAGCGAGAGGGCGGCCTGGGCGTTCTGCTCGACGAGCAGGATGGTGGTGCCCGAGGCCTTGAGTTCGGCGATGGTCGCCATGATCTTCTGCATCATGAGCGGGGAGAGGCCCATGGAGGGCTCGTCCAGCATGAGCAGCTTGGGCTGGGACATGAGGGCGCGGCCCATGGCGAGCATCTGCTGTTCGCCGCCCGAGAGGGTGCCGGCGGCCTGCTTTCGGCGTTCGCCCAGGATGGGGAACATCTCGTAGGCGCGCTGGATGTCCTTCTCGATGCCGTCCTTGTCGGTGCGCAGGAAGGCGCCGAGTTGGAGGTTTTCGGCGATCGTCAGCCGGGGGAAGATGTGGCGTCCCTCGGGGGAGTGGGCGAGGCCCAGGGAGACGATCTTGTGGGCGGGGACCTGTGTGAGCGGCTTGCCGTCGAAGGTGACGGTGCCGCTGACGGGCTTGAGGAGTCCGGAGAGGGTGCGGAGGGTGGTCGTCTTGCCGGCGCCGTTGGTGCCGACGAGGCAGACGATTTCGCCTTCGTTGACCTCGAAGGAGATTCCCTTGACGGCTTCGATCTTGCCGTAGGCGACCTTGAGGTCTTTGACCTCGAGCAGTGCGGTCACTTGGCGTCTCCGTCCGTGCTGGTGGTGCTGGTGGTGCTGTCGGCGTCGGCGTCGGCGTCCGCTTCCGGCTCCGCTTCGGCGTCCGCCTCGGCTTCGGCGTCCGCCTCGGCCTCTGCCGGCGTCTTCGCTTCGGCTTCGGCTTCGGCCTCTGCCGGTGCTTCGGCCTCTGCCGGTGCCTCGGCCTCGGCCGACGCGGCCGCTTCGGCGGCTTCGACCACGGCGGCCTCCGCCGCGCCCGGGTCGCCTTCGAAGGGCTCGCCGAGGTAGGCGGCGATGACGCGCTCGTCGCCCTGGACCTCGGCTGCGGTGCCTTCGATGAGCTTCTCGCCCTGGACGAGGCAGGCGACGCGGTCGCAGAGGTTGAAGATGAAGCGCATGTCGTGCTCGATGACGAGTACGGCGATGCCCATGTCCCGGATCGCGAAGATGAGTTCTTCGGCGGCGCGGGTTTCCTGCGGGTTCATGCCGGCGGTCGGCTCGTCGAGGAGGATGAGGCCGGGGTCGCTGGCGAGGGCGCGGGCGATTTCGAGCTTGCGCTGTTCGCCGTAGGGGAGGTTCTTGGCGAGGTGCTGGGCCTTGTTCTGGAGGCCGATGAACTCCAGGAGTTCCATGGCCCGTGCTTCGCTGGCGGCTTCGGCCTTCTTGAAGCCGGGGCCGCGCAGGAGGGCGGACCAGAGGCCTTCCTTGGTGCGGGTGTGGCGTCCGACGAGGACGTTCTCCAGCACCGTCATGTTGTGGAAGAGCCGGATGTTCTGGAAGGTGCGGGCGATGCCGGCGCTGGTGACCAGGTGGGGCTTGGGCGGCAGGACCGTGCCCTTGTAGCTGACGGTTCCCTCGGTGGGGACGTACAGCCCGGTGAGGCAGTTGAAGAAGGTGGTCTTGCCGGCGCCGTTGGGGCCGATGAGTCCGACGATCTCGCCCGCGTTGACCTTGAGGTCGACGCCCTTGACGGCGGTGAGGCCGCCGAAGCGCATGGTGACGCCGCTGGCATCGAGGACGGTGGTCGTCGTGGTGGTGTCTGTGGTGGTCATGGTGTTCACGCCCCCGCCTTGGCGGTGGCCAGGTCCGTGGGGGCCTGGTCAGCGGTGTCGTCGTGGAACTCGAGCTGCGCGCGCTTGTTGGCGATGAGGCCTTCGGGGCGGAAGCGCATGAGCAGGATGAGGGCGATGCCGAAGGCGAGGAGCTGGTAGTCCTGGAGGAAGGCCAGCTTCGCCGGGATCAGGAAGAGCAGTGCGGCGCCGAGGATGGGGCCGCGGATGGTGCCCATGCCGCCGAGGATGACGGCGGCGAGGAGGAACGCGGAGTTCGGCGGGACGGGCCCGGCGAAGACGTAGTTCTCGGGGACGACCGTGCTGTTGACGTGTGCCTGGACGGTGCCGGCGAGGCCGGCGAGGGTGGCGCCGAGGGCGAAGGCGATGAGCTTGACCTTGAAGCCGTTGATGCCCATGGCTTCGGCGGCGGTCTCGTCTTCGCGGATGGCGACCCAGGCGCGGCCGATGCGGCTGTTGCCGGCACGGGCGAAGACCAGGATGACGAGTGCCATCACGAGCAGCATCAGGAAGTAGTAGTTGGCGTAGGCGCCGAGGACGATGCCGCCGACGGTGTGCGACTCCCCGAAGTTCCACCCGAAGAGTTCGAGGTGGGGGATGTTGGGGATGCCGTTGGGGCCGTTGGTGATGTCGGGGCCGGAGGTGCCGTCGAGGTTGCCCATGGCGATGCGGAAGATTTCTCCGAAGCCGAGGGTGACGATGGCGAGGTAGTCGCCGCGCAGGCGGAGGGTCGGTGCTCCGATGATCACGCCGAAGATGAGCGAGGCGAGGGCACCGACGATGACCGCTGCCCAGAAGGGAAGCTGGAAGCCGAACGCGGAGGCGGTGCTGCCGGAGACCAGGGCGGCGGCGTAGGCGCCGACGCCGAGGAAGGCGACGTATCCGAGGTCGAGGAGTCCTGCGAGGCCGACGACGACGTTGAGGCCGAGGGCGACGGTCGCGAAGATCAGGATGTTGACCGCGATGAGCGTGTAGGTGTCGCCGCTCTGCTGGATGAACGGGAAGGTGATCGCGGCGGCCGCGGTACCGATGAGGGTGACCTGGCGGTTCTTCGCGGTGAGGAGGCCGAGTCGGTCGAAGAGACCGGACTTGAGCAGGGCGAAGGCCGCGAAGCCGACGATGATCAGGTACGTGACGAAGAGCTGCGGCTCCTTGTCGTCGGTGTCGATGCCGAAGGTGACCACGTAGAGGCCGACGGCGAAGGCGCCGATGATGATGAGGATCTCGCCCCAGGAGGGCAGCTTCTTGGCGGCGGCCGCCTTGTGGCTGTCGTCGGGGAGCTTGTACGCGGCGAGGGCCGGGACGAGCGAGCCGATGAGGGCGAGGTAGGCGCCGGGCTCCAGGTGGACGAAACCGCCGAGGACCCATGCGATGGCGACGACGGTGAACCAGGTGCCGGCGAGGGTGCCGAGCGAGAGGATCCACACGGGCTTGCGGGCGCCGGTGGGGGTGAGCCAGCGCAGGCCCTTGACGCCGAGCGCGGAGAGCGCGTGGGCGGCGGTGAGGAGGGCGCCGACGAGGCTCAGGAACTGGATGGGTGCCGGGCTGCCGTAGTAGGTGAGGTCACCGGGGAACTCGGAGGTCCAGGTCCAGGCGAGGAAGGCGCTGATGATGGTCAGCAGGCTTCCGCCGATGACTGCGTAGAGCAGTGCGGTGCGGGAGACGGCACCGGTGGCTTCGGCGTCGAGCGGGAGGGTGGCTTCGTTGGTCATGGTTCTCACGCCCGATCCGCGACGCGCTCACCGAGCAGGCCTTGTGGCCGCACGAGGAGGACGACAATGAGGAGTACGAACGCCCAGACGTTGGACCAGGCTCCACCGCCGAGCTGCGACATGCCGGGGATGTCTTCGATGTAGGCGATCGACAGGGCTTCGGCGAGGCCGAGGACGACGCCGCCGACCATGGCTCCGTAGATGTTGCCGATGCCGCCGAGGACGGCTGCGGTGAAGGCCTTGAGGCCGAGGATGAAGCCCATCTCGAAGTTGATCTGGCCCTTGTCGAGGCCGTAGGCGACGGCGGCGACGGCGGCGAACGCGGCACCGATGGCGAAGGCCATGACGATGATGCGGTCGGTGTTGATGCCCATCAGCTTCGCGGTGTCGGGGTCCTGCGCGGTGGCCTGCATGGCGCGGCCGCTGCGGCTCTTCTGGACGAAGATGCCGAGGGCGAGCATGCAGAGCGGGGCGAGGATGAGGACGAAGGCGTCCGCGCGCTGGATGGCCAGGCTGTCGGTGATCTTGAAGGCTTCGCCCTTGAACTCGGGGAAGCTGACGGCCTTCTTGGCGTCCGGGTAGAACTGCCAGACGAGCTGCTGGAGCGCGATCGAGAGGCCGATTGCGGTGATGAGGGGTGCGAGCCGGGGAGCGCTGCGCAGGGGACGGTACGCGAAGCGTTCGGCTCCCATGGCGACGAGGACGGAGACGAGGGAGCCTCCGATGATCATGACGGGTATCGCGATCAGCAGGGAGGTGCCGGTCGGGAGGATGGCGTAGGCGGTGAGTGCGCCGAAGCCGCCGATCATGAAGATCTCGCCGTGGGCGAAGTTGATGAGCTGGACGATGCCGTAGACCATGGTGTACCCGATGGCGATGAGGCCATAAAGGGCACCGAGGGCAAGGCCGTTGGCCAGCTGTTGCGGCAGTTCGTGCACCGCAGGGCCTCCGATGAGCGTGTCGGATAAGACTCCGCGCGAGGGCGCTGTTGCGCCCTCGCGCGGTGGTTTGGTTCAGGTGGAGCTGGTGATGCGGGGTGCTACGGGATTACTGGTTGAACGTGTCGCTCTTGACGTCGATCCACTTGCCGCCCTCGACCTTGTAGACCGTGAGCTGCTTGTTGGTGGTGTCGCCGTACTCGTCGAAGGCGACCTTGCCGGTCACGCCCTCGAAGGACACCTTGCCGAGGGCCTCGACGACCTTGGCGCGGGCGTCGGTGGGGAGCTTGCCGCCGTTGGCGGCGACGACGGCCTTGACGGCCTGGACGACGGACCAGCCGGCGTCGTAGGAGTAGCCGCCGTAAGCCGCGTAGGGGTCCTTGTAGCCGCCGGCCTGGTAGTCGGCGATGAAGGTCTTGGCGGTGGGCAGCTTCTCGACCGGGTAGCCGATGGAGGTGGAGAGGTCGCCCTCGTTGGCCTCGCCGGAGGCGGTGATGAAGGCGGGGTCCTGGATGCCGTCGCCGCCCATGAGCGGGATGTTGGCTCCGGCCTTCTTGATCTGGTCGGCGAGGAGGCCGCCCTCGGGGTACTGGCCGCCGAAGTAGACGGAGTCGGCGCCGGAGGACTTGACCTTGTCGGCGGTGGAGGAGAAGTCGGTCTCCTTCACGGTGACGTGGTCGGTGCCGACGACCTCGCCGCCGAGCTTCTTGAACTCGTCCGCGAAGATCGCGGCGAGGCCGGCGCCGTAGGTCTGCTTGTCGTCGACGACGAAGACCTTCTTCTTGCCGGCGTCCTTGAAGAGGTACTGGGCGGCGAACTTGCCCTGGACCACGTCGGTGGCGGCGGTGCGGAAGTAGGTCTTGAAGGGGCGCTTGAACTCGCCCTTGCCCCAGTTGTCGCCCTGGCTGAGCGCGGGGTTGGTGTTGGCGGGGGAGACCTGCGCCAGGTTGGCGGAGGCGAAGACTCCCTGCATCTGCTGTGCGACGCCGGAGTTCAGCGGGCCGACGACGCCGACGACGTCCTTGTTGCCGACGAGCTTGGTGGCGTTGGCCTGGCCGGAGGCCGGGACGGCCTGGTCGTCGAGGGCTTCGACCTTGAACTCGATGCCCGGGACCTCGTTGTTCTTGTTGGCCGTCTTGGCCGCGAGGTCGACGGAGTTCTTGATGCCCTGGCCGAGGGCGGAGAGCGAGCCGGTGAGGGGGGCGTCCACGCCGATGACGACGACGGTCTTGGAGCCGCCGGACTTGTCCCCGCCGGTCTTGGCCTCATCGCGCGATCCGCAGGCGGTGAGGGTCAGTGCTCCCGTGGTGATCACGGTGGTGAGGACGAGCAAAGAACGGTGTCGCACGATTCTTCCTTTCCCTGGCGCGGCCCCCTCATTTGAGGTGCCGTTTGGTCGCCGGGCCGCACTGGGAGGTCCACGGCCGTGCTGGGTTGCGCTCTGTGGCGCGGTGACTGGCCGTGACTCTAGGCCGAGGTGGCGAGTGCGGGGAGCAGGGAAAGGATGATGTGACTGTCTTGTTATGCCGAGGCCAAGAATGTGTGGCGGGAGTGCGGACAAAACGGACGTATTGTGACTTCGGGGAATGTCCGCATGGTGAGAATTCACCGTTCCCCTAAGGGGCTTGAGGGGTTCATGCTCCTGTCATTGATCAAAAGCGGCCAATTGTCGCTGACTGTGCCCGAAGGAATCCGGTGGGTGGCATTCCGCCGGGGAAAAAGGGGATTCTGTGGGGCGTCGGCATTACTGAGGGTAATTTTCCTCTTGATCCACTTCGAGTGAATCGATCTTGGTCCGGGGTCCTGCGGGCTTCCGACCTGCGGATCCGCCGTCCGCCGCCGGTGCCCGGAAGCCGGACAGCGCACGCGGGATTCCGGTCACCCGGCCGGGCTCGGGGGTCGCCAGTTCTCAGAGCTCCACGTGGCGCCGTTCTGCTCGGCGCAGCGCTGCGCCACGAATCGGTCGACCATTTCAAGTGCCTTGTCCAGACCGGCAGTTCGCTCCTCGGCGCGGCCTGCGGCGACGGCTTCCTCGTGGATCTTGTACTGGTCGTTGGAGAGGCCCTTCTGTTCCCAGTCCAGGCCGGACCATTTGCTGCCCTTGAGGGTCTCCTTCACCCAGTAGGACACCAGACTTGTGCAGATCTGGGCAGGCGAGGAGGGGCTGGATACGGGCGTTGACGGGGTCTGCGGGGCGGTTGGTGCGGAAGTGGAGCATCCGGACATGGTGAGCGCCGTGAGCAGTGCGGTGACGCCGTACCGGGCCGCGATGCGTGGCTGGGTCCCCATGAAGGGAAGGTAGGACGTCACCTTCGGTGACACAACAGTCGTCGCGGAGCCGGGTGCGGACTGGCGGATTCCGGGCGGTTTCGGGGCCGGGCGTATACGCCGCAGGCCCGGATCCGGCCCCCGGGAGGGGCGGGATCCGGGCCTGCGGAGCTCGTGGCGTACGGCTCAGGCCCCGGCGGCGGGGTCCGCGTCGCGCAGCAGGCAGGTCAGGCGGGCGGTGCACACGCGCCGGTCCTGCTCGTCGCTGATCACGACCTCGTACGTGGCGGTGGAGCGGCCGCGGTGGACGGGGGTGGCGACGCCGGTGACCACGCCCGACCGTACGCCGCGGTGGTGGGTGCAGTTCAGGTCGACACCGACGGCGATCTTGGTGAGGCCGCCGTGCATCATGGCGCCGACCGAGCCGAGGGTCTCGGCGAGCACGGCCGAGGCGCCGCCGTGCAGCAGTCCGTACGGCTGGGTGTTGCCCTCGACGGGCATGGTGGCGACGACCCGCTCGGCCGAGGCCTCGAGGATGCGGATGTCCATCCGCTCGCCGAGGTGGCCCGCCGAGAACAGCGCGGGCAGGTCGATGCCCAGGGCCGAGTACTCGTCGAGGACCTCCTGCGGGAACTTCACAGCGTGCTGCTCACCCATGGGCGGGCTCCGTTCGTCAACGATCGTTAACCATCTTGTCCTGAGGTCGTTCTATCAGGCCGGTTCGAAGCGCACGACGACGGACTTGCTCGCGGGGGTGTTGCTGGTGTCGGCGGTGGAGTCGAGCGGGACCAGCACGTTGGTCTCGGGGTAGTACGCGGCCGCGCAGCCCCGGGCGGTCGGGTAGTGCACGACGCGGAAGCCGGGCGCGCGCCGCTCGACGCCGTCCTTCCACTCGCTGACCAGGTCCGTGTACGTGCCGTCCGCGAGCCCGAGCTCCGCCGCGTCCTCGGGGTGGACCAGGACGACGCGGCGCCCGCCCGTGATCCCGCGGTAGCGGTCGTCGAGGCCGTAGATGGTGGTGTTGTACTGGTCGTGGCTGCGCAGGGTCTGCAGGAGCAGCCGGCCCTCGGGGATCTTCGGGTACTCGACGGGCGCGGCGGTGAAGTTGGCCTTGCCGGTCTTGGTGGGGAAGCGGCGCTCGTCGCGCGGGGCGTGCGGGAGCCGGAAGCCCTCGGGGCGGGCGGCGCGGGCGTTGAAGTCCTCGAAGCCGGGGATCACGCGGGAGATCCGGTCGCGGATGGCCGCGTAGTCCTGCTCGAACTCCTCCCACGGGGTGGCGGAGGCGGCGCCGAGGACCGCGCGGGCCATGCGGGCGACGATCGCGGGCTCGGAGAGCAGGTGCGGGGAGGCGGGGGCGAGGTTGCCGCGGGAGGCGTGGACCATGCCCATGGAGTCCTCGACGGTGACGAACTGCTTGCCGGAGGCCTGGATGTCCTTGTCGGTGCGGCCGAGGGTGGGCAGGATCAGGGCGCGCCGGCCGGTGACCGCGTGGGAGCGGTTGAGCTTGGTGGAGACGTGGACGGTCAGGGAGGCGCGGCGGATCGCGGCCTCGGTGACCTCGGTGTCGGGGGTGGCGCCGACGAAGTTCCCGCCCATCGCGAAGAGGACCTTGGCCTTGCCGTCGCGCAGGGCCTGGATGGAGCGGACCACGTCGTAGCCGTGGTCGCGCGGCGAGGTGATGCCGAATTCCTTGTCGAGGGCGTCGAGGAAGGCGGGCGCGGGGCGCTCGAAGATGCCCATGGTGCGGTCGCCCTGGACGTTGGAGTGGCCGCGGACGGGGCAGACGCCGGCGCCGGGGCGGCCGATGTTGCCGCGCAGCAGGAGGAGGTTGACGACCTCGCGGATGGTGGCGACGGCGTGCTTGTGCTGGGTGAGGCCCATGGCCCAGCAGACGATGGTGCGCTTCGAGGCCAGGATCATGGCCAGCGCCTGCTCGATCTCGGGGCGGGTCAGGCCGGTGGCGGTGAGGGTCTCGGCCCAGTCGGCTTCCCTGGCGGCGGCCGCGAGCTCCTCGTAGCCGTGGGTGTGCTCGCGGATGAAGGACTCGTCGGTGGCGTCCTCGGTCGCGATGACGAGCTTGTTGAGGAGCCGGAAGAGGGCCTGGTCGCCGCCGATGCGGATCTGCAGGAAGAGGTCGTTGAGGGCGGTGCCCTTGAGCATGCCGACCGGGTTCTGCGGGTTCTTGAAACGCTCCAGGCCGGCCTCGGGCAGCGGATTCACCGAGATGATCTTCGCGCCGGAGGTCTTGGCCTTCTCCAGGGCGGAGAGCATGCGCGGGTGGTTGGTGCCCGGGTTCTGCCCGGCGACGATGATCAGGTCGGCTTGGTGGAGATCCTCGAGGGAGACGCTGCCCTTGCCGATGCCGATGGTCTCGTTGAGGGCGGAGCCCGAGGACTCGTGGCACATGTTGGAGCAGTCGGGCAGGTTGTTGGTGCCGAACTCGCGGGCGAAGAGCTGGAAGAGGAACGCGGCCTCGTTGCTGGTGCGGCCCGAGGTGTAGAAGAGGGCCTCGTCGGGGGAGTCGAGGGCCGTCAGCTCCTCGGCGATGATCTCGAAGGCCCGCTCCCAGGGGACCGCCTCGTACCGGTCGGCACCTTCGGGGAGGTACATGGGCTCGGTGATGCGGCCCTGCTGGCCCAGCCAGTAGCCGGAGCGGCCGGCGAGGTCGGCCAGGGGGTGCTCGGCGAAGAAGTCCGGGGTGACCCGCCGCAGCGTGGCCTCCTCGGCGACGGCCTTGGCGCCGTTCTCGCAGAACTCGGCGGTGTGCCGCTTGTCGCCTTCGGGCCAGGCGCAGCCCGGGCAGTCGAAGCCGTTCTTCTGGTTGACCTTGAGCAGGGTGCGCGCGGTGCGGGCGACGCCCATCTGCCGCTGGGCGATGCGCAGGGTGTGCCCGATCGCGGGCAGCCCGGCGGCGGCTTGCTTGGGGGGCGCGACCTGCGGCGCGTCCTGTGCGGGATCACCCGCGGGCGGCTTGGTGGCCATGTCGCTCCCCTTTGAGCAGTCGGGCATCGCGGCGTGGGCCGCTGTTCGTATTCGCGTAGGCGTCCGATCCTGTCACGCCCTGCGGACATCGCCGACGCCGGAATTGTCAGCGGGGCCGCCTAGGATCGGGGGTGTGGCAGAGAACGCATCGAAGAAGACCGACCAGACGACCGCAGCGGACCGCCCCCGCCTGATGCTCATGGACGGGCACTCCCTGGCGTACCGGGCGTTCTTCGCGCTGCCCGCGGAGAACTTCACGACCGCGACCGGCCAGCCGACGAACGCCATCTACGGCTTCGCGTCGATGCTGGCGAACACGCTGCGCGACGAGGCGCCCACGCACTTCGCGGTGGCGTTCGACGTCTCGCGCAAGACGTGGCGCTCGACGGAGTTCCCCGAGTACAAGGCGAACCGCTCCAAGACCCCCGACGAGTTCAAGGGGCAGGTCGAGCTGATCGGCGAGCTCCTGGACGCGATGAAGGTGCCGCGCTTCGCGGTCGACGGCTTCGAGGCCGACGACGTGATCGCCACGCTGGCGACGCAGGCGGAGGCCCTCGGCTTCGAGGTGCTGATCGTCACCGGCGACCGGGACTCCTTCCAGCTCGTCTCCGAGCACACCACCGTGCTGTACCCGACCAAGGGCGTCTCCGAGCTGACCCGGTTCACCCCGGAGAAGGTCGAGGAGAAGTACGGGCTCACCCCGCAGCAGTACCCGGACTTCGCGGCGCTGCGCGGCGACCCGTCCGACAACCTGCCCGGCATCCCGGGCGTCGGCGAGAAGACCGCCGCGAAGTGGATCACCCAGTTCGGGTCGTTCGCGGAGCTCGTGGAGCGCGCCGAGGAGGTCAAGGGCAAGGCCGGGCAGAACTTCCGGGACCACCTGGAGGCCGTGAAGCTGAACCGGGTCCTGACCGAGATGGTCAAGGACGTCGAGCTGCCCAAGGCCGCGGGCGACCTGGCGCGCCTCCCGTACGACCGCTCCGCCGTCACCGGCGTGCTGGACGTGCTGGAGATCCGCAACGCCTCGCTGCGCGAGCGGCTGCTCGCGGTGGACCCGGGCGCGGCCGAGGAGGAGGCCCCGGCTCCGGCCGCCGACGTGGAGCTGGATGCGAGCGTGCTGGGCGCGGGCGAGCTGGCGCCGTGGCTGGCGAGCCACGCGGGCGGGCCGCTGGGCATCTCCACCGTGGACAGCTGGGCGCTGGGCCAGGGCAATGTCAGCGAGATCGCGCTGGCCGCGGCCGGCGGGGCCGCCGCCTGGTTCGAGCCGTCCTCGCTGGACGAGGCCGACGACCAGGCCTTCGCGGCCTGGGCCGCCGACCCGGCGCGCCCCAAGGTGGTGCACAACGCCAAGGGCCTGATGCGGGTCTTCCCCGAGCACGGCTGGAGCCTGGCCGGCGTCACCATGGACACCGCGCTCGCCGCGTACCTGGTCAAGCCGGGCCGCCGCTCCTTCGCCCTGGACGTGCTGTCCAACGAATACCTGCACCGCGAGCTCCAGCCCGCCGCGGCCGACGGCCAGCTGGCCTTCGGCGCCGACGAGACCGCCGAGGCGGAGGCCCTGATGGCGCAGGCCCGCGCCGTCCTCGACCTCGGCGACGCGTTCACCGGCAAGCTCGCCGAAGTCGGCGCCGCCGAGCTGCTCCACGACATGGAGCTGCCCACCTCCGAGCTGCTGGCCCGGATGGAACGGTCCGGCATCGCCGCCGACCGCGACCATCTGGAGGCCATGGAGCAGCAGTTCGCCGGAGCCGTGCAGCAGGCGGTGAAGGAGGCGCACGCGGCGGTCGGGCACGAGTTCAACCTCGGCTCGCCCAAGCAGCTCCAGGAGGTCTTCTTCGGCGAGCTGGACCTGCCCAAGACGAAGAAGACCAAGACCGGCTACACCACGGACGCGGACGCACTGGGCTGGCTGGCCACGCAGACCGACCACGAACTGCCGGTGATCATGCTCCGCCACCGGGAGCAGGCCAAGCTGCGCGTCACCGTCGAGGGCCTCGTCAAGACGATCGCCGCCGACGGCCGGGTGCACACCAGCTTCAGCCAGACCGTCGCCGCGACCGGACGCCTGTCCTCGACCGACCCCAACCTGCAGAACGTGCCGGTGCGCACCGACGAGGGCCGGGCCATCCGCCGCGGCTTCGTGGTCGGCGAGGGCTTCGAGTCCCTGATGACCGCCGACTACAGCCAGATCGAGCTGCGCGTCATGGCCCACCTCTCCGAGGACGAGGGCCTGATCGAGGCGTTCCTGTCCGGTGAGGACCTGCACACCACCGTCGCCTCCCAGGTGTTCGGCGTGGAGCGTTCCGGGGTCGACGCCGAGATGCGCCGCAAGATCAAGGCCATGTCGTACGGGCTCGCGTACGGGCTGTCCGCCTTCGGCCTCTCGCAGCAGCTGAACATCGAGCCCGCCGAGGCGCGCGGCCTGATGGAGACCTTCTTCGAGCGGTTCGGCGGGGTCCGGGACTACCTGGGCCGCGTGGTCGAGGAGGCCCGGGCCACCGGGTACACGGCGACGGTCTTCGGACGCCGCCGGTACCTGCCCGACCTCAACAGCGACAACCGGATGCGCCGTGAGGCCGCCGAGCGGATGGCGCTGAACGCCCCGATCCAGGGCACCGCCGCCGACATCGTCAAGGTCGCCATGCTGCGTGTGGACCGGGCGATCACCGAGGCGGGCCTGAAGTCGCGGATGCTGCTCCAGGTCCACGACGAAATCGTGCTGGAGATCGCCCCCGGCGAGCGGAAGAAGGTCGAGGAGCTGGTGCGCCGCGAGATGGCCGCCGCCGTCGAGCTCCGCGCCCCGCTGGACGTGTCCGTCGGCGTCGGTACCGACTGGGAGTCCGCCGCGCACTGAGCAGGTACGCCGGACGCCCGTCCCCGCAAGCCGCTAAGCGGTGGGGACGGGCGTCCGCGCGTCCTCGTCCGTTCGGGACGGCTCGCGCCGCTGCAGGAGCCGTACGAGGACCCCGTACAGCAGCAGGCCCACGGCGAGGCCGCCGCCCGCGCCGAAGCAGACGGTCGGGATGATGTCGAGCGGGGTGCGGATCCGGTCGAAGAACGTGAAGAAGCGCAGCACGCGCATCGTCACCCCGACCGCCACGCACACCGCGACCAGGGCGACCGCGCCCAACAGCTCGGAGCGGCCGAGCACCGGCACGGACGCGGGGGCGGCGCAGTCCGGCAGCCGGCGCAGGGCGGTCACCGTGAACCAGACCAAGGCGCAGGCCGCACCAGCCGAAGTCCCGTACTGCACGAACGTATAGAGGGGAAGCCCGAAGGCGAACTGCTCGCCGAGCGCGGGCAGCGCGTCCGTCCCCCATCGGTGCGGGTGCGTGAAGCTGTCCCACACCACATGCGTGAGCGAGCCGGCGACCGCCGAGACGTAGAACCACAGCGCAAGCGAAGGCAGTCGGCGGCCCCGCCAGTCCTCGCCCCGCACGAAGACGTGTATCCGGCCCTGACGGCGGCGCGGCAGGAGCGCGATCAGCGGTTCGCGCAGCAGCAGCCAGCACGCCGCGAGCACGGCCGTCAGTACGGCGTCCGCGGTGAACACCCCGGGCAGCGAGTGCGCGAACTCCCCGTACGGCCAGACCCCCGAGACGACGGCGTCCGCGAAGTAGAACGTATCGGGCGCGAACGACCCGAGGACGAGCGCCGACGCGACCAGCGGCCCACGGGCGCGGCCCGCCCGGCCGACGGCCGGCAGTACGGCGGCCGCATGGCTGAGGGTGAACGGCATGACATCTCTTCCTTACTTCGGGCCAATGCGTCCCGAATTGGTCCGGACAGTATGCGTGAGCTGCCCAGCACGTGGGGAACTCGTGAAATCCGGACCACGATCCGTGTGATGTGAAGGGAGCTGACGTAAGGTCACGCCGACGTCGAGGGGGAGGGGACCGGCTCATGTCGGCTCGCAAGACGACCCGGTTCGCAGGCAGGCTGCGCGAGCTGTGCAGGGGAGGGACGGCTGCCCTGGTCTGCGCACTGGTGGCCGCCGCGGTGACCGCATCCCAAGGCCCCCCGAAGGAACGGATATCCGCGGCTGCCGACGACGTCGCGCAGCCATCGCAGCCGGCCGGCTCCGGCGGGGACTCCGCCTACTTCACCGAACTCCCGCCCCTGCCCAGCCCCCAGCCCCCGGCGGTCCTCCCGCAGGAGCCCCCGGCCGCGCAGCCGGGTACGACGGCCGCCGAGACCGCGGCACACAACGAGCCCGTGGCCATGGGCGCCGGCGAGCAGGGGATACCGGCAACCGTCCTGGCGGCGTACCGGCTGGCGGAGAAGAAGGTGGGAGAGAGCGACCCCGGATGCGGGCTGCGCTGGCAGCTGCTCGCGGCGATCGGCAAGGTCGAGTCCGGGCAGGCGGGCGGGGGCCGCGTGGACGCCGCCGGCACCACACTGCGGCCGATCCTGGGCCCCGTACTCGACGGCAACGGCTTCGCGGACATCCGCGACACGGACGGCGGGGCCTACGACGGGGACGCCGCGTACGACCGGGCGGTCGGCCCGATGCAGTTCATCCCGTCGACGTGGGCGGCGTGGGGCCAGGACGCGGACGGCGACGGCCGCCGCAACCCGAACAACGTCTACGACGCGTCCCTCGCGGCCGCCCGCTACCTCTGCGCAGGCACCCGGGACCTCCGGCTCCCCGCCGACCTGGACCGCGCGGTGCTCTCGTACAACCAGTCCGCGGAGTACCTCCGCACGGTGAAGTCGTGGTTCACGTACTACCTCAAGGGGACGCACGAAATCCCGGACGGCACCAGCCCCCAGCCCCCCACCCCGACGCCGACCCCCACCCCGAGCCCGACCCCCACCCCGAGCCCGACCCCCACCCCGAGCCCGACGCCGACCCCCACCCCGACGCCGACCCCGACCCCCACGCCGAGCCCGAAGCCGACCCCCACCCCGAGCCCGACGCCGACACCCTCCCCCACGCCCACGCCCACTCCGAAGCCCACGCCCACGCCCACTCCGAAGCCGACTCCGACGCCGAGCCCGACGCCCACGCCGAGTCCGACCGCCACGCGCACGCCGGCCCCGACCGCCACGCGCACGCCGGCCCCGACCGCCACGCGCACGCCGGCCCCGACGGCCACGCGCACGCCGACGCCGACGCCGGCTCCGAGCACGAAGCCGACCTCGGCGTCCGGTTCCCTACCGGGTGCTCACGGTCACCTCTCGATCCAGAGCGCGTACCAGCCCCCGCCGAGCGCGTCGCAGTAGGCGTGGCCCGCATAGGAATCCCGCAGCGAAATAGTCTGCGAGTAGGTGAACTTGCCGGGATGGCGCTTCATCGCCAATCGAGCGGTTGCGCGGCGCCCCGCACCGGCGGCTGCGCGCGGAGTGGTCCGCCCACCCCGGACCGGCCAGGCGCCGCACCCCGTGGATCGCCCGGATCCTGGACGACGACCGCCGGGCAGCGGAACGGCCGGCCCACGCGCTCGCGCAATGCCACGAGGTGGCGGTGGCGCCGTACGCGGACCGTATCGAGCAGCACCTGATCGCCGAAGTGGCGCTGCGAGGACGGCTCATGGCCCGCGGCGGAGTGACGGGCCTGCTGGAGGGCCTGCGCCCGATGCCGGTGTGGAAGCCTCCGGTCCTGGAGGATCCGGGATACCGGCCGCTGGCCACCGCCGACCTGCACCTCTCGGGCCGCGACTTCGCCCTCGCCCCCTCCCTCTCCTTACCCGCGACCGCAAGGCCGTCCTCCACACGCCCACCCACACCGGCCTCGCCCTCCTCAACACCAGCCAGGCCGGGTGACCGGCGGGGGCTGCCGGCCGGAAGGCCCGGCGCGGGGCCGAGCGCAGGTCACAGGGTGCTCCCGGTGATCCCTGGCTCTGACGGTTCTCATCTCGCCTCCGCATTGCTACGGTGCCTCGTCCCTGACGCCCTATCAGATTCCGGAGGCCCGGCATGCGCGCATTCGTCGCCGCCGCCATCGGGCTGGCCGCCGCGCTGGCCCTCGTGTTCGCCATCACGGCGTTCGGGGTGCCGGAAGGCAAGACCTCGCCCAAGCCGCTGCTCACCACCGCGCCCGCCGCGCCCGGAAAGTAAGAGGAGGCCCGGCCATGCGACGCAGAGCGAGCCTCGTCCTGCTTGCCCTGGCGGTGTTCTGCGCAGCCCTCGCACCGCTGCTGCGCTGGTACGCGTACCCCCGGCTCGCCAAGATCCCGCCGAACCAGTACCAGGAGATGGTCCTGGAGGCGAAGGACGCGACCCTCCTCGACTACACCGCCGGCATGCAGCCGAAGAGGGTCGACAAGGTCACCATCGTCCAGACCCTCAAGGGCAACGTCGAGGCGTCGAAGGAGATCGAGGCGAGCGCCGGCAAGGACGTCGTCGTCTGGGACACGCTGTCGTACATCATGGGCCCGGACGGGAAGATGGTCTCCCAGATCCCCGAGCGCTACATCTTCGACGCCCACACCCAGGACCCGGTGCACGCCACCGGCGAGGCGGTGGACGGGGACCCGGTCAAGCGCGAGGGCATCGAGTTCAAGTGGCCGTTCTTCACCGAGCCGCGCGACTACCTCTACTTCGACGCGCAGACCCGTACCGCCTCGCCCATCCACTACGTCGGCCCGCGCACGTACCGCGGGATGGACGTCTACTACTACGAGCAGACCGTGCCGTGGACGAAGGTCTCGCTCCCGAAGAAGATGCCGATCGAGGGCATCGACCCGGCGACGTTCGAGCAGAGCACCGGCACCAGCCTCTGGTACAAGGTCAAGGCCATGTTCTGGGTCGACCCGGTCACCGGGGCGCCCGTCAACGCCGAGCAGATCATCGAGCAGGAGATGCGCGGCGGCATCGCGGCCGGCGCGCCCGACGGCAGGCTCACCGTCTTCGCCGGAGACGTCAAGATGCGCGAGGACTACGCCGACTACACCGTCGACCTGGTCAAGTCCAACCGTACGAAGGTCCTCGCGCTGCACACGGACGCCCCGATCGGCCTGGCGGCCGGCGCCCTCGTACTGCTCGGGCTGGCGCTGTGGCTGGAGGCCCGCGGCCGCCGCGCCGAGCCGGAGGACGGGGACGGGGAGGGGCTCACCACGAGGCTCACTGCTGTCGCTTGAGCCGGGCGTTGGTGTGCCGGGTCGGCTGGGCGGTGGCCGGGTCCTCCGGCCAGGGGTGCTTGGGGTAGCGGCCGCGGAGCTCGGCGCGTACGGCGCGGTAGCCGCCCTGCCAGAACGAGGCCAGGTCGGCGGTCACGGCGGCGGGCCGCCCGGCCGGGGACAGCAGGTGGACCAGCACGGGCACCCCGGCCACCTTCGGGGTCTCGGCCAGCCCGAACAGCTCCTGCAGCTTCACGGCGAGGACGGGCTGGCCGTGCCCCTGTCCCTGCTCGGCGGAGTAGTCCACCCGGATCCGGGAGCCGCTGGGCACCTCGATCCGCTCCGGGGCCAGCTCGTCGAGGCGGGCGGCCTCGCCGGTGGCCCAGGGCAGCAGCCGGTTCAGCGCCTGACCGGCGTCGATCCGCCCGAGATCGGCGCGGCGCCGGGCCCGGGACAGCTCGGGCTCGAGCCAGTCGTCGGCGCGGTCCAGCAGGGCGCCGTCGTCCTGGACGTCGGGCCAGCCGCCGCCGAGGGTGCGGTGCAGGAAGCCGAGCCGGGCCCGGAGGGCGTGCGCGTCCGCGGACCAGCGCAGCAGGCCGAGCCCTTCGCTGCGCAGGCCGTCGAGGAGGGCCTCGCGCACGAGGTCCGGGTCGGGGTTCCGCAGCGGCCGTGCGGCCAGCTCGATGGCGCCGAGCCGTTCCACGGAGCGGGCGACGAGGTCGCCGTCCTCCCAGTGCACCTCTTCGCCCGCTTGCAGCAGGTGGCCGGCCGCGGCCCGGGCGGTGTCCTCGTCGAGGGCCGCGGCGAGGCGGATGCGGGCGGAGGCGGAGTGCGGGGGCCTGTCGGCGACTGCGACGGCCAGCCAGGGCGCGCTGCGCAGTGGTGATCCGTCGGGGAGTTCGGCTCCGGTGCCGTTGGCCATGAGGAAGGCCGCCCGGCCCTTGGCCTTCGCGACGCGTTCGGGGAATGCCAGGGCTGCGACGAGCCCGGCGGCGGCGTCGTCGGGGAGCGACTCTTTCCCCACAGGGTTCCCGGAGGCGGCGGCGCGCTCCAGGCGGCGGGCCTCCGCCCGCCAGCGCGCGGCGTACGCGTCGCCGCCCGCGCGGGCCCGGCGCCAGGCGGCGGCCAGGTCGTCCCCGTACTCCCGCGGCGGCTCCTCGCTCAGCAGGGCGACCAGCTCCGCCGCCCGGCGGGCCCCCAGCGCGGCGGAGCCGTCCAGCAGGGCCCGGGCCAGGCGCGGGTGCAGGCCGAGGCGGGCCATCCGCTGCCCGCGCGGGGTGACCAGGCCCGCCGGGGACACCGCGCCCACCGCCACCAGCACCTCCCGCGCCGCGGCCATCGCCCCGGCCGGCGGCGGGTCGAGCAGGGCCAGGCCCGTCGCGTCCGGGTCGCCCCAGCACGCGGCCTGCAGTGCGAACTGCGCCAGGTCCGCCATCCGGATCTCGGGAGAGGGGAACGCCGGCAGGCGGCCGTCCTCCGCCTCCGCCCAGCAGCGGTACACCGCCCCCGGCGCCTCGCGCCCCGCCCGGCCCGCCCTCTGGCGTCCGGCCGCGCGGGACGCCCGTACGGTCGCCAGCGCGCCCAGGCCCCGGGCATGGTCCACCCGGGGCTCGCGGGCCAGCCCCGAGTCCACGACCACCCGTACGCCCGGCACGGTCAGGCTCGACTCCGCGACGGCGGTGGAAAGGATCACCCTGCGGTGCTGCGCGACGGAGAGCGCCGCGTCCTGGACCGCCGCCGGGGCGCGGCCGTGTATCTGGAGGACCTCCGCGTCGACCCCGCCCAGCTGCCCCGCGACCCGGGAGATCTCGCCGACCCCGGGCAGGAAGCACAGCACGTCGCCGCTGCGTTCCGCGAGCGCCCGCCGCACCACCGATGCCACGTGCGTCAGCTGCGCCGGGTCCACCCGCATCCCGTGCGGGGGCCGCACCGGCCGCGGCGGCGGCGCCCAGACCGTCTCCACCGGGTACGAGACCCCCGCGGCCTCCACCACCGGCGCGCCGCCGAGACGGCCATGACCGAGTACGCGGGCCCAGCCGGCCGCGTCGGTCGTCGCCGAAGCCGCCACGAGCCGCAGCTCCGGGCGCAGGGTTTCCCGTACGTCCAGGAGGAACGCGGCGACCGTGTCGGCGTCGAGGTGCCGCTCGTGGCACTCGTCCAGGATCACCAGGTCCACCCCGGACAGCTCCTGGTCGCGCTGCAGCCGCTGGAGCAGCACCCCGGTGGTCACGACCTCGACCACGGTCCCCGGCCCCGCGACCCGCTCGCCGCGCACCGTGAAGCCCACCGACGCGCCGACCGCCTCGCCCAGCAGCCAGGCCATCCGGCGCGCCGCCGCCCGGGCGGCGATCCGCCGGGGCTCGGCGACGACGACCCGGCGCCGGGGCCCGCCGCCGACCAGCCCGGCCAGGACCAGCGGCACCAGCGTGGTCTTGCCGGTGCCGGGCGGGGCGCAGAGCACCGCCGTGCCGTGGGCGTCCAGCGCGGAGACCAGTGCGGGCACGGCCTCCCGTACGGGAAGGGCGTCGAGGTCGGCGGTACGGATCACGTCAGTCGCTCCCCCAGCCTTCGGCCGGGGGTGCCCCCACTCTCGCTTCGCTCGCAGACGAAGATCGCGGTGCCGGGGATCAGGTTGCCGCGCAGCGGGGACCAGCCGCCCCACTCCTGCGTGTTCCAGGCGGGCCACTCCGGCTCCACCAGGTCCACCAGGCGGAACCCGCCCGCCACCACGTCGCGGACCCGGTCGCCGAGGGTGCGGTGGTGCTCCACGTATACGGCGCGGCCCTCCTCGTCCTGCTCCACGTACGGGGTCCGGTCGAAGTAGGAGGCGGCGACGGAGAGCCCCTCCGGGCCGGGCTCGTCGGGGAAGGCCCAGCGGATCGGGTGGGTGACGGAGAAGACCCAGCGGCCGCCGGGGCGCAGGACGCGGTGCACCTCGCGCATGACGTTGACGGGGTCGGCGACGAAGGGGACGGCTCCGTACGCGGAACAGGCCAGGTCGAAGGAGCCGTCGCGGAAGGGCAGCCGGCCGGCGTCGGCCTCTACGAGGGGTACGTCATCGCCGATGCGCAGGGCGTGCTGGAGCTGGCGGTGGGAGAGGTCCAGGGCCACCGGGCGGGCGCCCCGGGCGGCCAGCCAGCGCGAGCACTGGGCGGCGCCGGCGCCGATCTCCAGGACGTCCTTGTCCTTGAGGGACTCCGCCGGGCCGAGCAGCGCGGCCTCCGCCTCGTCCAGGCCCTCCGGCCCCCAGACGAAGCGGTCGTCGCCCAGGAACGCTCCGTGCTCGTTCTGGTACTCGTCGGCGTTGCGGTCCCACCACCCGCGGCTCGCCCGGCTGCTCTCCGCATCGTCGGCGTCACGCCGGGTGGCCTCGGAGTCGTCGCCGGCGCCGAGATCGGCTTCGTACGCTTCTTCGGGGGCGTAGTCCTCTTGGTTCATGGGGCCTGTCGTCGTAGTCTGCGGAAAGAGTTCGAAACGAGGTGGGGAAGCGCCATCGGCGTCCGCCCGCCCACGAATTGTGCCGGTTATGCGGTGATCCGCCCGGGGTGTGCGCCTTCGCGCATTGACCCTGTCCGGCTGCCCCCGTATGCTACAAGTTGCGCTGCGAGCCTGTGCTCCTCAGACCTAGCAGGCTGCGCTTGTATCTGTTGATGACCCCTCGGTTTTCGAGGCCCGGTCCGCTTCACGGCGGAGCATGGGCTTCCTTGGCTGTCCGGCTTCTTCGGCAGATGCCGATAAGGGCTCCCGGCGTAGCAGTACCTACGACTTTCTGTCCGTAACCGGAGCCCTTACCCACATGACGAGCAGCACCGAGACCACCGCCACCACCCCGCAGGTTGCGGTCAACGACATCGGTGACGAGGAAGCATTCCTCGCCGCGATCGACGAGACGATCAAGTACTTCAACGACGGCGACATCGTCGACGGCGTCATCGTGAAGGTCGACCGGGACGAGGTCCTGCTCGACATCGGTTACAAGACCGAAGGCGTGATCCCGAGCCGTGAGCTCTCGATCAAGCACGATGTCGACCCGAACGAGGTCGTCAAGGTTGGCGACGAGATCGAGGCCCTGGTTCTCCAGAAGGAGGACAAGGAAGGCCGTCTGATCCTGTCCAAGAAGCGCGCCCAGTACGAGCGCGCCTGGGGCACGATCGAGAAGATCAAGGAAGAAGACGGCATCGTCACCGGTACCGTCATCGAGGTCGTCAAGGGTGGTCTCATCCTCGACATCGGCCTCCGCGGCTTCCTGCCGGCCTCTCTCGTCGAGATGCGTCGTGTCCGCGACCTCCAGCCCTACGTGGGCAAGGAGCTCGAGGCGAAGATCATCGAGCTGGACAAGAACCGCAACAACGTGGTCCTGTCCCGCCGCGCCTGGCTGGAGCAGACCCAGTCCGAGGTTCGCCAGACGTTCCTCACCACCCTGCAGAAGGGTCAGGTCCGCTCCGGCGTCGTTTCCTCGATCGTCAACTTCGGTGCCTTCGTGGACCTGGGTGGCGTCGACGGTCTCGTCCACGTCTCCGAGCTGTCCTGGAAGCACATCGACCACCCGTCCGAGGTTGTCGAGGTCGGCCAGGAGGTCACCGTCGAGGTCCTCGACGTCGACATGGACCGCGAGCGTGTCTCCCTGTCGCTGAAGGCGACGCAGGAGGACCCGTGGCAGCAGTTCGCCCGGACCCACCAGATCGGTCAGGTCGTCCCGGGTAAGGTCACCAAGCTGGTTCCGTTCGGTGCGTTCGTCCGCGTGGACGAGGGCATCGAGGGTCTGGTCCACATCTCCGAGCTGGCCGAGCGCCACGTGGAGATCCCGGAGCAGGTCGTCCAGGTCAACGACGAGATCTTCGTCAAGGTCATCGACATCGACCTCGAGCGTCGCCGGATCTCGCTGTCGCTGAAGCAGGCCAACGAGTCCTTCGGTGCCGACCCGGCGTCGGTCGAGTTCGACCCGACCCTGTACGGCATGGCCGCGTCCTACGACGACCAGGGCAACTACATCTACCCCGAGGGCTTCGACCCCGAGACCAACGACTGGCTCGAGGGCTTCGACACCCAGCGCGAGACGTGGGAGCGCCAGTACGCCGAGGCGCAGGTCCGCTTCGAGCAGCACCAGGCTCAGGTCATCAAGAGCCGCGAGGCCGACGAGGCCGCTGCCGCCGAGGGTGCTGCCGCCCCGGCCGCCAGTGGCAACGCCGGTGCGGGCATCTCGGGTGGTTCCTACTCCTCGGAGTCGGACGAGACCTCGGGCGCCCTGGCCTCCGACGAGGCCCTGGCCGCGCTCCGCGAGAAGCTGGCCGGCGGCCAGAGCTGATCGCAGCGCAGCAGCGCAGCAGTGGATCACACTCCGGTGTGAGCCGAGCTGAGCAGAGCTGAAGAGCAAGGCCCGTCCCCTCCGGGGGGCGGGCCTTGTTGCGTTCCTGTGAAAGGGGCCAACTGGGGAATGGAGCAGCGGCCTTGGACGTTCTTCGCTGAGAAGGCGGCGAGGAGGAGTGGTGGCGGTGCTTGATCCACAGGGTTTGTACGAATGGGATGCCAAGGGCCTGGCAGTGGCGGACCTGGCGCTTGCCCAGGACTCGGCCGGGCTGGTCATGCTGTACCACTTCGAGGGGTACATCGACGCGGGCGAGGCCGGGGAGCAGATCGTCGAGCGGCTGCTCGACACCCTGCCCCACCAGGTGGTGGCCCGGTTCGACGCGGACCGCCTGGTCGACTACCGCGCCCGGCGCCCGCTGCTGACGTTCCAGCGCGACCACTGGACCGAGTTCGAGGAGCCCCGGCTCGAGGTGCGCCTCGTCCAGGACGCCACCGGCGCGCCGTTCCTGCTGCTCTCCGGCCCCGAGCCGGACGTGGAGTGGGAGCGCTTCGCCGTCGCCGTCCGGCAGATCGTCGAACGCCTCGGCGTCCGGCTCTCGGTCAACTTCCACGGCATCCCGATGGGCGTCCCGCACACCCGGCCCGTCGGGATCACCCCGCACGGCAACCGGACCGACCTCATGCCGGGGCACCGCAGCCCGTTCGACGAGGCGCAGGTGCCGGGCAGTGCGGAGTCCCTGGTGGAGTTCCGGCTCGGCCAGGCCGGGCACGACGTGCTGGGCGTCGCCGCGCACGTACCGCACTACATCGCGCGCTCCCCGTACCCGGACGCCGCGCTGACGGTGCTGGAGGCGATCACGGCCGCGACCGGGCTGGTCCTGCCGGCGGTGGCGCACGCGCTGCGCACCGAGGCGCACCGCACGCAGACGGAGATCGACCGGCAGATCCGCGAGGGCGACGAGGAGCTGGTCGCCCTGGTCCAGGGGCTGGAGCACCAGTACGACGCGGCGGCCGGCGCCGAGACGCGGGGCAACATGATCGCCGAGCCGCAGGAGATCCCGTCGGCGGACGAGATCGGCCGCGAGTTCGAGCGGTTCCTGGCGGAGCGCGAGGGCGAGGGCTGAGGGGTTCGCTTCGGCGGGGCGCGCCGGCCGGGTCCGCTTCGGCCGGCGCGCTTCGGTCGGGGTGGCTCCGGCCGGGCCAGGGGGCTGTACGGGGGCCGGGGTGCGGGGTCTAGTCTGCTGGGCATGTTGAAGGTTGGCCTGACAGGCGGAATCGGTGCCGGCAAGAGCGAGGTCTCGCGGCTGCTGGCGGGGTACGGGGCGGTCGTCGTGGACGCCGACCGCATCGCGCGGGAGGTCGTGGAGCCCGGTACCCCCGGGCTGGCGGCGGTCGTGGCGGCCTTCGGGGAGTCCGTACTGACCCCCGAGGGGGCGCTGGACCGGCCGAAGCTGGGGTCGATCGTGTTCGCCGACCCGGCGAAGCTGCAGACCCTCAACGCGATCGTGCACCCGCTGGTCGGGGCCCGGTCGGCCGAGCTGGAGGCCGCCGCAGGGTCCGACGCGATCGTCGTGCACGACGTACCGCTGCTCGCGGAGAACGGCCTGGCGCCGCTGTACGACCTGGTGGTCGTGGTGGACGCCGCTGCCGAGACGCAGCTGGCCCGGCTGACCGCGCTGCGCGGGATGGCCGAGGAGGAGGCGCGGGCCCGGATGGCCGCGCAGGCCACGCGGGAGCAGCGGCTGGCGGTGGCCACGCTCGTGATCGACAACGACGGGCCGCTGGAGGCACTGGAGCCGCAGGTGCGCAAGGTGTGGGCGGAGCTCAAGGAGCGGGCGGCGGCAGGTACGGCTGGTGCCTGACGTGCACATGGAATAGCTGGCGCGGCGCGGGGCGTTGAACGCGCTTGCAGAGGGAAGGAACAGATCGTGTCCGACACCACGCCGCAGCCCATACCGTCGCAGCCGCCTCCGCCGTCCGGCTCGTCCCCCGAGACGCATGTCATCGACTACCGGGCCGCCGAGCACCTGCTGGCCGCGCGGGACCCGCGCGGCGCGGTGAAGCTGCTCGACTCGGTCATCGCCGCCCACCCGGAGAACACGGCGGCCCGGCTGCTGCGCGCCCGCGCCTTCTTCGCCGCCGCCCAACTGCGTCCGGCGACGCTGGAGTTCGAGCTGGTGCTGGAACGGGAGCCGGACAACGCCTTCGCGCACTTCGCGCTGGCCCGCACGCACGAGCGCTCCGGGCGGCCCGAACAGGCCCGCAAGCACTTCCGCCTGGCGGCCGCTCTGGACCCCCGGCCGGACTACCTGGCAGCGGCCCGCTTCGAGGACTAGTGCCGTGTCAGGCAACGTTTGCCCGTCAAGGAGCGGGGTCCGGTGCGTGCCGGGCGTCGCGACGGGGCGAACGTTGCCTGACGCGGCACTAGCCCGGTATCACCTGCCCCGGTATCACCGGCTGCGGGGAGGCTCGTACGGGGGGATCTCCGGGCCGGGCTGGTAGTGCGGGCCCTGATGGATGTGGTGGAGGACCACGGCCAGGTCCACGGCGGCGAGCACCGCGAGCACACCACAGGCGGCCGCCCACCCGGGACGGCCGACCAGCGAGAACACGGCCGTCCCGGCGACGGCCCAGATCAGCCCCCACAGGCTGAGCCAGAACCGCAGCCGCAGCGGACTGCGGGCGGTCATCGGCTCGTTTCCGGAACGCATGACCATCGCCTCAGGTCCATGGTCCCACCAGCGGGGCGGTCAGGGGTTGAGGCGGTTCACGGCTGTCGTGGTCGTCTTCTTGAAGGCGGCGACGGGGGCGTCGCTCAGGTCGCCCATCCGACCCCACTGGACGACGGTCACGGTGGAGCCGTCCCGTCCGATCCCGAAGAGGTGCACGCCGGGCTCGGACTCCGGGATCGAGGTGTGCACCCCGTAGACGTGGGCGCCTTCCTCGACGGGGAGCGTTCCGTAGTCCTTCGAGGCCGCCTTCCCGTCCGGGTGCTCCCGCAGCCAGTCGGCGGCGCAGGCGGCGACCTGCCGCTCCAGGCTGCGGGTCAGCCGGGCGGCCGCGGAGTCGGAGGAGGCCCGTACGGAGATCTGCACGGCGCCGGCGTCGAGGTCGGTCCCGAAGCGCCGATGCCAGCCGCCGGTGGCCGGAAGTACCCCGTCCAGGCAGAAGGGCGCCGCCTCGGGCAGCCCCTTGGTGACCTTGCCGGCATGCCAGGGCGAGCCGGCATCCGGCGGCAGATCGGCGGCGCCGAGGAACCCGGGCGCGGTGAGCACGAGCGCGATGGCAGCGGCGAAGCCTTGGAGCATGGCCGTTTCTCCCCAGTTTCGTGTGCAAGGGCCGTGTGCCATCCCTTCCCCGAATCACCCCCATTTCAGCCCACACGGCCCACCCCGGCCCCGCCGGCGTCTGAGGCGCGGGGGTGCGGGGGTGCGGGGGAGGGAGGAGGGCGGGGAGGGGAGAAGGCCCGCGCAGCGGCCCCGGAGCCGGCGTCTGCCCAGCTCAGCGGCATTGTCGGTGCCCGCACCTAGACTCGAGGCAGACGGGATCCGTCTGACCTGATGGCATCGAGGGTGAGGGGAGGCGACACAGTGACACCGCAGCCGCAACGGCAGCAGCCGGACCCCCACACCCCCCTCCTCCGCCACCCCGCCGTCTTCCTCCCCGCCCCCGTCCCCCGCGAGGCCCGCATCGCCTTCTGGTCCCCCGACGGGGACGCGCTCCCGGACAGCGCCGGGACACCGGCCCCGCTCACGGTCGTACGCCCCCACGGCCAGGGGATCCGTACCCGTACCGTCCCCTCCCTCAGCCTCTCCGTCACCGAGGCCCTGCCCCTGCTCGCCCGCGCCCCGCGCAGCGCCGTCACGCACCCCGCCACCCGCGCCTGGGGCACCGCCGCGCTGCACGCCCTCGCGCTCGTCGCCCGCGGCCGGCTGCTCCCCGGGGTCACCCCCGACGGGGTCGACGCCTGGCGGGCCGGCCCTCTCGATGCCGAGGACGTGAGTCACCTCCGAGCGGTGGCCGCCGCCCTTCCGTATGAGGGGTACGCCACCCCCCTGCCCGGCCGCCGCCCGCTCCAGCTGCCCGAACCGGAGGCCCTGGTCCGGGCGTTCCTCGATGCCGTCGCCGACGGCTTGCCCCGCACCCCGGCGGCGCCGGTGGCCGCCGGGCGGCCCTTCGCCGCGCAGGAGCCGCAGCGGGTGCCCGGGATACAGGAGTGGGCCGCGCAGGTCGCGGCCGGCGCCGATGCCGGGGTGGGGATCTCGCTGCGCCTCGACCTGTCCTCCTTCCGCCTCTTCGACGGAGCGGACGAGGCGGACGGGGCGGACGCGGCGGACATCCGCCGCGCGGGCGCCGCCGTCGTCCAGGTGCACAGCCTCGCCGACCCCACCCTCGTCACCGACGCCGGGCTGCTGTGGGCCGGTGCGGCCGCCGCCGGGTTCGGGCCGCGTGCCCGGATCGACGCCGTACTGGCGCTGCGCCGGGCCGCCCGGGTCTGGCCGCCGCTGCTGCGGCTGCTGGACCAGCCGGTGCCCGATGTCCTCGCCCTCTCCGACCCGGAGCTCGAAGACCTGCTGGGCCGGGCTGCGAACCGGCTCGCGGCCGCCGGGGTCCTGGTCCACTGGCCGCGGGAGCTGGCTCGTACGCTGTCCGCGACCGCCGTCGTACGGTCGACCGCGCCCGGCTCCGCCACCGACGGCACGGCATTCTTCGACGCCCAGCACCTGTTCGCCTTCTCCTGGGAGCTCGCGCTGGGCGGCGACCGGCTCACCCCGGGTGAGATGGACGCGCTGGCGCAGGCCCACCGGCCCGTGGTCCGGCTGCGCGACCAGTGGGTACGGGTCGATCCCGAGCTGGTGCGCAAGGCGCGCAAGCGGGAGCTGGGGCTGCTGGACCCGGTGGATGCGCTGGCCACCGTACTGACCGGGACGGCCGAGGTGGACGGGGAGCCGGTGGCGGCGGTTCCGGTGGGTGCGCTGGCCGCCCTGCGGGAGCGGCTGACCGGCGAGCTCGCCCCGCTGCCGCAGCCCGTCGGGCTGAAGGCCACCCTGCGCGACTACCAGGCCCGCGGCCTGGCCTGGCTGGACCTGATGACCTCGCTCGGCCTCGGCGGCTGCCTCGCCGACGACATGGGCCTGGGCAAGACCGTCACCCTGATCGCGCTGCACCTGCACCGGGACCGCCCCGAGCCGACGCTCGTCATCTGCCCCGCGTCGCTGCTGGGCAACTGGCAACGGGAGATCGAGAAGTTCGCGCCCGGGGTCGCGGTGCGCCGCTTCCACGGCGGCAGCCGCAGCCTCGACGGGCTGGCCGGCGGATTCGTGCTGACCACGTACGGGACGATGCGCGCGAGCGCGGCCCGGCTGGCCGGGCAGCCCTGGGGCATGGTCGTCGCCGACGAGGCGCAGCACGTGAAGAACCCGCATTCGGCGACGGCGAAGGCACTGCGCACGATTCCGGCGCCGGCCCGGGTGGCGCTGACCGGCACCCCGGTGGAGAACAACCTCTCCGAGCTGTGGGCGCTGCTCGACTGGACCACGCCGGGGCTGCTGGGCCCGCTGACGGCGTTCCGGGCCCGGCATGCCCGCCCGGTGGAGCACCAGCAGGAGGAGGACGGGGGCAACGAGGCGGCGGTGGCCCGGCTGGCCGCGCTCGTACGGCCGTTCCTGCTGCGGCGCAAGAAGTCCGACCCGGGGATCGCCCCCGAGCTGCCGCCGAAGACGGAAACAGACCATCCGGTCTCCCTCACCCGTGAGCAGGCCTCGCTCTACCAGGCCGCAGTGGACGAGGCGATGGCCGTGATCGAGGCGAGCGAGGGCATCGAACGGCGGGGCATGATCATGAAGCTGCTGGCCTCGCTCAAGCAGATCTGCAACCACCCCGCGCAGTACCTGAAGGAGGAGCAGCCCCGGATCTCGCACCGCTCGGGCAAGCTGGCCCTGCTGGACGAGCTGCTGGACACGATCCTCGCGGAGGACGGCTCGGTGCTGGTCTTCACCCAGTACGTGACGATGGCCCGGATCATCGAGCGGCACCTGGCCGCCCGCGGGATCTCCCACCAGCTCCTGCACGGCGGGACCCCGGTGGCGCGCCGCGAGGAGCTCGTGGACCGCTTCCAGTCCGGTGAAGTCCCGGTCTTCCTGCTCTCCTTGAAGGCGGCGGGCACGGGGCTCAACCTCACGCGGGCCGGTCATGTCATCCACTTCGACCGCTGGTGGAACCCGGCGGTGGAGGAGCAGGCCACCGACCGCGCCTACCGGATCGGCCAGACGCAGCCCGTCCAGGTCCACCGGATCATCGCCGAGGGCACCGTGGAGGACCGGATCGCCGAGATGCTGGAGGCGAAGCGGGCCCTGGCCGATGCCGTGCTCGGCTCGGGGGAGTCGGCGCTGACCGAGCTGACCGACCGCGAGCTGGCCGACCTCGTCTCCCTGCGGAGGCCCGCATGATCACCGCGCGGGACGACCGCCGCCGCACCTTCGAGAGCGTGCCCGCCGGGGTGGAGGCCGCCAGCTGGTGGGGCCGGGCCTGGGTGTCGGCGCTCGAGGAGGTGTCCCGCGACCCGGCCCGCCTGGCCCGGGGCCGCACGTACGCCGCCGAGGGCCATGTCGACGCGGTCACGGTCACCCCGGGCCGGATCGTGGCGTACGTACGGGGCAGCCGGGCCCGCCCGTACCGTACTGAACTGGCCCTGAGCCCCTTCCCGGACGCCGAGTGGAGCGAACTCCTGGAGGCGGTGGCCGCGGACCCCACGGCCCTGGCGAGCCTGCTGGAGCGGGAGGTTCCGCAGTCGCTGGCGGGCGCGGTCCTGCCCGGCGCGGGCGAGCTCGTCCCGCGCTGCTCCTGCCCGGACACCGCCCGTCCGCCGTGCAAGCACGCCGCGGCCCTCTGCTACCGGGCGGCCCGCCTCCTCGACGAGGACCCGTTCGTCCTGCTGCTCCTGCGCGGCCGGGGCGAGCGGGAGCTCCTCGACGAGCTGACCCGCCGCAATGCCGCTCACGCCGCCCGCGAACAGCCCGACGCCGCCCCGGACTTCCCCGGTGTCCCGGCCCGTGCCGCGCTGGCCCGCACCAGCCTGCCGCCGCTGCCGGCCCCGATGGCCGCGCCCGCCGCCGTGGGCCTCCCGCCCGCCTACCCGGCCGACCCGGCGGCCCCCGACCCGCTGGCCCTGGACCAGCTCGCCACGGACGCCGCCGCCCGCGCCCTAGCGCTGCTCACCACCGCCGAGGACCCGATCGCCGGCCTCACCCTCTGGCAGGACGCCGTCCGCCTGGCCTCCGCGCACCACACGGCCGGCCTCACCGGCGCCGCCCGCACCCTCTACCGGGACCTGGCCCGCGCCACCGGCCGCACCACCACCGAACTGGCCCGTGCCGCCGCGGCCTGGCGCCAGGGCGGCCTGCCCGCGCTCGCCGCCCTCGAGGAGCCCTGGGCCCCCCCGGCGGGCCCCTTCGACCGCGCCCGCCCGGCCCTCCTGGCCGCCTCCCAGGGCGCCTTCCGCCCCGACCGCAACCGCCTCACCGCGCCCACCCGCCAGCTCCGCCTGGGCCGCGACGGCCTCTGGTACGCCTACGAGTCCCGCCCGCACACCGAGGACTGGTGGCCCACAGGCACCCCCTCCCCGGACCCCCTCACCGCCCTGCGCCGCTGACCTCGGCCGCCCAGCGCGTCAACGTGGTGAAGTCGCGGTCGCGCAGGCCGTGTCGGGCGTGGATGTTGAGGAGGAGGGCCGGGGACGGGTGGTGGGCGGCGATCCAGGCGCGGTCCTGAGGGGTGATCATGTCGTCGACCCAGGCGAAGGGGCGGCCTGCGGCCCAGTCGAGGAGCGGGCGGGTCTTCCAGAAGAGACCGTCGGGGTCGTCGGCGAAAAGTTCCGGCCACTCGATGACAGGAAGATCACCGGGTAGTCCGATGTGCGGGGCGATCATCGTGTTGGCCTCGTGCATCCAGGCGGTGGCCCAGGTGAGTTCGTAGGGCAGGGCCAGCAGACGGCCGCCGTGCGACGGGTGCAGGCGGACCCGCAGCCCGCGCCGGGCGCTGCGCGATTCCGGGTCCCGGTGGGACATCCAGCCGGTCGGACGCATCCGGTGACTGGTGTATCCGCGCAGTCCGGCGAGGCGGGACCGGAAGGGGTTGAGGGGGCCGTCCACGTCGAGGAGCAGGAGCGGGGGTTCAGTCATGAAGTAGGGATTACCCAGTACACGATGGGGTGAAATGCTTACCGGCTCTATAACCCGAACGGGTTTACCGCGTTGTTTCCGGTGCGGGTGCAGCACCCGTGAACTCCTCCGGAAGGCAGGGAACTCATGCGTCACAGTCGTCGGAATGGCTTGATCGCGGCGGTGGTTGCGGGAGGTGGACTGGCGGTCGCGGGTGTCAGCGGGTTCGCCTACGCCGATGCGGACGCGGGCGGGAAGGCCGAGCGTTCGCCGGGGCTGCTGTCCGGGAATCTGGTGCAGCTGCCGGTGCACACCCCGGTGAACGTGTGCGGGAACACCGTGAGCGTGGTCGGCGTGCTCAACTCGGCCGCGGGCAACCGCTGTGCCAACGAGGGCGGGGGCGGTGGCGACGGGCATCCAGGGTCCGTGTCCTCGCATCCCTCGAAACCCGGGAACGGGAACGGGAGCGGGAGCGGCATGGGCGGGGGAGCCCGTACCGAAGGGCGCGGAAAGGATTCGCCGGGGCTGCTGTCCGGCAACGGGATCCAGCTTCCCGTCGACGTCCCGCTCAACATCAGCGGGAACGCGGTCAGCGTCGTCGGGGTCGGCAACAGTTCCACCGGCAACACCTCCGTCAACGGCGAGGAGCCCAGCGGCGGGAAGCCGCCGCAGCAGCCGCCCGTCGTCGAGCGGCCCGTCACCCCGCCCGCGCCGCCGCAGCACGGCCCGGCGCTCGCCCACACCGGGGCCGACGGCGCCGGCTACCTGCTGCCCGGCGGTGGGGCGCTGCTGCTGGGCGGGGTCCTGCTCTACCGCCGCTTCCGCCTCCAGTAGGCCGCAGGGCTTACGGCTCGGGGCCCGAAGCGTGCGGCGGAGGCGGAGGCGGGGGCGGAGGCGGGGGCGGGGATGGCGCGGGTGTGCGCCAGCCGTCCAGGATCGCGTCGATCCGCGCCGCCAGCCGGGCCCGGGCCGCGAACCGCGGGACGCCCGCCATCAGCAGGGCGTCGTACTCGGTGTCGGTGTGCCGCACCGCCGCCCGGACCGCCACCGACACCGCCTGTGCGTCGAGGGCCCGGCCGGCCGCCGTACGGCCCACCCGGCCGCTGCCGCGCAGCGAGGCGTGGGCGGCGATGGCCGCCGCCCGCTCGGCGGGACAGCCCGGGAACAGCCGCCGGATCTCCGCGGCGAAGGCAGCCGTGAACCGGATGTCCCCGACCGCGCGGCGCAGCCGGTCGCGCTCCCGGCGGCGGGCCCGCGCCTCGGCGTCCGCGAGGCAGGCGCGCTCCGCGCGGGCCAGGGCGGGGTCCTCGACCAGGAGCCCCTGGCGCTCGTAGCGGCGGCGCCGCTTGTTGAAGCGGACCACGACGGCGGAGAGCGAACTGGCCTCACGGGCCCGCCGGGTGAGTGCGGCATCCCCGCGCGGCAGGTAGACGAGGTGCCCGAGGTCGGCGCAGTCCAGGCAGCGGGGCACACCGGCCTCGCGGACGAGGTGCCGGAGCGGCCCCTGGCGGCACTCCGCACAGTTGATCTGCTTCAGCGACTCGAACACCACGAGGCTCATGACGAAGTGATACCGCCGTCCGGTCTGCTTATCACCTTGCCAAAAATGATGGTTGAGCTTTCGCCGACATTCCCGGATGTCCGGATGTCCCTCTACCGTGGGGCGTTGGGGCTGCGGTAGAGCCGTGATGCCCATGGGGGAGGGGCACACACATGGGTGGCTGGCAGGCGACGGCGCGGCGTACGCGGGACACGGCCGGGGCGGAGGACCTCGCGGGCCGGGAGGTCGTCATAGAGCCCGGCGGCTGCACCGGCTGGCACTTCCACCGCGTTCCGCTGATCGCGCTGGTCAAGTCCGGGACGCTGACCCGGATCCTGCACGACAACTCGGTCGTCGTACACCTGCCGGGGGCCAGCTTCGTCGAGCCGCCCGGCGTCGAGCACCTCCACCTCGGCCGCAACCTCGGCACCGTACCCGTCGTGCTGTACGTGACGTCCACGCTGGCCGAGGGCGAGGCCTTCTCCATACCTGCTGCCGCCCCGCGCGGCGCAACACCGTGCTCCTGCTCGGGGGACTTCGGGTGAACCTCCCTCGTGAAAACGCTACGGTCCACCACTGACAATGGGCCCGTGCAGCTGGAAGCGATCACATGGCAGCGGATGGCCGAGCGTCTCGCCGGTCACCTCGACGAACACAAGGCGTCCTCCGGGCAGACGACTTGGCAGCGGGTGGGCATCGACGGCGCGCCCGCCGCCGGTACCGGCGTGCTCGCCGGCCATCTCGCCGACGCGCTGCGCCTGCGCAGCCGCCCGGTCCTGGTGGTCCCGGCCGAGGGCTTCCTGCGGCCGGCCTCGCTCCGCTTCGAGTTCGGCCGTGAGGACGTGGACTCCTACCTCGGCGGCTGGTACGACACCGCCGCCCTCTGGCGCGAGGTGTTCGGCCCGACCGACCCGGGCGGCACCGGCCGAGTGCTGCCCGACCTCTGGGACCCGGTGACCGACCGGGCGACCCGCAGCCCGTACTCCGAACTCCCGCCGGGCGGCGTGGTGATCGTGCACGGCCCCCTGCTGCTGGGCCACTGGTTCCCCTTCGACCTCAGCGTGCACATCCGGCTCTCCCCGGGGGCGCTGGCCCGCCGCACCGAGGAGTCCGCGCGCTGGACCCTGCCCGCCTTCGCCCGCTACGAGGCGGAGACCGACCCCGCGGCGCAGGCCGACGCCGTGGTCCGGGCCGACGACCCTCGCCACCCCGCCTGGACCGGCCTCACGGGCCTCACCGGCTGACCTCCGCGCCCGCCCGTACCGTCACGGACGTCCGGGATCCGCAACAGCGCCATAGCGGCTCTGCGACGAACGGGATCCGGCCGTCGCCGCGGCCGGAACCACGGCGCTACGTTGACGCCACGCTTCGACGGCGGCCACCTGGTGGCGCCTTGGCAGAGGGAGACGGCAATGGGCGGACGTGGTACGGCGATTCGGGGTCCGAGACGGCTGCGGCGGCAGGCCGCCTGCGCCGCGCTGGTGCTGTGCGGAGCCCTGGCCCTCACGGCCTGCAACGGCGACGACGGCAGTGACGCGGGAGCGGGAGCCGCCGGTACGACCCCCGGCGCGAGCCCGGTGAGCCCGTCGGCCACCCCTGCCGCCTCCGCCGCCCCGGCAGGCGGGGCGACGCCGTCCGCAGCGGCGTCGTCGAAGAAGCCGGCCCCGACCGCCACCACTCCGGCCAAGCCGAAGCCGCCCGCTCCCGGGCCCACCTGCGTCCCCAAGGCGCCCATCTCGCCCGACGAGATCGCCGTCTACCGCTACACCCCCGAGGGCGGCTCCACCAGCCTGATCGTCAAGCACGGCAACTGGGGCTGCGCCGTCGCGGGCGGTGCCACCCCGTTCGTGACGGTCGGCGAGGAAACCTTCATCCCGATCGCCGAGGACGCGAAGATCAGCGCCTTCACCCCGATCCTCCCCACCACCGTGAGCACGCCGATCAGCACGCACGAGCTCACCTCGTGGCTGGAGACCCACCCGAACAAGGGCCTGGTGTTCCACTACAACGTGAACAAGGCTGGCGTGATCGACACCCTCGGCCAGGAGGAGTACGCCTCCTGACGCGGCACCAGCCGCCCGGACCGGAGTGACAGCCGGGGGCCGGCATGCGCCGTGCGGCTCCCGCCGTTACGGACGCCCGCCCAGCCGGGTCACCGCGTGCGCGGCCGCACGGCACCCGGCCCGGGCCGCGTCCGCCGGCTCCGCGCCCGCGAGCCGGGCCGCCAGGAACCCGCCGGTGAACGCGTCCCCGGCCCCCGTCGAGTCCACCGCCTCGGCCGACTCCGCCGACACCTCCGCGGTCACCCGGCCCGCCTCCGCCACCAGCGCCCCCGCCGCGCCCCGGGTGACCACCACCAGTGGCACCCGCCGGCTCAGCTCCGCCGCCGCCCGGGCGGCCCCTGCCGCCCCCGCCGCCCCGGGCAGCCCGGCCAGCAGCCGTGCCTCGTCCTCGTTGGGCAGCAGTACGCCGATCCCCGCCACGGCATCGAGGAAGCGCTGCGGACCCAGCGCGACCAGGAATCCCGCCGAGGCCGGGTCCACGCTCACCGGCACGCCACGAGCCCGGGCCGCCCGCAGCGCGACGAGGGCCAGCTCGCGGCTGCTGTCGGCGAAGAAGAGGTAGCCGGACAGGTGCAGATGGGCCGCCCCGTCCAGCAGGGCCGGCGCCCAGTCCTCGGGCGACAGCCGCAGCGCGGCGCCGCTGTCGGTGAGGAAGGTTCGCTCCGCGTCCTTGCCGACCAGCGCCACCACCGTCCCGGTCGGCTCGGCCGGATCGATCACCAGCCGCGGCCGCACCCCGCAGTCCCGCAGAGACTGCTCGTGCCACCGGGCGGATTCGGTGCCGACCCGCGCGAGCAGGCGTACCTCCGCCACCCCCGCGTGGGCCGCCCAGCAGGCCGCATTGGCCCCGGCGCCGCCCGGCAGGGTCCGGATCCGCGCGGCCGTGTCCGTGGCCGGAGTCAGTGGCTCCGGATGCACGGCCACGACGTCCGTCACCACGTCCCCGATGACCAGCAGCGCCCCGGGCGCGGTCACGCGCGCGCCGCCCAGGCCCCCGCGATCCTGGCCCCGAGCGCCACGTTGCCCCGTACCGCCGCCAGGTTGGCCTCCAGCGAGGCCCCGCCCGTGGCCCGTACCAGGAACCCCAGCAGGAACGGGGTCACCGCCTGCCCCGTGATCCCCCGCTCGTGGCACTCCTCGAGGGCCTCGGCCAGCACCCGGTCGTGCAGATCCGGATCCAACTGGTCCGCCTCCCCCACCGGATTCGCCACCAGCAGTGCCGACTCCGGTCCGCCGAGGGCGTCCTGAGCGGCCATCACCGCCGCCACCTCCTCCGGCCGGTGCACGGTCCAGTCCACCGGCTCGCCGGAACTGGCCAGGTAGAACCCGGGGAAACGTTCCGTCCCGTACCCCAGTACCCCCACCCCGAGCGTCTCCAGCCGCTGCAGCGTGGCCGGCACGTCCAGGATCGACTTCACCCCCGCGCACACCACCGTGATCCGCGTCCGCGCCAGCAACTGCAGATCCGCCGACTCGTCCTGGGTCTGTGCGTACTCCCGGTGTACGCCGCCCAGCCCGCCCGTGGCGAAGACCCGCAGCCCGGCCCGCGCGGCCAGGAGCGCCGTCGCGGACACCGTCGTCGCGCCCGTCGCGCCGGCCGCGAGCGCGGGGGCCAGATCCCGGTGGCCGAGCTTGCGTACGCCCTCACCGCCGGCGATCCGCTCCAACTGCGCCTTGTCGAGGCCCGCGTACGCGACCCCGTCGACGACCGCGATCGTGGCCGGAACCGCCCCTTCGGCGCGCACCAGCGCCTCCAGTTCGGCGCCCACGGCGAGATTGCGGGGGCGGGGCAGGCCGTGGGCGATGATCGTCGACTCCAGAGCCACGACGGGACGGCCCCGGTCGAGCGCCTCACGGACCTCTTCGGACAGGACGGGGACCTCGGGTGATGTGTGCATGTCCCATCCATGGCACGGGATGTGCGCCCCCAAACGCGCTCCCGGCCCGCCCTTCCGAACCTGTCCGAGTGGCGTTCCCCCGTGAACCCCCGGGACATCCGCGCCTTCTACGACGAACTCGCCGGCCGGTACGACCTCCTGTACGCGGACCGGGACGCGGGCACAGCCCGCCAGAGCCGGGCACTGAACGGTCTGCTCACCGCCCACCCAGGCCGCGGCCTGCACCGCGTCCTCGACAACGCCTGCAGCCCGGACGGCCGGACCATCAGCTTCCAGCTCTGGCAGTGGCACGAGGGCGGTGAGCGGTACGACCTGGAGCTCTTCCGGCTGCTGCCGTCCGCCGCGCCCGGCGGGGAGACGTGGACCTCCCGCACGTCCAAGGCCAGGTACTGGGCGCTGCCCGAGGAGGAGTCGGCGGGCTACGCGCGCCGGGCCGGGTTCGCCGATACGGTGTGGCACCCGGCGGAGGCCACCGGATTCCACCAGCCGGCGCTCAGAGCCCGGCATGGAGCAGGACACCGGCTGGACAGGTTGACCTGTCCGGCGGGTGGAACCTGGACGCTCTGGTCACCGCGGCGCGCCGGACGGCCGGATTAGGGTGACTCGGCATGAGCACCAGTGAGCACGGTCCTGCCTCGTTCGCCGTATCCGTACCGGATGCCGAGCTGGAGGCAGAGGACCTCGATCCCGGCCAGATCCTCTCCGGCGAGCCCGTCGTGACGGGCAAGGTGCTGTGGGAGTCTCCCGACGGCAAGCAGCTGCGCGGCATCTGGCAGATCACCCCGGGCGTGGTGACCGACACCGAGGCGAACGAGCTGTTCGTCGTGGTCAGCGGCCGGGCCACCATCGAGGTCGAGGGCGGCGGGACCCTGGAGGTGGGCCCCGGCTCCGCCTGTGTGCTCCGGGAGGGCGACAAGACCACCTGGACCGTCCACGAGACGCTGCGCAAGGCCTACCACATCAGCTACTAGCGGCAGCGGGGTGGCGGCGCCCGGTGAACAGGGCGAGCGCCGCCATCGGCAGCAGCAGGCCCGCGCCGATCACGTTCAGCCAGCCGTAGCCCGCGTGGGACATGACCAGGCCTGCGGCCGCGCCGCCCACGCCCGCGCAGGTGTTCATCGTGAGGTCGCTCAGACCCTGTACGGCGGCCCGCGCGGCCTGTGGCACCGAGTCGGTGAGCAGCGCCGAGCCGGAGACCATGCCGGCGGACCAGCCGAGGCCGAGCAGGAACAGGCCGACGGCGCTCTGCGCGTGGTCGGGTCCGGCGGTGCCGGCGAGCAGGGCCGCCAGCGACAGCAGCCCGGCCGCCAGGCCGATCACCGACAGTCGGCCGACCCGGTCCGCGAGCCAGCCCATGACGGGCGAGAAGGCGAACATGCCGGCGATGTGGCCGCTGATCACCAGGCCGACGAGCTCCAGTCCGGCGCCGTGGTGGCCCAGGTCGACCGGGGTCATCACCATGATCGAGACCATGGTGGTGTGGGACACCGCGACGGTGACCAGGGCCAGCCGCGCCCGCGGGGAGGCCTTGACCGCCGCGAGCCCGGCGCGCAGCGAGCGGCCCTCGCGGGTCTGCTCCTCGGGCCCGGCCAGCGCCCGGGCCGTCAGTAGCGGGTCCGGCCGCAGGAGTACGCCGATCAGGGTGCCGGTGAGGACGAAGACGGCGCCGGCCCAGACGAAGGGGCCCGCCGTCTCGGGTATGGAGGTCCCGGCGAAGCTGCGGCTGGCCGGGGCGGAGAGGTTGGGGCCGAGCACCGCGCCGAGGGTCGACGCCCAGACGACGACGGCCACGGCCCGGGCCCGCCGGTCCGGGGCGGCGAGGTCGGCAGCTGCGAACCGGGCCTGGAGGTTGGCGGAGGAGGCCGCTCCGAAGGCGGCCATGCCGAGCATCAGCAGCGGGAAGCTCTTGATCGCGGTGGCGAGGACCACCAGGGCCGCACCGGCGGCGCCGATCCCGTACCCGAGGACCAGCCCCGGGCGGCGGCCGCGCGCGGTCATCAGGGCGGCGAGCGGCAGGGAGACGGCCGCGGTGCCGATCACCGCGGCGGTGGAGGCGAAGCCGGACAGCGACTCGGTGCCGCTGACCTGCGTCGCGAGGACCGGGGCCAGGGCGATGCTGATGGGCACGCCGAGGCCGCCCAGCATCTGGCTCGCGATCAGCACCCCGGAGGTGCGCCGCTGCAGCCCGGGCAGGTCCGCCAGGTCGGTCGGCGGAGCGGGCCGGTCGGTGCCGGGGACGGCGGTCATGCCGCCCACCGCCGTCGCGGCGGCGCAGGGCGGTATACGGGCGCGGGCGCAGTACGGCCGGAGGCGGTGGCAGTAGTCACCGCGGCAGTTTCGCACCCCTTACGGCCGGACGGAACGGGGGACGCCCCCCGCGCCTGCCGCCCGCGCCCGCACCCCGGCCCGCGCCCCCGCCGCGCCCCGTCAGAACAGCGGCTGCGGCAGGACGCCCTCCAGTGCCAGCAGGGACCGCTTGGTCTCCACCCCACCGCCGAAACCGCCGATGCCCCCGCCGTTCTCCACGACCCGGTGGCAGGCCACCACCAGCGGCAGCGGGTTCGACCCCATGGCGTTGCCCACGGCCTGGGCCGCGCCCGGCTGTCCGACGCGGGCCGCGAGCTCCCCGTACCCCACGACCGCCCCGTACGGCACCGAGCGGTCCAGTTCCTGGAGCACCTGCCGGTTGAAGCCGGAGCTGAGCCGCCAGTCCAGCGGCAGGTCGAAGCGCTTGAGCGAGCCCGCGAAGTAGGCGGTCAGCTGGCGAATCGGCTCGGCCAGCAGCACCTCCTCGCCCGGTGCCGGTCGCCAGGCGTCGGCGCCGAGCCGGGAGACGAGGGAGCCGATCATCTTCTCGACCCGGTCCGGACCGGCATGGAACTCGACCCGGACCAGACCCTCCGGGGTCGCGGCCAGGAGCAGAGGCCCGACGTCGCTGGGGACGACGGTCCATTCGAGGTGCGGCCCGCGGGGCCGCTCGGTGCTGTCCACCCCTCCACCGTACGGGGAGGGTCCGACAGGCCGGGGACACCTCCCCGGACGGAACACCTAGTACGCGAAGGCCCCGAGCACCGCCTCCTGTACGACGTCCGGGGCGTTGGTGATGATCCCGTCCACGCCCATCCCCTGCACCTTCCGGGTCGTCGCCGCGTCGTCCACGATCCAGGTGTCCACCTCCATCGTCTTGCCGTGGGAGCCCAGCAGCCCGTGCACCGCCGCCACCCAGTCGGCCGAGATGGTGGTGTGCCACGGGTTGATCCGGTCCGTGAACTCGGCGTACTTCGGCAGGTCGGCGACGGTGGGGGTGCCCAGGAAGGCCGTCACGAGGTCCGGGCGCAGGCCGTGCACGATGCGTACGGAGTCCGCGCTGAAGCTCTGCACGACCAGGCGGCGCTGCACGTGGTCCGCGTCGAGCCAGCCGGCCTCGTCCAGCACCTGCAGGGTCTCCTGCTCGATCCCGGGGTACAGCTCGGGCTTCTTGATCTCCAGCAGCAGCCGCTGCCGGTTGCGCTGCACCCGGTCGAGGTACACCCGCAGGGTCGGCACCCGGGCGCCCGCGAACTCCTCGCCGAACCAGCTGCCCGCGTCGAGCGTGGCGATCTCCGCCGCCGTGAAGTCCTTGACCCGCCAGGGCCCCCGGTCCGGGAACGCCTGCTCGACGTCGGTGGTCCGGGCCAGGGTGTCGTCGTGGACCACGACCAGCTCCCCGTCCTTGGTGCGCTGGACGTCGTTCTCGACCCAGTCGAAGCCCAGCCGCATCGCGAGGTCGATCGCCTCGAGGGTGTTCTCCGGCGCGTACGCCGAAGCCCCCCGGTGGGCGTACACGACGGGGCCCAGCAGTCCCGCCGCGCCGGTGGCGCCGGCGGGGGAGGCCGGGGACGAGGGGGAGGAGGGGCCGGTGGCGGCGGACGAGGCCGTCCCGCCCAGGACGGTCAGGGTGAAGCCCAGGAATGCGGCGGCGGCCGCGGCGGCGGGTCGGACGTACATGTGCGTTCTCCTCGGTTCGGGAGCCCTGTTCCTGCGTCAGACGCGTGCGGAATGGCAGACGTTGCGGCGATGCACTACACGGGGGACCTCTACGGCGATCATGCGGTTGATGATCACGGGGCCGCCACCGAACTACGACAAACGGACCAGAAAGGAGGACTTCCGTCCCGCCCGCCGGACCTGGCGCGGCGCCGCGGACCGCGAGCGGCTGCGTGAGTGTCAGTGGGGGGTCGTACGGTGGACTCATGCGGCCCGTATCGAAGATCGAACGCACGGTGGCGCCTTTCGAGGTCGTCAGCCCCTACCAGCCCAGCGGCGACCAGCCGGCGGCCATCGTCGACCTGGAAAAGCGCATCCGTGCAGGTGAGAAGGATGTCGTCCTGCTGGGTGCGACCGGCACCGGCAAGTCGGCGACCACCGCCTGGATGATCGAGAAGCTCCAGCGCCCGACCCTCGTGATGGCGCCGAACAAGACCCTCGCCGCCCAGCTGGCGAACGAGTTCCGCGAGCTCCTGCCGAACAACGCCGTCGAGTACTTCGTCTCGTACTACGACTACTACCAGCCCGAGGCGTACGTTCCGCAGTCGGACACCTACATCGAGAAGGACTCCTCGATCAACGAGGAGGTGGAGCGGCTGCGCCACTCCGCGACCAACTCGCTGCTCACCCGGCGGGACGTGATCGTCGTGGCGTCGGTGTCCTGCATCTACGGCCTCGGCACCCCGCAGGAGTACGTCGACCGGATGGTCCCCCTCAAGGTCGGCGAGGAGATGGACCGGGACCAGCTGCTGCGCCGCTTCGTCGAGATCCAGTACACGCGCAACGACGTGGCCTTCACCCGCGGCACCTTCCGCGTGCGCGGGGACACGATCGAGATCTTCCCGGTCTACGAGGAACTGGCCGTCCGCATCGAGATGTTCGGCGACGAGATCGAGGCCCTCTCCACGCTGCACCCGCTGACCGGCGAGGTCATCAGCGAGGACCGCGAGCTGTACGTCTTCCCCGCCAGCCACTACGTCGCCGGCCCCGAGCGCATGGAGAAGGCGATCGCCGGCATCGAGACGGAGCTGGCGCAGCGGCTCGCCGAGCTGGAGAAGCAGGGCAAGATGCTGGAGGCGCAGCGGCTGCGCATGCGCACCACGTACGACCTCGAGATGATGCGCCAGATCGGGTCCTGCTCCGGCATCGAGAACTACTCGCTGCACATGGACGACCGCGAGCGCGGCTCCGCGCCGAACACCCTCATCGACTACTTCCCCGAGGACTTCCTCCTCGTCATCGACGAGTCGCACGTCACCGTGCCGCAGATCGGCGCGATGTACGAGGGCGACGCCTCGCGCAAGCGGACCCTGGTCGACCACGGCTTCCGGCTGCCGTCCGCCCTCGACAACCGGCCGCTGAAGTGGGAGGAGTTCCAGGAGCGGATCGGCCAGACGGTCTACCTGTCCGCCACCCCCGGCAAGTACGAGCTCTCCCGCGGCGACGGCTTCGTCGAGCAGATCATCCGCCCCACCGGCCTCATCGACCCCGAGGTCGTGGTCAAGCCCACCGAGGGGCAGATCGACGACCTGGTCCACGAGATCCGGCAGCGGGTGGAGAAGGACGAGCGCGTCCTGGTCACCACCCTCACCAAGAAGATGGCCGAGGACCTCACGGACTACTTCCTGGAGCTCGGCATCCAGGTCCGCTACCTGCACAGCGACGTCGACACCCTGCGCCGGATCGAGCTGCTGCGCGAGCTGCGCGCCGGCGAGTACGACGTCCTGGTCGGCATCAACCTGCTGCGCGAGGGCCTCGACCTGCCCGAGGTGTCGCTGGTCGCGATCCTCGATGCCGACAAGCAGGGCTTCCTGCGCTCGGGGACCTCCCTGATCCAGACCATCGGCCGCGCGGCGCGCAACGTGTCGGGCCAGGTCCACATGTACGCGGACAGCATCACCCCGGCGATGGCGCAGGCGATCGACGAGACCAACCGCCGCCGTGAGAAGCAGGTCGCCTACAACACGGCCAACGGGATCGACCCGCAGCCGCTGCGCAAGAAGATCAACGACATCGTCGCCACCATCGCCCGCGAGGAACTGGACACCGAGGAGCTCCTCGGCACCGGGTACCGCCAGGGCAAGGACGGCAAGGGCGCCAAAGCTCCCGTGCCTTCTCTCGGCGTGGTCAAGGCGGGCCAGGTCACCGTGGGCGGCAAGGGGGTCAAGGGAGCCAAGGCCGCCAAGGCGGCCAAGGAGGCCGCGGCGCTGACGGACCGTCCGGCCGAGGAACTGGCCGCGCTCATCGAGCAGATGACGGAGCGGATGCGCGGCGCGGCGGCCGAGCTCCAGTTCGAGGTCGCGGCCCGGATCCGGGACGAGGTGGGCGAGCTGAAGAAGGAGCTGCGGCAGATGAAGGAAGCGGGCCTCGCCTGACCCGGGGCCGGTCAGTAGGGTTGGCAGCAGCCGCAGGTACATGTGCGCACCCACATCGGGGGCGGGCTAGGAGAGGGGACAGCGCGTGACGGTCAACATGACCAAGGGTCAGGCCATCAGTCTGCAGAAGCAGGACGGGGGCACGCTGACCGCGGTCCGGATGGGCCTCGGCTGGCAGGCGGCCAAGCGCCGCGGGCTGTTCGGCTCGCGGACCCGGGAGATCGACCTGGACGCGTCGGCGGTGCTCTTCGCCGACAAGCAGCCGGTGGACGTGGTGTTCTTCCGGCACCTGCAGAGCGACGACGGCTCGGTCCGGCACACCGGTGACAACCTCGTCGGCGGCGTCGGTCAGGGCGGGGACGACGAGTCGATCCTCGTCGACCTCCAGCGCGTGCCGGTGCACATCGACCAGATCGTCTTCACGGTGAACTCGTTCACCGGTCAGACGTTCCAGGAGGTGCAGAACGCGTTCTGCCGCATCGTCGACGAGACCAACGGCCAGGAGCTGGCCCGCTACACCCTGGACGGCGGCGGGCAGTACACCGCGCAGATCATGGCGAAGGTGTCGCGCGTCGGCAGCGGCTGGCAGATGACGGCGCTCGGCAACCCCGCCAACGGCCGCACCTTCCAGGACCTGATGCCGGCGATCCTGCCGCACCTGTAAGCAGTACGGCACCACCGCAGTACGGCACCACCGCAGTACTGCGCCACTGCAGTACGCAGAGCACCAGAACAGAAGAGCAAGGGCACGGGGGAGGGCTGCACGATGACGGCCGAACTGGTCCGGGGGCAGAACCACCCCCTGTCCCAGACGCAGGTGGAGATCAGGGTCTCGGCGGGCACACCCGTCCTGGCCCTGGCCTCGGCCTGCGATGACGCGGGCCGGCTGGCCGGCCCCGAGTCGGTGGCCCACCCCGGCGCCCGGAACCTGCCCGGACTGGAGGTGCCGGGTGCCGTGGCGGGCGAGCACCGCTTCGCCGTCGACCTCGACGCCGTCGCACCGTCCGTGCACCGGCTCGGGGTGGTACTCGTCCTGCCGCCCGGCGGCCCGACGCGCTTCGGCGCGGCCCCCGCCTCGTACGTGGCCGTGGCCGACCCGGAGGGCGCCGAGCTCGCCGGGTACACCGTGACCGGGCTGGAGTCCGAGTCCGCCGTCGTGACCCTCGAGCTCTACCGGCGCCAGGGTGCCTGGAAGGTCCGCGCCGTGGGCCAGGGGTACGCCGACGGGCTCGGCGCGCTGCTCGCCGACGCCGGACTGGGCGCCCCGGCCGCCATTGCCCTGGCCGCCGCGGTCGTGGGAGCGGCCGCGCGGGACGAGGCCACGCGGGCGCCCGCGCCCACCGTGTCCCTGCCCACCGCGCCCTTGCGCCCCGGGGCCGTCCCCGGGGCTCCGCCGGGCCGCCCGGAACCGCAGGACGCGGCTTCGGCCGTGCCCGCCCCGGTGACCCCTGAGCAGCCGGAGCCGGTGCCGGTCTCCGGAGTCCCGTACGCCGGTACGCCGGGCACCCCGCCCGGCGACTCCGGCGACGGCCCGCCGACGCTGAGCGCGCCCACACTCAGCTACGTGCACCCGCGCCGGCGCCGCAGCACCACCGAGCCGCCCGAACCGGCGCCGCAGGCCGCCGCATCCGCGCAGCCCGGCCGGCCGCCCGTGCCCGTCGCCGGCGACGCCGGCGGCTGGTCCATGGACGAGCGGCTCTACAACCAGGTCTGGGGCATGTTCGAGGACCTGGCCCGTTCGGTGGCCGCCTACCGCAGCGCCTGCGACTTCGCCGAGACCCGGATGGACCGCGAGCTCGACGAGGCGCTGTCCGACCCCCGCCACCGCCTGGGGTCTCCCACGCCGGAGGCCAGGGGAGGCTCCGGCAACGCCGCCCGCGACGAGGCCAGGGCCCGCCACGACGAGCTCGTCGACCAGGCCAAGGCCGTGCTCGACCGGGACCTCGCCCAGCTGATCGCCGAGTCCGAGGTGGTCGAGCCCGCGCTGCCGGCCCCGTACGCCCGCTGGGCCAACCCCGTCTGGCACGGGCGCGGGGTCCCCGAGGAAGCCCCGATGGCCCTGCGCCTCGGCGACCTGCATCTGCCCGAGCGGCCCGACCTGCGGATCCCCATGCTCGTGCGGCTGCCGCTCGAGCGCGGGCTGTGGATCGACAACGGCCGCACCGGCTCCGAGGCCGCCATGACGATGGACACCGACCGGCTGCGCCGGGCCGCCATGGACATGGCCGTCGCCCACGCGGTCCGGCTGCTCGCGGTCCACCCGGGGGACCGGTTCTCCGTGCACGTCATCGACGCGGCCGGGGCGGGGGCCGCCTCCCTGGCACCGCTGGTCGCGGCCGGGGTGCTGGCCGGCCCCCCCGCCGCCGGGGCCGCCGGGGTCACCCGGACCCTGGCGGAGCTGACCCGACGGGTGGACCTCGTACAGATGGCCGTGCGGGCCGGGGCGCCCGAGGAACTGCCGCCCGATGTGGACACCGCCGACCAGCTGCTGATCGTGCACGACTTCCCGCACGGCTTCGACGACCGGGCCGTCACGCAGCTGCGCTACCTGGCCGACGAGGGTCCGGCGGTCGGCGTGCACCTGCTGATGGTCGCGGACCGCGACGAGGCCTCGGCGTACGGGCCGCTGCTGGACCCGCTGTGGCGCTCGCTGATGCGGCTGTCACCGGTGCCGGACAACCATCTCGCCGACCCGTGGGTCGGCCACGCCTGGACCTTCGAGCCGGACCTGCCGCCGCAGGGCAGCCGGGTCCTGGAACAGACCCTCGACCGGATCGCCGCGGCCCGGCGCAATGCCCGCCCATGACCGACCCTTGGGGTTCTCTTTACCTTTCCGGGCTCTGACGGGTAACCTGGGCGCGCGGAGGGGAGTATTCCTGCTTTCCTGCTACGGCGTACCCGTCAATACGGACCACTTCGGCATGTGAACCACCTGGGTCATATGCACCGCAGTCGGTCCCGGGGCGCCGGCCCACGGCCTCCAGGCCGCCCGGGTGGAAGAGACCTCCGGCAGCGATGACGCTGACATGTGTGCTGAGCCATCTGCCGGAGGCGAATAAGCAGTGGATGTTTCGTTGACCCTCTGGGTGCTGACCATTCTCGGTCTGAGCATCCTGATCGGCGCCGATTTCTTCATCGGCCGCAAGCCCCATGACGTGTCGGTGAAGGAAGCCGGCATCTGGACGGTCGTCTGGATCGTCCTCGCCGCACTCTTCGGCCTCGGCCTGATGTTCTTCGGCAACAGCCAGGCCTCCCAGGAGTTCTTCGCCGGCTACATCACCGAGAAGTCCCTGAGCGTGGACAACCTCTTCGTCTTCGTCCTGATCATGGCGAAGTTCGCGGTGCCCTCCCAGCTCCAGCAGCGCGTGCTGCTGGTGGGCGTGCTGATCGCCCTGGTGCTCCGTGCGATCTTCATCGCGGCCGGCGCCGCGATCATCACCAACTTCTCGTGGGTCTTCTACATCTTCGGCGCGTTCCTGATCTACACCGCGTGGAAGCTGATCCAGGAGGCCCGCAAGGACGAGGACGAGGAGGAGTTCGAGGAGAACCGTCTCCTCAAGTCGATCGAGAAGAAGTTCGGCGTCGCCGACCAGTACCACGGCACCAAGCTGTTCATCCGGAACAACGGCAAGCGGGTCCTGACCCCGCTGATGATCGTGATGCTGGCCATCGGCACCACCGACGTGCTGTTCGCCCTGGACTCGATCCCCGCGATCTTCGGCCTCACCCAGGACCCGTACATCGTCTTCACCGCCAACGCCTTCGCCCTGATGGGTCTGCGCCAGCTGTACTTCCTCATCGGCGGCCTGCTCGAGAAGCTGGTCCACCTCAGCTACGGCCTGTCCGTCATCCTCGGCTTCATCGGCATCAAGCTGGTGCTGCACGCCCTCCACGAGTCCGGCGTGCACGTCCCGGAGATCTCCATTCCGGTCTCCCTGGGCGTCATCTGCGGCGTCCTGGTGATCACCACGATCACCAGCCTGATCGCCTCGAAGAAGCAGGCGGCCGCCGAGGCCGCCGCCCGCTCGGTGAGCATCGACGCCTGAAGGGTGTTGCGGCCCTGAGGGGCTATGCGGGGGCGGCCGCTTCGGCCGCCCCCGTTCCCGTGCCCGCGCTCGTGCCCGACTCGGTACCGGGGCCGGTCCGGGCCCGGACGACCGTCGGGTTCGTCTCCGGGAGCAGGGCGAAGCAGACCAGGCTGAGCAGCGCGATGGCGCTCAGGTACACGGCGACGCCCCACGGCGGACCGGAACCGTCCGCCAGCGCCGTCGCCACGATCGGGGTCAGCGCGCCGCCCAGCACCCCGCCCAGGTTGTAGCCCACGGCCGCGCCCGTGCAGCGGATCCGCGGGGCGTACAGCTCCGGCAGGTACGCGCCCACCACCGCGAACATCGTCACCATGCCCACCAGCCCGCCGAGGCAGCCCAGTGTCATCAGCAGCGGGTCCCCGGTGCGCAGCAACGCGATGAACGGGAACATCCAGACCAGGCAGAGCGCGCAGCCGGCCAGGCAGAGCGGCCGCCGGCCGTGGCGGTCGCCGAGCACTGCCATCACCGGGGTCATCAGGCCCTTGAGTGCGACGGCCGCCATGATGCAGGCCAGCATCACCGTCCGGTCCACGCGGAGGTGCTCGGTCGCGTACGCGAGGGACCACGTGGTGACCGCGTAGAAGACCGCGTACCCGATGGACAGGGCGCCGCCGGTCAGCAGGAGTAGCCGCCAGTGCCCGCGCACCACCTCGGACAGCGGGGCGTCGGAGCGTCGGCCGGTCTCGGCGAGGGCGCGGAACTGCGGGGTCTCCTCCACCGAGCGGCGCAGCCACAGCCCGGCGAGGGCCAGTACGCCCGCCGCCCAGAACGGGACGCGCCAGCCCCAGGAGGCGAACTGCCCGTCGGTCAGCGTCGCGGACAGGGTGAGGGTCATGCCGTTGGCCAGCAGGAAGCCCACCGCCGGGCCGGTCTGCGGGAAGCTCGCCCACAGCCCGCGCCGCTGCTCGGGGGCGTGCTCGGCGGTCAGCAGGACCGCGCCGCCCCACTCGCCGCCGAGGCCGAGCCCCTGCAGGAAGCGCAGCACCAGCAGCAGGAGAGGCGCCGCCATGCCGATCGTCGCGTACGTCGGCACGCAGCCGACCGCCACCGTGGCGAGGCCCGTGAGCAGCAGTGAGGCGAGCAGGACCGGGCGCCGCCCGTAGCGGTCGCCGATGTGGCCGAAGACCACCGAGCCCAGCGGGCGGGCGAGGAAGCCGACGCCGAAGGTGCCGAAGGCGGCGAGGGTCCCGGCGAGCGGGGAGAAGGACGGGAAGAAGAGCGGGCCGAGCACGAGGGCGGCGGCCGTGCCGTAGACGAAGAAGTCGTAGAACTCGATGGCCGTTCCGGCGAGCGAGGCCGAGGCCAGCCGCAGCATCGAGGGGGAGCGGGGAACGACGGGGAGAGGGAGGGCGGGGGAGGGGTCTTGTTGCATGATGCAGCAATTACCCCGCCCCGCACCCCCAGGACGTGCGTTCGGTCATCTTCGACCGGAAGGAGTGCTTCCTGTCGCGGTGTTGACCGGGACCGGACGGGTGTTACCAGCCGCGCTCGCGCCATTCGGCCAGGTGCGGCCGCTCCGCGCCGAGCGTGGTGTCGTTGCCGTGCCCCGGGTAGACCCAGGTCTCGTCCGACAGCTGCCCGAAGAGCTTCGTCTCCACGTCGTCGATGAGGCTGGCAAAGGCCTTCGGGTCGTTGCCGGTGTTGCCGACGCCGCCCGGGAAGAGGCAGTCCCCGGTGAACACGTGCGCGTGCCCGTGCGGGTCGTCGTAGATCAGGGCGATCGAGCCGGGGGTGTGTCCGACCAGGTGGCGGGCGGTCAGCGTGACCCGCCCCACCTGGATCGTGTCCCCGTCCGCCACGGGCACGGCGGTGGCCACCGGGATGCCCTCGACGTCGTCGGCGCCCGCATAGGTGCGGGCGCCGGTCGCCTCGACCACGGCCTGGAGCGCGCCCCAGTGGTCGCCGTGCCGGTGCGTCGTGACGACGGACGCGATGCCGTCGTCGCCGATCAGGTGCAGCAGGGTCGCCGGCTCCGCGGCCGCGTCGATCAGCAGCTGCTCGTCGGTGGCCCGGCAGCGCAGCAGGTACGCGTTGTTGTTCATGGGGCCCACCGCGACCTTGGAAATCATCAGGTCCGGGAGTTCGTGCACGTCGGCCGGACCGCCGACCTTGACCGCTCCGCTGTACGTCATGTCCTGATCCTAGAGCGGGGGGAGGGTCGGGAGGAGGCCGCCGACGACAGTGAGGTGTGCGCCCTTGTCCCCGCGCCCGGCCAGCCAGCCGAGGAGCTCGGCCCCGGTGCCGACCAGGGTGACCGGGCCGCCCTCGGCGCCGCCGGTGTGCCACGTGGAACCGCTGCCGTCGCCCTCGACCTGCAGGGTCACCGGGGGCACCTCGGAGCGCCCGGCCCAGCGGTCGGCGAGGAAGGCGATCTCGCGCCCCGTGAACTCCTCCGGGAGGTCGGAGAGCTCGTAGCCGATGTTCAGGTCGACGTGGTGCAGCTCGACCTCGACGAGGCGGCGGAAGGGCACGTTCGAGGCCAGGTCGGTGACCCCGTTCCGCAGCTCGACGGTGCGCGACCAGTCCTGGTCCTGCCCGGTCTGCGCCAGGAAGCCGGCGTGGGTCTCGCGCACGTCGGCGAGCTGGACGTCCAGCGGGCGCGGGGCGTCGCGCTCGATGTCGCAGTCGCGGGCCTCGGCGCTCGCGTACATCGGGCGGCCCGCGAAGACGTTGACGAGGGCGTCCGCGTTGCGCGCGAGGTGGGCCAGTACGTGGCCGCGGGTCCAGCCCGGGAGGTGTGACTCCTCGGCCAGGGCGGCGTTGTCCAGTTTCGCGACCGCGGTCAGCAGTCGGTCCGTGGCTGCACGTACAGATTGCAGGTCGTGCACATGATCAGTCATGGATCCGAGCCTAGTGCCGAGGTGCCCCGGCCACACGAACGGGTGAAGCCGTCCGGGGAGTGCCGTAAATCGAATGCGCGTGCTATACGCTCGAAGTCCAAGCTCTCTTCCCCGTTGCAGAGGCGCCCCCCATACCCTGGGACGGGGGCCCGTGCCCCCGCTCTCTCAAGAAAGGTGCGGACCGGCGTGACCGACCGTCTCATCGTTCGTGGCGCTCGCGAGCACAACCTCAAGAACGTCTCGCTCGACCTGCCCCGCGACTCACTCATCGTCTTCACCGGACTCTCCGGTTCGGGCAAGTCCTCCCTGGCCTTCGACACGATCTTCGCCGAGGGTCAGCGCCGCTACGTCGAGTCGCTCTCGTCGTACGCCCGCCAGTTCCTGGGGCAGATGGACAAGCCCGACGTGGACTTCATCGAGGGGCTCTCGCCGGCCGTCTCGATCGACCAGAAGTCGACCTCGCGCAACCCGCGCTCGACGGTCGGCACCATCACCGAGGTCTACGACTACCTCCGCCTGCTCTTCGCGCGCATCGGCAAGCCCCACTGCCCCGAGTGCCGCCGCCCGATCTCGCGCCAGTCGCCGCAGGCGATCGTCGACAAGGTGCTCGCGCTCCCCGAGGGCAGCCGCTTCCAGGTGCTCTCGCCGCTGGTGCGCGAGCGCAAGGGCGAGTTCGTCGACCTCTTCTCCGACCTCCAGACCAAGGGCTACAGCCGGGCGCGGGTGGACGGGGAGACCATCCAGCTCTCCGAGCCGCCCACGCTGAAGAAGCAGGAGAAGCACACGATCGAGGTGGTCATCGACCGCCTCACCGTCAAGGACAGCGCCAAGCGCCGGCTCACCGACTCCGTGGAGACCGCCCTCGGCCTCTCCGGCGGCATGGTGATCCTGGACTTCGTCGACCTCGCCGAGGACGACCCCGAGCGTGAGCGGATGTACTCCGAGCACCTCTACTGCCCGTACGACGACCTGTCCTTCGAGGAGCTGGAGCCGCGCTCCTTCTCGTTCAACTCGCCCTTCGGCGCCTGCCCCGAGTGCACCGGTATCGGTACGCGCATGGAGGTGGACCCGGAGCTGATCGTCCCCGACGAGGACAAGTCCCTGGACGAGGGCGCGGTCTCCCCGTGGTCCCTCGGCCACACCAAGGACTACTTCCAGCGGCTGATCGGCGCGCTCGCCGGCGAGCTGGGCTTCCGTACGGACATCCCGTGGGCCGGGCTGCCGCTGCGGGCGAGGAAGGCCCTGCTGTACGGGCACAAGACGCAGATCGAGGTCCGCTACCGCAACCGGTACGGGCGGGAGCGGGCGTACACGACGGCCTTCGAGGGCGCCGTGCCGTTCGTCAAGCGCCGGCACTCGGAGTCCGAGAGCGACGCCAGCCGCGAGCGCTTCGAGGGCTACATGCGCGAGGTGCCCTGCCCGACCTGTGAGGGCACCCGGCTCAAGCCGATCGTGCTCGCGGTGACGGTGATGGAGAAGTCCATCGCCGAGGTCGCCGCGATGTCGATCAGCGAGTGCGCGGACTTCCTCGGGCGGATGAAGCTCGACGCCCGCGACAAGAAGATCGCCGAGCGGGTCCTGAAGGAGGTCAACGAGCGGCTCCGCTTCCTCGTCGACGTCGGCCTGGACTACCTCTCGCTGAACCGCGCCGCCGGCACCCTGTCGGGCGGCGAGGCCCAGCGCATCCGCCTCGCCACCCAGATCGGCTCCGGCCTGGTCGGCGTGCTGTACGTACTGGACGAGCCCTCCATCGGCCTGCACCAGCGGGACAACCACCGGCTGATCGAGACGCTGGTGCGGCTGCGGGACATGGGCAACACCCTGATCGTCGTCGAGCACGACGAGGACACCATCAAGGTGGCCGACTGGGTCGTGGACATCGGCCCGGGCGCCGGCGAGCACGGCGGCAAGGTCGTGCACAGCGGCTCGCTGAAGGAGCTGCTGAAGAACGGCGACTCGGTGACCGGGCAGTACCTGTCCGGGAAGCGGTCCATCGCGATGCCGGACATCCGCCGGCCCGTCAACGGGGACCGGAAGCTGACCGTCCACGGCGCCAAGGAGAACAACCTGCGGGACATCGACGTGTCCTTCCCGCTGGGCGTGCTCACGGCGGTGACGGGCGTATCGGGGTCGGGCAAGTCGACGCTGGTCAACGACATCCTGTACACGCACCTGGCCCGTGAGCTGAACGGCGCCCGGTCGGTTCCGGGACGGCACACGCGGGTGGACGGGGACGACCTCGTCGACAAGGTCGTGCATGTCGACCAGTCGCCGATCGGCCGGACCCCGCGGTCGAACCCGGCGACGTACACGGGCGTCTTCGACCACGTGCGCAAGCTCTTCGCGGAGACGATGGAGGCGAAGGTGCGCGGCTACCTGCCGGGCCGCTTCTCCTTCAACGTGAAGGGCGGCCGGTGCGAGAACTGCTCCGGCGACGGCACGATCAAGATCGAGATGAACTTCCTGCCGGACGTGTACGTCCCGTGCGAGGTCTGCCACGGCGACCGGTACAACCGGGAGACGCTGGAGGTCCACTACAAGGGCAAGTCCATCGCCGAGGTCCTGAACATGCCGATCGAGGAGGCGCTGGACTTCTTCGAGGCGGTGCCCACGATCGCACGGCACCTGCGGACCCTGAACGAGGTGGGGCTGGGGTACGTCCGGCTCGGCCAGTCGGCGCCGACGCTGTCGGGCGGTGAGGCGCAGCGCGTGAAGCTGGCGTCCGAGCTGCAGAAGCGGTCGACGGGGCGGACGGTGTACGTGCTGGACGAGCCGACGACGGGTCTGCACTTCGAGGACATCTCGAAGCTGATCAAGGTGCTGTCGGGGCTGGTGGACAAGGGCAACTCGGTGATCGTCATCGAGCACAACCTGGACGTCATCAAGACCGCGGACTGGGTCATCGACATGGGCCCGGAGGGCGGTTACGGGGGCGGTCTGGTGGTCGCCGAGGGCACGCCGGAGCAGGTTGCGTCGGTGGGCGCGAGCCACACGGGCAAGTTCCTGCGGGACATCCTGGGGGCGGAGCGGGTCTCTGACGCCGCGTCGCTCGTGGCCCCGCCGAAGAAGGCCGCCGCGAAGCGGACGGCCGCCAAGAAGGCGGCGGCCCCGGCCAAGAAGACAACGGCCCGGGCCCGCAAGGCCTAGCCGCTGCGCGGTGCGGGTCCCCGCCCTGCGGGGGCCGGCCCCCGCACCCCGCACCCCGCACCCCCGCGCCTCAAACGCCGGCGGGGCTGGAATCAGCCTCGCTGGCGTGAGAGGCGCGGGGGCGGGCGGAGCCCTGGGGGTACCTCCCAGCGGTAGTCGGGGGAGGAACGGTGGAAGGGCGGGTGCGGGTAGGGGGACAGCCCCGCCGGGCTACGTTGCTACGCCCACCGCGTGGCCCGTCGTGGCCGGGTCTGTCAGGGACTGGAGGAGGGCGTCCGCGACATCCGCGCGGGAGATGGTCCGGGCGTTCGGGACATTGGCGCCGATGACCCGGCGGTAGCCGGTGCGCGGCTTGTTCAGGAGGCGGGGTGGGCGGATCACCGTCCAGTCGGTGCCGCTCGCGCGGATCGCCGCCTCCATGACCGCCAGGTCCGCGTACAGATCGCGCAGGGCCCGGCGGAGCAGGGGGAGGAAGATCCTTCGGGCCACGAACCCGTCGGTCTCCACGTCCGGCCCGACCGGGGCCGCGCTCACTGCCGCGAGGCGGCTCACCCCCGCCCGGTCCATCGCCGATACGACGGCCCGCAGCGCCGGCCCGGTGACCGGCGCGAGCCGGGCCTGCTTGTTGCTCGCCGAGCCCAGCGCGGAGATCACCGCCGACCGGCCCGCGAGGACCGGGAGCAGCGCGTCCTCGTCCGTCAGGTCGCGCACCACGGCCACCCGGAGGCGGTCGTGCGCCGGCACGCCCAGCCGGGCGGGGTCGCGGACCACTGCCGTCACCTCGTGGCCCGCGTCGAGTGCCTGTCGGACGACCTCGCGTCCGACACCGCCCGTGGCTCCGAACACCGTCAGTTTCATCGCCGGCTCCCGTCCCAAGGTGGGTGAGCATTCACTCACCCCTTCTTCCGCTAGGGTGAGTGAATGCTCACCCCGAAGTCAAGCCGGCCCACGCCCGAGCGGCTCCTCGACGCCGCCGAGACGCTCATGCGCACCATCGGCCTCGCCAACACCACCACCAAGGCCATCGCCCGCGAGGCCGGCTGCTCGGAGGCCGCGCTCTACAAGCACTACGCGAACAAGGAGGAGCTCTTCGTGCGCGTCCTCATGGAGCGCACCCCCAACGCCGGGCCGCTCATGGCCGAGCTCGCCGGCGATCACGACGAGCGCTCCGTCGAGGAGGCGCTCACCGCGATCGCCCGCCACGCCTCGCTCTTCTACGCCGACGCCATGCCCATGGCCGCCTCGCTCTTCGCCGAGCCCGCCCTGCTGACCCGGCACCGCGAGGGCGTCCAGGAGATCGGCACCGGCCCCCACGTCGTACGCGACGCACTGACCGGCCGGCTGCGCCGCGAGCTCGAGCGGGGGCGGCTGCGTCCCGACGCCGATCCGGAGGCGGCGGCCGAGCTGCTGCTCGGCGCCTGCTTCCAGCGGGCCTTCTTCCTGCACTTCTCGGGCCCGGAGGTGGTCCGGCCCGTCGAGGAGTTCGCCCCCGCCGTGGCCCGGACCCTGTGGGCCGCTATCCGCTGAGCTCCGCCGCGTACGGCGGCTCCGCGCCCGCCCGGGTACAGGTCAGCGCCGCCGCGTGGGCCGCGTAGGCCAGCACGCCGGGCCAGTCCACCGGGCCGCCGGCCGGATTCGCCGGAGCCGACAGGCGGTGCAGCAGGGCCGCGTTGACCGTGTCGCCCGCGCCGATCGTGTCCGCCACGGCGACCCGGCGGGCCGGCGCCGTGTACTCGGTACCTTCCCGGGTCCGGACCGTCAGCCCCTGCGCGCCCCGGGTCAGCACCACCGCCGAGGGCCCCGCCGCCAGCCAGTCCGAGACCCGCCCGCCCAGCCACCAGGCGTCCTCCTCCGACAGCTTGAGGACGGACACGTACGGCAGCCAGCCCAGGAACCGGGCCCGGTACGCCACCGGATCCGCGATCAGCGCCGGGCGGATGTTGGGGTCCAGCAGCGTCAGCACCCCGCGCCCGGACTCCCGGCGCAGCAGGGCCTCGTACGCGCTCGCGCCCGGCTCCAGGGCGAGGGAGCAGGTCCCGAGCGCCAGGGCCCGGGTGCCCGCGGGGAGCGCCTCGGGCAGGGTGAACAGCCGGTCGGCCGTGCCCTCCACGTAGAAGCCGTACGCGGCCGAGCCGTCCGGGGCCAGCGAGGGCACGGCGAGGGTGGTGGGCTCCGGCCCGCGCTGGACCAGCGAGAGGTCCACCCCGGCAGCATGCAGCCCGGAGAGGAGGCTCTCGCCGAAGCCGTCCGTCGAGACCCGGGAGCAGAAGGCGACCTCCGCACCGAGCCGGCCCAGCGCGAGGGCGGTGTTGTACGGCCCCCCGCCCGGCCGCGGCACGAGCGCGCCCGGCGGCTGCGCCACGGGCACGAGGTCGATCAGGGCTTCTCCACCGACGACGATCACGCGGGGGAAGGTATCCCATCGGGCGGCGGAACCGGGCGGCGGTATCGTCGGGGGGCCCAGCAGAACCTCTCGTTCCAGCAGAACCTCTCGTACCAGGAGAACCGCATGTCCGCGTCGCAGCCCGCCGCCCGCCGTACCGTGCTCAAGGGCGCCGCCGCGATCGTCGGAGCCGTCGGCGGCGGGGCGGCGCTCGCGGCCTGCTCCACCGAGAGCAACAGCGGCTCCGGCTCCCCGGCGGTGCCGGCCGCCCCGGTGGAGCTCGGCGCCGCGTCCGAGGTCCCGGTCGGCGGGTCGAAGCTGTTCCGGAAGGAGAAGGTGGTCGTCAGCTGCCCGGCGGAGGGCCAGTACAAGGCGTTCAGCGCTCAGTGCACGCACGCCGGCTGCGTCCTGGACAAGATCGACGACGGCGAGGGCAACTGCCCCTGCCACGGCAGCCGCTTCGACGTGACGACCGGCAAGGTGCTGCGCGGCCCGGCCGCCGACCCGCTGCCCGCCGTCCCGGTCAAGGCCGAGGGCGGCAAGCTCATCGCGGGCTGAGCCAGTGCCGCGTCAGGCAGCGTTCGCCCCGTCGTGACGCCCGGCACGCACTCTCGCCGCACCGGCCGAAGCTCAAGTACGGTCCCGTACGAGCGCTTGCGGCCGGCCCGCCGAGAGCACGCACCCGAGGCCGCTAAGGCGTCGCTTAGGCCACGCTTAGGCCCAGTCCCAGGCGATCCCCAGCAGTCCGCGCCGGACCCCCGGCTCCACCAGGTGCACGGCCCGGTGGCGTCCGCTCGGAGTCAGGTCCGCCAGCCCGCTGCGCGGCGCCCCCGGTCCGGACCGGCTGAACCGCCGGCAGCGCACCGGCAGCGCCGCCTCGTCGAAGCGGACCTGGAGCACGTACTGCCCGCCGCTGTAGCTGAACCCGCGGACGTACTCGGTGCAGCGGCCGCCGGTCCCGTCCTCGAAGCCGTACCCGAAGACGTACGTGTCCCCGGCGCGCAGCCGGGCGTCGAAGAGCAGCTCGGCGACCAGCACCTCGGCCTCCCGGTGCCAGCGGACGCGTCCGGTCCGGCAGTTCTCGTCCGCCCGGACGCGGACCCTGGCCGGGTCGCAGCCCGGGTCGCCGTGGTGGACGGCGAGGTACCGGTCGACCTCGTCGCGGTGGGCCCGTACGACGTGCTGCGACTCGCGGCCCAGCAGTTCGCCGCCCGCCCCGATCCGTACCCGCTCGTGGTGGCCGACGGTGTGCAGGCCGCCGTCCGCGGGCAGTTCCATGCCGGCCAGCAGCCCCTCCACGGCCGCGCCGACGCTGACCAGGGCCCGGTACGAGCGGGCCGGCGGGCGGACCGCCTCGGGTCCGGCGCCCTCCGGGGCGGCGAGCAGCCGCAGCAGGGTGCCCTCGGGCAGTTCCAGGATCTGCTCCAGGGCCCGTACGGCCTTCAGTGACTCGGGGCGGCGCGGTCGGCGGGCGCCCTGCTGCCAGTAACTGAGGCTGGTCACGCCGAGCTTGATGCCGCGGGCCGCGAGGCGGTGCTGGACGCGGTGCAGGGGCAGGCCGCGGGCGGTGAGGGCGGCGCGCAGCGCGAGATGGAAGGGGCCGGCGCGGAGCAGGTGGCCCAGCTCCTGGGCGCTCGCCTCTGCGCTCTCCCCGCTCGCTCGCATGACGGCTCCTCCTGTGAACATTCACGCACGGTGGGGCGGGAGAGCCCGGCGGTGGCAGCCGGGGTCCAGGTGAAAGGACGGCAGTCGTTCACACTGCGGTCCCGCCGTTCACACTGCAATGTCACCGCGTATTGAAGCCTGTTGACCTGATCGCGACAACACCCTGATGCTCGGCGCAGCGTCCGGACGCGCTCCTCCATCCCCAACCTCCCCGGCCCCACCCGGGGAGATCCCCACACGGGAGGAACGCGATGCGCAACCGAAACCGGCGGCGGCTTTCCCTGGCCGCCGTCCTCACCGCCGTGCTCTTCGCCCTGCCCACCGCTGCCGCCACCGCTGCCCCCACGAGCGATGCCGGCACCGACTCCGCCCTGGCGTACAAGCGACTGAACATCACCATGCAGGCGCAAGCGAAGACCAACTGGTGCTGGGCCGCGAGCGGCAACACCATCGCCACCTGGTTCGGCCGCAACTACACCCAGAACCAGTTCTGCAACGCCGCCTTCAACCGTCAGCAGGGCTACGACTGCCCGAACAACCAAGCCACCCTCGGCAACGTCCAGACCGCCCTGAACTGGGCCGGCATCAACTCCGGCTCGTATGTGAACGGCTGGCTCCGCTACACCACCGTGCAGAGCGAGATCGACGCGAACCGGCCGGTCGAGACCCGGATCCAGTGGTCCAACGGCGGTGGCCACATGCACGTCATCTACGGCTACGACACCGCCAACAGCTGGGTCTACTGGGGCGATCCGTGGCCGTCCAGCGACCGCTACAACTGGGCCTCGCACGCCTGGTACGTGGACAACAGCACCTTCTCCTGGACCCACTCGCTCTACCGGATCGGGGCGTGACCGCCGTGACCGCCGTGACCGTCATGACCAAGCGCGCCGCCGCCGCGGTTCTCGCCGCGACCGCCGTCGCCCTCGTCGGCGTAGCGGCCCCGCCGGCCTCGGCGGCCCCCGTACCGCAGCCGCAGTCCGTCACCGCCGAGACCAGGGCCGCAGCCGCGCAGGCGGCCGCCGCCCCCGACACCCTGGCCACGCTCTCCCGCTTCTTCGCCCGCGAGGGCAAGGTCGCGCCGGATGCGGCCCGGCCGCGGGTCGAGGGCGAGGTGATACCGGTCAGCTACCTGTCCCCGGACTTCGTGGCGGGCAAGGCCGGGGCGTCCGTGGCCCGGGTGGAGTTCCTCGCCGGCAAGGCGGTCTCCTCGGACGGGCAGCAGGCCTCACTGTGGACCGCCCGGACCGATGCGGGGTGGCAGGTCGTGAACATCGCCACCGGCGACGACGAATTCCGCTACGCGCAGATGGGCTCCGCGAAGCTGCCGGGCGGGACGGTGTTCCGGGAACCGCAGATCGACGCGTGGTACGTGGCCGGGGGGAGCCGGGTGCTGCCGCTGGACGAGGATGCCGAGCGTGCCGTCGGGGCGGGGGGCACCAGCCTTGCCGCGTACCGGTCGCGGGTGACGCGGGCGTACGGGGACAAGTTGCCGGGGTCGGCGTATGCGGAGGGGGGTAAGGCGGGTGGCTACTCGGTGTCCGCCGACGACGGGGGCGCGCCGGTAGCGGCCGGGGCCGTCGCGGGCGGTCTTGCGCTCGGGGCGCTCGGGGTGGTCGCCGTGCGGCGGTCGCGGCGGGGCCGCGCGATGGCCTGACCCGTCGGGTTCGCGCCCGCCGGGGCGTGGCCGGCAGGACCCGGGCGGCCAGCCGGCCGTCCGGACCCTGCGGGTGCCTGCTCCCCGCCCCGCCCTTCTCCCTCCCCCAGCTACCGCTGGGAGGTGCCCCCAACCGGGGCTGCGCCCCGGACCCGCTTGCAGGTGCGGCGCAGCCGTTGGTGGGGGCCGGCCCCCACGCCCCCGCGCCTCGAACGCGGGCGGGGCCGGGTGGGCTGGGGTGGGCGGTGTACGGGGGTTGTCGGTGGGCGGAAGTAGGGTGGTTGGCATGGCCGACCCTTCCAGCTACCGTCCCGCGCCGGGGCAGATTCCCGACTCCCCGGGTGTCTACCGATTCCGCGACGAGCACCGCCGGGTGATCTACGTCGGGAAGGCCAAGAGCCTGCGGCAGCGGCTGGCCAGCTACTTCCAGAATCTCGCCGGGCTGCATCCCCGTACCGCCACCATGGTGACCACGGCCGCCTCCGTCGAGTGGACCGTCGTCTCCACCGAGGTCGAGGCGCTGCAGCTCGAGTACTCCTGGATCAAGGAGTACGACCCCCGGTTCAACGTCAAGTACCGGGACGACAAGAGCTACCCCTCCCTCGCCGTGACGATGAACGAGGAGTACCCGAGGGTTCAGGTCATGCGGGGGCCCAAGAAGAAGGGTGTGCGGTACTTCGGGCCCTATGGGCACGCCTGGGCGATTCGCGAGACCGTCGACCTCATGCTGCGGGTGTTCCCCGTGCGGACCTGCTCCGCCGGGGTGTTCAAGCGCTCCGCGCAGATCGGCCGGCCCTGCCTGCTCGGCTACATCGGCAAGTGCTCCGCGCCCTGTGTCGGCCGGGTCACCCCCGAGGAGCACCGCGAACTCGCGGAGGATTTCTGCGACTTCATGGCAGGGCGGACCGGGACGTACCTCTCCCGGCTCGAGGGGCGGATGCACGAGGCCGCCGAGGAGATGGAGTACGAGAAGGCCGCCCGGCTGCGCGATGACATAGGGGCGCTGCGCCGGGCGATGGAGAAGAACGCCGTCGTCCTCGCCGATGCCACGGATGCCGATCTCATCGCCGTCGCCGAGGACGAGCTCGAAGCGGCCGTGCAGATCTTCCACGTCCGCGGCGGGCGCGTGCGCGGGCAGCGCGGCTGGGTCACCGACAAGGTGGAGCCAGTGGACACCGCCGGGCTGGTCGAGCACGCCCTCCAGCAGCTCTACGGGGAGGAGACCGGGGAGAGCGTGCCCAAGGAGGTGCTCGTTCCGGCGCTGCCCGAGGACGCGCCCGCGCTGGGCGAGTGGCTCGCGGAGCGACGTGGTTCCCTGGTCAGCCTGCGCATTCCGCAGCGCGGGGACAAGAAGGCGCTGATGGAGACGGTCCACCGCAACGCGCAGCAGTCCCTGGCCCTGCACAAGACCAAGCGCGCGAGCGACCTCACCACCCGCTCCCGGGCCCTGGAGGAGATCGCCGAGGCGCTCGAGCTGGACAGCGCGCCGCTGCGCATCGAGTGCTTCGACATCTCGCACCTCCAGGGCGACGACGTGGTGGCCTCGATGGTCGTCTTCGAGGACGGGCTGGCGCGAAAGAGCGAGTACCGGCGCTTCCAGATCAAATCGTTCGAGGGGCAGGACGACGTCCGGTCCATGCACGAGGTGGTGTCCCGGCGCTTCCGCCGGTACCTCCAGGAGAAGCTGAAGACGGGGGAGTGGTCCCCGGAGGACGGGGAGGACCCGCTCGCCGAGGACGACGGGCGGCCCAAGCGCTTCGCGTACCCGCCCCAGCTCGTCGTGGTCGACGGCGGGCAGCCGCAGGTGGCCGCCGCGAAGCGGGCCCTGGAGGAGCTCGGCATCGACGACGTGGCCGTGTGCGGGCTGGCCAAGCGGCTGGAGGAGGTCTGGCTGCCCGGCGAGGACGACCCGGTCGTGCTGCCCCGCACCAGCGAGGGCCTCTACCTGCTCCAGCGGGTACGTGACGAAGCCCACCGGTTCGCCATCCAGTACCAGCGGAACAAGCGCGGAAAACGGCTCAAGGCGGGCCCGCTCGACGAGGTGCCCGGTCTCGGGGAAAGCCGCAGGCAGGCCCTGGTCAAGCACTTCGGTTCGGTGAAAAAGCTGAGACAGGCGACAATCGACCAGATCTGCGAGGTCCCGGGCATAGGCCGCAAGACGGCCGAGACCGTGGCCGCGGCGCTCGCCCGGTCGGTTCCCGCCGGTCCTGCCGTCAACACGGCGACAGGAGAGATCATTGAGGATGAGACCGCGCCCCCGCGGGTGGGGGCACCTCCCAGCGGCAGCTGGGGGACATCGTCCGAACGGGGGACCGAGCAATGACCGAGCGCGAGACCGAGCAGACGACCGGCGAGATGACCGACCACACGACCGAGCACGACCGAGACGGAGCACAGGTGAGTACCGGCACGACAGCGGAGCCCGGAGATACGGCCGAGGCGGCCATCCCCGAGCTGGTGATCATCTCCGGTATGTCCGGGGCCGGCCGCAGTACGGCGGCCAAGTGTCTGGAGGACCTCGGCTGGTTCGTCGTCGACAACCTCCCGCCGGCGCTGATCCCCACCATGGTGGAGCTCGGTGCCCGCTCGCAGGGCAACGTGGCGCGCATCGCCGTCGTCGTCGACGTCCGCGGCCGCCAGTTCTTCGACGCCCTGCGCGAGTCCCTCTCCGACCTCGACAGCAAGGGCGTCACCCGGCGCATCGTCTTCCTGGAGTCCTCCGACGACGCGCTGGTCCGCCGCTTCGAGTCGGTCCGCCGCCCGCACCCCCTCCAGGGTGACGGCCGCATCACCGACGGCATCGCCGCCGAGCGCGACCTGCTGCGCGAGCTGCGCGGCGACGCCGACCTGGTCATCGACACCTCCAGCCTGAACGTGCACGAGCTGCGCGCGAAGATGGACGCCCAGTTCGCGGGCGACGAGGAGCCCGAGCTGCGGGCGACCGTCATGTCCTTCGGCTACAAGTACGGCCTCCCCGTCGACGCCGACCTCGTCGTCGACTGCCGCTTCATCCCGAACCCGCACTGGGTCCCCGAGCTGCGCCCCTTCACCGGCCTCAACCCGGAGGTGTCGGGCTACGTCTTCAGCCAGCCCGGCGCCAAGGAGTTCCTCGACCGCTACACCGAGCTGCTCCAGCTCATCGCCACCGGCTACCGCCGCGAGGGCAAGAGGTACGTGACCATCGCGGTCGGCTGCACCGGCGGCAAGCACCGCAGCGTGGCCATGTCCGAGAAGCTCGCCGCCCGCCTCGCCTCCGAGGGAGTCGAGACCGTCGTAGTCCACCGGGACATGGGGCGCGAGTGACCGCACGGACCCCGCGGCTGAGCCGCCTGCGCCGCCTCACCCCGGGACGGGGCGAGGACGGCGTGGGCCGCTCCGGCCGCTCCGGCCACCGGCGCGGAGCCACCCCCAAGGTGGTGGCGCTCGGCGGCGGCCAGGGCCTGTCGGCCTCCCTCGCCGCCCTGCGCCGCATCACCGGTGACCTCACCGCGGTGGTCACCGTCGCCGACGACGGCGGTTCCAGCGGCCGGCTCCGGGAGGAGCTCGGCGTGCTGCCGCCCGGCGACCTGCGCAAGGCGCTGGCCGCGCTGTGCGGGGACGACGACTGGGGCCAGACCTGGGCCCGGGTCATCCAGCACCGCTTCCAGTCCGAGGGCGATCTGCACGGGCACGCGGTCGGCAACCTGCTGATCGTCGCCTTGTGGGAACAGCTCGGCGACCCCGTCCAGGCCCTCGACCTGGTCGGGAAACTGCTCGGCGCGCACGGCCGCGTCCTGCCGATGTCGGCGGTGCCGCTGGAGCTCCAGGCGCTGGTCCGCGGCCACGATCAGACCCGCCCGGGCGAGGTCGACACCGTCCGGGGGCAGGCCACGGTGGCCACCACCCCCGGCGAGGTGCTCTCCGTACAGGTCGTGCCCGGCGATCCGCCGGCCGTGCCGGAGGCCGTCGCTGCGGTCCTGGACGCGGACTGGGTGGTGCTCGGTCCGGGATCCTGGTTCTCCTCCGTGATCCCGCACCTGCTGGTGCCGGAACTGCTCGACGCGCTGATCGAGACCAAGGCCCGGCGGGTCCTCTCGCTGAACCTCGCGCCGCAGCCCGGTGAAACAGAGGGCTTCTCTCCGCAGCGTCATTTGGAGGTTTTGGCCCGACACGCCCCTAAACTCGCCCTGGACGTGGTGCTGGCCGACGAGGCCGCCGTGCCCGACCGCGAGTCCCTCGCCGATGCCGCAAAACGGTTCGGCGCCGCGGTCGAGCTGGCGCCGGTGGCCAGGGAAGACGGCTCTCCGAAGCATGATCCGGAGCTGCTCGCCGCCGCGTACGACCGTATTTTTCGGATGCATGGAAGGATCGGCCCATGGCGATGACGCCTGCGGTGAAGGATGAGATCTCCCGCCTGCCCGTCACCCGGACCTGCTGCAGGAAGGCGGAGGTCTCGGCGATCCTTCGGTTCGCGGGCGGGCTGCACCTGGTGAGCGGCCGCATCGTCATCGAGGCGGAGCTGGACACGGGGATCGCGGCCAGACGCCTGCGCAAGGACATCCTGGAGATCTTCGGCCATTCGTCGGACCTGGTGGTCATGGCTCCCGGCGGCCTGCGCCGCGGCAGCCGGTACGTCGTCCGGGTCGTGGCCGGCGGCGACCAGCTGGCGCGCCAGACGGGCCTCGTGGACGGCCGCGGCCGTCCCATCCGCGGTCTCCCCCCGCAGGTCGTCTCCGGGGCCACCTGCGACGCCGAGGCGGCCTGGCGCGGTGCCTTCCTGGCCCACGGCTCGCTCACCGAGCCGGGCCGGTCCTCCTCCCTGGAGGTGACCTGCCCCGGTCCGGAGGCCGCCCTGGCCCTGGTGGGCGCCGCCCGCCGGCTCTCCATCGCCGCCAAGGCGCGCGAGGTGCGCGGGGTGGACCGGGTCGTGGTCCGCGACGGCGACGCCATCGGCGCCCTGCTGACCCGGCTCGGCGCGCACGAGTCGGTGCTGGCCTGGGAGGAGCGGCGGATGCGGCGCGAGGTGCGCGCCACCGCCAACCGCCTCGCCAACTTCGACGACGCCAACCTGCGCCGCTCGGCGCGGGCCGCGGTGGCCGCCGGAGCCCGGGTCCAGCGTGCCCTGGAGATCCTCGGGGAAGAGGTGCCCGAGCACCTCGCCGCGGCCGGCCGGCTGCGTATGGAGCACAAGCAGGCCTCCCTCGAGGAGCTGGGCGCGCTCGCCGACCCGCCGCTGACCAAGGACGCGGTCGCGGGCCGGATCCGCCGCCTGCTGGCGATGGCGGACAAGCGGGCCCAGGACCTCGGCGTCCCGGGCACCGAGTCCAACCTCAGCGAGGACCTGGCCGACAACATGGCCGGCTAGCCGCGCCTCGTCCCGTACGCCGCAAGGGGGCCCGCACGTCACACGTGCGGGCCCCTTTGAGACACGCCCCATTGACATGAGCATCGCCTGATCGTGAGCCTGTCGTCCGAACGCTTTCGTGGCAGACGACGCCCAGGGGGGCACATGAGGCACCGCGCGAGATCGATCCTCGCCGCAAGCGCACTCGTCTTCGGAACCACACTGGCCGTCCTCCCGGCGGCCCACGCCCTGCCCGCAGCAGACGCCGCACCCGGCGCCGACGAGGTACGGGTCTACGACGCGGACGTCACCAAGGAGCAGATCCCGCTCCTCCTCGCCGCGGGCCAGGACGCCCACGAGCTCACCGAACGCGCCCCGGAGACCGGGACCGCCAAGGTCGAGCTGTTCCTCACCGGCGGCCAGGCCAAGGAGCTCGCCGGCCGGGGCGTCAAGCTGGCCGAGCACAAGGTCCCCGCGGGCGCGGCCCGTACCCAGGTCGCCGGCGACGGGGTCTTCCGCCCGTACAGCGGCAAGGGCGGCCTCCAGGAGGAGATCCTCAAGACCGCCCAGGCCAACCCGGGCCTCGCCAAGGTGGTCTCCATCGGCAAGACCGTCCAGGGCAAAGACATCCTCGCCCTGAAGGTCACCAAGAACGCCCGCACGGCCAAGGACGGCGACAAGCCGTCCGTGCTCTACATGTCCAACCAGCACGCCCGGGAGTGGATCACTCCGGAGATGACCCGGCGGCTGATGCACCACACCCTCGACAACTACGGCAAGGACCAGCGGATCACCAAGCTGGTGGACTCCACCGAGCTGTGGTTCCTGCTGTCCGCCAACCCGGACGGGTACGACTACACGCACTCCCCCGACGGCGACCGGCTGTGGCGCAAGAACCTGCACGACAACAACGGCGACGGCAAGATCACCACCGGTGACGGCGTCGACCTCAACCGGAACTTCGCCTACAAGTGGGGCTACGACAACGAGGGTTCCTCGCCGAACCAGTCGAGCGAGACCTACCGCGGCACCAAGGCGTCCTCCGAGCCGGAGACCGTCGCCCTCGACAAGTTCGAGAAGCGCATCGGCTTCAAGTACGCCATCAACTACCACTCCGCCGCCGAGCTGCTGCTCTACGGCGTGGGCTGGCAGGTGGCCACCCCGACCCCGGACGACGTCGCCTACAAGGCGCTCGCCGGCACCCCGGAGAACTCCGCGATCCCGGGCTACTACCCGCAGGTCTCCTCGGAGCTCTACACCACCAACGGCGAGGCCGACGGCCACGCCGCCAACGTCAACGGCGTCATGATGTTCACGCCGGAGATGACCACCTGCCAGACGGCCTCCGCGAGCGACCCGAACGACCGGTGGAAGCCCGAGGACTGCCGGTCCGGCTTCAACTTCCCGGACGACGAGAAGCTCATCCAGGCGGAGTTCGCGAAGAACATCTCCTTCGCGCTCGCCGTCGGCGAGAGCGCCGCCCACCCGGACCAGCCGAAGTCCTCCGTGGGCCTGAGCGCCGCGGACTTCACCCTGGACCCCTTCACCACCTCCTACGTGGCCAAGGGCGAGGACCAGACGGTCGCCGTCACCGCCCGCAAGGCGCTGAAGGACAAGCAGCTCAAGTTCCGTATCAACGGCGGCCGCACGCACGACGACGGGCTGGGGGCCTGGAAGGGCGGCGACGTCTACGGCGGCGAGGACAACAACTGGTTCGACGAGTACCGGGCCAAGGTCGACGGCGCCAAGCCCGGCGACAAGGTCGAGGTCTGGTTCACCGGCCGCGACCGCTCCGGCAAGCAGGTCTCCAGCGAGCACTTCACGTACACGGTGGCCGAGCGGCCGCGCGCCGACGTGCTGGTGATCGCGGAGGAGGGCGCCAAGGCCCAGCACGCGCAGGAGTACGTCGACGCCCTGCGCGCCAACGGGAAGTCCGCGGCGGTCTGGGACGTGGCGGTGCAGGGCGCCCCGCACCACCTCGGCGTGCTCTCCCACTTCCGTACGGCCGTGCACTACACGGGCGCCAAGACGCCCGGCGGCGCCACCCAGCTCGCCGTGCGCGACTTCCTCAACGAGGGCGGCAAGCTGATCGAGGCCGGCGAGCTCGCGGGCGGCAACGCCCAGGTCGGCCGCGCCGTGACCGACGACTTCAGCCAGTACTACCTCGGCGCCTACAGCCGTACGAGTGCGAGCGGAGCCACCGGCTTCACCGGTACGGGTGCCCTCGCCGGCGCCAAGGGCGGCCTGGGCGACGCGGCGGGCAACCCGTTCAATGCCCCCGGGTCCTACGCGGTCACCTCCGACTCCCTGCCGGCGGCGCAGTTCCCGCAGTTCAAGAGCGCGCAGGCGGGCCAGTACGCCGGGGTCGTGAACCCGTACGCCCCCTACTCCGGCGCCGGGATGGCCGCGGCCACCCACGAGGACGACGAGTGGAAGCGGCTGACCCGCACGGTCGACCTGACCAAGGTCACGGCCGCCGACAAGCCGCAGCTCAAGATGGCCCTCAACTGGAACACCGAACAGGGCTACGACCACGCGGTGCTCGAGGCCCACACGGCCGGCGCGGAGGACTGGACCACGCTGCCCGAGGCCGGCGGCCTGAGCAGCACCGCCGTCCCGTCGGAGTGCGAGGCCGGCTTCTTCATCAACGGCCACCCGTTCCTGCGCCACTACCTCACCCTCGACAGCGCCGGCTGCGCCGCCCAGGGCACGAGCGGCTCCTGGAACAGCTTCACCGGCTCGTCCGACGGCTGGAAGCAGGTCTCCTTCGACCTGAGCGCGTACGCGGGCAAGACCGTCGAGGTCTCCCTCTCGTACGTCTCGGACGGCGGCGCCGGCGGCCGGGGCGTGTTCGCGGACGAGGCGCGCGTCTCGTCCGGCGGAGCCGACCAGGCCGTGGAGGGATTCGAGACCTCGCTGGGGGCTTGGACCGCCCAGAGTGCACCTGCCGGAAGCCCCGCGGTTGCGGGCGATTGGTCCCGGTCCGGGGAGCTGTTCAAGTCGTACGCGTCGGTCACTACGCGTAACACGGTGCTCCTCGGCTTCGGCCTCGAACACCTGCCGGCGGCGGCGGACCGAGCCGTACTCGTCGGTAAGGCGCTCAGGTCGCTGCACCACTGATCATACGAGCCCTCGTCGCTCACGTTGAGTGACGATGGCCCAAGGTTCGGGGTCCCGTACCGAGTGCACGGTACGGGGCCCCGGCCGCGGTCCCCCCATGTGGCAGGGGGAGTGTCAGGTCCCGGCCGATGTCACTCAAAAGCTCACGGAGAGGTAGGGTCGTAAGCGGTCGGGGACATCCCATACAGCTCGCCGGCGGGACAGGCCGGCGCACCAACGAGGAGATCGGTTCGTGACGATCCGCGTAGGCATCAACGGTTTTGGCCGAATTGGCCGCAACTACTTCCGGGCGCTCCTTGAGCAGGGAGCGGACATCGAGATCGTCGGTGTCAACGACCTGACTGACAACGCGACCCTGGTGCACCTGCTCAAGTACGACACCATCCTGGGCCGCCTCAAGGCCGAGGTCTCCCACACCGACGACACCATCACCGTCGACGGCAAGACCTTCAAGACGTTCGCCGAGCGCGACCCCGCGAACCTGCCCTGGGGCGAGCTCGGTGCGGACATCGTCATCGAGTCGACCGGCATCTTCACCAAGAAGGCCGACGCCGCCAAGCACATTGCCGCGGGCGCGAAGAAGGTCCTCATCTCGGCTCCGGCCAAGGACGAGGACATCACCATCGTGATGGGCGTCAACCAGGACAAGTACGACGCGGCCAACCACCACGTCATCTCCAACGCCTCCTGCACCACCAACTGCGTGGCGCCGATGGCCAAGGTTCTCGACGAGAACTTCGGCATCGTCAAGGGCATGATGACCACGGTCCACGCGTACACGAACGACCAGCGCATCCTGGACTTCCCGCACTCGGACCTGCGCCGCGCCCGCGCCGCCGCCGAGAACATCATCCCGACCTCGACGGGTGCCGCCAAGGCCACCGCGCTGGTCCTCCCGCAGCTCAAGGGCAAGCTGGACGGCATCGCGATGCGCGTCCCGGTCCCGACCGGCTCGGTCACCGACCTCGTCCTGGAGCTCTCCCGCGAGACCACCAAGGAAGAGATCAACGCCGCCTTCCAGAAGGCCGCCGAGGGTCAGCTCAAGGGCATCCTCGACTACACCGAGGACGCGATCGTCTCCTCCGACATCGTGAACTGGCCGGCTTCCTGCACCTTCGACTCCTCCCTGACCATGGTTCAGGACGGTACGCAGGTCAAGGTCGTCGGCTGGTACGACAACGAGTGGGGCTACTCCAACCGCCTCGTCGACCTGACCGTCTTCGTCGGCGGTCAGCTCTAAGTCTCAGGTAGCAGGGCTAGGCACCAAGATGTGGGCACAGGGTCCGGTCAGCGCGATGGAGCGCTGCACGGGCCCTGTTGTCTGCCTCGACCGATCGGCCCCGCACCGGCAGAACCCGTGTATGGGGATAAGGAGTAGAAACACATGAAGACGATCGACGAACTGCTCGCCGAAGGCGTCGCCGGCAAGCGGGTCTTCGTCCGCGCCGACCTCAACGTGCCGCTCTCGGGCGACACGATCACCGACGACGGCCGCATCCGTGCCGTGCAGCCGACCATCGCGAAGCTCGCCGAAGCCGGCGCCCGCGTGGTCGTCGCCTCGCACCTGGGCCGCCCCAAGGGCGCCCCGGACCCGGCCTTCTCCCTCGCCCCGGCCGCCAAGCGGCTCGGCGAACTGCTCGGTGCGGACGTCGCGTTCGCCACCGACACCGTCGGTGACTCCGCCAAGTCGACCGTCGCCGCCCTCGCCGACGGCCAGGTCGCCGTCATCGAGAACCTGCGCTTCAACGCCGGTGAGACCTCGAAGGACGACGCCGAGCGCGGCGCGTTCGCGGACCAGCTCGCCGAGCTCGCCGACATCTACGTCGGCGACGGCTTCGGCGCTGTCCACCGCAAGCACGCCTCGGTCTTCGACCTGCCCGCGCGCCTCCCGCACGCGGCCGGCTACCTGATCGCCACCGAGGTCGGCGTCCTGAAGAAGCTGACCGCCGACGTCAAGCGCCCGTACGTGGTCGTCCTCGGCGGCGCCAAGGTCTCCGACAAGCTGGCCGTCATCGACCAGCTGCTCGGCAAGGCCGACCGCATCCTCATCGGCGGTGGCATGGCCTACACCTTCCTCTACGCCAAGGGCTACGAGGTCGGCATCTCCCTGCTCCAGAAGGACCAGGTGGACGTCGTCAAGGAGTACATGGCGCGCGCCGAGAAGAACGGCGTCGAGCTGGTCCTCCCGGTCGACATCCTGGCCTCGGGGGACTTCCCCGACCTCAAGGGCAAGACCCCGGCCGAGTTCATCACCGTCGACGCGGACAAGATCCCCGCCGACAAGGAGGGTCTGGACATCGGTCCCAAGACCCGTGAGCTGTACGCGTCGAAGATCACCGACGCGGAGACCGTCTTCTGGAACGGTCCCGTGGGCGTCTTCGAGCACCCCGACTACGCCGGAGGAACCAGCGCCATCGCGCGGGCCCTCGTCGACAGCAGCGCGTTCACCGTGGTCGGCGGCGGGGACTCCGCCGCGGCCGTGCGCACGCTCGGCTTCGACGAGAACGCTTTCGGCCACATCTCTACCGGTGGCGGCGCCTCCCTCGAATACCTCGAGGGCAAGACGCTCCCCGGCCTCGCCGCACTGGAGGTCTGAACCCGTATGACCACGCGTACCCCGCTCATGGCGGGCAACTGGAAGATGAACCTCAACCATCTCGAGGCCATCGCGCACGTCCAGAAGCTCGCCTTCGCGCTCGCCGACAAGGACTACGACGCCGTCGAGGTCGCGGTCCTGCCGCCCTTCGTCGACCTGCGTTCGGTCCAGACCCTGGTCGACGGCGACAAGCTGAAGATCAAGTACGGCGCCCAGGACATCTCGGCGCACGGCTCCGGCGCCTACACCGGCGAGATCTCCGGCTCGATGCTCGCGAAGCTGAAGTGCACGTACGTGGCCGTCGGCCACAGCGAGCGCCGCCAGTACCACGGCGAGAGCGACGAGCTCTGCAACGCCAAGGTCAAGGCCGCCTACCAGCACGGGCTCACCCCGATCCTGTGCGTCGGCGAGGGCCTGGACATCCGCAAGGCCGGACAGCAGGTCCCGTACACGCTGGCCCAGGTCGACGGCGGCCTCAAGGACGTCCCGGCCGACCAGGTCGAGTCCATCGTGATCGCGTACGAGCCCGTCTGGGCGATCGGGACCGGCGAGGTCGCCACCCCCGACGACGCTCAGGAGGTCTGCGGGGCGATCCGCGGCCGCCTCGCCGAGCTGTACTCCCAGGAGCTGGCCGACAAGGTCCGCATCCAGTACGGCGGCTCGGTGAAGTCCGGCAACATCGCGGCGATCATGGCCCAGCCCGACGTCGACGGCGCCCTGATCGGCGGCGCTGCGCTGGACGCGGACGAGTTCGTGAAGATCGTCCGGTTCCGCGACCAGTGAGCTGCGTGATCGTCGCAGCGAGTAGGCGGTAGGACGGATCCGTCGTACCCTTGCGGGGGCCAGGAGGCTGAACCACCAGCCACTGGCCCCCGCGCACATCCAGCAGAGCCGGAAAGCCAGAAAAGCCAGAAAGTAGGAATCAGCCGTGATTATGGGGTTCTCGATCGCCCTGATCGTCTTCAGCGGCCTGCTGATGCTCCTCGTGCTGATGCACAAGGGCAAGGGCGGTGGCCTTTCCGACATGTTCGGCGGCGGCATGCAGTCGTCGGTCGGCGGCTCCTCGGTCGCGGAGCGCAACCTGGACCGCATCACCGTCGTGGTGGGTCTGCTCTGGTTCGCCTGCATCATGACGCTCGGCATTCTGCTGAAGTAGGCAAGCCGACGGTTCTGGCCATTCAGCCGGTCCGGTCGGCTCCGCCCCGCCTATCATGAGGACGGCGTCTGCGGCCTGGAGTGAGTAACTCCATGTGATGGACGTGCGTTGGGCCTTACGTAGACTGGGGCGCCCGCAGCGGAATCCACTCACGCTTCGCGGCACCATCACGCAGGGAGTTACGACCGTGGCAAGTGGCAACGCGATCCGTGGTAGTCGGGTCGGAGCGGGGCCGATGGGTGAGGCCGAGCGCGGCGAGTCCGCGCCCCGCCTGCGCATCTCCTTCTGGTGCTCGAACGGGCATGAGACGCAGCCGAGCTTCGCCAGCGACGCGCAGGTGCCGGACACCTGGGACTGCCCGCGCTGCGGGTTCCCGGCCGGCCAGGACCGGGACAACCCGCCGGCGCCGCCGCGCACCGAGCCCTACAAGACGCATCTGGCGTACGTACGGGAACGCCGCACGGACGCCGACGGCGAGGCGATCCTCGCCGAGGCGCTCGCCAAGCTCCGCGGCGAGATCTGAAAACGCAAGAGTGACGGTGTGACATCGGGCCCGGCCCGCAGGAGTTGTTCTCCAGCGGGCCGGGCCCCTTTGCGTACGTTGCGTCCCTTCCGATCCCTTAGGTTGGTGATCGGCGGGGCACGACAGGACGGAAGAAACGGGTTGATGTCCGAGATGAACGCAAACCAGGCCGCCGCGCGAAGCGCGTCAAACGAGGGTGGTGGCGGGCGACGGGAGGGACGTACGAGGCTCAACCGGACGCCTGAGTGGCTGGCACTCGGCAAGCACCGCGAAGAGCTGGGGCAGACGCATCTGCGAGAGCTGTTCGCGGCGGATCCGAACCGGGGCACGGGCTACACGCTGCGGGTCGGGGACCTGCACATCGACTACTCGAAGCACCTGGTGACCGACGAGACGCTGGAGTTGCTGCGGGAGCTCGCGGCGGCGACGGGCGTGGCCGAGCTGCGCGAGGCGATGTTCCGCGGCGAGAAGATCAACACGACCGAGGACCGGGCGGTCCTGCACACCGCCCTGCGCGCGCCGAAGGACGCGGTGGTCGAGGTGGACGGCGAGAACGTCGTCCCCGCGGTGCACGCCGTCCTCGACAAGATGGCGGCCTTCGCCGACCAGGTCCGGTCGGGGGCGTGGACCGGCTTCACCGGCAAGCGCATCAAGAACGTGGTCAACATCGGCATCGGCGGCTCCGACCTGGGCCCGGCGATGGCGTACGAGGCGCTGCGCGCCTTCACCGACCGCGCCCTGACCGTACGGTTCGTGTCCAACGTGGACGGCGCCGACCTGCACGAGGCCGTACGGGACCTGGACCCTGCCGAGACGCTGTTCGTCATCGCCTCCAAGACGTTCACGACCATCGAGACCATCACCAACGCCGAGTCGGCGCGGGACTGGCTGCTGGCGGGTCTCGGCGGTGACGCCGCGGCCGTGGCACGGCACTTCGTGGCGCTGTCGACGAACGCCGAGAAGGTCACCGCGTTCGGCATCGATCCGGCCAACATGTTCGGGTTCTGGGACTGGGTCGGCGGGCGTTACTCCTTCGACTCCGCGATCGGGCTCTCGCTGATGATCGCGATCGGGCCGGACTCCTTCCGGGAGATGCTGGGCGGCTTCCGGACGATGGACGAGCACTTCCGCACGGCGCCCCCGGAGCAGAACGCACCGCTCCTGATGGGCCTGTTGGGGATCTGGTACGGCGCGTTCTTCGACGCCCAGTCGCACGCGGTCCTGCCGTACAGCCACTACCTCTCCCGCTTCACGGCGTACCTGCAGCAGCTGGACATGGAGTCCAACGGCAAGTCCGTGGACCGGGACGGCAAGCCGGTGGACTGGCAGACCGGTCCGGTCGTCTGGGGCACGCCCGGCACCAACGGGCAGCACGCGTACTACCAGTTGATCCACCAGGGCACGAAGGTGATCCCGGCGGACTTCATCGGCTTCGCCCGGCCGATCGGCGAACTGCCGCCGAAGCTCGCGGCCCAGCACGACCTGCTGATGGCGAACTTCTTCGCGCAGACGCAGGCGCTGGCCTTCGGCAAGACCGCGGACGAGGTCCGCGCGGAGGGCGTACCGGAGCCCCTGGTCCCGCACAAGACCTTCAAGGGGAACCACCCCACCACGACGATCCTGGCGCAGGACCTCACCCCGGCGGTCCTGGGCCAGCTGATCGCGCTGTACGAGCACAAGGTGTTCGTCCAGGGCGCGGTGTGGAACATCGACTCCTTCGACCAGTGGGGCGTGGAGCTCGGCAAGGTCCTGGCGAAGCGGGTCGAGCCGGCGCTGACCGAGGGCGCGGACGTGCCGGGGCTGGACGCCTCGACGAAGGCCCTGGTGGCCGCGTACCGCGGTCTGCGAGGCCGCGGCTGATCCGGTAAGGCGTCGCGACGTACGAAGGGCCCGCTCCCCGTCAGGGGGCGGGCCCCGTACGTACGTACGGTGGCCGTACGGGTCAGGCCGAGGCCGGGGGGTACATCGACGACGGGAGCTTCGCGGCCGCCGCGCGGTCCAGGAGCCACAGCGTGCGGGAGCGCCCGTACGCGGCCGCCGCCGGGGCCTGGATCTCCCCGGCGCCGCCGAGCGCGATCGCCACCGCACCCGCCTTGTCCTCGCCGGCCGCCAGCAGCCAGACCTCCCGGGCCGCCCGGATCGCCGGGAGGGTCAGCGAGACCCGCGTCGGCGGAGGCTTCGGCGCGCCGTGGACGCCGACCACCGTGCGCTCGGTCTCGCGAGCCGCCGGGTGCTCCGGGAACAGCGAGGCCACGTGCGTGTCCGGGCCCACGCCCAGCATCAGCACGTCGAAACGCGGCACCGGACCGTGGTCCTCCGGACCCGCGGCCCGCCGCAGCTCCTCCGCGTACGCGTCCGCCGCCGCATCGACGTCGTCCCCGTACGGGCCGTCCGAGGCCGGCATGACGTGCACGCGTGCCGGGTCCACCGGGACGGCGTCCAGGAGGGCCTCGCGGGCCTGTACGTGGTTGCGCTCGGGGTCGTCGGCGGGGACGTACCGCTCGTCGCCCCACCAGAGGTCGAGGCGGGCCCAGTCGACGGCGTCGCGGGCCGGGGCGGCCGCCAGTGCGGCGAGCAGGCCGTTGCCGTTGCGGCCGCCGGTCAGGACGACGGAGGCGCTGCCGCGGGCCGCCTGGGCGTCGACGATCTTCGTGATGAGCCGGGCCGCTGCGGCCTGGGCCATCAGCTCCTTGTCCCGGTGGACGACGACCTGGGGAGTCGTCATACCCATGTGCTGCCGCCTTGTCGGTTGTGCGGTGGGTTTGGGCGCGGGTTCCGCTGCGCGGGGCTTTCCCCACCCCGCCCCTTCCCGAAATCGGGGGCTCCGCCCCCGGACCTCCCCCGGACGGAGTCTTGGGGAGGGAGAAGGGCGGGGTGGGGAGAGAGCCCCGCGCAGCGGGTACGGCTACTTGGCCGAGGCCTTCTTCGTGGGCTTGGCCGTCGGCTTCGCGGCGTCGGCCTTCGGGCCGGTCACGGTCTCGGGGGAGTCCGAGGCCGCGGCCTTGGCCGGAGCCGGGGCCGATGCCGGGGCCTCGGCGGCCAGTTTGGCCACGCCGAACTTCAGCGAGGCCTCGTAGGTGTTGTCCGGGTCGAGCCGGCGCAGCTCCTCCGCCAGCAGCTCGGCCGTTTCGCGGCGCTTGAGCGCCACCGCACGGTCGGGCTGCCCCGGCATGCACAGCGTGGCCAGCGAGCCATCGGCCCGGTCCAGGACGATGTCGCCGTCCTTGGTCTCCAGCCGGACCGAGGTCAGGCCGGGGCCCTGCGAGTGGGTCCGCTTGACGGGCACCTGGAGGCGGTCCGCCAGCCACATGGCCAGCAGCTCGCAGCTCGGGTTCTCGTCCTCGCCCTCGACGGCCGCCGAGGTGACCTTCAGAGCCTGCTGGTCCAGCGCGGCGGCCAGCATCGACCGCCACGGCGTGATCCGGGTCCAGGACAGGTCCGTGTCACCCGGGGCGTAGGCCGCAGCCCGCTCCCCGAGCGCCTGCAGCGGGTTCTCGCAGGCGTACGTGTCCGTGATCCGGCGCTGCCCGAGCGCACCCAGCGGGTCGCCCGCCAGGTCCGACGGGGCACCGTCCGGCCACCAGACCACGACGGGCGCGTCCGGCAGCAGGAGCGGGAGAACCACCGACTGGGCGTGGTGGACCAGTTCACCGTGAAGGCGGAGCACCACGGTCTCGCCGGTGCCCGAGTCCGCCCCGACGCGGACTTCCGCGTCGAGACGGGCGTCGCGGCGGCTGCGCGGCGAGCGGCTGACCCGCTTGATGACGACGACGATCCGCGAAGGGTGTTCGTGGGACGCGTCGTTCGCCGACTTGAGCGCGTCGTACGCGTTCTCTTCGTCGGTCACGATCACCAGCGTGAGGACCATGCCGATGGCAGGCGTGCCGATGTCCCGGCGCGCCTGCACCAACGCGGCGTTGATCTTGCTGGAGGTGGTCTCCGTGAGGTCGATCTTCATGGCCGGCGCCAGCTCCGTCCGTCTCGTGCGAGCATCTCGTCCGCCTCGACCGGCCCCCAGGTCCCCGCCGGGTACTGCGCGGGCTTGCCGTGCTTGTCCCAGTACTCCTCGATCGGGTCGAGGATGTTCCAGGACAGCTCGACCTCCTGGTGGCGCGGGAAGAGGTTCGCGTCACCCAGCAGGACATCGAGGATCAGCCGCTCGTACGCCTCGGGGCTCGACTCCGTGAAGGACTCGCCGTACGCGAAGTCCATCGTGACGTCCCGCACCTCCATGGAGGTGCCCGGAACCTTGGAGCCGAAGCGCACCGTCACGCCTTCGTCCGGCTGGACCCGAATGACCAGGGCGTTCTGCCCCAGCTCCTCGGTCGCGCCCGACTCGAACGGCAGGTACGGAGCCCGCTTGAAGACCACCGCGATCTCGGTCACCCGGCGGCCCAGGCGCTTGCCGGTCCGCAGGTAGAACGGGACGCCCGCCCAGCGGCGGTTGTTGATCTCCAGGCGGATGGCCGCGTAGGTGTCGGTCTTCGACTGGGGGTCGATGCCGTCCTCTTCGAGGTACCCGACGACCTTCTCGCCACCCTGCCACGCCGCCGAGTACTGGCCGCGCACGGTGTGCTTGCCCAGGTCCTCGGGGAGCTCGACGGCCGTGAGGACCTTGAGCTTCTCCGCCACCAGCGCCTTGGGGTGGAAGGAGCCGGGCTCCTCCATCGCGGTCAGCGCGAGCAGCTGGAGCAGGTGGTTCTGGATGACGTCACGGGCGGCGCCGATACCGTCGTAGTACCCGGCCCGGCCGCCGATGCCGATGTCCTCGGCCATGGTGATCTGCACGTGGTCGACGTACGACCGGTTCCAGATCGGCTCGAACATCGTGTTGGCGAAGCGGAGCGCCAGGATGTTCTGGACGGTCTCCTTGCCGAGGTAGTGGTCGATCCGGAAGACCTCGTCCCGCGGGAAGACCTCGTGGACGACCTTGTTGAGCTCCTCCGCGCTCTTCAGGTCGTGCCCGAAGGGCTTCTCGATGACGGCACGCCGCCAGGAGCCCTCCTTCTGCGCCAGCCCGTGGTTCTTGAGCTGCTGGACGACCTTCGGGAAGAACTTCGGCGGCACGGACAGGTAGAAGGCGAAGTTGCCGCCCGTACCCTGCGCCTTGTCGAGCTCGTCGATCGTCGACTTCAGCGTCTCGAACGCCGCGTCGTCGTCGAAGTCGCCCTGCACGAACCGGCAGCCCTGCACCAGCTGCTGCCAGACTTCCTCCCGGAAGGGCGTGCGCGAGTGCTCCTTGACGGCCTCGTACACCTCGTGGGCGAAGTCCTCGTGCTCCCATTCACGCCGGGCGAAACCGATCAGCGAGAAGCCCGGCGGCAGCAGCCCCCGGTTCGCCAGGTCGTAGATGGCCGGCATCAGCTTCTTGCGCGACAGGTCACCCGTAACGCCGAAAATGACCAGGCCGGACGGCCCCGCGATGCGCGGGAGCCGCCGGTCCTGTGCGTCACGAAGCGGGTTCGCTCCGTTCACAGTCAAAGTGCTCAGACCTCCGTGGGGGCGAGGCGCTCGAGCTCCGCCTCGGTGGACTTCAGCAGGTCGTTCCAGGACGCCTCGAACTTCTCGACGCCCTCGTCCTCGAGCAGCTGCACCACATCGTCGTACGAGATGCCCAGCTTCGCGATCGCATCGAGCTCGGCGCGGGACTGGTCGTACGTGGCGCGCACGGTGTCACCCGTGATCTGACCGTGGTCGGCGGTGGCCTCCAGGGTGGCCTCCGGCATGGTGTTCACCGTGTTCGGGGCGACCAGGTCGTCCACGTACAGGGTGTCCTTGTACGCAGGGTCCTTGACGCCCGTCGAGGCCCACAGCGCACGCTGCTTGTTGGCGCCGACACGCTCCAGGGCGTTCCACCGGTCGGAGGAGAACACTTCCTCGTAGGCCTCGTAGGCCAGACGGGCATTGGCGAGGGCCGCCTTGCCCTTCAGGGCCTTCGCCTCGTCGGAGCCGACGGCGTCCAGGCGCTTGTCGATCTCGCTGTCCACGCGGGACACGAAGAAGGAGGCGACCGAGTGGATCAGGGAGAGGTCCAGGCCCGCGGCCTTGGCCTTCTCCAGACCCGCCAGGTACGCGTCCATGACCTCGCGGTAGCGCTCCAGCGAGAAGATCAGCGTGACGTTGACGCTGATGCCCTTGCCGATGACCGCGGTGATCGCCGGCAGGCCGGCCTTGGTCGCCGGGATCTTGATCAGCGTGTTCGGGCGGTCCACCAGCCAGGCGAGCTGCTTGGCCTCGGCGATCGTCGCCGTGGTGTTGTGGGCCAGCCGGGGGTCGACCTCGATGGAGACCCGGCCGTCCTGGCCGTCGGTGCGGTCGTAGACCGGGCGCAGGATGTCGGCGGCGTCGCGGACGTCCGCCGTCGTGATCATGCGGATGGCCTCGTCGACGGTGACCTTGCGGGCGGCGAGGTCGGCGAGCTGCTGCTCGTAGCCGTCGCCGCTGCTGATCGCCTTCTGGAAGATCGACGGGTTGGTGGTGACACCGACCACGTGCGACTGGTCGATGAGCTCGGCCAGGTTGCCGGACGTGATCCGCTTGCGGGACAGGTCGTCCAGCCAGATCGCCACGCCCTCGTCGGAGAGGCGCTTGAGTGCGTCTGTCATGGGAATTGCATCTCCTACTGGTCTTGTACGGGCGTCAGCGCGCGGCGGCGGCGATGGAGTCCTTGGCGGCGGCGGCCACGGCCTCGGGGGTGAAGCCGAACTCGCGGAAGAGCACCTTGGCGTCGGCGGAGGCACCGAAGTGCTCCAGCGAGACGATCCGGCCTGCGTCGCCGACGTAGCGGTGCCAGGTCAGGCCGATCCCGGCCTCGACCGCGACGCGCGCCTTGACGGAAGCCGGCAGGACGCTGTCCTTGTACGCCTGGTCCTGCTCCTCGAACCACTCGACGGACGGCATCGAGACCACGCGGGCCGGGATGCCCTCGGCCTGCAGCGCCTCGCGCGCGGCGACGGCGAGCTGGACCTCGGAGCCGGTGCCGATGAGGACGACCTGGGCGTCGCCGCCTTCGGCCTCGAAGAGCACGTACCCGCCCTTGGCGGCGTCCTCGTTGCGCTCGTACGTCGGCACGCCCTGACGGGTCAGCGCCAGACCGTGCGGGGCGCCCTTGCCGAACACCTTGGTGTGGCGGCGCAGGATCTCGCGCCAGGCGATGACGGTCTCGTTCGCGTCGGCCGGGCGGACCACGTTCAGGCCCGGGATGGCGCGCAGCGAGGCGAGGTGCTCGACCGGCTGGTGGGTCGGGCCGTCCTCGCCCAGGCCGATGGAGTCGTGCGTCCACACGTACGTCACCGGCACGTGCATCAGCGCGGACAGGCGCACGGCGTTGCGCATGTAGTCGGAGAACACCAGGAAGGTGCCGCCGTAGATACGGGTGTGGCCGTGCAGCGCGATGCCGTTCATGGTCGCGGCCATGGCGTGCTCGCGGATGCCGTAGTGGACGGTGCGGCCGTACGGGTCGGCCTCCGGCAGCGGGTTGCCCTTCGGGAGGAAGGACGAGTGCTTGTCGATCGTGGTGTTGTTGGAGCCGGCCAGGTCGGCCGAGCCGCCCCACAGCTCCGGGATGACCGCGCCGAGCGACTCGAGCACCTTGCCGGAGGCCGCGCGGGTGGCGGTGCCCTTGCCGGTCTCGAAGACGGGGAGCTTGTCCTCCCAGCCCGCGGGCAGCTCGTTGGCGTTGATGCGGTCGAACTCGGCGGCGCGCTCCGCGTTGGCGGTGCGCCAGGCGGAGAAGTCCTTCTCCCAGGCGGCCTTGGCCTCGCGGCCGCGGTCCAGCGCCTTGCGGGTGTGCGCGAGGACCTCGTCGGAGACGTCGAAGGACTTCTCCGGGTCGAAGCCGAGGACGCGCTTGGTGGCGGCCACCTCGTCGTTGCCGAGGGCCGAGCCGTGCGAGGCCTCGGTGCCCTGGGCGTGCGGGGCCGGCCAGGCGATGATCGAGCGCATCGCGATGAAGGAGGGGCGCCCGGTCTCGGCCTTGGCCGCGGCCAGGGCCTCGAACAGCGCCTTCGGGTCGAGGTCGCCGTTCGGCTGCTGCGCCACGCGCTGGACGTGCCAGCCGTACGCCTCGTAGCGCCCCAGGGTGTCCTCGGAGACGGCCGTCTCGGTGTCACCCTCGATGGAGATGTGGTTGTCGTCCCACAGCAGCACCAGGTTGCCGAGCTTCTGGTGGCCGGCCAGGGCGGACGCCTCGTGGGAGATGCCCTCCTGGAGGCAGCCGTCGCCCGCGATCGCGTAGACCATGTGGTCGAACGGGGAGGCGCCCTGGGGGGCCTCCGGGTCGAACAGGCCGCGCTCGTAGCGGGCGGCCATGGCCATGCCCACCGCGTTGGCGATGCCCTGGCCGAGCGGGCCGGTGGTGGTCTCGACGCCGGCCGTGTGGCCGTACTCCGGGTGGCCGGGGGTCTTGGAACCCCAGGTGCGGAACGCCTCGAGGTCGGCCAGCTCCAGGCCGAAGCCGCCCAGGTAGAGCTGGGTGTACAGAGTGAGGGACGAGTGCCCTGCGGAAAGCACGAAACGGTCGCGGCCGACCCACTCGGGATCGGCCGGGTCGTGCCGCATCACCTTCTGGAAGAGGGTGTATGCGGCGGGGGCCAGGCTCATCGCCGTACCGGGGTGGCCGTTACCGACCTTCTGGACCGCGTCGGCGGCCAGGATGCGGGCGGTGTCGACGGCCCGCTGGTCGAGATCGGTCCAGTCGAGCTCTGTGGTCGTCGGCTTGGTGCTCACCGTGGGTCAGGGCTCCTCTCCACATGTCTGTTACCCGGCGACGAACGGTGCACCGGGGCGATTCCGAGCCTACCCCCGTGACGGCGTGCAGCTATTCGAGTGCCCGCAGTCCGTCACAACGTCGGCGGGCCGATCGGACCAACACGAGTCGACCCCCGCGCAGGGCGACGTAAGTGCAACGTCTAGAGTGGCGTGGTACGTGCGAGCCTTCAGCGGACCTTTATGTCCGGAGCTTGCCTGGTTTTCTCTGTCAGGGGTGTGCGTGACGGCCGTCGAATCCCGTCCAGCGGGGGTGCTCGGGACGAGCCCCGGTCACCGGCCGTTCGGGGCCCGCGTCATGGCTTTCGTGGCTTTGACCAAGCCGCGGATCATCGAACTTCTGCTGATCACCACAGTGCCGGTGATGTTCCTTGCCGAGCAGGGCGTGCCGTCGCTGTGGCTGGTCCTCGCGACCTGCTTCGGCGGCTACTTGTCCGCGGGCGGCGCCAACGCGCTGAACATGTACATCGACCGCGACATCGACGCGCTGATGGACCGGACCTCGCAGCGTCCGCTGGTGACCGGCATGGTCAGCCCGCGCGAGTGCCTGGCCTTCGGCATCACCCTCGGCGTGGTCTCCACCCTGTTCTTCGGGCTGCTCGTCAACTGGCTGTCGGCGGCGCTCGCGCTCGGAGCGCTCCTCTTCTACGTCGTCGTCTACACGATGCTGCTGAAGCGGCGCACCGCGCAGAACATCGTCTGGGGCGGCATCGCGGGCTGCATGCCGGTGCTCATCGGCTGGTCCGCCGTCAAGAACGAGGTCTCCTGGGCCGCCGTCATCCTCTTCCTGGTCATCTTCTTCTGGACGCCGCCGCACTACTGGCCGCTGTCCATGAAGGTGAAGGAGGACTACGCGCGCGTCGGCGTGCCGATGCTGCCGGTCGTGGCGGGCAACCAGGTCGTGGCGCGTCAGATCGTCCTCTACAGCTGGGTGATGGTGGCGGTCTCGCTGCTGCTGACCCCGCTGGGGTACACCGGCTGGTTCTACACCGCGGTCGCACTGACGGCGGGCGGCTGGTGGCTGTGGGAGGCGCACGCGCTGCACGCACGGGCCAAGGCCGGCATGACGGGCGCGAAGCTCAAGGAGATGCGCCTGTTCCACTGGTCCATCACGTACGTGTCGCTGCTCTTCGTCGCCGTGGCCGTGGATCCCTTCCTCCGCTGACGCTTCCTCCGATGATTACCCGCCGGTAGCATGCTGTCCATGGCAGACACCACCGCGGACACCGCAGACAAGAAGCAGGACCGGAAGGCCGCGAAGCTGGCCAAGCAGATCGGCGCGTTCGCCAAGGAGCACGGCGGCGCCGAGGGCCAGATCGCGCACATGGGCCAGGCCGGTACCCGGATCGTCCTCGTCGGCACGGACGGTGGCTGGGGCGACCTGGTGGCCCCGACCTACGCGGTGGCGCAGCTGGCCGCCGAGAAGGCCGGCCTGACCCTCCACGAGGAGTTCGACGGCGAGTTCGCCGCGCGTGTGAAGACGGGCCCGTACGAGTGGTCGCGGATGGCCGGCATCCAGCTCGGCGGGGCGGCGAACCCGGCGGCCTGACGCCCTGACGCCCTGACGGTGTCGTGCTCCGGCGGGGGCTTCGCCCCTTCGGTGGCCGCTCGGTCAACAGCGCGAGCAACACCTCACACCCCGCTCACCCGTTAGGACGTGTGGAAGCCCCTTCCTCACGTCCGCAACGGGATGCCCGGATGATCGAAACGCCGCCCCTGGTGGACCAGTACTGCCACGGAGTGCTCCGCACGGAGCTGGGCCTCGGCACCTTCGAGGCCCAGCTGATCCGCTCGGCCGGCCCGCCCGCCGCCGGGACCACCTTCTTCGACACCCAGACCGGTTTCGCGGTGCGCCGCTGGTGCCCGCCGCTGCTCGGGCTGGAGCCGCACTGCGCCCCCGCCCGGTACCTGGCCCGGCGGCGCGAGCTCGGCATGGTCGAATCCGGGCGCAGGCTGCTGCGCGGCTCCGGCGTCGCCGCCTATCTGGTCGACACCGGAGCGCCCGGGGACCTCACCGGCCCCAAGGAGCTGGCGCTCACGGGGGACGCCGACGCCTTCGAGGTCGTACGGCTGGAGCTGCTGGCAGAGCAGGTCGCCGACACCTCCGGCACGGTCCCCGCCTTCCTCGCCAACCTCGCCGAGGCCGTCCACCACGCCGCCGCGGCGGCCGTGGCCTTCACGTGCGGTGCGGACGCGGGGTATCCCGCGGTCCTCGGCCGCGCCCCCGAGCCGCCCGGTCCGGGCGAGGTGCACGGGGCGGCCGGGCGGTGGCTGGCCCGGCGCTCCAAGGGCGGTGCCGTCCGGGACCCCGTTCTCCTGCGGCACCTGCTGTGGAGCGCGGTGGCGACCGGGCTGCCGCTCCAGCTGCACACCGGGGCGGGCGCGGGGGAGCCGGGGCAGCGGCCGGAGCAGGCCGATCCGGCGCTGCTGACGGAGTTCGTACGGGCCACCGCGGGGCTGGGGACCCGGCTGGTGCTGCTCGGCGGATACCCGTACCACCGGCACGCCGCCCAGCTGGCGGCGGCCTTCCCGCACGTCCACGCCGATCTCGGCGCGGCGCTCTGGCAGAGCGGGCCGCGGGCGGCGGGGGTGCTGGCCGAGGTGCTCGAGCTCGCCCCCTTCGGCAAGCTGCTGTTCTCCAGCGGCGGGCGCCGGCTGCCCGAACTGCACGCGGTGGGCGCCCTGGTGTTCCGGGAGGCGCTGGGCCGGGTGCTGGGCGGCTGGGTCGGGGAGGGCGCCTGGTCCTGGCGGGACGCCGAGCGGGTGGCGGCCATGATCGCGGCGGGCAATGCCCGGCGCGTCTACCGGCTGGACGAGCGCGGGTGAAGCGGCAGCCCGGGAGGCCCCTGAGTCCGAGAGTCCGCGAGCCCGCCCGGGCCGGCGCCCGGGCGGCCCCCGTGGCTCAGACGGAGGAGAGCTGCGGGTCGGCCTGAGCCGGGATCTCCGCCTGCGCCGCGGGCCGCTCCCGCAGGCTCAGCGCCATGCGGACCACGGCGATCCACACCAGGCAGGAGCCGAGCATGTGGGCGGCGACCAGGGCCTCGGGCACGTGGGTGAAGTACTGGACGTAGCCGATGCCGCCCTGGGCGAGCAGCACGATCAGCAGGTCACGGGCGCGCGCCCGGGTGTCGGCCGGCGCGTCGACCACGCGCAGCACCAGCCACATGGCCACGGCGAGCGCGCACACCACCCAGGCGGAGATCGCGTGGACGTGGGCGGTGGCCGCCCAGTCGAACGGCATCCGCTTGATCTCGCTGCGGTCGCCCGCGTGCGGACCGGAACCGGTGACCACCGTGCCCGCGGCGATCAGCACCAGTGTGGTCGCGATCAGCGCCCACGAGAGCTTGCGCACGGGACCGGGCACGCGCGGCCGGGGAGCGCCGTCGCCCTCGCGGCTGCGCTGCCAGGTGACCGTCGTGACGGTGATCAGGGAGGTGGCGAGCAGGAAGTGCCCGGCCACGCTGTACGGGTTGAGCCCCGTCAGGACGGTGATGCCGCCGAGGACCGCGTTGCCCATCACGATGTAGAACTGGAGCCAGCCGAGCTTCGTCAGCGAACGGCGCCACGGCTTGGCCGAGCGGGCCGCGATGATGCACCAGCCGACGGCCGCGCTGAGCACGTACGTCAGCATGCGGTTGCCGAACTCGATGGCCCCGTGGAAGCCCTGCGCCTGGGTCACGATCAGGCTGTCGTCGGTGCACTTGGGCCAGGTGTCGCAGCCGAGACCGGATCCGGTCAGCCGCACCGCACCGCCGGTGACGACGATGAGCACGCTCATGACGAGCGCGGCGAACGCGGCCTGCCGGACGATCCGGGGTGACGGAGTCCAGCGGCCTGCGATGTAAGCGAGAGGGGTCAACACGGCCCTTATCGTACGCGGAGCCTTGTGCAAACTTTCACGAGGGGGTCCCCGCCGGCCTGCCCGTGGCCGCATCGGGCCCGACGACCAGCCGGAACCGGGCCCCGGCGGGGTCGCCTTCCTCGTGCCACCAGACGCGTACGCGCCAATGGGCGCCGTCGCCGGGGTAGTCCGCGGAACCCGTGAACCCGTGCACCAATTCGGTGCCTACGTCTTCGGCTGTCCTGTTTCTTACTTCTGCCCCGCTACGCCACAGATGTTCCTGTACGTTCCACAGCCCGTCAGGACCGCGCACCTCGAAGAGCCACACCGCGCGCCAGGGCGTGACCTCCAGCATCGTGCGCACCTGTTCGGCGCCGAGGTGCAGCCGGGTCGCGATCTCGGGTTCGGCCACCCCGTGGATCCTGGCCGCCACCACGGCCCGCGGCAGCAGGGGTTCGGGCAGCAGGCCCCGTGCGCGCAGGTTCACCACGGAGTCGAAGGACAGGAAGCGCAGGCGCAGTTCCAGCTGGCGGCCGATGTGGTCGAGGGCCTCCTCAGCCTCCTGGGCCTCCTCCGAACCGGGGTCCGCGAGCAGCAGTTGGCGGAAACCGCCCTCCGCGTCTACCGCCCACGCCACCGCCTCCTCGGCGGAGCCCAGCTCCGCGAGACGGTCCCCGAGGAACACCTTGGCCTGCGCGAGGCCGCGCCGGTTGACCGGATCGTGCTGGTCCAGGCCCGCCCAGACCTCGACCGCCGCCCGGGTCAGGTCCCGGGCGCGCTCGCCCGCCGCCCGATCCATGACGCTCGGGCCGGTCTCGGCCGCCGGGCCGAGCGGATAGCGGGGCAGCCGCTCCCCGTCGCTCAGCGGCCAGGACAGCCAGACCCCCTGGTTGATCAGGCCCCGGGCGTACCAGCGGGCGTACTCCGGGGCGTGCCCCGCCGCCTGCTGCGCGGACCGCAGCCCCTCCTCGACGGCCGCCAGGGCCCCGGCCCGGTCGCCGCCGGCGAACCGGCGGGCCGCCAGGTCACCGAGGCGAAGGCCGAGCCGCGCCGCGCACTCCGGATCGGTCCGCGCCGGTTCGCGCAGTGCGCCGATCAGCTCCGTCAGCAGCGCCTCGGCCTCCGCGGGCGCCGCCCGTGCGGCCCCCGACCGGATCCGTGCCCATCGAGCGTCCAGCCGTAGAACATCTTCCCGCTGCGCCATGCCCGCCCCCCGGCGTCCTGGTGTGCACCACCCCCGCGGGGCGGCGCCCATCCTCCTGCCAGGCCAACGTACGGGGGCAGGGATTCACTCCCAGCGGAACAGCTTCGCGGCGGCGCCGAGCCCGAGCACGGCCCAGGCGGCGAGCACGGCCGCGTCCCCCCAGGGCAGCGCGGCCCCGTGCTGGAGCACCTCGCGCAGCCCGTCGGACAGCGCCGAGATCGGCAGCAGGCCGAGTACGGACTGCACGGCGCCGGGGAACTTCTCCATCGGCACGATCACCCCGCCGCCGACCAGCAGCAGCAGGAACACCAGGTTGGCGGCGGCCAGCGTGGCCTCGGCCTTCAGGGTGCCCGCCATCAGCAGCCCGAGCCCGGAGAAGGCGGCCGTGCCGAGCAGGACCAGTGCGGCGACGGCGAGGGGGTTGCCGTGCGGGGACCAGCCCAGCGCGAAGGCGATCACCGTCAGCAGCGCGATCTGCAGCACCTCGGTGACCAGCACGGACAGGGTCTTCGAGGCCATCAGCGCCCACCGCGGCAGCGGCGAGGCGCCGAGCCGCTTGAGCACCCCGTAGCGGCGGTCGAAGCCGGTGGCGATGGCCTGGCCGGTGAAGGCGGTGGACATCACGGCCAGCGCCAGGATGCCGGGCGCGAGGAAGTCCACCGACTTCTCCGCGCCCCCCTCTTGAATGGGCACAGTCACGATGTCGACGGCGGAGAACAGCACCAGCAACAGCGCCGGGATGATCACGGTCAGCAGCAGCTGCTCCCCGTTGCGCAGCAGCATCCGCGTCTCCAGCGCCGTCTGCGCCAGGATCATGCGGGACACGGGCGCGGCCCCCGGGTTGGGGGCGAACGTACCGGCGCTCATGCGCGCAGCTCCTTACCGGTCAGTTCCAGGAAGACGTCCTCGAGGGTGTGCCGCTCCACCGAGAGGCTGTTCGGCATCACCCCGTGCTGCGCGCACCAGGAGGCGACGGTGGCCAGCAGCTGCGGGTCCACGTCGCCGGTGACCCGGTAGACGCCCGCGCTGAGCTCGGCGGCCTCGGTGCCGTCGGGCAGCGCCTTCAGCAGCGAGCCGAGGTCGAGGGCGGGCCGGCCGGTGAAGCGCAGGGTGTTCTCGGCGCCGCCGCGGCACAGCTGCTCGGGGCTGCCGTGGGCGATGACCCGGCCCGCGTCGACGATGGCGACCTCGTCCGCGAGCTGCTCGGCCTCGTCCATGTGGTGGGTGGTGAGGACGACGCAGACCCCGTCGGCGCGCAGTTCCCGTACGAGCTCCCAGGTCGCGCGGCGGGCCTGCGGGTCCAGACCCGCGGTCGGCTCGTCCAGGAAGACGAGCTCGGGCCGGCCGACCACGGCCATGGCGAGGGCCAGGCGCTGCTGCTGGCCGCCGGAGAGGCGGCGGTAGGCGGTGCGGCCGCAGCCGCCCAGCCCGAGCCGTTCCACCAGGACGTCCACGTCGAGCGGGTCGGCGTACAGCTTGGCCATGTGGCGCAGCATCTCGACGGCGCGGGCGCCGGAGTAGACCCCGCCGGACTGGAGCATCACACCGATACGCGGGCGCAGCGCCTCGGCCTGGGCGACCGGGTCGAGGCCGAGGACGCGGACGGTGCCGGCGTCGGGGCGGCGGTAGCCCTCGCAGGTCTCCACGGTGGTCGTCTTGCCCGCGCCGTTGGGACCGAGGACGGCGGTGACCGAGGCCTTGCGGACGGTGAGGTCCAGGCCGTCCACCGCGGTTCTGGGACCGTACCGCTTCACCAGTCCGCGGATCTCCACGGCGGGGTCATTGCTCATGCGGGTGAGTCTACGGAGCCGGAGAAGGGGGCCCGGGCGGCGGGGGAGGCCGCCTGCCGCGGGGCGGCCGCAGGTCGGTTCCGTGCAGGTGGCAGGGGGTGCAGCCTTACTCTCCGTGGATAGATTAGGTAACCCTTAGTGATAGAGGCCACCAGGAGTGGCGTCGGTCACGGCTTGTCGGGGCTCGACTAATTACGCAACAATGGCGTTGTGAAATACGGCGAACGGATGATCGAGACCCCCCAGGGGGAACTCGCTACCGGGGAGCGGTCAACCCGCAACCGGGTCGCGCGCTCCATCCTGGACCACGGTCCGTCCACCGTCGCCGACCTCGCTGCGCGTCTCGGCCTCACCCAGGCCGCCGTCCGCCGCCACCTCGACACGCTCGTCGCCGACGACGTGGTCGAGCCCCGTGAGCAGCGCGTCTACGGCACGCGCACCCGGGGCCGGCCCGCCAAGGTCTTCGCGCTGACCGACTGCGGCCGCGACGCGTTCGACCAGTCCTACGACTCGCTCGCCGCGGACGCAATGCGCTGGATCGCGCAGGCCGCCGGCGGAGGCGAGCAGGGGGAGGCGGCCGTCGCCGCCTTCGCCAGGGCGCGGATGGACGCACAGGCCGAGACCTACCGGGAAAGCCTGGACGCCGCCGCCCCCGCGGAGCGCACCGAGGCCCTTGCCAAGGCGTTGACCGCCGACGGGTACGCTGCTACGGCGAAGAGCGCTCCCGGTCCGCACAGCGGTGAACAGCTCTGCCAGCACCACTGCCCGGTCGCCCATGTCGCCGAGCAGTTCCCGCAGCTCTGCGAGGCGGAGACCGAGGTCTTCTCCCGCCTGCTCGGGACGCATGTGCAGCGCCTCGCCACGATCGCCCACGGCGACGGGGTGTGCACCACGTTCATCCCACGAGGCGCGGGCACCGCACAGACCGACACATCAGCATCTGCAAGTACGGCCGGGAGGAACCCCGCATGACCACGGAGACTGCTCACCCTGAGCTCGATGGCCTGGGCACCTACGAATATGGCTGGGCCGACTCCGACGCGGCTGGCGCCGCTGCCAAGCGGGGTCTGTCCGAGGATGTCGTGCGCGACATCTCGGCCAAGAAGAACGAGCCGGAGTGGATGCTGAAGCTCCGCCTCAAGGGCCTCAAGCTCTTCGGCAAGAAGCCCATGCCGACCTGGGGCTCCGACCTCTCCGGCATCGACTTCGACAACATCAAGTACTTCGTGCGTTCGACCGAGAAGCAGGCCGCTTCGTGGGAGGACCTGCCGGAGGACATCAAGAACACGTACGACAAGCTCGGCATCCCGGAGGCGGAGAAGCAGCGCCTCGTCGCCGGTGTCGCGGCCCAGTACGAGTCCGAGGTCGTCTACCACCAGATCCGCGAGGACCTGGAGGAGCAGGGCGTCATCTTCCTCGACACGGACACCGCGCTCAAGGAGCACCCGGAGCTCTTCCAGGAGTACTTCGGCACGGTCATCCCGGTCGGCGACAACAAGTTCGCGTCGCTGAACACCGCCGTGTGGTCGGGCGGCTCGTTCATCTACGTGCCCAAGGGCGTCAAGGTCGACATCCCGCTCCAGGCCTACTTCCGTATCAACACGGAGAACATGGGCCAGTTCGAGCGGACGCTGATCATCGTCGACGAGGACGCGTACGTCCACTACGTCGAGGGCTGCACCGCCCCGATCTACTCCTCGGACTCGCTGCACAGCGCCGTGGTCGAGATCATCGTGAAGAAGGGCGGCCGCTGCCGCTACACGACCATCCAGAACTGGTCGAACAACGTCTACAACCTGGTCACCAAGCGCGCCGTGGCGTACGAGGGCGCGACCATGGAGTGGGTCGACGGCAACATCGGTTCCAAGGTCACCATGAAGTACCCGGCCGTCTACCTGATGGGCGAGCACGCCAAGGGCGAGACCCTGTCCATCGCCTTTGCGGGCGAGGGCCAGCACCAGGACGCCGGCTCCAAGATGGTCCACATGGCGCCGAACACCTCCTCCAACATCGTCTCCAAGTCGGTGGCGCGAGGCGGCGGCCGCACCTCGTACCGCGGCCTGGTCGAGATCGGCGAGGGTGCCCACGGCTCCAAGTCGAACGTGCTCTGCGACGCGCTCCTGGTCGACACCATCTCCCGCTCGGACACGTACCCGTACGTGGACGTCCGCGAGGACGACGTCTCCATGGGCCACGAGGCCACGGTCTCCAAGGTCTCCGACGACCAGCTCTTCTACCTGATGAGCCGCGGTCTGACGGAGTTCGAGGCCATGGCCATGATCGTGCGCGGCTTCGTCGAGCCCATCGCGCGCGAGCTGCCCATGGAGTACGCACTGGAGCTCAACCGGCTGATCGAGCTGCAGATGGAGGGTTCGGTCGGTTAATCCCGGCCGACCGAGTCCCGCAGACATTCTTTGACGTAGGAAGAGAGCACGAAGACAGCCATGGCTGAGGCTCAGAACATTCCGGCGGGTTCGACCACCGCCGGCGCGATCGCGGTGGCCGCCGAGTCCACCGTCGCCACCCGGATGAGCGCACCCCCGTCCTTCGACGTGGCGGACTTCCCCGTCCCCCACGGCCGCGAGGAGGAGTGGCGGTTCACCCCGCTGGCGCGCCTGCGCGGGCTGCACGACGGCACCGCGGTCGCCAACGGCACCATGAAGGCCCAGATCGACGCGCCCGAGGGCGTCACCGTCGAGTCGGTGGAGCGCGGCGACGCGCGCATCGGCAAGGCCGGCACCCCGGTGGACCGGATCGCCGCCCAGGCGTTCTCGTCCTTCGCCAAGGCCACGGTCGTCACCGTGCCCAAGGAGGCCGTCCTGACCGAGCCGGTGCGCGTCTCGCTGCACGGCGAGGGCGGCACGACCTTCGGGCACACCGTCTTCGACGTACAGGCCTTCGCCGAGGCCGTCATCGTCATCGACCACACCGGTGACGGCGTGCGCGCCGCCAACGTCGACTTCCTCGTCGGCGACGGCGCCAAGCTCACCGTCGTCTCCGTGCAGGACTGGGACGACACCGCCGTCCACTGCTCCCAGCACAACGCGCTGGTCGGCCGCGACGCGACCTTCAAGTCGATCGTGGTCACCTTCGGCGGCGACGTCGTACGCCTGCACCCGCGGGTCAGCTACGCGGGCCCCGGCGGCGAGGCCGAGCTCCTGGGCCTGTACTTCACGGACGCCGACCAGCACCAGGAGCACCGCCTCCTGGTCACGCACGACGCCCCGCACTGCAAGTCCCACGTGGTCTACAAGGGTGCGCTGCAGGGCGAAGGCGCCCACGCCGTCTGGATCGGTGACGTCCTCATCGAGAAGAGCGCCGAGGGCACCGACACCTACGAGATGAACCGCAACCTCGTCCTCACGGACGGCGCGCGGGTCGACTCGGTGCCGAACCTGGAGATCGAGACCGGCGAGATCGTCGGCGCCGGCCACGCCTCCGCGACCGGCCGCTTCGACGACGAGCAGCTCTTCTACCTGCAGGCCCGCGGCATCCCGGCCGGCGAGGCCCGCCGCCTGGTCGTGCGCGGCTTCTTCGCCGAGCTCGTCCAGCAGATCGGTGTCCCGGACATCGAGGAGCGCCTCCTCGCCAAGATCGAGACCGAGCTCGAGGCGTCCGTCTGATGACCTACGTCAAGGCCTGTGCGCTGAGCGAGCTCGAGGAGAACACCCCGAAGCGGGTGGAACTCGACGGCACGCCGGTGTCCATCGTCTCCACCGAGGGGGAGGTGTTCGCGATCAACGACATCTGCTCGCACGCGAACGTCTCGCTCTCGGAGGGCGAGGTCGAGGACTGCATGATCGAGTGCTGGCTGCACGGGTCCTCCTTCGACCTGCGCACCGGCAAGCCCTCCGGTCTGCCGGCGACCCGCCCCGTACCCGTATACCCCGTAAAGATCGAAGGGGACGACGTGCTCGTCTCCCTCACCCAGGAGTCCTGAGGTATCCATGGCAACGCTTGAAATCCACGACCTGCACGTCTCCGTCGAGGCCGAGAACGGCGCCCGCGAGATCCTCAAGGGCGTCGACCTCACCGTCAAGCAGGGTGAGACGCACGCCATCATGGGTCCGAACGGCTCCGGCAAGTCCACCCTGGCATACTCGCTCGCCGGTCACCCGAAGTACACCATCACCGGTGGCACCGTGACCCTCGACGGCGAGGACGTCCTGGAGATGTCGGTCGACGAGCGCGCCCGCGCCGGCGTCTTCCTCGCCATGCAGTACCCGGTCGAGGTCCCCGGCGTCTCGGTCTCCAACTTCCTGCGTACGTCGGCCACCGCCATCCGCGGCGAGGCGCCGAAGCTGCGTACCTGGGTGAAGGAGGTCAAGTCCGCGATGGAGCAGCTCCAGATGGACCCGGCCTTCGCCGAGCGCAACGTCAACGAGGGCTTCTCCGGCGGTGAGAAGAAGCGCCACGAGATCCTCCAGCTGGAGCTCCTGAAGCCGAAGATCGCGATCCTCGACGAGACCGACTCCGGCCTCGACGTCGACGCCCTGCGCCAGGTCTCCGAGGGCGTCAACCGCGTCCACGAGACCGGTGAGGTCGGCACCCTGCTGATCACGCACTACACGCGGATCCTCCGCTACATCAAGCCCGACTTCGTCCACGTCTTCTCCGAAGGCCGCATCGTCGAGTCCGGCGGCGCCGAACTCGCCGACAAGCTGGAGGCGGAAGGCTACGAGTCGTACAGCACGAAGGGTGGCGCGACCGCGTGACACAGATGCCTGGCCTCCTCGACATCGAGGCGATCCGCAAGGACTTCCCCCTTCTGGATCGTGTGGTCCACGACGGGAAGAAGATCGTTTACCTGGACAATGCGGCGACCTCGCAGAAGCCGCGCCAGGTGCTCGACGCGTTGAACGAGTACTACGAGCAGCACAACGCCAACGTCCACCGTGGCGTGCACGTGCTCGCCGAGGAGGCCACGGCGCTGTACGAGGGCGCCCGCGACAAGGTCGCCGCCTTCATCAACGCGCCGAGCCGCGACGAGGTGATCTTCACCAAGAACGCCTCGGAGTCGCTCAACCTGGTCGCGAACATGCTCGGCTGGGCGGACGAGCCCTACCGGGTCGACCGCGAGACCGAGATCGCCATCACGGAGATGGAGCACCACTCCAACATCGTCCCGTGGCAGCTGCTCTCGCAGCGGACCGGCGCGAAGCTGAAGTGGTTCGGCTTGACCGACGACGGCCGGCTCGACCTGTCCAACATCGAAGAGGTCATCACGGAGAAGACGAAGATCGTCTCCTTCACGCTGGTCTCCAACATCATGGGCACGATCAACCCGGTCGACGCGATCGTCCGGCGCGCGCAGGAGGTCGGCGCGCTCGTGTTGATCGACGCCTCGCAGGCCGCTCCGCACATGCCGCTGGACGTCCAGGCGCTCGGTGCCGACTTCGTGGCCTTCACCGGCCACAAGATGTGCGGCCCGACCGGCATCGGCGTGCTCTGGGGCCGCCAGGAGCTCCTGGAAGACCTGCCTCCGTTCCTCGGCGGCGGCGAGATGATCGAGACCGTGTCGATGCACGCCTCGACGTACGCCCCGGCGCCCCACAAGTTCGAGGCCGGTACGCCCCCGATCGCCCAGGCCGTCGGCCTCGGCGCGGCCGTGGACTACCTGACCGCGATCGGCATGGACAAGATCGCCGCGCACGAGCACGCGATCACCGAGTACGCGGTGAAGCGCCTCCTGGAGGTCCCCGACCTGCGGATCATCGGCCCCACCACGGCCGAGGACCGCGGCGCCGCGATCTCCTTCACGCTCGGTGACATCCACCCCCACGATGTCGGCCAGGTCCTGGACGAGCAGGGCATCGCGGTCCGCGTGGGACACCACTGTGCGCGCCCGGTCTGCCTGCGCTACGGAATTCCTGCGACCACGCGAGCGTCTTTCTACCTGTACTCCTCTCCGGCCGACGTCGATGCACTGATCGACGGGCTGGAGCACGTACGGAACTTCTTCGGCTGACGAGGGCGACGAGGACGACGCAGTGAAGCTGGATTCGATGTACCAGGAACTGATCCTGGACCACTACAAGCACCCGCACGGGCGTGGCCTGCGCGACGGCGATGCCGAGGTGCACCACGTCAACCCGACGTGCGGCGACGAGATCACGCTGCGCGTGAAGTACGACGGCGAGACGCTCACCGACGTCTCGTACGAGGGCCAGGGCTGCTCCATCAGCCAGGCCAGCGCGTCCGTGCTGAACGAGCTGCTCGTCGGCAAGGAGCTGGCCGAGGCGCAGAAGATCCAGGGCGTGTTCCTGGAGATGATGCAGTCGAAGGGCAAGATCGAGCCCGACGAGGCCATGGAGGAGGTGCTGGAGGACGCGGTCGCGTTCGTCGGCGTCTCCAAGTACCCGGCTCGCGTGAAGTGTGCTCTGCTGAGCTGGATGGCCTGGAAGGACGCGACCGCCCAAGCACTGGGCGACGCGGAGAGGAAGACGGCATGACCGAGAACGCGACGCCCGCCGAGGCGGCGATCAAGCCGGCCACCGAGGAGGAGGTCCGCGAGGCCCTCTACGACGTGGTCGACCCCGAGCTGGGGATCGACGTCGTCAACCTGGGCCTGATCTACGGCATCCACATCGACGACGCGAACATCGCGACCCTCGACATGACGCTGACCTCGGCGGCCTGCCCGCTGACGGACGTCATCGAGGACCAGGCGAAGTCGGCGACGGACGGCATCGTCAACGAGCTCCGCATCAACTGGGTCTGGATGCCCCCGTGGGGCCCGGACAAGATCACGGACGACGGCCGCGAGCAGCTGCGCGCGCTCGGCTTCAACGTCTGAGCGACCTCGTTCCGCGAGGGGCCCCCGGCACTCTGTGCCGGGGGCCCCTCGCGTTTTCCGGGAGTTTCCGGAAGCTCCCGGGAGGCCCTGCGTGTTCGTCCGGCGGACGATTGAAGTGCACCGGCAGTTGGCCACGGTGGCCGAACCTGCTCGACGGCCGTCACGGCGTGACGTGTGGTTCGCGCTCGGCTCGACTCGTGGGGACACCGATGAAGAAGCAGCTTGGTATCGCAGGGATCGCGGCGCTGGTCGTCGCCGGGACGGTCACGGTCGTGCCCGCGCAGGCGGTGACGTACGGGACGCCGACCATCAGCCTGTCCGCGTCGTACCTGTCCGGCGCCGTCGGCGCGGTCGGGGACCCCGTGGTGAACGTGACCGTCGGGCAGAGCGGCGCCGACGTGTCCGCGCTGACGGTCAGCGCCTCCGCGTCGAGCAAGGCCTCGGTCGCCGGCACGGGCGACGTGACCGTCACCGGGGCCGGGGCGGTGCGGCAGCTGGCCGTCACCGCGCGCGGCCGCGGCTACACCAACCTCACCGTCAAGGTGGCGGGGCTGGGCGGCAAGAGCGCCACCAAGACCCTGTCCTACGCCGCCTCGGCCGCCGTGCAGAACCCGGCCGAGGCCCGGTACTTCACCGGTGCCTCGGACTCCTCGGCCGCCGTGGACGTGGACGGCGGCTACACCGTGGTCGCCGACGACGAGAGCAACGTGCTGCGCCTGTACGACCGTTCCTGCTCGGCCGCCCCGGTCCGGACCTGGGACTTCAGCTCGCAGCTCGGCGTCACCAAGGAGGTGGACATCGAGGGGGCGACCCTGATCGGCAACACCATCTACTGGACGGGCTCGCTCGGCAACAACAAGGACGGCGAGTACAAGGCGCCCCGGAACACGGTGTTCACCACCACGGTGACCGGCTCCGGGTCGGGCACGCAGCTCGCGTACGGGCGCTCGTACAAGAAGCTCCGCGACGAGCTGGTGGCCTGGGACACGGCGAACGGCAACCGCTACGGCTTCGCGGCCGGCACGGCGGCGGGCGAGGCGCCCAAGCAGATCGACGGCTTCAACGTGGAGGGGCTGGAGTTCGCGCCGGGCTCGACCACGACCGCCTACCTGGGCTTCCGCGCCCCGCTGGCCCCGGCGGTGCCGGGCGGCAAGGCGCTGATCGTGCCGGTGACCAACTTCGACAAGGTGCTCTCCAGCGGGGCCAAGGCCACCTTCGGGGCGGGCATCGAGCTCGACCTCGGCGGGCTGGCGATCCGCGACATCCGCAAGAACGCGGCGAACCAGTACCTGATCCTGGCCGGCTCCTGGGCCGCGGACGACAACTCGGACCCGTACGCGCTCTACCAGTGGGACGGCGTCGCGGGCCACGCCCCGGTCAAGCGGGCCGACCTGCCGACGACCGACCCGGGCGGCTGGGAGGCCGTCGTGGACGTTCCGGACCTGTCGGTGGCGGGGGCGCGCGTGCAGCTGATCACGGACAGCGGGTCCGCGGACCTGTACGGGGACGGGGTCGAGGCGAAGGACCTGGCGCACCCGGAGTGGAAGAAGGCCCGTGCGGCCTGGTTCACGCTGAACTGAGGACGACCTGCTGGTCGCGGCACTGCGACAGGCGAACGCAGGCTTCGTGCCGGTGCCGGACGTCGACGACCCGGACCTGGCGGGGGCACTGGCGCGGCTGCTGGGGGAGTTCCTGACGGCCGACCGGGCGCGGGCGGAGCTGGAGTACGAGCTGTACCTGGAGGCGCTGCGCCGTCCGGCGCTGCGCCCGGTGGCGGCGGAGTGGACGGAGTCGGTCTCGGCGGCCCTGACCCACCGAGTGGACCCGCGGACGGCCCGGGCCCTGGTGGCGGTGATGGACGGCATCAGCCTCCAGGTACTGCTGACGGCGACGGAGTACGACGAGCCGTACACCCGCGAGATGCTCGGCCGAATCCTGAGCTGCGGCCCCGCCGGTGTTTGAGGCGCGGGGGGTCCGGGGGCGGAGCCCCCGGGGAGACGGTGAAAGGGCGGGGCGGGGAGAAAGTCCCGCGCGGCGGAACCCGCACCCGGCGGCGACGCTACTCGGCAGCCCGCACCGCGGCCAACGCCGCAGCGACACTGCCCTCGATGTCCCGGATCGGATAGATCACCTCCCGCACCACCCGCCCCCGATCCACCACCAGCGTCAACCGCTTCAGCCGACTCACCCCCGCCGCCCGAAACGTCGGCAACCGCAACGCCGCCGTCAGCGAAAGCTCCGCATCCGAGAGCAGCGGAAACCGCAGCCCCTCCGCCTCCGCGAACTCCCGCTGCTCATCGGGCCGCTGGGTGGACACCCCGTGCACCGTCGCCCCCGCCGCCGTGAACTCCGCCAGCTGGTCCCGGTACGTGCACGACTCGAACGTGCAGCCCTTCGCCCCCGGGATCCCCGCCCACCCCGGCGGGTAGGACTCGGCCCGGGCGTACGCGCCAGGGAAGCAGTACAGGACCGTGAACGGCGTGTCCGCCACCGGATCCCGGACCTCCCCGAACCGGTCCGGCAGCGCCAGCTCCGGCAGCCGCGTGCCGCGCAGCGCATGCACCCGTTCCGCCTCCCGCGAGGACTCCTCCGTCGTCGCCGTCATCTCTCCCTCTCCCAGGACCCAGGCGTCTCCCCAGTCCTGGAGGGCCACCAGGACCGGCAGCAGCCCCCGCCCGCGCGGGGTCAGCCGGTACTCGTGCCGCACCGGACGTTCCTGGTACGGCTCGCGCGTCAGCACCCCGGCTTCGACCAGCAGCTTCAGCCGCTCGGCCAGCACCTTGCGGGACATCCCCAGCTCGCGCTGGAACGCGTCGAAGCGGTGCACGCCGCGCGCGGCGTCGCGCACGATCAGCAGCGTCCACCAGTCGCCCACCACGTCGAGGGCCTGGGCGATGGCGCAGTCCGCGTCGTCGAGGTGTGTGCGCTGGGCCATGGGCACTCCTTTGTCCGTTGACCCAAGGCTGTCATGCTGACATAGTCCGTTCCCAAAAGGAACTGAGTGGCGCGGGGGGTGTGGTGCAAGGCTTCAAGGACGTGCCGAGAGCGGTGTGGCTGCTGGCGGCGGGGGTGTTCGTCAACGCCGTCGTCAGCTTCACCTTCGTCTTCGTCTTCCTGTACCTGACCGGTCCGCGCGGCCTCGGCGCCGCCCAGGCGGGCCTGGTCACCGGCATCGGCGGCGTCGGCCTCGTCGCCGGGAACTTCACCGGCGGCTGGTACGGGGACCGCTTCGGCCACCGCCGGGTGCTGCTCGCCGCCTCCACCGCCGGCGGCCTCGCCCTGATGTCCCTCCCGCTCCTGCCCACCGCCGGGCTCTACGCCGCCCTGCCGCTGGCCCAGTACGCCTCCGGCGTGGTCCGGGCCGCGAACTCCGCGCTGGTCGCCGTCACCGTCCCCGAGGGGGCCCGCCGGCACGCCTTCGCCGTCGTCCGCTGCGTCTCCAACGGCGGCTTCACCCTCGGCCCGCCCCTCGGAGCCGTGATCGCGACCGGACTCTCGTACGACTGGCTCTTCGTCTGCGACGGGCTCGGGACCCTGTTCTTCGCCCTCTGGACCGCGCGGGTCGTCCCCGCCCGCGGCGCCTCCCGCAATGCCGCCGCGGCCCCGGACGGGGGTCGGGGCCGCGGCCTGTGGGCGCAGCTGCGCGCCCGGCCCGCCGTACTCGTCCTCCTGGGCGCGATCCTGGTGACCGACCTCGTCTACCGCCAGCAGTACGGCACCTTCCCCGTCTTCCTGGCCGACCACGGACAGGGCACCCGGGCCTTCGGCCTCGTGATCGCCCTCAACGGCGCGGTCATCCTGCTGCTCGAGCTCCCGGCCGCCGTCGCACTGCGCGCCCGGCCGCCGCTCCCGGTCATCGGGACCGGCCTGGTGCTGGTCGGGGCCGGGTACGCGGCGCTGCTGCCCGGGGTGGGGGTGACGAGCGCCGTGGTGATGATGGTGCTGCTGAGCCTCGGCGAGATCCTGTACAAGACCACCGCCACCGCGTACGTCGCCGACCAGGCGCCCGAGCACGCCATCGGGCGGTTCCAGAGCCTGTACGCGGGGGTCTCGGTCAGCGGCGTCGTCCTCGGGCCGCCGCTGGGCGGAGCGCTGTACGCGGCTGCGCCCGGGCTGCTGTGGCCGCTGTGCGCGGCGCTGGCGGCGGGCGCGGGCGGGGCGGTGCTGTGGGTGTCGGCGCGGCAGCGGCGACACGCGGGCCGACCGGCACATGAGACCGGTTCGCAACCGCAGGCCGTCGCCGGTTAGGTTTCGGACATGACTGCTACGCGTACCACCGGCGCCGTCGCCGCCGGACTTGCCACCATCGCCTCCGACGGCACCGTCCTCGACACCTGGTTCCCCGCCCCCGAGCTGGTCGCCGAGCCCGGCCCGGCCGGCACCGAGCGCCTCACCGCCGACCAGGCCGTGGACCTGCTGGGCGCCGCCGCGGCCAAGGCGATCCGCCTGGACGCGGTCCGCGACGTCGAGGTCGTAGCCGTCCGCACCGTGATCTCCTCCCTCGAGGACAAGCCGCTGGACGCGCACGACGCGTACCTGCGCCTGCACCTGCTCAGCCACCGCCTGGTCAGGCCGCACGGCCAGAGCCTGGACGGCGTCTTCGGACTGCTGGCCAACGTCGCCTGGACCTCGCTGGGCCCGGTCGCCGTGGACCAGGTGGAGGCCGTACGCCTGAACGCGCGCGCCGAGGGCCTGTACCTCCAGGTCACCTCGATCGACAAGTTCCCGCGGATGACGGACTACGTCGCCCCCAAGGGCGTGCGCATCGCCGACGCGGACCGGGTCCGCCTCGGCGCGCACCTCGCCGAGGGCACCACCGTCATGCACGAGGGCTTCGTCAACTTCAACGCCGGCACCCTCGGCACCTCCATGATCGAGGGCCGCATCTCGGCGGGCGTCGTGGTCGGCGACGGCTCCGACATCGGCGGCGGCGCGTCCACGATGGGCACCCTCTCGGGCGGCGGCAAGCAGATCATCTCGATCGGCGAGCGCTGCCTGATCGGCGCCGAGGCGGGCGTCGGCATCGCGCTGGGCGACGAGTGCATCGTCGAGGCCGGCCTGTACGTGACCGCGGGCACCCGCGTCACCCTCCCGGACGGCCAGATCGTCAAGGCCCTGGAGCTCTCGGGCGCCAGCAACATCCTCTTCCGCCGCAACTCGGTCACCGGCACGGTCGAGGCCCGCCCGAACAACGCGGTCTGGGGCGGCCTGAACGAGGTCCTCCACTCCCACAACTGACGCCTACGGGCCCCGGCTGCCCGGTACGGCCACGACGCCCTCATCACCCCGGCAAGGGGTGGTGAGGGCGTCGTGTTTCTCCCGGTCCCGGGAACGTCCCCCCGCCCCGAGCGCGGGAGGACGGGTCGGTCAGGAGTGGGGGAGGGTGCGGATGAGGCCGGCGAAGGCCTCTTCCTCCGCCTCGGTCAGTTCGACCGACTCCATCGGGTGCGCGGCAGCAGTGCGCTGCGCCGGGATCACCGCGATGCCCTCGAACGCGCCGGGCTCCGGGTGGTGGAAGCGGGCGTCCCACAGCATGTGGCCGAGGCCGAGCACCCAGACGAGGGCGGCCACGAGCAGGACGGCAAGGCCGATTTCCTGGGCGAGGGAGATGGAGGGGAACACGCGGTCCTCCGGGGATACGGGCGGACATGGCCGAGCGTGGGGACGCTGTCGAGCGTGGGGACACTCAACACCACAACCCGGGTCGAATGGGGAGTGATGTGGCGAGCGTCACGCCAGGGGCGAAAGTCCCCACTTGTCCCCCGAACCGGTCCGGAGGCCTCCCCGCTCACTCCGCCAGGCGCAGCTTGAAGCCCTCGTGGCTGCGCGCGAAGCCCAGCCGCTCGTAGAAGCGGTGGGCGTCCGCCCGCTGCTTGTTGCTGGTCAGCTGGACCAGGCCGCAGCCGCGCTCGCGCGCCCGCGCCACCGCCAGCCGCATCAGCTCCGCGCCCAGCCCGCCGCACCGGCGGTCCTCGCGGATCCGCACCGCCTCGACCAGCGCCCGCTCCCGCCCGCCCTGGCCGAGGCCCGGGACGTACGTCAGCTGGAGGCAGCCGAGCACCGTCCCCGTCCCGCCCTCGCAGAGGACCAGCATCTCGTTGCGGGCGTCCGCCTCGATCGCGGCGAAAGCCTGCTCGTGCGCCTCGGTGACCTCGGCCCGCTCCTCCTCGCCGGCGTCCGCCAGCAGGGCCAGTACGGCGGGCAGGTCCTCACGGGTGGCAGTACGGAAGATCATGACCGGAAGTGTGGCAGGGGGCCCGGACGAGACGGCGTCCGGGCCCCCTGCGGCTCAGGTCCGCACCGCGGTTACGGGCGGAAGCGGAGCACCTGCGGGTCGTGGTCGCTGTTCTGCGCCGAGAACTCCGCGTTGATGTGCACGCTGTCGTACGTGAACGACTTGATCGCCGGGCTGGTCAGGATCTGGTCCAGCACCTGGGCGTTGCCCTGGAAGACGTACGAGTAGCGCTCCGCCTTCGGCAGCGACTTGACCGCCGCGTACAGCGATCCGCCGTCCTCCAGCGCCTGCGTGGTCCCCGAGAACTCGAAGTCGTTGATGTCGCCGACGGCGAGGACGTTCGCGTTCTTGTCCGCCGCCAGGAGCTCCTTGACGAAGCCGTTCACGGCCTGCGCCTGCAGCAGCCGCTTGGCCTCCGAGGAGCGGACCGGCGGCTGGTGGGACGAGGTCAGGCCCTCGTCGCCGCCCTTGGAGCCGAAGTGGTTCGCGATCACGAAGACCGTCTTGCCCTTGAAGACGAACTCGCCCGCGAGCGGCTTGCGGCTGTCGGCCCACGCCGGGTTCGCCGGGTCGATCCGGCCGGGGGAGTGGGTCAGGGCGGCCTTGCCCTGCTCCTTGACGACACCGGTCGCGGTCACCGCGTCGCCCGCCGCACGGTCGGTGAAGGAGACGCGGGCCGGGTTGAACAGGAACACCTGGCGGATGTTGCCGCCGGGCTCGCCGCCGTCCTTCTTGTCCTCCGGGTTGATGGTGCGCCACTGGTACGCCGGGCCGCCGGCCGCCACGATCGCCGCCGTGAACTTCGTCAGCGTCTGCTCCGCCGACACGGTGCCGTCGTTCTTGGCGCCGTTGTCGTCCTGGATCTCCTCCAGGGCCAGGATGTCGGGCGAGGCGAGGTTCGCGACGACGGCCTTCGCCAGGTTGTCGAACTTCTCCTGCGGGTCGCTCGGGTCGAGGTTCTCCACGTTGTACGTGGCCACCGCGAGCTCGTTCGCGGCCTGCGCCTTGGTCTTCTCGGGGGCGAGGGTGCCCGCCTTGACCGTGCCGAGGGTGCGGGCCGCCAGCGTGTATCCGCCGAACTGGTTGAAGTCCAGCGGGCCTTCGGTGGTGCCGGTCAGCTTGTCGCCGACGTTGGCCACCGGGAAGGGCTGCTCCGCCAGCGGCGCGAGCTGCTGGATCTGGAGCCGGCCGGTGTTCTGGGACTCGTACGAGCCGTAGATCGTGCCGCCGCGCTTGGCGGTGTTCTCCCAGCCCTTCACCGTGACCCACAGCTCCGCGTGAGGGTCGGTGGCGCCGACCACGCGCGAGGTGCCGATCTTCACGTTCATGCCCTCGAGGGACTCGTAGAAGTCCAGGGCGTAGCGCGAGGGGTCCAGGGTCAGGCCGTTGATGCTGCCGGCGGCGGCGGGGTCGCCTGCCGGGGCGTACTCGGCGGGCACGTTGTACTCGTTGATCGCGGCGGCCTCGGGCAGCGCGTTGCCCGAGGAGACGACGGTCACGGCCGGCTTGGAGATCTGGGTGACCGACTGGTTGCCGGAGGAGACGCCGCCGGGGATGTACTCGCCGACCAGGCCGGAGACCTTGACCGCATCGCCGACGGCGACGGTCGGGACGGAGCTGGTGAAGACGAAGACGCCCTCACTCGTCGCGTCGTTGTCGTCGGCGTCCGGGTCCTGCATCCAGAAACCGCGCGAGCCGTACGTGCGCACGCCGGTCACGATGCCCGCGACATCGGCGACCTGCTTGCCGTTGAGCGGCGATATCCGGGTGGTGCCCTGGATGTCGTGGATGCGTATCGGATCGGCGGACGCGGCGCCTTCGGCGGCGTCGGCGGTGCCCGCCAGCAGGCCGGTGGCCAGGGCGGTGGCGACGAGTGCCGAGACGGCGGCGGAACGGGGATGCGAGGAGCGCATGGTCAGGAACTCCGGTGTGTGGAAGAGAGAAGCGAAGGCGGTGATGCGTGGTTTTGGCGGGATACGTGCGGTGGGTCCGCGGCCGGGCCGCAGGAGATCCGCTGGAATCCCGGTGGTTCCCCATATGTCTACGCGCGTCAATTTCCTGTGTGACCAGGGAAGTTGTCAAGGCCTCCAGGGGATACGGAAGCTGACTGTGGGATGAACCAAGGGAGATGACCCGCCGGACGCGCCCGATATGCGTCTACGCTTGTGCGCCGTACGACCGCCCGCGGCGGCCGGACCACCGCCCCGGGGGCGGCCCGACCGCCGCCCCACGGCGGCCGTGCCCACCGCCCCACTGCGTCCGCGAGGAGACCGCCCCATGTCCGCAGAGCCGCACGCCACGCTGCCGCCCGTACGGCTGCCCTCCGATGCGGAACTGGCCCGCGACGCCCTCGTCGCCCCGCTGTTCGCCCGCGCCGTACGGCTGGCCCGCTGGGCCGGACCGGACACCCGCGTCGACATCGGCGGCGAACTCGTCGCCGCACAGCTGCCCGGGGCCGCCGCCGCGCTCGGCTTCGACGCCGCCGACGAGGAAGGACCGGTCCTCGCGAGCCAGGCATGGCGCGTGGCCGTGGACACCGGCCTGGTCGACGTGACCGAGCCCGAGGACGACGGCGACGAGGAGTCCGGCACCGCCGTGCCCGGCGAGGACCTGGCTCTGGTGACCGGCGGCGCGCCTGGCGAGGTGCTCGACCTGTGGCTGGCCGCCCTGGACACCGTCCTCGCGGACACGGCCGTGCCCGATCTGGACGGCCTCGTCGACGCGTTGGACGCGGGCGGCGAGATCGACTTCGACCAGCTGGACTGGAACCCGCGCCGCGAGGCGGACTTCCTCGACGGGGTCCTCGCCAACCTCTACCTGCTCACCGTCGCCGAGCGCGGCGCCTCGGACGGCCCGGTTCCGCTGCCCGTGCTCGCCGCTTCGATGGTCATCCCGGAGGACATGAGCGAGCCGACCGACGCTGTGCTGGAGCAGGTCTCGGACGCGATGATGCGCCTCGACGACCAGTTCCGGCAGCTGGAGCCGATCGGGCTCGTGGAGTTCCGGCCCGTCGACGAGGCGCTGATGGCGGAGGCGGACGACGAGGAGCTCGCCGCCGGTTCGGTGGCGGGCGGCGCTGCCGACGACGAGGACGTCTCCCGGTACGGGATGGTGCGGCTGACCCCGCTCGGCCTGTACGGGATCCGCGCCCGCATGCTGGAGGCCGGGGTCGTCGCCCCCGCCGTCGGAGAGCTGGCCGACAAGGGCGCGGACGCCCTTCTCGACGCCGTCTCCGGCTACCCCGAGGGTGCGGCCCAGGCCGAGATCGAGCAGTGGCTCACCGGCCGCGAACTGCCCGCCGCGGTCGCCGAACTGCTGGCCGCCGCCCGCGGCGCCGACGAGGGCGGCCCGCTGCGCCGGCTGCGCTGCCAGCAGGCCCTCGCCCCGGCCGGCCCGGAGGCCGAGCCTGCGGTGCGCGCGGTGCTCGACGACCCGGAGCTCGGCGGGCTCGCCCGGGTCTGGCTGTCCGAGCGCGGGGTGGCCGACGTACCGGCGCCGGACGGAGCGATGGTGTTCTGGCTGACCGTCGACACGATCGCGGCGCAGCTCGCGGCGGACGGGGAGACCGCGGAACTGCCGCTGCTGATGGAGTCGCTGACCGCGCACCACGCCGGGTTCTTCGACCAGGTCTGGCGGGTGGAGCACCCGGCGACGGCGTACGTGCTGGAGGCGATGGGCCGGGTGCACCCGGACAAGAAGGCCGCCAAGGAGGCCCGCAAGGCCGCCTTCAAGGCCCGCTCGCGGCCGTCCTGACGCGCTGGGGGTGCTGGGAGCGGGGGCCCCGGAACGCGCCGTTCCTGGGCCGGAGTTGGCCATTCCGGCCACCGGGAAGGGGTCGGTTTCCCTTCGCGGGTAGTTCAGCCGCCGTTCACGTGCGGACGGGAGCGTGTGCGCCGACGACCGCACGACAGGCTCACCACCTCCCCACCCCTGGAGACCCGATGCCGCTCAGCCGTAGAGACTTCACCGCCCGCACCGTCATCGCCGGCGCGGGAGTCGCGCTCACCGGAACGGTCGGCGCACTCGCCACCGCCCCGGGAGCGCTGGCGGCCGACGACAGCACCCGGCGCGACGAGCACGGCCGGCCCTGCGAGCCCGGCTACGGCCCGCTCCTCCCGGACCCGGCAGGACTGCTCGCCCTCCCCGCCGGGTTCGGCTACCGCGTGATCACCCACAGCGGTGTCACCACACTCGAGTCCGGCGAGTCCACGCCGTCCAACCACGACGGCACGGCCGCCTTCGAGGGCCACCGCGGGGTCACCCTCCTCGTCAACAACCACGAGCTCAAGGGCAAGCGGGAGAACTGGGCGCACCCCGTCCCCCTCACCGAGGGCCTGGTCTACGACCCGGCCGCGGCCGGCGGCTGCACGGTCGTCGAGGTCCGGCGCGGCGGCGAGGTCGCCGAATGGGTGGGCGTCGCCGGTACGTCGACCAACTGCGCGGGCGGTGCCACCCCCTGGGGCACCTGGCTGACCTGCGAGGAGACCGAGGACCTCGCCGGCAAGAACGGGATGACCAAGGACCACGGGTACGCGTTCGAGGTCGACCCGCACGACCGCCGCGCCAACCGCGACCCGAAGCCGGTCAAGGCCTTCGGCCGGTACGCCCACGAGGCCGTGGTCATCGACCCGCGCCAGGGCCACGCGTACCTGACCGAGGACGCCTCCGGCCCCAACGGGCTGCTCTACCGCTGGACCCCGCCGAGCGGCTTCCGCCACGGGCGTGGCAAGCTCCGTACCCTCGCCGCCGACGCCGGCGTGCTGGCCGCCGCCAAGTGCTTCGACAGTGCGGGCCGGTTCGTCGACGACCTCTCGCGCGCGACGAAGACCGGCACCGTCTACGGGGTCGACTGGGTGGACGTGGCGGACCGCGACGCGCGGACGGTGCCGGTGCGCAAGCAGTTCGCGGACGGCGCGGTGACCCGCGCGCGCAAGCTGGAGGGCATGTGGTGGGCCGACGGCGGCGCCTACTTCGTCTCCTCGTACGCCCGCGAGGAGAGCCCGGGCGCGGCGCACGACGGCCAGGTGTGGTTCTACGATCCGAAGCGGCGCACGGTCCGGCTGATGGTGGTGCTCGGGGTGAACGCCGACCCGGCCAAGGACGGCTCCTTCGACGGCCCCGACAACATCACGGTCTCCCCGTACGGCGGTCTGGTCATCGCGGAGGACGGCAGCGGCCTGCAGCACCTGTTCGGCGCAACCGAGTCGGGACGCACCTACCCGCTGGCGCGCAACGAGCTGAACATGGGGACGGCGGAGGAGCCGGAGTACTCGGAGTTCACGGGGGTCTGCTTCTCCCCTGACGGGCGCACGCTGTACGCCAACATCCAGGACCCCGGCATCATGCTCGCGATCACCGGACCGTGGCGGCGCGCGCACTGACGCCTCGGCCGCCGACGGACCGGAGGCCGGTATTCCGGCGGCCGGTACTCACGATCGGCGGCTGCGCCGCCGCCCGTTCACCGGGCGGCGGCGAGCCTTCGGTCGTTCACTGAGCGGCGGCGGTCTCGGCGTGGCTGGCTGCGGCCCATTCCTCGAGCAGGAACTCGTACGCCTCGGAGGGCCACTCCTCGTCCACCCGGGTCTCGACGAGGTGCCGTATCGCCTCGTTCGCCTCAGCGGCGGACGGACGGGCGGGACCCGCGGGCCGGAGTGTGCTGTACATGCTTTCAAGGCTACGGGCGGGCACTGACAGTCACCTCCGGATTAAGGGTGGAATCCATCACCTCGGCCCTCGGGCCGATCGGTCACGGTAGCTCCGTGTGCCCGCCCACCTGCTCAGAGTGCCTGTGAGGCGGGCTGGACCATGCCGCGTACTGTGCGCGACTTCACAAAGTCTCCGATCGCCGTCATCTCCCATTCGCCCGAGAACTGGCGAACCAGCTTGGCCATCATGACCCCGGTCTGCGGCTGGGCGCCGGTGAGGTCGAAGCGCACCAGCTCCTCCCCGCTCGCGGCGTCGATCAGGCGGCAGTAGGCCTTGGCGACCTCGGTGAACTTCTGGCCGGAGAAGGAGTTGACCGTGAAGACCAGGCCCGTGGCCTCGGCGGGCAGCCGCCCGAGGTCCACCACGATCACCTCGTCGTCCCCGGCGCCCTCACCGGTGAGGTTGTCGCCCGAGTGCTTGATGGCGCCGCCCAGGATCGACAGCTTGCCGAAGTAGCAGCTGTCGATGTGGTTGCGCTGCGGGCCGTACGCGATGACGGAGGCATCGAGGTCGATGTCCCGGCCGCGGAACGCAGGCTCCCAGCCCAGGCCCATCTTCACCTGGGAGAGCAGCGGGCGGCCGTTCTTGACCAGGGAGACCGTCTGGTTCTTCTGGAGGCTGACCCGGCCCTTGTCGAGGTTGATCTTCCCGGTGCCGGCGGCGGCAGGGGCCGCGGCCGGCGGCGCGGGCGGAGCGGCAGGGGCCGCCGGCGCCGTGGGGGCGCTCGGCCAGGAGGAGGGGGACGGGGCGGACGGCGCCGAGGGGGTCTGACCCCAGACCGGGGCCGAAGGGGTGACCGGGGCCAAAGGGGTGACCCGGGCTGCAGGAGCCTGCGGGGCGGCCGCGGGCGGCGGGGCGGGTTCCTCGTCCACGGAGACCCCGAAGTCGGTCGCGATCCCGGCGAGGCCGTTGGCGTACCCCTGGCCGACCGCACGCACCTTCCACGCGCCGCCGCGCTGGTAGACCTCGACGACCACGAGCGCGGTCTCGGTGCCCAGCTGCGGAGGGGTGAAGGTGGCGATCACCGCGCCGCTGTCCGCATTCCGCACGGTGGCCGTGGGCTCGATGCCCTGGAAGGTCTGACCTGCGGCGTCGGGACTGGCCGTGACCACGATCCGCTCGATGCCCGGCGGCAGCGCGCCCGTGTCCACCGTGATCGAGTCCGGCGCCGCCCCGCCGCCCGACCGGTGGCTGACACCGGGACCGGACGGCTGGTTGTAGAAGATGAAGTCGGCGTCGGAACGCACCTTGCCGTCCGCCGCGAGAAGGAGTCCCGACACGTCGAGCCGCACCGGGGCAGCCACGTCCACCGTCACACGGACGGTATTGAGCGGCAGGTTGGAACCTGGGGTCATAGCGGTCATGCCGGGACAACGACCGGAGGCCCTTTGCCGTTCCCTTACCCTCGCCGCGGATTTCAGCGCCGGTTGCGGGGGTGGTTCTTCGCCGTCCGCTCGTTGCCGAACTTGTACGCGCCGGTCCAGCGGGCCATCACGAGCTGCGCGTCGCCCGACTCGACCTCGGCGAGGAACTTCTCGGCCCGCCCGCCCCGCAGGGTGCTCGCGGCCCGGCCCTGGTGCGTGATGGCCACGCTGTTGTCGCTGCGCTGTTCGTACGTGAATCCGTGAGGTCTCGGCATGACCGGCAGCCTGCCCCCGCGCGGGCGGGGCAGGCAACGGGTTTACGGCCCGGCGGGTCAGGGCGTGGCAGGCCGGGGCCCGTGGCGGGCAGGGCCTGACCCGCGGCCCGCCTCAGTCGCCGGTGACGCGGCGCGGCAGCCCCAGCGGGTTCGCCTCGCGCAGTTCCGCCGGAAGCAGCGGGTCCGGCACCGACTGGTAGGCCACCGGCCGCAGCCAGCGTTCGATGGCGGTCCCGCCGACCGACGTGGAGTGCGAGGTCGCCGCCGGGTACGGGCCGCCGTGGTGCTGGGCGGGGGCCACCGCGACACCGGTCGGCCAGCCGTTGACCACGATCCGCCCGGCCAGCGCCGTGACCTGCGCGATCAGCTCCGCCGCCGGGCCAGGACCGCCGCTGGCCTCGGCCGCGGACAGCTGGAGCGTGGCGCTCAGGTTCCCGGCGAGCAGGCCGAGCACCGACCCTGCCTCGCGCTGGTCGGCGTACCGGACGACCACGGTCACCGGTCCGAAGCACTCCTCGAGCAGCACCTCGTACGCGCCGCCCTCGAGGAGGGTCCCGGCCGGCACGGTCAGGTAGCCCGCGCCGACGGTGTGCTCGCCGCCGGAACCCGGGGTGACGGGCGCGGTGACGCCGGGCAGCCCGGCCCGCTCGCGCACGCCGGAGACGAAGTTCTCCCGCATCCGGTGGTCGAGCAGGACGCCCGGCTCGGTCTCGCCGAGGGCCTTCGTCAGCGCGCCGGTGAACCGGTCGCCGTCCGCGCCCTCGGGGATCAGGACCAGGCCCGGCTTGACGCAGAACTGGCCGACCCCGAGGGTGACCGAGCCCGCGAGCCCGGCGGCGATCTCCTCGGCACGCTCGGCGGCGGCCGCGGGGGTGACCACGACGGGGTTGAGGGAGCCGAGTTCGCCGTGGAAGGGGATGGGGACGGGACGGGCGGCGGCCGCGTCGAACAGCGCCCGCCCGCCCCGGATGGAACCGGTGAATCCGGCAGCGGAGACGAGGGGGTGGCGGATCAGCTCCAGGCCCGCGTCGAACCCGTGGACGACGGAGACCACGTCGGCCGGCAGCCCGGCCGCCACGGCCGCCCGGCGCAGCAGCGAGGCGCACAGCTCGGAGGTGGCCGGGTGGTCGGGGTGCGCCTTGACGACCACCGGACAGCCGGCGGCCAGCGCGCTCGCGGTGTCCCCGCCGGGGACGGAGAACGCGAGCGGGAAGTTGGAGGCGGCATAGACCGCGACCACGCCCAGCGGTACCTTGTAGCGCCGCAGTTCGGGGCGCGGCGGGACGGTGCCGGTGTCGGCGCGGTCGATGCGGATGTCGAGGTAGGAGCCCTCGTCCACGGCGTCGGCGAAGGCCCGCAGCTGGCCGGTGGTGCGGGCGAGCTCGCCGGTGAGCCGGCCCGGCCCGAGGGCGGTCTCGGCGTCGGCGGCCTCGATCACGTGGTCCGCGGCCTCGTCGAGCAGCTCGGCGGCCGCGCGCAGGAAGGCCGCGCGGGTGGTGCGGTCGACGAGCGCGCCGCGGGCCGCGTGGGCGGCGCGTACGGCCTCGTCCACCTCACTGGATGTGGCTTCCACCGCAACCTGTTCGCGCTGCTTCCCGGTGCGGGGGTCCACACTCCAGACTGGTGTTGCTGCCATGGCGCACTGCCTCCTGGATCTACGCTGACCCGCGCGGTGGCGTTCAGTATTCTGAACGCCGTTCCGATGGATGAATGATCACATCCGCTCCGGACTCTATTTCCGGGTCTTCCGCGTTGACAAGAGACAAGAGGGGCAAGAAGGCGAATGACCACAGCTGAGCCGGACCGGTCCGCCGCGGAACCGGAGGGGCCGGGGGGCCCGGGGGCGCCGGCGGCCGTCAAATCGGCCGTCCGCACGGTCCTGTTGCTGGAGCACTTCGCGGCGCGGCCCGGACTGCACAGCCTGGCCGACATCCAGCACGACCTCTCGCTGCCCAAGTCGAGCCTCTACATGCTGCTGCGCACGCTGGTGAACCTGGGGTGGGTGGAGACGGACGCGACGGGCACCCGGTACGGCATCGGCGTACGGGCCCTGCTCGTCGGCAGCTCGTACATCGACGGGGACGAGGTCGTCGCCGCGGCCCGGCCCACCCTGGACCGGCTCTCCGACGACACCACCGAGACCATCCACCTGGCCCGGAGGGACGGCACGAGCGTCGTCTACCTGGCCACCCGCCAGTCCCAGCACTACCTGCGGCCGTTCACCCGCGTCGGGCGGCGGCTGCCCGTGCACTCGACGGCGCTGGGCAAGGCCCTGCTGGCGACCCACTCCGACGGGGAGGTACGGGCGCTCCTGCCGCGGCGGCTGGAGGCGGTCACCGAGCACACGATCACTGACCGGGAGCAGCTCGTCGACGAGTTGGCGCTGGTACGGGAGCAGGGCTACGCGGTGGACCGCGAGGAGAACACGCTCGGGCTGCGCTGTTTCGGGGTGGCGGTGCCGTACCGGACGCCGGCCCGGGACGCGGTGAGCTGCTCGGTGCCGGTGGCCCGGCTGACGGCGGGCCACGAGCAGAAGATCAAGGCGGCACTGTTCGAGGCGCGGGACCGGCTGTCGGTGGCGACCCGCCGTATGTGAGTCGGTGGAGGTGGGCCCGCCGCATGAGAAGCCGTGGAGGCAGGCCCGCCGTATGCGAACCGTCTCCCCCGGGTGGGGGAGACGGTTCACCTTCATGGGGGAGGCGGCGGGGCGGCGTGCCCGCGACCGTTGAGTCATGACCACACGAGCGGTGCACACGAGCGAGACGGCGTACGCGGCGCAGCCGTCGGCCCCCGGCCTGGGGACCGGGCGCAGGGTCCTGCGGGCGGTGGCCCTGGCCGCCACCCTGCCGTATCTCTGCCTCAAGGGCGCCTGGCTGGCGGGGAGCCACATCGGGATACCGGACGGCAGCGTGCTGCTGGAGCCCGGGATGTTCTTCAAAGTGGCGAACGCCGTCACTCTGGTCATGGACGCGGCCGTCATCGTGCTGGTGCTGGTGTTCACCCGGCCCTGGGGTAGGCGGGTCCCGTCCTGGTTGCTGACCCTCCCGGTCTTCGTCGCCACCGGGCTGCTCGTTCCGATCGTCGTGGCCTTCCCCGCCCAACTCCTCATGAGGGCCGTGGGGCTGGGGCCGGGCGCGGCCGCGGAGGCGGCCAAGGAGCCCTTCCTCGACCCCTGGGTCTTCAACGCCGTCTACAGCGGCTTCACCGTGCAGGCCATAGCCCTGGCCGGGCTGTTCGTCCCCTATGCGCGGAAGCGTTGGGGCAGCCGGTGGCAGGGCGTCCAGGGGAAGCGGCTCCCGTCACCCACGGGGGTGGTGGCGGGAGCCGCGGCGGTGATGGCCGTGGCCGTGGCGGCGGCGCAGCTCACCTGGGCCTTCGGCGGCACGGCCGGGCTCAGCGCCTCACAGATCGCGCAGTTCAGTCCGGAGACGGGCGTGGTGTTCGCCACCCACGGGATATGCGCGCTGGTCGCGGGGGCGGGCGCAGTGAACCTGGCCCGGGGCGGAGCTCGACGGGCCCGGTGGGCACTGGCCATCGCGTGGACCGGGGCGGCGGCCGCGGCGAGTTGGGGCCTGTGGCTGCTGATCGCCGCGACGGGCAGCACCGATGCCGAGAAGGAGGTCACCACCGCGACGGTGCTGACCTACGCTGGCCAGATGATCACCGGTCTGCTCGCCGCAGCCGTCCTGGCCCGGTTCCTCGCCTCACGACGCAGCGCTGGGTGACACGGAGGGGCGCGAGCGGGAGAGGAACGTCGGGGGCTGGGGCCGGGGCAGCCGGGGCAGCCGGGGCAAGACAGGGCAGACAGGGCTGGGTCAGCGGGATGCCGGGGGGCAGTGGGATGTGGGCGGGGATACGGGTCGGTGTGGGGCGGGTGCTGGGGGCGCGGGCCAGGCTGCGCTGGGTGCACCTGATCCTGGGCGGGGCCCTGTTGATGCCTTACTTCCTCCTCGCCCAGGTGGTGGTCAGTGTCGTAGCAGGCGAGGGCAACGTCTTCGGCTCCACCCCGCTGACCTTCGCCTCCTACGGGCTCTCCCTGCCCATGGCCGCGGCGACCGCCGTCTTCGGGCTCGTCAGGCCGATGTCGGTGGGCGCCGTACGGGCCCTGTGCGGGGTGCCGGGCGAGCGGCTGGCGGAGGGGCCGGCCCGGTCCTGGGCGGCCCGGGGCCGGACCTCGGCCTGGTGGACCCTGCACCTGGGGGTCGGCGCGGCGATCAGCGGGATGAGCCTCGCGGTGCCGCCCATGGCAGTGGTGCTGATCGCGCTGCCGTTCGTGAGGGCGCTGCGGGAGGACCCGACGGGCCTGGGCTGGTTCAGCAGCGACGCCGCGCCGTACACCGCCCCGCTGCTCGGGATCGGGCTGCTGTGCGGGCTCGTCCTGTGCGCCGCCGGGGCCGGGGCGCTGCTGGCCCGGCTGGCCCCCGTACTGCTCGGGCCGACGGCGGCGGACCGGCTGGCCGCGGCCGAGGAGCGGGCCGCCGACCTGGCCGTGCGCAACCGGCTGGCCCGGGAGCTGCACGACGCGGTCGGGCACGCCCTGAGCGCCGTCACCCTCCAGGCGGTCGCCGCCCGACGGGTGCTCGACAGCGACCCCGGGTTCGTACGGGAGGCACTGGCCGCGATCGAGGACACCACCCGGCGGACGGTGGGCGAGCTGGACGCCGTGCTGGGCCTGCTGCGGGACGGCGACCCGGCCCGGCCCGACGCCGCACCCGCGCCGACCCTCGCCGCCGACCTCGACGGGCTGCTGGCCCGCACCCGGGCCGCCGGCACCACCGTCACCGCCCAGCAGGACCCCGGACCGGCGGGGGACTGGGCGCAGCTCCCGGCGATCGCCTCCCGCGAGGCGTACCGGATCGTCCAGGAGGGCCTGAGCAACGCCCTGCGCCACGGCGAGGGCCCCGTCGAGCTGCGGATCGCCGTACAGGGCAGGAAGGACGGCACCGGCAGCAACCACCGTGAACTGGAGATCACCATGACCAATCCGCCGGGTACCCCCGACGGGCAGCAGCCCCGCACCGGCGGGGGCCGCGGGCTGCACGGCGCCGCCGAGCGGGCCACCCTGCTGGGCGGCCGCGTCGAAGCGGGCCCGCACCAGGGGCTGTGGCGGCTGCGGGCCGTCCTTCCGCTCGGCGGGGGACCCCGATGAGCGCGGTGCCCGCGGCACGGCGGCCGCCGCTGCGCATCGTGCTCGCCGACGACGAGCGCATGGTCCGCACCGCCCTGCGGGTGATCCTCGAGGCCGAACCGGACCTGGAGGTGGTCGGCGAGGCGGCCTCGGGCGCGGAAGCCGTCCCGCTGGTCCGCTCCCTGGCCCCCGACGTGGTGCTGATGGACGTCCGGATGCCCGAGATCGACGGCATCCGGGCCACCGAGCAGATCGTCGCCGGCATGGCCGAACCGCCCCGGATCGTGGTCGTCACCACCTTCGAGAACGACGCGTACGTCTACGAAGCGCTGCGCGCGGGCGCCTCCGGGTTCCTCCTCAAGCGGGCCGACCCCGACGAGCTGATCGGCGCGGTCCGCCTCGTCGCCCGCGGCGACTGCCTGCTCTTCCCTGCGGCCGTCCGCTCGCTCGCCGCCTCGTACGCCCCCGGGGTCCCGGACCCCGCCGCCCCCTGGGTGGCCCGGCTCACCGAGCGGGAGGCCGACGTACTGCGCCTGATGGCCACCGGACTGTCCAACCACGAGATGAGCGAACGCCTCGGCGTCGGCCCCCAGACGGTCAAGACCCACGTCGCCGCGGTCCTCTCCAAAACCGGCTCCCGCGATCGCACCCAGGCGGTCATCGCGGCCTACGAGGGCGGCTTCATGAAGAAAAGCTGAGAACCCGGACACAATCGGGGCAGAGCGGAACGACCGGGGGCCTTGGTGCGTCCTTCTGGGGGATGAACAAGACGATCAGGCGTGCGTCGGTCTTCTGTCTGCTCCTGGTGCTGGCCCTTTTGGTGCGGGTCACCTGGGTGCAGGCCTACCAAGGCCAGGCCCTCGCAGACAACGAGAACAACCGGCGGAACCTCATCGGGCAGTACGAGAACCCGCTGGGCAACATCATCGTGGGCGGGGAGGCGATCACCGGCTCGGTGAAGACGGACGGAAAGGACTTCGGGTACAAGCGCACGTACGTCGACGGTCCGCTCTACGCGCCGCTCACCGGCTACAGCTCCCAGGCCTTCGGCACGAGCATGCTGGAAGGCGTCTACAAGAAGATCCTCAACGGCTCCGACGACCGGCTCAAGACCGTGATGGACATGCTCACCAACAAGCGGGCCGCGCCGGGCAACGTGCTGACCACGGTCGACAAGGACGTGCAGAAGGCCGCGTACGACGCGCTCCAGGGCAAGCAGGGCGCCGCCGTCGCCATCGACCCGGCGACCGGCGAGATCCTCGCCATCGTGAACAACCCCTCCTTCGATCCGGGCAGCATCACGGGCGCCAACGACAAAGCGGCCTGGGAGAAGCTGATCGAGGACAAGGGCAAGGCCATGGAGAACGTGGCCCTGCGCAAGCCGCAGGCGCCCGGCTCCACCTTCAAGCTGGTCACCCTGGCGGCGGCCATCGAGAACGGGCTCGTCACCAATCTCGACACGCCGACCGGCACCCCGGACCCGTACACGATCCCCGGGACCCGGACCCTGCTGCCCAGCGAGGCGGGCTCCGCGGCCTGCAACAACGTCTCCGCGCGCACCGCGCTGCGGCTGTCCTGCAACAACGTGTTCGCGGAGCTGGCGCACAACCTCGGCCAGGACAAGATGCGGGCGATGGCCGAGAAGCTCGGTTTCAACACAGAGACCGCGACGCCCGTCACCGCCCGGCCGGGGAGCAAGTACCCGACGAAGAAGATGTCGGTCGACCAGGTCGCGCAGACGGGTATCGGCCAGTTCGACGTGCAGGCCACCCCGCTCCAGATGGCGATGGTGACCGCCGCGATCGAGAACGGCGGCAAGCTCGTCGCCCCGCACTCGGTCTCCGACGTCACCGACGCGAACGGCAACGTGCTGGAGAGCTTCAAGAACCCGAAGTCCGAGCAGGTCATGAGCGCCAGGACCGCGTCGATGCTGCAGGACGCCATGCGGACGGTCGCGACCGAAGGCGGCGGCAAGCCCGCCCAGGTGGCGGGCGCCGAGGTGGGCGGCAAGACCGGCACCGCGCAGCGCGGCGTGAACAACAGCCTGCCGCCGCTGGCCTGGTTCACCTCGTACGGCAAGCAGGGCGGCAAGCAGATCGCGGTTGCCGTGGTGATCGAGAACTCGGACACCGACCGCTCCGAGATCGGCGGCGGCAAGCTCGCCGCTCCCATCGCCCAGAAGATGATGGCGGCGTGGCTGAAGAAGTAGCCGCGCCGGTCATCGCAGGGCGCGCCGGGAACCGACACGGTTCCCGGCGCGTTTCCTTTCCCATGATCAGGACCGCGCAACCCGCAGACCTCGACGCCATAGCCGCCCTCCACAGCCGGGCCCGGGCCACCTATTACCGCGGCCGCGTCCCCGAGCAGGCCTACGCAGGCGCAGCCGAACTCGCGCGGACCCGCGAGGGCTGGTCCCGGGCCGTCGCACGGGCCGCCGCCGACGGCGGGGTGCTCTGCGCGGAGCAGGACGGTGAGGTCACCGGGGTCGCCGCCTTCCGCACCGCGGAAGGCGAGACCACCCTCACCCAGCTGCACGTCGACCCGGACCACTGGCGCCGGGGCACTGGGGCCGCCCTGCACGCCGCCTGCCTCGACGCCTGGCGGCGGGCCGGTGTCGAGCGGGCCCGGCTGGAGGTCTACGAGCACAACCTCCGGGCCCAGGCCTTCTACGCCCGCCACGGCTGGCGCCCGGATCCGGCCGGGGCCGCGCGGTCCGGCTCCCACCTCACGCTCTGGCTCAGCGTCGGCCCGCAGGCCGCGTCCGGGGAATGAGACGCTCCGCCAGTTGGTTGAACAGGAAACCGCCGCGGCTCGCAGCCGCGGCGACCCAATGAACCCGGAGAGAAGAAGGATCATGCGCGTCGAGATCTGGAGCGACATCGCCTGCCCTTGAACCACGAGAGCCACAGGTTACCGCGAGGCTCTGACCAGCGTCTACGCGGCGGGAGTTGGGCAGCAGGAAGCCCCACCCATGCGCCGGGGGAGACGCACAGACGGGGCGGGTCTAAGGACGGAATTTCTCGCGGGTACCCCCGGAACACTGAGGGCACGGAACCTTGTATGTGCGCTTGCAGGTGGAGCAACCGGCGAACCCGCCACAGTCCGGGCACCAAACCCGGGTATCGCCACAGCAGTACCCGCACAGATCCCCCTCCTTCCAGAGCGACCAACGGGGCTCCCCGCCCGTCCGGCCGCCATTCTGACGTTGGGGCTTGCGGGTGACGACAAAGGGCGAACGCCGCCGGTGAGGGGCGGTCACTGCTCCCAGATGCCCACTGGGCCGTCGGACGGCCTTTCGGGCTCGTGGTGGGGGTGCTGCTGCATCTGCCGGTTATAGAGCCTCACAAGCCCCATGGCGCCCTTCTGACGGGCAACCTCCCGGGCCACATGCCGACCCACACAGAACCGGCAACGAGGATGCGCTACAGGCTCCAACCGGTCCACCTTGCCGACGGGAAGGGTCATCGCTTCGCGCGCCTCTTGAGCCCCGCCGGGTCGGCGCAATCAATGTGTCGGTACACAACCACATCGGGCCCGGATGCTCGGGGAATGGAGCCTCGGCGGCAACGGTCCAGAGTGCCTACCGGCTTGAGGCACGAGGGGCACGTCTCGCCCGCCGGGGCGAAAGTCTCGTACTCCCAAAGTCGTGCGTCGGTCGCTGCTGTCTCCGCCATGTCCCGCCGTCCCCTCCGTCGTGGTGATGGCGACGCTAGGAGTCGGGCCTTGAGGGTTCCAGCAACTTGCATGAGCTTGCACGCTGATTCCTAACAGGCGGTCTTGACTGCGAACCCAGCAACTGGACTATGGACTCTGCAAGTTCATGCAATCCGCAACGGAGAGAGGCTGTCATGGCGCTACGGTTCGTCGGGATCGACCCGAACACCGACCTTGAGCACTGCCCTACCGTCTGGGCCGATGAAGAGGCGGGAGAACTCGTGTTGCAGGGCTGGAAGGCCAGCTTTGAACTCCGCGCGGCCTGCGAGTCCAACACGCCGGCCAACGGATCGATCCCGGATACCGAAGAAGTCATCAGGATTCCGGCGCGCATGGTGCCGATGATCAGGGAAGCATGCGATGCCGTCGAGCGTTCCGCCGTTCACTGAGCTACTGGCCAACACCCGTGACACCGCTCTCCATTTGGAAATGCGGGATGACTACGGCACCAACCCCCGGCTAGAAGCATGGCGGCGCGGGGAACGCGTTGACTGGAACAACCGCGAATCCTGGTGGCACCCCTTCCACCAGTCCATTGCCGATGCCGTAGCCCGTGGTGTGGCCGTTCGTCGTGCCCGTGTGGTCTCAGAGCCTGTCAGCGAGTACATCCGCTGGGAGCACTACGCCACGCAGGCCAACCTCATTGCTGGCGAAGAGGTGCGCTGGATTCCACGTAGTCAGGCAACGGGCTTCCTGGTTCCCGCCAATGACTTCTGGCTGTTCGACGGCAAGCTACTCCGCATCCACCACTTCGCTGGGGACGGCCACCACGTGACGGATGAACTCAGCTCAGACGCAGGCATGTTGAAGCTTTGTGTCAACGCGTTTGAGGACATCTGGCAGCGAGCCACCCCGCACAGCGAATATAAGATCTGAGCAACCGGACAGCCGATTCATGTCATCCCCTTCGTCCAAAGCCCAACAAGCCAGGGAAGCCGTAGCCAGTCGGTTGCGGGAAATGAGGCTTGACGCAGGAATCACGGGCCGTGAGTTGGCTGTCCGGTGCGGGTGGAGTGAGTCCAAGTCATCGCGGATTGAGCACGCTAAAACACCACCCAGCGACGCTGACATAAGGGCCTGGTGCACAGCATGCGGGATGCCGGGAACCGCCGATGACTTGATTGCCGCCAACCGTCAGGCTGAGTCCATGTACGTCCAATGGAAACGCCTGCAACGAACTGGACTGAGGCAGCTACAGGAGTCGGGTGTACCCCTCTATGAGCAGACGCAGCAATTCCACGTCTATTGCTCCAACGTGGTGCCTGGCTTCTTCCAAACTCCCGGCTACGCAACGGCCCTGCTGACCTCAATCGCTCAGTTCCGAGGGGCACCTAATGACGTCTCAGAGGCTGTGACAGCCCGAATGAACCGATCGCACGTGATCCGTGAAGGTGACCACCGATTTGCCGTTCTGGTTGAGGAATCAGTCTTGCGGTACCGGATCGGCAGCGCGGAAATAATGGCCGCTCAGCTGGGTCATCTGCTGTCCGTGATGGCGCTTCCTTCAGTCTCGCTGGGAATTATCCCGTTCACGGCGCCCCGGCAAGCATGGCCGCTGGAAACGTTCACAATTTTTGACGGCCAGCGTGTCCACGTCGAAACCCTGTCGGCAGCCATCAAGGAAACTCAGCCGAGTGACGTAGCTTTGTACCTCAAGGCATTTGGGAACCTGAAGAGGGTTGCGGCCTACGGGGCTGAGGCTCGGTCGCTCATCACCGCAGCCATTGACGCCGTGGGATGAAACACAAAATGCCCCGTACCTGCCACCAGAAAGGCAGCGGGTACGGGGCCGGCTCGCAGGTCAATCCCAAATGTCGTCGTCGCCGTCGTAAGGCTGAGGGACTGTGATTGCAGTTCGGGCAGACGGGCTTAGCCCCAGCTCGCGGATATAGCGGGCAAGCTGTGACCGGTACTGGCCAGCAATCGTGGCAGCGCCATTCTTCACAGTTCCTCGCTCAGCGGTGACCATGAGTCCGCGCTCAGAAAGCTCACGCTCGCACTGGTCGATACGCGCGACGCAGACGCAGAGATCCTTGACCGTCGAATGGTCCACTTCCCCTATGCCCGCCGAGACTTCGAGTATCGGAACGATGCGCCGCCATTCCTCGGAAGCCATTTCACGGCAACGGGCATTCTCGGCTTCCACGCTGGCAGACTTCGACGCCTTGAAGACGGCCGACCAATCCGGCTCCATAAGGACAGCGCGCGGGATTACGACACCTTCCTTGATGGCCTTCTTGCTGGGGTTGCCCTCTCGCATTCGCTGTAGTGCTGGCTTCGGGCGGTATCGGTCAGCCATGGTGACGACTCCTCAACGTGTGGTCAGATATTCAGGGGTTGGATTAGGTCTCCAAAAACGCTCACTGCCCCGGGGCTAGCGCTTGCGCTCCCTGCCGAGTGACTAGGGGACTGGGAGGGGGGCACCCCCCAGGGGCAGCGAGGAGAGGCAGCGGAAATCAGCACGGCGGAACGTCATTCCGCTTTGGCTTGGCCTTCGTGGCAGCCCACCCGCCCGGCTGATGCTTGACTGTTTCCTTGTCGTGGCAGACAGGGCACAACGGTTTCAAGTGCTTTGGCGCATCAGGCATTGACTCGCCTCTTGCCAGCAATTTCTTGCAGCTCAACTGTCAATGGTCCGCGACATTCGTACGTCGACTGCACATCACACATCACGGCAGCCTTTCGTTTTGGCCGCCATCCAACGTCATACCCGCGCTTACCCGCTGAGCCTCGCTGCTGCTCTCTCTGCCTCTTGCGTTCAGCGCGCGGACCACCATCCGTGAGTTCGCTGCAACCGCGCTGAGTGCATGGCTTCCTGCGCTTTCGTGGCATGGCTTCTCCAAGGGTCGGAGTGCCCGCCCGTGACTGGGGGCATAGCGGCAGCTAAGGGGGGTCGGGTGGAGCCCATGGGGGCGTGTCTGCTGGTCAGTGGGGGTGGGGCCCAAATGCCGGCGAGGGGAGGAGGGTTGCGCAAGGGAACGGGCCGTGCCCACTGTCGCATCGTCCCCCTTGACGGCCCGTCTTCTGAGCCAAGAAGGTTGCTCGCATGGACGCAGGATTGGCAGCAGTGCTCGGGGCGTTGGCGGGTTCGGTGGCGACCATTGGCGCGTCGGTGGCTACCGGCTGGTCAGCACGCGCGCAGACGAGGACAGTAGCGAGGGCTGAGCATCTTCGGCAGCGACGTGATGCGCGGCAGGCCGTCTACGAAGAGCTCATCACCGCAGCTCACGCACACTCAGACCTCACCAAACTGCTGCTAGCTCCGACACCAGAAGATTTTAGCGACCTAGATCGTCTTCGAATCCTTCCGGCGGGGATGGATTTGGTGACGGTAATCCGCGAATCCAAGGGTCTCCACGAGAATGTGAAGAAGATATCTACACGGGTTCAACTTGCTGGCCCTAAAGAAGTGAGTGCGGCGGCAGCTCTTGTCGACAAAAGGTCTCGTGAGGTGTATGCCGTGCTTGCAGTAATGCGTGTGCCTGTCACTCTTCCAGGCATGCCCAGTCTGTCTGACCAGTGGCGGGATGGAGCTACGCGCTTTTGTAATTTCATGGAAGCGGTGGATGACTTCTCTGAAAGGGCGCGGGTGGCACTGGACAATGACGGGACAAAGGACTAGGTGCCCTGTGTCGGACACAGGGCACCTCTCATCAACGGCGACTCCACGCCTGGTAGCAAGCCAGGCACATGGACTTCCGGTACCCGGGATAGTCCGGACGGATACCCCGGGCGATCAACTCGGCCCGGGCGAGCGGATACCAGGCAGACACGACGGCTGTAGTCTCCGTGCCGTATGGCATCCGGGGGCACAGCTCACAGAAAGGACTCACGCCCATCATGGCAGAACTGGCGGGCTAATCGGATTGCTCTCGGCGTCGTGCGGGGTCTGGTCGATGAGGTAGCGCTCACGGTCCCGAACAATGGTGGTCACGCCCCGAGGCACACGCGAACCGTGATAGTCAGCGGGGCAGCGATCAGACCATGCGGGCGAACCGTCCGGCAGCCTTGGGAAATATGGGAAGTCGTGATTCGGGCCTGGATCCAATGCGTCATGCGCCATGACTACGCCTCATCGCTAATGAACTTCTCGCGCTCCGCGTCCAGCGCATCCCGGAACTCGGCATTGCGGCGCGTAACCTCAGTACCAATGATCTGGTTAATGTGCGCGGCTATATCCGGCGAGTAGTACCGAGCCTCCGGAACATTACTCTGCGAGGTGGGAACCCCCATGATGGACTCTGCGCGCTGTGCAGCTTCCAGCACTGCCCGTCGGTTCTCACGCCCGACGCCCATGCGGATAAGCCCTTCAAGGAAACCCATGGTTTCAGGGTCATACGAAACGGAAGTAGTGCCAGCGACTGCTTTTGAATCGTCGGCGCGCTGACGCCAACCAGCATGAAACGCACGGGCGTACGCAAGCTCCCGTTCGGCGCGCTGTGCGGCTTCCTGGGCGTCCTTCGAATCCTGGGCGGCCTGGAGCTTGGCTAGCTTCGCTGCGGCGGCCTCAGCGGCAGCACGAGCCTTCTCGATCTCGTCCTGAGTGGCGGCGCGTGGGTTGTCAGTCATGGGTGCTGTCCTCTCGAAGTTCAGTTGTTGCGAAGCTGATTGGCAGCCGCTCGGGCATTGGACGCGTAGCCCATAGCCATTCGCTGGGTGACGCTTAGCTGGACTCCCTTTGCCTCAGCGGCACGAAGGTGAGCCGAGACAGCGTCAGCCTCTTCGCTGGCAGTCTCAGCAATAGAGCGAATGTGCTTCTCGTTGCGCTCCCGACTTCCCTTGTCCACGCTCGTCGTGTCAGTGGAATTCATGTACCAGGGGGTCGTCATTAGTCTTTCCTTGTCGATAGAATGGGATCCCCTACCAGATCTGGTAGGGGATCAATGGTGCTGGCGGGAAGTCAGTACAATTCCGACTACGTGTTTGTTGGCAGTCCTGAGACCCAACGCGCGAAGAGTCCGAGTAAAGGCCCCGAGTGGAACGGATGGCCGGTCATTCGCCGCTAGCCAATCCTGGGTAAGCGCATAGACATTGCTGATGCACTCATAAGCCCCGGGAGCAGGTTTCACGCTGACATCTAGGGCGGCGCATATATTCGCCACGTGTGGAAGGTCTTCGGGGCGGAACTCGGCCACTTGAGGTCTCCGGAAATGAAGGAGGTCACCGGCGGGAAGGGTGCCGGTGACCTCTTAGGTGAATTGAAGAACTTCAGGGCGTCGCTGTTAGGCCGCTCCCTCCGGCCGATCGAAGATGCCCGAGCCGGCCGAGGGCTCTGGGTCGCCCATCAAGCGAATTCCCATATAGGCCCAACCCTTGCTTTTGCGCCGCACCTCTTCGACCTTTCCGCTGTCGAGTAGGTGACGCTTCACGCTGGACGGACTGAACTTTGTCGACTTGTCGCCGTTGTTGTCTCGCCACATTTTCAGCTCGGCATTGAACGAAGAGCGCCCGACTTCCCCGCCTTCGCAGTAGTCGAAGAGCTCGCCTACGAGATCCTTCAGCGGGTCAACCGAATCTTTGTGGTGCTCCGTCGCCGCAATGACGCTCAGCGTGTCCCGGAGCCCCTCCGTGTAATAGCGCTTCGCGCCCTCAACAACCCATGCGGCAACGCCTTCGGATTCCGGGCCCTGAATGGTCGGCTCTAGGTTCGGGTCCCGCCTGTCAGCGAAAGACTGACCGAACAGAACTGCCTTAGTCCGCGCCCACAATGCTGCGCCGCCAGACGCAAACTCAGGAAGGTGGTTCGTCGCCAGCACGACGGTAAAAGTCGGCTCGAACGAAAACACCTTGCCGTAAAGGTGTCGCGCACTAATCCGGTCACCGCCGCTCAGATTTTTCAGCAACGCTGTGTTCATCGGGGTGCCGGGGTTTCCCTCCTGGGCAACCACCATTCGCGCCCCGCGCAAACCTGCAAGCTGTTCCGTGTGGGGCGGCTGCCCGCGTACGTTCTCGAATATAGAGAACTCGACCTCACGAATGATTTCAGCGCCGAACACCTTTTGCATGGTGCGAACCGTAGTCCCCTTACCATTACGGCCATGAGCGCCATACCAAACACCGAGCGCATGTTCGCGAACCTCACCGGTCACGCAATAGCCCAAGAACGTCTGGTAGTACCGCTGTAGCTCACTGTCGCCCGGGAAAACCTCTTCGACAAAGCGCAGCCAGCGAGGAGCATCAGCACCAGGCACGTAATTGACCCGCGCGGACTGAGTCAACATATCGGCCGGATCATGCGGCCGTATCTCTCCGGACCGCAGATCTACGGTCCCATTCTGGAACGTCAATAGGTGGCGCTGTGCGTCCAAGTCATCCGCACCAGCATGGAACTCGCGCAGCACGCTCATTTCGGAGACGATCGCCTTGCGCTGATGGTTGACCAGCATCTTATTCATTGCAGCGGCAGCCCAGAATGTGTCACTAGGTGATTCGGCAATTCGTTGAGCGAGGACGGCAACCGCATCTGTGATTGCCTGCATCGCAGCGCCTTCATTGCCGGTTGCTTCCCAGACAATGCCATTCCATCGATACCATCCGACGTGCTCAACATGCTTGAGTCGGTGCGCGCAATGATCAGCAACGAACTTCGCGAAATTGACGTGTAGGACTTCTTTGTCTACGTCCAGCCGAGCACGCTGTTTAGCCCAGTAGGCATCATCAAAAGTCATGGTGGCCATTCCTAGTCGAGAAAAGCAGCAGCGGATGCAACAGCACGCTCGGCACGACTCTTTGCTGTCTTAGTGCCCGGGAGCTCTTCACCATTTCCCGCGTACAGGTCTCGCCTGAAATTCGTCGCGTCAGCAGTGGCAGCGGCAAGAGCTAGCGTCGCGTGAACCTGAGCCAGGGTCACTGTTTCGGGGTTCACGCCGTACCTCGCGCACTCCGCTGCAATCTCTTCAGCGCGCTGGTAATGCTGGTGGCCGTTCATGGATTTCGCCGTCCTTTGGATACAGAAAAGCCCCCGGTTCATACCTGGTCTCACCCGCTGCGTGGACGGCGAAATCCACAGCGATGAAACCGGTACGAGACCGGGGGCTTAGCTAATGGGTGCGCATCAGCGCATGACCGGGATGTGTGGGTTCGCCGTCCAACCGGTGCTTCGGAAAGGGGTTAGGGAGTCGGTTGCCTGCCGCGTTAGCAGCGGGCCTCCTCACTGCCCCTTCTCTATATATCTAGGGAGTCGATCGCGCGACAGAAAGGGCACACGCAAGCAAAGGCGGACACGCCGGGCTGCACGCCTTGATAATCCTTTACCTACAGGGGGCGCGACAGCGGAAGGGTGTCAAGAAAGTTGGCACCTATAGAGAGCTCTCATACGCGTATTGGGAGTGTTCTCGGGTGTCAAGAAATCTGGCACCCATCCGCTTGCGCGGCCCTGCCTCGCTGTAGGGGAAGTCCTGCATACCCTTACGGGAGCCCCAGAGTGGTTCGCCGGCCTGCGGTGCCACCAAGCACGCTCTATGCCCTCTCAGGGCCTCTCGGGATATGGGGAAGCCCCTGCCAGTCGTTGAACAAGCGGGGGCCGCCAGGGCAGGTGTCAGCGCTCAGCGGGAACGTGCGTATCCATTGCCTCCCGAACCGACTCCGCAGAGTCAAAGCCGTTGTTGTAGCCCCACAGGGCAAGGTCCGTGATTACATCCGTGAGTGCAGTCGCGTCCATCGGCCCGTCGGTCATTTCGACGTACCGGGTCCTGATCTGCGCGCGCGGTTGAGAGCGTCGGTCATGGTGATTCCCATCGTTGGAGCGGCTACATGTAAGCCTCTTCACCGGGGGGTTAGGGAGTCGATCGCCTGTGCGTCCGCCTGAGAGCCCTTGAGTGGTTCGCCCGTCCCGGGGTGTCGGCGAGCACGCGTAAAGCCGTCAGGGGCCTCTCAGGGGACGACAAAGCCCCCGCCGGTCATTGACCGAACGGGGGCTCAGAGTCTCGAAGCGTGGGGCTAGTTCGTCAGAGTGGCTCGCGTGCGCCGCTCCTCCCATGCATCCCATGCGGCTTCCACTGCCGGATTGAAGCTGTCATCTCGCCATTCCGGCATCAGGCGGTCACGGATGGGCGTCCGGTCTCCCCGGAACTTCGGTGGAGTTAGCGTGATGCCTCGCAATGCCGCCTTGAGTAGTGCGCGCTGTCCGCCAATTCCAGCATCCTCCCAAAGGTCGGCTAGTGAGAATGGGTCCATGAGCGGAGAAAGGTCAGTTGCGCGTGAAAGCTCTGCCAGTTCAACTTTGAGTTCTGCGATCTGTGCTGCCACCTGCTCGCGTAGCCGATCGTACTTCTCCTCGTCCATGCGACCGAAGACGAAAAATTCCTTTTCGAGCTTCATTTCTCGGCCCACAGCCGACTCAAGGGCCGCGCCAACGTGAGCCTTATGAGCATCTTTTTCCGGGTCGCTGTACGCCAGCCAGTCTTTCGCGATGGCGTAAATTGTTGGCGACTCCAGGGAGAGGCTGAGGACGTGGTTGATCCACATGGCTGTAGCGGCGGCGTCAACGCGCTTACGGTCAGTAGAAACCCCCCTGCAGGACGATTCTCCTTCGACCTGCCGTGCGTAGCACCTGTAGTTGACTCCGCCATTCGCCATGGGTCCATTGCAGAGTCCGCAGCGGAGTATCCCGGAGAGAAGGGCGACGATCTCTCGCTTACCGCGTGTCCGGTCTCCAATGCTGGTGCCCTTCTGTGCGCGCTCGGCAAGTATAGAATTTATTTTCACGTGCTCGGCGAACGTGATCACACCTTCCCCGCAGGAGACGGGCTTTCCTGACCTGTTCAGCAGCGGAGTTCCACCCCTGTGATATTTGCCTACATCTTTTCCGTTCTTGTCCAGCATCTTTTCCCGGTTGGCCACCAGTCCAGCCCACGTGACGGAGTGCGCGAGACTGACTATTCCCGGTCCGGTCCACTTCTTGCCGTGGCGCGTCGGGATTCCCTCGGTGTTCAGCGTGTTAGCAATCCAGGCAGGTGTCTTGCGGTCTACCAGGTGTGCGGCGATACGGCGTGCAGTGGGGTACTCGCTGGGATTGCGGGCCAGCTTGCCCGAACCCTTCGGGGAGTAAAGGCCGTAAGGCGTGACTCCTCCCGTCCAGCGTCCGTCGGCTTTGTTGGCGTCGATGCCATTCTTTGTAAAGATGCTGATATCTGCTGCCTGGTCTCGGGCTTGCTCGCTAAAGATTGTTAGAGTGAGACGGTTATTTCGTGAGTCCATGCCCTCAGCAACGGAGAAGATGCGCGCTTCCTGCTCCTCGAACTTGTCGAGCAACAGGCCTACCTGCCCTGATCCTCTACGCGAAAGGCGGCTGATTTTGAATACGTACAGGGTCTTAGACAGGCCAGCATCAGCGATTGCCGCTGTAGCCTTCTCGAATTCCTCACGCCTGACATACGCCTTGCTTGCGCTCTTCTGCTCGAACCAGACGTGTCGGACCTGCTTTCCCTCGCGCGCAGCGTGAGCACACATGCGGCGTACCTGTTCCCGCAGCGAACTAAGCGTGTCCTTTTTCTTGCTACGGCGGAGGTACATCTCTGCCAAGTTGGCAGGTGTGCCGATCGCCGGTCCCCAGAGTCCCAATGTCTTGAGTTCTTCGTCTTCGAAGCCCAGCGCATGCAGGTTGGGGAGGTCTTCGCGTTCCATCGGGGTCCATTCACCGTGGGTGGTCCGTTCTCCAACCTGTGAGCGAGTCGATAGCTCAGCTTCGCTGTTTCCGCAGGTCAGAGGCGGTCTGGTTCCCGTGGTTCATGGGTGCCCCTGGTGCTACATCGGCAAGGCCCGTTTCACCAAGGGGCTGGCCGAGTTCGCGCACCGCGACGAGGTGGAGGTCGTCTTCCGGTCCTTCGAGCTCGACCCGAACAGCCCGAAGGGCAGCACGGCGCCGGTCCTGGAGATGCTCGCCAAGAAGTACGGCCGCACCCTCGACGAGGCGCGCGGCATGGAGGAGCACGTCGCCGCCGGCGCCCGCGCCGAGGGACTGACGTACCGCACCGACGGCCGCGACCACGGCAACACGTTCGACATCCACCGCCTGCTGCACCTGGCTGCCGCCCGCGGCCGCCAGGAGGAGCTGCTCGATCTCGCCTACCGGGCGAACTTCGCGGAGGAGCGGTCGGTGTTCGACTCCGAGGTGCTCGTCGCTCTCGCGGTCGAGGCGGGACTGGACGAGGCGGAGGCCCGTGCGGTCCTCGCGGACGAGTCCGCGTATGCGGCGGAGGTACGGGCGGACGAGCGCGAGGCGGCGGAACTCGGCGCCAACGCCGTGCCGTTCTTCGTCCTCGACCGCCGCTACGGGATCTCCGGCGGGCAGCCCGCGGAGGTGTTCACGCAGGCGCTGGAGCAGGCGTGGGCGGGCCGCGAGCTCACCGAGTCGGCCGCCACGGCCGACGCCTGCGACCCGGAAGGCACCTGCGCCGTCCCGCAGGCCTGACCGCTCCCCGGCCCTGCCGGCCCGGCCCCGGCCTGACGAGGTCGTGCCCGGGTGCCGGCCGCCGGCCGGCTTGGCCCAGGTGGCCGGGGCCGGAACTGGCCGGCGGCCGGGGAGGGCGCGGGCGAGCACGCGCCGCTGCGCGGAGCCGTCTCCCCGCCCCGCCCTTTCGCCGTGTCCCCGGGGGCTCCGCCCCCGGACACCCGGCTGACGGGGCTCCGCCCCCCCCGAGCCCCGGCCGGCACCGGGAGGCCGGACGGGTCAGTGGAGGGTTTCTGCCCAGGCTGCTTCGGCGGCGGCTACCGCCTCGGACGGGTCCGTCGAGAGGGCGGTGGACAGGGCCGTCAGGGAGGTCAGGACCGTCTGCAGCGATGCGGCCTGGCCGTAGTGGTTCACCCGGACCATCTCCCGGGCCAGCGCGCCGCCGCCCGCCGCGAGCGGGGCCGCCGGGTCGGCGGCGAGGGCCTTGGCCACCACCAGCGAGGCGTCCGGCACCCGCAGCGTGGTGGCCACCGGAGCCGCCTCCGAGGCCCGGCCGACGTACGGGGCGAGGTCCAGCGCCACCGCGCCCGCCCGGGTCGCCGCCGCGGCAGCCGCATGGCGGGCCGTCACCGCCGGCAGGCCCTCGGCCGCGATCCGGTCCAGGCAGGCCTCCAGCGCCAGCATCTCCAGCTGCGCCGGGGCATGGGGGAGCGCCGTGCGGCCCGCGTCGATCCAGCGCTCCTTCCAGTCCATGAGAGAGAGGTACGAGCGCCTCGGAGCGGCCGGGTTGTCCGTGAAGCGGGCCCAGGCCCGCTCCGAGACCGACACCGCCGAGACACCCGCCGGGCCGCCCATCGCTTTCTGGGCGCCGATCACGCACAGGTCCACACCCCATACGTCCGGAAGCAGCGCCTCCGCGCCCACCGACGCCACCGCGTCCAGCATGAACAGCGCGCCGTGGGCCCGTACGGCCTCGCCGATCTCCGCGACCGGGTTCGTGTTGCCGGTCGCCGCCTCCGCGTGGACCAGGGACACGAAGTCGATCTCCGGGTGGTCGGCCAGGGCGCGCGCCACCTGGTCGGCTGTCACCGCCGTGTCGAAGGAGACCGCCAGGTCCACCACGTTCGCCCCGCAGTCGCGCAGCCAGTTGCCGAAGGTGGTCCCGTACGGGCCGGTCACGACGTTCAGCGCCGTCGAACCGGGCCGCGCCCCCGACCGGATGCACCCCTCCAGCGGCAGCAGCGCCTCGCCCTGCGTGATCACCACGTCCTGCCCGGTGGAGAGGAGGTCCGCGACCCCCTGTTCGATCGACGCGAAGCGCTCCGCCGTGAGCGGCGGGAGGTCCAGGAGGGGGTGGTTCACGGCTGCTCTCTTCGTCCGGGGCTACCGCAAGAGCCTACCCAGCACGCACGTACAGTGCGGGACATGACCGATGACGTGCTGCATGTGAAGGGGCGTGTGCTCGTCGGGCCCGACGACGCGCGCGACGAGCTCTGGGTGGTCGGCGGCCGGATCTCGTACGAACGCCCGCACGGGGCCCGCGAGATCACCACGGTGTCCGGCTGGGCCCTGCCCGGTCTGGTCGACGCGCACTGCCACGTGGGGCTGGACGCCCACGGCCCGGTCGACGCGGAGACCGCCGAACGGCAGGCCCTGACCGACCGCGACGCCGGCACCCTGCTCATCCGCGACGCCGGATCCCCCTCCGACACCCGCTGGATCGACGACCGCGAGGACCTGCCGAAGATCATCCGCGCCGGTCGGCACATCGCCCGCCCGCGCCGCTACATCCGCAACTTCGCCCACGAGATCGAGCCGGCCGACCTCGTCGCGTACGTGGGCCGCGAGGCGCAGCGCGGCGACGGCTGGGTGAAGCTGGTGGGGGACTGGATCGACCGCGAGGTCGGGGACCTGGCACCCTGCTGGCCGCGGGCCGAGGTCGAGGCGGCCATCGCCGAGGCGCACCGGCTGGGCGCCCGCGTCACCGCGCACTGCTTCGCGGAGGACTCGCTGCGCGACCTGGTCGAGGCGGGCATCGACTGCATCGAGCACGCCACCGGGCTCACGGAGGACACCATCCCGCTGTTCGCGGAGCGCGGCGTGGCGATCGTCCCGACGCTCGTGAACATCGCGACGTTCCCGAAGATGGCCGCGGGCGGCGAGGCCAAGTTCCCGCGCTGGTCGGCGCACATGAGGCGGTTGCACGAGCGCCGGTACGACACCGTACGGGCCGCTTACGACGCGGGCATCGGTGTGTACGTCGGCACCGACGCGGGGGGTTCCCTGCCGCACGGCCTGGTCGCGGCGGAGGTCTCGGAGCTGGTGCGGGCCGGGATCCCGGCGCTGGAAGCCCTCTCGGCGACGACCTGGGCGGCACGCGAGTGGCTCGGCAGGCCAGGCCTGACCGAGGGGGCGCCGGCGGACCTCGTGGTCTACGACACCGACCCGCGGGCCGACGTGCGGGCGCTGGCGCAGCCGCGGCGCGTGGTCGTGAACGGCAAGGTCCGGGCCTGAGGGCAGAGTTGACGCGCGCGTGACGCCGGCGCCCCGGCGGTCGTTGTGAACGGCCCTCCGGGGCACCGGCGTCGGCGCATTGCCCTCCGCCCTGTGGCGGAAAAGCACTCCCGTTCCTCATGATGCGCAGTTAATCGAATACGTGCATGGAAACCACCCTTTGGGGTGAACTCACCTCGGGTTGCCGCCCGTTCACTCTCCGTGCGTAAAGATTCCGAGGGTTAGAGGCCGTCGGCGCGCAATGTCCCCCATTGGCGGCGCGACGGCTCCCATCTCCCCGGGGGTTCCACCACCTTGAACAGCAACACCTTCCGCATGCCCGCAGCCGTCCTGCTCGCCACGGGAGCGGTCGCCCTGCTCACCGCCCCGCCCGCCTTCGCCACCGGAGGCGGCGGCTCCACGGGCGGCGGCGAGGGCAAGGCCGGCGCGGTCGTCCTGCGCGCCGGACTGGACGTGGGCCTGCTCAACAAGGCCGTCCACGTGCCGCTGAAGACCACCCTCAACGAGGTCAGCGCCCCCGCGACGGCTCAGAAGACCGCCCTCTCCGTGACCCTGGACGGGGTCGAGGGAGGGCAACCGGTGAGCGTGCTGCGTGCCGACGTGGCCACCTCCAAGGCGACCGCGGACAAGAACCGCGCCGAGGCGGAGGCCAACCTGGCCAACGCCAACGTGCACGTGCCGGGGCTGCCGGTGCTCTCCCTCATCCAGGTGGAGAAGGTCACCTCCAAGGCCGTGTGCGAGGCGGGCAAGAAGCCCGTGGCCAGCTCGAACGTCCTGGGCACGGTGACCGCGCTCGGCAAGAAGGTCACCCTCTCGGCGGGCGGCCCGACCAAGGTCGAGGTCCCCAAGGTCGGCCTGGTCAGCCTGGAGCTCTCCGGTACCGAGACCACGTCCACCACGGCCGCCGCGGCCGCCCTTCGGCTGAAGGTGTCCGTGAACCCGCTGGACCTCAACGTGGCGCAGGTCGAGGGCGAGGTCGTGCTCGCCGAGGCGCACTGCGAAACCCCGGCCGGGCCGGCCCCGGAGCCTTCGGCGAAGCCCGGCGTCAAGCCGCAGACGGCTGCCTCCGGGACCGGATCCGCCCTCACCGCCGAGGCCAACCTGGCCGAGACCGGCGGGGGTTCGGTGACCCCCTACGTCGCGGGCGGTGCACTGGCCCTGCTCGGCATGGGCGTGACCGCGCTGGTCGTGACCCGGCGCGGCCGCAGCTCGTGACCTCGTGACCTCGCAACGGAGTCCGCAGCTCAGCGGGTGGCGTGCACCAGGCCCTGCTTGTCGGCTCCGCGCGACAGCACGGCCTCGCTGACCTGCTTGTCGACGGCGGCGTACGCGGACTGCTTGGCCGCGCCGAGCCCGGAGTCGGAGGGGGCGCAGGAGGCGCAGACGACGCGGAACGGCGGGTTCATGTCCGAGTACTGCGTGAGGTACTCGGCCTTGGTCACCTCCCAGCGGCCGGGGTTGGCGGCCGCCGGGGCGAAGGTGAAGCGCGGGATCGAGGACATGTTGCCGCGCGCCTTGTCGGCCTCGTAGAAGCTGGCGACCTGGTCGCCCATGCCGAAGACGACCCAGGTGCCGTTGATCTTCTCGTACGGCTGCGGCACGTGGTTGTGCGTGCCGATGATCAGATCGATGTCGGGGAGCCCGTCCGGGCCGCGCGAGGCGGTCAGCGCCTGCGCCAGATCGCGCTGCTGCTGGTCGGGGGCCGTCTGCCACTCGGTGCCCCAGTGGACGCTGAGGACGACGACGTTCGCGCCGGCCGCGCGGGCGGCGCGGGCGTCGGCGACGACCCGGTTCTGATCGAGCAGGTTGACGGACCAGGGCTTGCCGGCCGGGACGGGGATGCCGTTCGTCCCGTACGTGTAGTCGAGCTGGGCGACCTTGGCGCCGCCGGCGGAGAGCACCGCCGGGGCCTTGGCCTCGTCGGCGCTGCGGGCCGAGCCGACGTGCTTGATGCCGACCCGGTCCAGGTGCTCCAGGGTGCGGACGAGGCCGTCGTAGCCGTCGTCCAGGGTGTGGTTCGAGCCGGTCGAGCAGCTGTCGTACCCGGCGTCCTTCAGGGCGTCGGCCAGCTGGTGCGGGGCCTTGAACGCGGGATATCCGGTGTAGGGGCCGCCGGGCCGGCCGTACGGTATCTCGTGGTGGCATATCGCCAGGTCCGCGGCGGCCACCAGGGGCTTGACCCCCGCGAGTATCTTCCGGAAGTCGTGGCTCTGGCCGCTGCCCTGCGCATCGTCCGCGGCCCGCTGGATGATCGACGGGTACGGGATGATGTCGCCCGTCGCGACCAGCGTGAAGGGCTTGGCGCCGGCGGGCGTCGTGGGACTCGCCTTGCCCGGGCTCGACTTGCCCTGGCCGGGCTTGGCGCCGAGCCGCTGCTCGCCGGCGCTGCCCCGTCCCCCCTCGGCGTCGAGGTGGTCGAGCAGGGTCGGCAGGGCGAGGATCCCGCCGGCGACGGCCGCCACCGCGGTCAGCGCCAAGCCTGTTTTTGTATGTGTCTTCATTCCGGCCCCCCGGGGTTCCCTGCTGATGCCGAGATCATCGCCTACCTCCGCCCGCCCCGCCAACGGAGCCGGATCGTCCGGATATCCGAGGCGCCGCAGGTCAGGGGTGCCGGCTGCGCGGCGCGGGCCGCCCGGGTGACCGGCCCCGCGGCCGGGAGGCGCAGGTCAGCGGGCGGTCAGCGCCAGGGCGTGGTCGAGGGCCTGGAGGAGGCGGCCCGTCGTGGCGCGGTCCCGGACCGCCAGCCGGAGCCAGGAGTGGTCCAGGCCCGGGAAGGTGTCCCCGCGGCGGACCGCGAAGCCCAGGGCGCGCAGCCGGGTGCGGACCTCCATGGCCCCCGCCACCTGGATCAGGACGAACGGCCCCTCCGCCACCCCCGACACCGTGATCTCCTCGAACTCCGCGAGCCCCGCCAGCAGATGAGCCCGGTCCACCGCGATCTGCCGGGCCGCGGCCTCCGCCTCGGCCAGCGCCGCCGGAGCCATACAGACCTCCGCCGCCACCAGCGCCGGCGAAGACACCGGCCACAGCGGCTGCGCCGCCGCCAGCTTCGCGATCACCTGCGGCTCGGCCAGCACGTAGCCGATCCGCAGCCCCGCCAGCCCCCACGTCTTGGTCAGGCTCCGCAGCACCACCAGACCCGGCACGTCCGTCCGCCCGGCCAGCGCCTCCCGCTCACCCGGGACCGCGTCCAGGAACGCCTCGTCCACGACCAGGATCCGGCCCGGCCGGGCCAGCGCGATCAGCACCGCCGCCGGGTGCAGGACCGACGTCGGGTTCGTCGGGTTGCCCACCACCACCAGGTCCGCGTCCTCGGGCACCGCCGCCGGGTCCAGCCGGAACCCGTCCGCCGCCCGCAGCACCACCCGCTCCACGGTGTGCCCCGCGTCGCGCAGGGCCGCCTCCGGCTCCGTGAACTGCGGGTGCACGACGACCGGTCGCTGCGCGCCCAGGGCCCGCGCGATCAGCACGAACGCCTCCGCGGCCCCCGCCGTCAACAGCACCCGATCGGCCGGCAGTCCGTGCCGAGCCGCCACCGCCGCGCGGGCCGACCGCCCGTCGGGGTATGCGGAGAGAACGTCGAGCGAAGCCGCGATGCGCTGCTTGAGCCACTCCGGCGGGGTGTGCGCCCGTACGTTCACTGCGAGGTCCACCAGCGCGCCGCCGTCGCCGCGCACCTCCGCGTCCCCGTGATGGCGCAGGTCATGGGCCTGCGCGGTGGCCACGGCGCAGGTTGCCGCGACCGAGCGGCGTTTCGGTACGAGCAGCTCGCCGCCGCCCGCGAGCGCTGCGGCCTCCGCCACCGAGGAGGTCCCGGCGGCGTCGCGCACTGCGTCGGAGGGGTGCGGTACGCAGATACCCGCGAGCTCCTCGGCGGGATAGCTGAGCAGCGGTACGCCGAAACGTTCCGCCGCGCCCGTGATCCCCGCCTCGCCCGCCTTCGACTCCACCGTTGCCAGCGCCTTCACCGCCCCGGCGGCCAGCCCGGCCCCCCGCAGCGTCTCCTCGACCAGGGCGCAGACCTCCGCCACGGACACCCCCGCCCGTCCGCCGACCCCGACCACCAGCTGCGTCGCGTACTCGCCCACCGGGATCATGCCCCCTCCGTAGTCGTCAATGGTTCGTGACCCGCCGCCCGCGCGCACACGTGCGCACGGGGCGAGGAGTCGGTATTCAGGGGCACATGGCCGTGATCGTGGCGTTGGGCGCGTTCCTGATGACCCTGGCGGGCGGATGGACGGCGCAGCGCGTCACCGACCGCCGCCACCTCGTGCTGGGCCTCGCCGGCGGGCTGATGCTCGGCGTCGTGGGCCTCGACCTGCTGCCGGAATCGCTGCGCGCGGCGGGCCGCGAGGTGTTCGGCGTCCCGCTCGCGCTGCTGCTCTTCGTGGCCGGGTTCCTGATCGCGCACGTCGTGGAACGCCTGCTGGCGGTACGGCAGGCCGCGCACGGAGCCGAGAACGGGGGCCGCGTCCCCGAGGTCGGGCTGACGGCGGCCGCGGCGATGGTCGGCCACAGCTTCGCCGACGGAGTGGCCCTGGGCGCGGCCTTCCAGGTCGGCGGCGGGATGGGCGTGGCCGTGTCGCTGGCCGTCGTCACGCACGACTTCGCCGACGGGTTCAACACGTACACGCTCACCCGGCTGTACGGGAACGCCCGCCGCAAGGCCGTGATGATGCTCCTCGCGGACGCGGTGGCCCCGGTACTGGGCGCGGCGTCCACTTTGCTGTTCACCCTTCCGGAGGAACCGCTCGGGGCGTACCTCGGCTTCTTCGGCGGAGCCCTGCTGTACCTGGCGGCCGCCGAGATCCTGCCCGAGGCGCACCACAAGCACCCCGCCCTGTCCACGCTGATGTGCACGGTGGGCGGGGTGGCCGGGATCTGGCTGGTGGTGGGCCTCGCGAACTGAACTCACCTGGCCCGCGCCGCGGCTTCCGTGAACCGAAGGGCCACGGAGGGCTCCGCCGCCCAGTGCGTGTGCAGGTAGCTGGCGTGCACACCCCGCTGTACGAAGCCCTCGACCCGGCGTTCGGGGTGCGTGAACCCCCAGGCGGGGGCGGCGCCGGCGCCGGGCTCGATCACCGTGCGGTGGAACTCGTGACCGCGCAGCCGGGTGCCGGTGGCGGCGAGGGCGCTGTCCGACACCGCGACGGCCTCGCGGTAGCCGAGGGTCAGCCGCTCCGACATCCGCGCGTCGGCGTCCAGGACCCCGCACATGGACTTGCCGTCCAGGGAGCGGGCGAGGTACAGCAGCCCGGCGCACTCGGCGGCGACGGGCCCGCCGTCCGCGGCGAAGGCCGCGACGGCCTTGCGCAGCGGCTCGTTGGCGGCGAGCTCGGGGGCGTACACCTCGGGGAACCCGCCGCCGATCACCAGGCCGGTGGTTCCGCCGGGCAGGGCCTCGTCCCGGAGCGGGTCGAAGGTGACGACCTCCGCCCCGGCGGCGGTGAGCAGCTCGGCGTGCTCGGCGTAGGAGAACGTGAACGCGGGGCCGCCTGCGACGGCGATCACGGGCCGTCCGTTCGGCGCGGCGCCGTTGTCGGGGGCAGCGCCCCGGACACCCTCCAGCGCAGCGGCAGGCGACCACGGCTCGCAGGCCAGCGGCGGGGCCGTGCGGGCCAGGGCCATGAGGGCCTCCAGGTCGCAGCCCGCCCGGACCTGGTCGGCCAGGGCCGCGACCGAGGACAGCGCGTCCGACCGCCGCTCGGCGACCGGCACCAGACCCAGGTGCCGCGACGGCGCAGCCACCTGCGGAGCCCGCCGCAGCACGCCGAGCACCGGCATGCCGGCCTCCTCCAGCGCCTCCCGCAGCATCACCTCGTGCCGGTCGGACCCGACCTTGTTCAGGATCACGCCCCCCAGCCGCACCTGCGGGTCGAACGACGCGAAGCCGTGAACCAGCGCCGCCACCGACCGAGACTGCGACGACGCGTCGACCACCAGCACCACCGGCGCCCGCAGCAGCTTCGCGACCTGCGCCGTCGACGCCAGCTCACCCCGCCCCGCGGCTCCGTCGTACAGCCCCATCACGCCCTCGACGATGGCGAGATCGCACCCCGCAGCCCCGTGCGCGAACAGCGGAGCGACCAGCTCCGGCCCGCACATGAACGCGTCCAGGTTGCGCCCCGGCCGGCCCGTGGCCAGCGCGTGGTAGCCGGGGTCGATGTAGTCGGGCCCGGCCTTGTGCGGGGACACGGCGAGGCCGCGCTCCGAGAAGGCCGCCATCAGGCCCGTCGCGACCGTGGTCTTGCCGCTGCCGGACGACGGCGCGGCAATGACCAGGCGCGGAACGTGCAGAGATGTCACCACTCGATGCCCTTCTGGCCCTTCTGGCCGGCGTCCATCGGGTGCTTGACCTTGGTCATCTCCGTGACCAGGTCCGCGAACTCCAGCAGCTTCTCCGGCGCGTTGCGCCCCGTGATCACCACGTGCTGCGTACCGGGCCGGTTGCGCAACACCTCGATGACCTCGTCGACGTCGATCCAGCCCCAGTGCATCGGGTAGGCGAACTCGTCCAGCACGTACAGCTTGTGCGTCTCGGCGGCCAGGTCGCGCTTGACCTGCTCCCAGCCTTCCTTGGCCGCCTGCTCGTTGTCGAGCTGCGCGTCGCGCTGGACCCAGGACCAGCCCTCGCCCATCTTGTGCCAGACGACCGAGCCGCCCTCGCCGGAGGCGCCGAGCACCTTGAGCGCGTTCTCCTCGCCGACCTTCCACTTCGCCGACTTGACGAACTGGAACACCCCGATCGACCAGCCCTGGTTCCAGGCGCGCAGCGCCAGCCCGAAGGCCGCCGTCGACTTGCCCTTGCCCGGGCCGGTGTGGACGAAGACGAGCGGGCGGTTGCGGCGCTGGCGCGTCGTGAGTCCGTCGTCCGGAACGACGGTCGGCTGTCCCTGCGGCATTACGCGGCCCTCCTGGTGGTGTGGTGAGACGGTGAAGTCACTGCGGTACGTACGTTCTTCACGAGCCCGGCCAGCGAGTCGGCCCGCAGCCCGTCGAGCGTGACGGCGGGCCCGCCGAGGTCGGCGGCCAGTACACCGGCCAGCCCCAGCCGGACCGGCCCCGACTCGCAGTCCACGACCACCGACGCGACGCCCTCCGCCTGGAGCAGCCGGGCGCTGCGGCCCGAGAGTTCGCGCGGGTCCCCGCCGACGGAACCGGCCGAGGTGGCCCGCCCGTCGGTGACGACCACGAGCAGCGGACGGCGGCTCGGATCCCGCAACCGCTCGATGCGCAGCACCTCGTGGGCCTTGAGCAGGCCCGCGGCGAGCGGGGTGCGCCCGCCCGTCGGCAGCTGCTCGAGCCGGGCCGCGGCCGCGTCCACCGAGGAGGTGGGCGGCAGCGCCAGCTCGGCGGCGGCGCCGCGGAAGGTGATCAGGCCGACCTTGTCCCGGCGCTGGTAGGCGTCCAGCAGCAGCGAGAGCACCGCCCCTTTGACCGCGCCCATGCGCTGCCGGGCAGCCATCGAGCCGGAGGCGTCGACGACGAAGAGGACCAGGTTGCCCTCGCGGCCCTCCCGGGTGGCCTGGCGCAGATCGTCCTTGCGGACGACGAGCCCGCGCCCGCTGCGTCCGCGAGCCTTCTGGTGCGGGGCGGCGGCCTGGATGGTCGCCGCGAGGTGCAGCTTCGTCAGGTGGCCGCGGGGGCGCTGGGCGCCGGTGGTCCGGCCGTGCGCGGTGCGGGCGCGCGAACGCCGCCCGGACGCGCCCTCGCCGAGGCCCGGCACGCTGAGCATCTTGGTCCGGAACGGCTCGGCGGCCCGTACGGCGGCCTGCTCCGGTGCGGCGCCGTCCTGGGAGGCGGGCTGCGGCTCGGGGGACTCCGGGGCGTCCGGGGCCGGCGGCGCCGTGTCGTCCTGCGCCTCGGGTGCCTCGGGGGCCTCGGGCTCGGGTGCGTCCGGTCCGCTCTGCGGGGGAACCCCGCCGCCTCCGCCGTCGGGGCCGCCGTCTTGCGGACCGCCGTCGTCCGGGCCCTCGGGTTCGGGCTCCGGGTCCGGGTCGGTCTCGTTCTCCGGCTCCTCGTCGGGGAACCGGTCCAGGATCTCGTCGAGCTTGTCCTCGTCGAGGCCGGGCGCGTCGAAGGGGTTGCGGCGCCGCCGGTGGGGGAGCGCCAGCAGCGCGGCCTGCCGTACGTCCTCCTTGCGTACGTCGGTCCGCCCGGCCCAGGCGGCCAGCGCGGTCGCGGTGCGGGCCATCACGATGTCGGCGCGCATGCCGTCGACCTCGAAGCCGGCGCAGGTCGCCGCGATCTGCAGCAGCGAGGCGTCGCCGAGGCGGACCTTCGGGAGCAGGGCCCGGGCGGCCACGACGCGGGCGCGGATGTCCTGCTCGTCACCGGACCAGCGGGTGGCGAACCCGGCGGGGTCGTCCTCGTACGCGAGCCGGCGGCGCACCACCTCGACGCGCTGGGCGGGCTCGCGGGAGGCCGCCACCTCGACGGTCAGCCCGAACCGGTCGAGGAGCTGCGGGCGGAGCTCGCCCTCCTCGGGGTTCATGGTGCCGACGAGCAGGAAGCGGGCGGCGTGGCGTACGGAGACCCCCTCGCGCTCCACGTACGAGGCGCCCATCGCGGCGGCGTCGAGGAGCAGGTCGATCAGGTGGTCGTGGAGGAGGTTGACCTCGTCGACGTACAGGATGCCGCGGTGCGCGTCGGCCAGCAGGCCGGGCTCGAAGGCCTTCACGCCTTCGGCGAGGGCCCGCTCGATGTCGAGGGCGCCGACGAGGCGGTCCTCGGAGGCGCCGACGGGCAGCTCGACCATGCGCGCGGGCCGGTCCTGGCCCGGGCCGGGCTCGTGCGGGCCGTCGGGGCAGGCCGGGTCGGGGGCGGCGGGAGCGCAGGAGAAGCGGCAGCCGGGAATGACGTCCACCTGCGGCAGCAGCGCGGACAGCGCGCGGACGGCGGTGGACTTGGCGGTCCCCTTCTCGCCGCGGACCAGCACGCCGCCGACCGCTGGGCTCACGGCGTTGAGCAGGAGCGCCAGCCGCAGGTCGGTCTGGCCGACCACTGCGGTGAACGGGTAGGGCGTGCTCATGCGGTGCCTCTCCTTTTGCGGGTACGAGTACGAGTACGCGTGCGCGGGCCGGTGCGGTCGTACGGGGTGGTGGCCGCGGGCCGGGTGCGATGTGCGGGTCTGCCTGGGGCTGCCGCCGTCACGGGGCCCCCGGGGGGAGGAACGGGAGGCCGGCCGGGGCCCCGGTCTCGATCAGGCGGAGCAGGGCATTTGTGTCCGCGTGCTCGGCGATCAGGTCGCCCAGCAGGTCCAGCTGCTCCTCCCGCAGGGCGCCGAACGAGGTGTCCGGGGACGGGACGAAGCGGCGTCCGGCAGCCGCGGCCACCTCACGGAGAAACGCCCGGCGGAAGCCGTCCGACTCCAGCGAGCCGTGCCAGTGCGTGCCCCACACCGACCCGACCCGGCAGCCTTCCAGACTGCGTCCATGGTCATCAGAGATGAACGCCTCCCCGCCCAGGACCTCGGCCACCCCGTGGTGGATCTCGTAGCCCGTCACCGGCTCGCCCAGCGCCGCACCCTCCGGGCGCGCCAGGGTCTTCTCCCGCTCGAAGCGGATCCGTACCGGCAGCAGGCCGAGCCCGTCCACCGAGCCCGCCCTGGACTCGACCTCGTCCTCGATGTGCTCGCCGAGCACCTGGAAGCCGCCGCAGATGCCCAGCACCGGCCGGCCCTCCGCGGCCCGCCGCACCAGTGCATCGGCGAGGCCGCGCTCGCGCAGCCACTCGAGCGCCTTCACCGTGCCCCGGGTGCCCGGAACCACCACCAGGTCCGCGTCGACCAGCTCCTCGGCCCGGTCCACGAACCGCACCACGACCCCCGGCTCCGCCGCGAGCGCGTCGACATCCGTGAAGTTCGACATCAGCGGCACCGCGCACACCGCGACCCGCAGGACGTCCTCGCCTACCGGCGGCGCCACGACCGACTCGCGCACCGCGCCCCGCAGCGAGACCCGGAGCCCGTCCTCCTCGTCGATGCCCAGCCCGTGCTGGAACGGCAGCACGCCGTACGTCGCCCGGCCGGTCAGGGAACGCAGCATCTCCATGCCCGGCTCCAGCAGCGACACGTCGCCGCGGAACTTGTTCACCATGTATCCGGCGATCAGCGACTGGTCCTGCGGCGACAGCAGCGCCGTCGTCCCGAAGAACGAGGCGAAGACCCCGCCCCGGTCGATGTCTCCGACCACGACCACCGGGAACCGTGCGGCCCGCGCGATGCCCATGTTCACGATGTCGGTCCGGCGCAGGTTGATCTCGGCCGGACTGCCCGCCCCCTCGCAGATCACGGCGTCATACGTGCCCCGCAGCTGCTCCAGGCAGTCCGTGACGACCCCGAGAAGCTGCTCCTGCCTGCCCCCGTGGTAGCCCCGGGCACTCATCTCGCCCACCGGCTTGCCCAGCAGCACCACCTGGCTGCTGCGGTCGCTGCCGGGCTTGAGCAGCACCGGGTTCATCAGCGCCGTAGGCTCCACGCACGCCGCCTGCGCCTGCATCGCCTGCGCCCGCCCGATCTCGGCGCCCTCGCGCGTCACGAACGAGTTCAGCGACATGTTCTGGGCCTTGAACGGCGCCACCTTCACGCCCTGCCGGGCCAGCCAGCGGCAGATGCCCGCCGTGACCACGCTCTTGCCCGCGTCCGATGTCGTACCGGCGACGAGGAGTCCCCCGCCCAGCTTTCCGCCGCTCACGGGCGTCCCCTCCCAGCAACACGTGACACCGCACAGCGCAGTGCCACACAAGCCCCCAGCGCCAGCCACGTCACCTGCCGTGACAGCCGCACCGCCCGTTCGATGTCCGCGACCTGCACCGGCCGCCCCGACTCGCCGTTCAGTACGGCCCGGTGCTCGACCCGTCCCGCGTACGCCAGAGTGCCCCCCAGCCGTACGCCGAGGGCCCCGGCGAACGAGGCCTCCACCGGGCCGGCGTTCGGGCTCGGGTGCTTCGCGGCGTCCGCACGCCAGGCCCGTACGGCTCCCCGCCGGTCGGGTCCGGCCAGTACGGCGGCCAGCGCGGTCAGCCGGGCGCCCGGCCAGCCCGCGAGGTCGTCGAGCCGGGCCGAGGCCCAGCCGTAGCGCAGGTGGCGCGGCGACTTGTGGCCCACCATCGCGTCCAGGGTGTTCACGGCGCGGAAGGCCAGCAGCCCGGGGACACCGGCGGCGGCGCCCCACACCAGGGCCCCGACCACCGCGTCGGAGGTGTTCTCGGCGACCGACTCCACGACGGCGCGGGCCATCTGTTGCTCGTCCAGGGCCTGCGGGTCCCGCCCGCACAGGTGCGGCAGCCGCTCCCGGGCCACCTCGGCGTCCCCGGCGGCGAGCGCGCCGCCGATGGCGCGGGCCTCACGGCCCAGGGAGGTGCCGCCGACGACGGCCCAGGTGGCCGCTGCGGTCAGGGCGATACGGGCGGCTGCGGGCCGGGAGCGCACGGCGCGGGCGCCCAGCGCGCCGACGGCGGCCGCGCCCCCGGCGCACACGAGGGTGTGGAGGAGGCCCCGGGCGCGGTCGTCGCGCCACAGGGCGCCTTCGACAGCGGCGGCTGCTCGTCCGAAGGCGGCCACGGGGTGCCCTCGGCGCGGATCACCGAGGATCCGGTCGCCGATCAGGCCCGCCGTGGCGCCGTACGCGAAGACGCGATCGGCACGCATGGTGGCAGGTATGTCCTCACTCAGGGTCCGCGCCCTGGTTCGACGTGTCCGGCGGTGGGAGTTCCTGGCTCCCGGGGCGCACGTGCCGCGTGCTCCCCGGTGACAGTGGCGGGACCGCGCCGGATTCGCACCGGACTTCCTCTCCATGCCGCCGTATTGGCTCGGGCAGTCCACCACGCACCGCGAAGGCCCGTCAACTCGCCGTTGACCTGCGGCGAGGCAGGTCACCACGCCGGGCCTCAGGTACGGGAAAGCTCCCCCCGGGAAGCCCGGAGGGAGCTTTTGTGTGCCGTGCCCGAATCGGTCAGCTGACGATCAGGTAGATGCCGTACGCCACGGCCGCCGCGACGAGCGCGAAGCAGGCGTACGCGCCGCTGCGGGCCAGGGTGGCGGTGCCGCCCTGCTCGGTGGCGGTCTCGTGCTTGGAGAGGCCCACCAGGCCCAGGGTGAACAGGGCCACGAGCGCGACGGTGGCGGAGAGGCTGACCCCGAAGACGGAGCCGAGTGCTGCCCAGTCGATCTTCATACTGCGGATTCCTCTGTCGTTCTCGGGGTCAGACCGCGGCTGCGGGGGCCGCAGGCGCAGTCGGGGCGGCCGCCGGGATGGTGGCCTTCAGGTCCTCGTCGGTCACCGCGGCGGTCGTACCGGCGGCGGCCACGGTCGGCGGGACGGTGACGGCTGCCATCGCCGTGGTGACGACACCCGGCTCCTCGGCCGCGGCCGGCTGCACGTCGTTGACGTTGCCGTGGTCGACGACCTGGCGGCGGGAGATGACCCAGATGGCGACGCAGGAGGCGATCAGGAAGAGCGCGACGGCGGCGACGCCGAGGTCACCGGTACGCATGACCAGCTCGGCACCGGAGGCGACGACGGCCGCGGCCGGCAGGGTCAGGCCCCAGGCGATGAACATGCGGGTGGCGGTGGACCAGCGGACCGCACCGCCCTTGCGGCCCAGGCCCGCACCCATGACGGCGCCGGAGCACGCGTGGGTGGTGGAGAGCGAGAAGCCGAGGCTGGAGGAGGCCAGGATGACGCTGGCGGCCGAGGTCTGGGCGGCGAAGCCCTGCTGCGGCTGCAGGTCGGTCAGGCCGCTGCCCATGGTGCGGATGATGCGCCAGCCGCCCAGGGAGGTGCCCAGGGCGATGGCCATGCCGGCGGAGACGATGACCCAGACCGGCGGGTTGGAGCCGGGTGCGAGCGCGCCGCCGGCGACCAGCGCCAGGGTGATGATGCCCATCGTCTTCTGCGCGTCGTTGGTGCCGTGCGCGAGGGAGACGAGTCCGGCCGAGGCGATCTGACCGGCCTTGTAGCCCTTGGCGGAGGTCTTCTTGCCGACGTTCCCGCCCAGCTTGTACGTGACCTTGGCGGCCAGCATCGAGGCCACACCGGCCACGATCGGCGCGGCGACCGCGGGGAGCAGCACCTTGCTGACGAGCGTGCCGCCGTTGACGGCGCCGAGGCCGGCGGAGGCGACGGCCGCGCCGACCAGGCCGCCCATCAGCGCGTGGGAGGAGCTGGAGGGGAGTCCGACCAGCCAGGTGACGAGATTCCAGAGGATCGCGCCGACCAGGGCGGCGAAGATCACTTCTGGCTGGATGCCCTCCTCGTTGACCAGGCCCTTGGAGATCGTCTTGGCGACCTCCACGGACATGAACGCGCCGACGAGGTTGAGCACGGCGGACATGGCCACCGCCGTCTTGGGCTTGAGGGCGCCGGTCGAGATGGTGGTGGCCATCGCGTTGGCTGTGTCGTGGAAACCGTTCGTGAAGTCGAACACGAGAGCGGTGATGATCACGATCCCGAGGAGAAGCGTTATGTGCTCCATTTACCCAGGCTTCTGTTTGACGTCAGTGGCTCGGCGACCGTAGGCAACCTGAGTGAACGGAAGATGAACTGGCGTGGGCGGAGCGGTGTACTGGCCCGTCGTGTCATCGGGACCTTCGTCCTGATTTTGCCGCTGATACCGCGATTAATGCACGTCAAAGCCGGGTGAACGAAAGGATCCGCAGGCGATCAGAGGCCCCTGGACCCACCCTCGAGGGGTCCTGGAAGAGATCTAGATCACTCCTCCGGCCGACCCGCTGCGCCGCTGCGTGATCCCTTCCCGGCCCCGCCCGGCGGTATGCGGAGCATTCCGTTCAGGTGGCCCGCCCGGGCTCGCGCCTCGACACTGGAGCCGTGCGTACCGCCACAGCGACGGCCGCGGTCGTCGCCACCTCCCTCGTCGGTGCCGGTGCAGCCGCGGTCGCGGCCGGCCGGTACGCCGCCGACGCCGCCCTGCGACACGAGCCCGGCCGCCCCCTGCCCGGCGAGGCGCGGCTCAGCGTCCACTCCGCCGGCTCCGGGCGGATCGTGCTGACCCGCTCGCTGGCCTCCCTGCGCCCCGGTACGTACGGACTCACCGCCCCCGGGGTGCACGCCGTGGCCGGGCCCGTCCTCGAGGGAGCCGCGCCCGGTCCGGACACCGTCGTACGCCGGCTCCTCGCCGTCACCCACGGCAGCCTCGAGCCCGGCACCCGGGTCGCCCTCACCCCCCAGGTCCACGCGGGCAACCCACGCACCGCCCTCGGCCTCGACCATGCCGATGTGGACATCCCCGGTGAGCTCGGCGGGCTGCCCGCCTGGTTCGTGCCCGCCGCCCGCGACACCTGGGTGATCACCGTGCACGGGCTCGGCGCCGGCCGCGAGCACCCGATGGTGGTCATGCCCTTCCTGCACCGCCAGCGGATGCCCGTCCTCGACCTCGCCTACCGCGGCGACCTCGGCGCCCCCGCCTCACCGGACGGTCTCGGCCACCTCGGCGAGTCGGAATGGCGGGACGTGGACGCCGCCATCCGCTACGCCCTGCGCTACGGCGCCCGCCGGGTCGTCCTGCACGGCTGGTCCACCGGCGCCGCCATGGCCCTGTACGCCGCGGAGCGCTCGGCCCTCGCCGACCGGATCTCCGGGCTCGTGCTGGACTCGCCGGTGCTCGACTGGCACACCACCCTGCGCGCGCTCGTCGCCGCCCGCCGCACCCCGGCTCCGCTGGTGCCGCTCGCGGTGCGGGCCGCCGAGGGGAGCGCCGGGCTGCGCGCCGACCGCCGGGGGCCCGGGGCGGAACCCGCGGCGCTGCGCGTCCCCGTCCTGATCTTCCACGGTCCGGACGACACGCTCGCCCCCTGGGAGCCCTCCCGCCGGCTCGCCGCCGCCCGCCCCGACCTCGTATCCCTGAAGACCGTCCGCGAAGCCCCGCACGGGGCGATGTGGAACGCCGACCCGGCCGGATACGAGGAAGCCATGAGGCGCTTTCTCACCCCTCTTATGTGAAGGCCGTGTGCCGGACGGGGCAGGGAGGGTGCATTCTCCCTGTATGTCCCCCTGACCACCGGCGATAATGGCTGGTTCCGTTTGGGCTTTCGGCCGGTGACGGGCGAGACTGCTTCCGTGACGTCCCGAAAGCCTGATGAGCAGTTGGCTCGCGACTCCAGACTCCGACTCGTCTCCCCGCGTTCCGTCGCCGCGGCCCGCAAGGCGGTGACCGACCGACGCGCCCGTACCGCCTCCCGGCCCCCGGCGGGTACCCCGGCCACGGCCGAACTCGCGAACCGGGCCCGGGCCTCGCTCGCCGACGCCGTACGGCTCGCCCGCTGGGCCGAGCTCAACCTCGGTGCCAGCGGCGGAGGCCGACCCGCCCCGGCGGGAGCGCTGCCCGCCCCCGATGTGGAACGGGCCGCCGCTGAACTGAACCTGACACCGGGGCAGATCCGGGTCGGCTGGGACCGCTCCCGGCTGGCCGGCCTCGTGGAAGTGCACGGCGGCCACGCCCGGCCCGGCTGGCGGCTGCGCGCCTGGGACCGCGACGACGCCGCCGTACTGCGCGGCTGGGTCGCCCTGTTCGACGCCTGGTCGCTGGTCCACCCGGCCCCCGCCGACATCGCGCCCGCGGTCGTCGCCGAGGTGGTCGAGGCCATGCCCCAACTGCTGTCCCTGCTCCAGCTGTCCGCCGGTCCCGTGACCGTGCCGGACCTGCTGGACCTGCTCGGCCAGCGGGTCACCGAACTGCGCGACGAGCGGTGCGAGGTCCCCTACGACGTCCCGGCGCGCGAGACTTCGCCGTCTGACGGGACGGCAGCCACCGCCGACGCCGAGGCGGCCGGCCCCGTGGCGGCCGTCGCGGTCGCGGACGCCGCCACCGCCACCGCCACCGCCCACGCGGCGCCCGTCCCGCTCGCCCGGCTGCTGCGCTGGGCGCTCGGCGGACTCGCCGCCGTCGACGCCGTCACCCTCGGTCCCGCGCAGGCCGCGCTCACCCCGCTCGGCAGCTGGGCCGTCTGGGTCAAGCTCGAACAGATCTGCGTCGCCGCGCAGAGCCCCGCCGGGAACATCGAGCAGTCCGCCGCCGCGATGCTGCACGGCTGCGCCCGGCTCACCCCGGGACCGGCCCGCGCCGAGTACCAGGCCTGGCTCGCCGCCCGGCCCGTCGGCCACGCCGTCAGCGAGCTGCTGCACGCCGCCCGCGGCGAGGACGCCCTGCTGCGCGGCCTGGCCTTCGAGGCCCTGCGCGTGGTCGGCGCCCCGGCCGAACCCGAGGTGCGCGCCGCCGTCCGCGACGCCGCCCTGCGGCCCTACGCCCTGCTCTGGCTCGCCGAGCACGACGGGGTGGATCCCGACGAGGCCCAGGACGTGCTCACCGCCGAGGAGTCGACCTGGCTCTGGGTGGACACCGCGGCCGCCATCGCCGACCACGGCGAGGCCGACCTGCTGGCACGCCACCTCGACTCGGCCGTCCGCACCACCGTCCCGCGGCTGCTGGACGAGGTCCGCGCGGTCGGCCATCCGCGCACCGTCCAGGTCCTGGTCGCCCTGGCCGCCGCCCACCCGGACCCGGCCCTGGCCAAAGCGGTCCGCCGGGCCGCGTTCCAGGTCCACACCGGCGGCGCGTAGCGCCCGTAGGGGAACGTACGCAGGAACGCGCCGCGGGTCTCAGACCTGCGGCGTGTACGTCCCGAAGCTCCAGATGTTGCCCTCGGCGTCCCTGGCCATGTAGTCGCGGGACCCGTAGTCCTGGTCGGTGGGCTCCATCAGGATCTCCACGCCGTGCTCTGCGGCCCGCCGGTGGTGGGCGTCCACATCGTCGACCACCACATAGACCCCCACGGGACCGCCGCCCTCCATGGCCTTGTCGAAGACGCTGCCGGTGCCCTTGCTGCCCAGCATCACCAAGCCGCTGCCGTAGGACAGTTCCGCATGCATCACCGAGCCGTCCTCGCCCTCGTACACCGCGACCTGGCTGAAGCCGAAGGCCTCGGCCAGCAGCTTGATGGCCGCCTTCGCGTCGCGATAGCGCAGCGTGGGACAGATGGACGGAACGCCTGACATGACGACCACTCCCTCTCGTGACGGTGACCTGCGTCACAGCATGGCAGGCGCCGCCGACAGTCAGCGGAAGGTGTTGCACTGGGCCATGTCGCCCGTGCGGTACCCCTGGTAGAACCACTGCCGGCGCTGCTGGGCCGAGCCGTGCGTCCAGGACTCCGGGGTCACCCGGCCCTGGAACTTCTCCTGGATCCGGTCGTCGCCGACCGCGGCCGCCGCGTCCAGGCCGTCCTTGATGTCCTGGTCGGTGAGGCTCGTGATCAGCGGCCGGCCCGTGGACTCGTCCGGGGTCCTCGTCGCGTTGTGCGCCCACACCCCGGCGTAGCAGTCGGCCTGCAATTCGACCTTGACCGCGTTGCTGTTCGCGCCCGGCTGTCCGCCCTGGGCCTTCTGCAGGGTTCCGGTCAGGTTCTGGATGTGGTGCCCGTACTCGTGGGCGACGACGTAGGCCTGGCCGAACGGGCCGCCGCTCGCGCCGAACTTCGTCCTCAGGTCGTCGAAGAAGCCGAGGTCCAGGTAGACCTGCCGGTCGGCCGGGCAGTAGAAGGGGCCGACCGCCGAGGTGGCGGCCCCGCAGGCGGTGTTCACCCGGCCGGTGAAGAAGACCGTCGACGCCGGGGCGTACCGGCCGCCGCGCCGGGTGAACTCTTCCCTCCAGAAGTCCTGGGTGCTGTTGACGACCGCGACCAGTCGGCAGTCCTCCCGCGCGTTCGCGTCCCGCCCCTTCTTGCAGGACTGCTCCACCTGACTGACGGACGACGAGGTCACCGCCGGCTCCGGGTTTCCCGAGGACAGCCCCAGTTCGTCCGGGCCCACGCCGAAGAGCAGCCCGAGTACCAGCGCGATGAGGCCCGCGATACCGCCGCCGATCGTCGCCCGCCCGCCCGGGATGCGGTTGCCACGCACGTCCTTGACCTCGGAAGTGTCCAGATCGGCGTCGTCGTCGAACTGCATCCCGCACTGCCCTCGATTCCACGTGGCCGCACTGCGGCGAATATCACCCGGTCCATCCTGATACGTGCCCCGGCCCGCCGGGGCGATCCGTGGACCGAACGGGGGACCGGAAGAGGGGCGGGCGGGGGAGCGGAAGGGGGACGGACGGGGCGTGCGTCAAGGGCCGGACGCCCCCATAAGCAGTTGCACACCCCCGGTAGAATGAATCCCATGGCAAATCTCCTCGCGGATTAGCGGCGTCGAAGCATCGCGTCCTGCCCCCCTTCCGCCGTCCCCCCGCCCTGGAGTATTTCCGTGATCACCGCCACCGGCGTCGAGCTGCGCGCCGGCGCCCGCGTCCTCATCGAGTCCGCCTCGTTCCGTATCGCCAAGGGCGACCGCATCGGCCTGGTCGGCCGCAACGGAGCGGGCAAGACCACCCTTACCAAGTGCCTCGCCGGCGAGGGTCAGCCCGCCGCCGGGTCCATCACCCGCTCGGGCGAGGTCGGCTACCTCCCGCAGGACCCGCGCACCGGCGACCTGGACGTGCTCGCCCGTGACCGGATCCTGTCCGCCCGTGGCCTCGACGTCCTGATCAAGAAGATGCGGATGAACGAGGAGCGCATCGCCACCGGCGCCGGCGCCACCCGCGAGAAGGCGCTCAAGCAGTACGAGCGCCAGGAGACCGAGTTCCTCACCAAGGGCGGGTACGCCGCCGAGTCCGAGGCCGCGACCATTTCGGCCGCCCTCAGCCTCCCCGACCGGGTCCTCGGCCAGCCGCTGCACACTCTCTCCGGCGGCCAGCGCCGCCGCGTCGAGCTCGCCCGGATCCTCTTCTCGGACGCCGACACCCTGCTCCTCGACGAGCCGACGAACCACCTCGACGCCGACTCCATCGTCTGGCTGCGCGACTACCTGAAGAACTACCGCGGCGGCTTCGTCGTGATCTCCCACGACGTCGACCTGGTCGAGACCGTCGTCAACAAGGTTTTCTATCTGGATGCCAACCGCTCCCAGATCGACGTCTACAACATGGGCTGGAAGCTCTACCAGCAGCAGCGCGAGGCCGACGAGAAGCGCCGCAAGCGCGAGCGCCAGAACGCCGAGAAGAAGGCCGCGGCCCTGAACTCGCAGGCCGACAAGATGCGCGCCAAGGCCACCAAGACCGTCGCCGCGCAGAACATGGCCAAGCGCGCCGACCGGCTGCTCGCAGGCCTGGAGGCCGTCCGCGCCTCCGACAAGGTCGCCAAGCTCCGCTTCCCGGACCCGGCGCCCTGCGGCAAGACCCCGCTGACCGCCGAGGGCCTGTCGAAGTCGTACGGCTCCCTGGAGATCTTCACCGACGTCGACCTGGCCATCGACAAGGGCTCCCGCGTCGTCATCCTCGGCCTCAACGGCGCCGGCAAGACCACCCTGCTGCGCCTGCTCTCGGGCACCGAGAAGCCGGACACCGGCGAGGTCACCCCGGGCCACGGCCTCAAGCTCGGCTACTACGCCCAGGAGCACGAGACCCTGGACCCGGAGCGCACGGTCCTCGAGAACATGCGCTCCGCTGCGCCCGACCTGGACCTGGTCGCCGTACGCAAGACCCTCGGCTCCTTCCTCTTCTCCGGGGACGACGTGGACAAGCCGGCCGGGGTCCTCTCCGGTGGCGAGAAGACCCGTCTGGCCCTGGCCACGCTGGTCGTCTCCTCGGCGAACGTGCTGCTGCTCGACGAGCCCACCAACAACCTCGACCCGGCCAGCCGCGAGGAGATCCTGGGCGCGCTGCGCACGTACAAGGGCGCGGTCATCCTCGTCACGCACGACGAGGGCGCGGTCGAGGCGCTGGAGCCGGAGCGGATCATCCTGCTCCCGGACGGCGTCGAGGACCTGTGGGGCCCGGACTACCGGGACCTCGTCTCCCTCGCCTGAGGTCCACCGGGGGTGCCCGGCGGCTGCCTGGCGGGTTGATCCAGTTCCTTATGGATCATTCGGCTCAGGCGTGATCCATCATCTGAGTGAGACGGTCTCGTACCTCTGCGCTCTGTACGACGGCCCCGGCCGTGCCCGTCCGGGCACGCGGCCGGGGTCGTCGTTTTTCGGCGTCCGGCCCCTGACCTGGCGATTCCCGGTGAGGGTGGAGAAGTGTGACGGACGTCATGCAGCGGAAGAGAAGATTCCGTTCTGCTGATGTGTCCACCGGTCGAGAAATGCCGTCGTACCGACCTTGCTGAATGGGTGGCCAGGAAGCCGGGGAGGGGTGATCATGAGAAGTCCAGAGCGCACTTCCCATGAGGAGGCACGGGTGGCCGAGACTCTGAAGAAGGGCAGCCGGGTAACCGGCGCCGCGCGCGACAAGCTCGCGGCAGACCTGAAGAAGAAGTACGACTCCGGTGCGAGTATCCGGGCACTGGCCGAGGAAACCGGCCGGTCCTACGGATTCGTCCACCGGATGCTCAGTGAGTCCGGAGTCGTGCTGCGTGGTCGCGGTGGCGCGACGCGTGGCAAGAAGGCGGCTTCGGCCTGACCCGGAACCCTGGCCGTCAGGCCCGGGGCCGGGGTGGAAGACGCTTGCCTGCCCACACCGCGGTTCCTTCGGTGACCCCCGGTCGGCCGTGTGGTCGATCGGGTGGTTACTGTGCAGTCACTTAGGCCGGGATTGCGGCCGACTGCACACCGGAGGCACCAGATGGCTCTGCTCGACAAGGACGGCGTACGGCTCACCGTGGACGACTCGGTCGCCACGGTGACACTGACCAATCCGGCCAAGCGAAACGCTCAGTCCCCCGCGCTCTGGCGGGCGTTGACGGAGGCCGGAAGGTCGCTGCCGGGCACCGTCCGGGTCGTGGTGCTGCGCGGTGAGGGCACGTCCTTCTCCGCCGGACTCGACCGGCAGGCGTTCACCCCCGAGGGTTTCGAGGGTGAGCCGTCCTTCCTCGATCTGGCGCGCGGTTCGGACGAACTGCTCGACTCGACCATTGCCGAGTACCAGGAGGCTTTCACCTGGTGGCGGCGCAACGACATCGTCTCCATCGCCGCCGTGCAAGGGCATGCGATCGGCGCCGGCTTCCAGCTCGCGCTGGCGTGTGACCTTCGGGTGGTCGCGGACGACGTGCAGTTCGCCATGCGCGAGACCAGCCTCGGCCTCGTGCCGGACCTGGCGGGCACGCAGCCGCTGACCTCCCTGGTGGGCTATGCCCGCGCGCTGGAGATCTGCGCGACGGGCCGCTTCGTGCATGCCGAGGAGGCGGAGCGGGTCGGGCTGGCCAACCTGGTCGTGCCGGCCGATGAGCTCGACGCGGCGGTGCAGGACCTCACGACGGCGCTGCTGGCTCCGCCGCGGGATGCCGTGATCGAGACGAAGGCGCTGCTCCGCGAGGCGGTGTCCCGCCCCTACGACGACCAGCGCTCGGCGGAACGCGCCGCCCAGGCCCGCCGCCTCCGCGACCTGGCCGGCCTCTCGGACTGACCTGCGGGTGCGGCGCGGTTGCCGGGGGCTCCGCCCCCGGACCCGCGCCTCACACGCCGGCGGGCTGATTCGTCAGGGGATCAAGAGCGCCTTGCCCGGGATCCGGCGGGCTTCGATGGCGCGGTGCGCCTCCGCAGCCTCCGCCAGGGGGAACCTCCGCGCGATCACCGGGCGGAGCCGCCCCGCCGCCGCCTCGGCCAGGGCATGGCCCGCCAGACGGGTGATCTCCGCCGGCGGGAACTGGACCTCCGCGATCCCTCGCAGGGCGATCCCGCGCCGCTCCACCTCCGCCGGGTCCAGCTCCGTGAAGCCGCCGCTGGGGGCGCCGTGCGCCGAGACCCTCCCGCCGTCCCGGACCAGCCCGAAGCCGGCCAGGCCCAGCTCACCGCCGACCCCGTCCAGCAGGACGTCCACCGGACCGCCGACCGCCTCGGTCCAGCCCGGTTCCGTGTAGTCCACCGCCCGGTCGGCGCCCAGCTCCCGGACCAGCGCCAGCTTCTGCTCGCCCCGCGCCGCCCCCACCACGTACGCCCCCGCCGCCACCGCCATCTGCACCAGCAGCGTCCCCATCCCGCCGGCCGCGCCCAGGATCAGCACCCGGTCGCCCGGCTTGATCCCGACGCCCTCGACGATGCCCGAGCCGGTCACCCCGTCGTGCGCCAGCGCCGCAGCCTCCGCCGATTCCAGCTCCTCCGGGACCGGGATCAGTAGTTCCACCGGGACCCGGACCAGTTCCGCGTACGTCCCCTTCGTACCCGGTGCGGCCACCACCCGGCGGCCCTGCCAGTCCGGGTCCACCCCCTCGCCCACCGCGACGACCGTCCCGGCAGCCGCGCCGCCCGGCACGTACGGCGGGTGGATGCCGAAGGACTCGCCCCAGCCCCCGCGGATCTGGGTCTCCACGTAGATCGTGTCCACGGCCTCGGCCCTGACCACCACCTCGCCCGCCCCCGGGACCGGGTCCGCCAGCTCGACCGGCACCAGGACCTCCGGACCGCCGTACCCGTCCACCCGTATCGCCCGCATGACATCCCCCTCGTTCGACGTTCCGTTCGACATTCGGAACGCGCCATGGCCTTTCGGCCTTGATCACTCACCCCACTCTCGGACCTCGACCGTGGTTGAGGTCAAGCGGCGGCAGGAATCCGGTCCCGGCCGACCGGCGTAGTCCCGGCGCGCCGCCGCGGCCGCGCGCTTACCGTGGTGGGGAGTGAGTCCATCCGCGCGAAGGGACACGCGATGACCGAATCCACATCCGGGGGCGCCTCCCGCCAGCCGGCCGACCGCGGCCGCACCACCATTTCGGACGGAGTGGTCGAGAAGATCGCCGGGCTCGCGGCCCGCGAGGTGGTCGGTGTCCATGCCATGGGCAGTGGCAGCGGCCTCTCCCGTACCTTCGGCGCCGTCCGCGACCGCGTCCCCGGCGGGGCGAAGTCGTCCGCCACCCGCGGGGTCAAGGCCGAGGTCGGCGAGGTGCAGACGGCCCTCGACCTGGAGATCGTCGTGGACTACGGCGTGTCGATCCGCGACGTGGCCCGGGCCGTCCGTGAGAACGTCATCTCGGCGGTCGAACGGATGACGAGCCTCGAGGTCGTCGAGGTCAACATCGCGGTCAGCGACGTCAAGCTCCCCGACGAGCCCGACGAAGAGCCGGAGTCACGACTCCAGTGAAGGAGCCCGTATGAGGATGGCGGTCGTCGGCCTCTTCGCCGGCATGGCGCTGGCCTTCGCCGGATACTTCGGTGGTTTTGGGGCCTTCCTGCTGGTGGCGGCGCTCGGCGCCGTCGGCTTCGTCGTGGGCCGGTTCCTGGAGGGGGACCTGGAATTCGGCGACTTCTTCCGCCCCCGCGACCGTGACAGGTGAGGCCCCGATGAGCACGCCACGGGCGACCCCGCCGCGGGTGCCGCCGGGCGACCGGGGGGCCACCCGGATCGCCGACCGGGTCGTCGCCAAGATCGCGGCCCAGGCCGCCCGGGAGGCGCTCGCCGCGCCGCCGGGCGGGCCGCCGACGGCCGCGGGCCAGGCGAAGCGCACCGCCGGGTCCGCCGGGCCGGCCGCCCCGCACGCCACCGTCACCGTGCACCACGACATCGCCCGGGTGCGGGTGAGCCTCGAGCTCGACTACCCCTCCGACCTCGCCGCCCAGTGCGCGGCCGTACGCCGCCGGGTCGTCCTCCGTATCGAGGAGTGCGCCGCCATGTCCGTACCCGAGGTGGACATCGACATCGAGCACCTGCACACCGCGCACACCCCCGGCTCCGCCGTACGGGACCGGAAGCTGCGGTGACGGCGCCCGCTCCCGGCCGGGCCCCGGTCCCGGACCCGGATCCCGGACGGGCCCCGGTCCACGTCGCCCGGTTCCGGTCGGCCCGGCGGATCCCGGCCGCGCTGACCGCACTGGCCGTGCTCGGGGTGGCGGGCCTGTTCCTCTACGACCTCGCGGCCGTACGGGCCGGCCGTCCCGGGATGGAGTGGCGCCGCGAACTCGCCCACCAGCTGGAGCGGCACACCCCCGCGGACCCGTGGGTGCTCGTGTGCGCCGGGGCCCTCGCCCTGGCCGGGGCGGTGCTCCTGTTCCTCGCGCTGGCCCCCGGGCTCCGCGGGATCCTGCCGATGCGGCCGGCGGACCCGGACGCCGGGGTACGGGCCGGGCTCGGGCGGAAGGCCGCCGCGCAGGTGCTGCGGGACCGGGCCATGGAGGTGTCCGGGGTGCAGTCGGCGCGGGTCGCGGTGGGCCGGTCCCACGTCGCGGTCCGGGCCGCGTCGCACTTCCGCGAGCTGGACGACGTAAGGGCCGACCTGGAGGCGGTACTCGCGGTCGGCATCGGGGAACTGGGCCTCGCCCACCCGCCGCAGCCGCGGGTACGGGTCACCCGGGCCGCCGTCGGGAAGGGGTGAGGGGATGCTCGGGACGGTGAACCGGATCCTGCTCGGGATCATCGGCCTCGTCCTGCTGGCGGCCGGGGTGACGCTGCTGACGGCGTTCCGGCCGCTCGGCGGCAGCCACGAGCCGCTGCTGACGGAAGCGACCCGGCAGCAGTACTGGCATGCCGAGGGCTGGTGGTGGTGGGCGCTGCTCGCCGGGCTCGGGGTGTGCGTGGTGCTCACGCTGTGGTGGCTGCTGGCCCAGCTGCGGCGTCCGCGGCTGCCCGCGCTGGTGGTGGACACCGGGGACGGGGCGTTCGCGGTGCTGCGGGGGAGGGCGCTGGAGGAGGCGATGGCCGCCGAGGCGGGGGCGCTGGACGGGGTCGCCCGGTGCAGCGTCGCACTGCGCGGGCGGCAGGGCAGACGCGGCCGGCGCGGTGCGCCCAAGCTGCAGGTGGAGCTGGAGCTGGAGCCGCATGCCGTGCCGGCCGATGCGCTGGCCGCGCTGGCCGGGCCGGTGCTGAACCACGCCCGCCGGTCGGCGGGTCTCCCCGGACTCCCCGCGGAGGCCCGCTTCCGTATCACCTCCCACCGGGCCCGCCGCGTCACCTGACGGCGGGCCCAGGGGACTCAGAAGCCGCGCCGGAAGCCGCCGTCGACCGGGAGCATGATGCCCGTCAGGTACGAGGCCGCGGGCGACAGCAGGAACGCCGCCGAGCGGCCGAACTCCTCCGGGGTGCCGTAGCGCCGCAGCGGAATGCCGGATTCGTTGGCCGCGCGGGCCGCCTCGGCGTCGCCCGACAGCGCGTCGAGCTCGCGGACGCGGTCGGTGTCGATCCGGGCCGGCAGCAGCCCGACCACGCGGATGCCGCGCGGTCCGAGCTCCACCGACAGGGACTTGGCGAAGCCCGCCAGCCCCGGCCGCAGGCCGTTGGAGATGGTCAGGCCCGGGATCGGCTCGTGGACCGAGCCCGACAGGACGAAGCCGATGACCCCGCCCTCGCCCAGCTCGGCCGCCGCCGCGCGGGCCAGGCGTACGGCGCCCAGGAAGACCGCTTCGAACGCCGCGGCCCACTGCTCGTCGGTGTTGCTCGCCGCCGAACCGGGGGCGGGGCCGCCGACGCTGACGAGGATGCCGTCGAAGCGGCCGAAGCGTTCCTTCGCGGTGGCGACGAGCGTGGCCGCCGCCTCCGGGTCGGCGTTGTCCGCGGCGACCCCCACCGCGTTCGGACCCAGCGAGGCCGCCGCTTCGGCGGCGCGCGCCGCGTCGCGGCCCGTCACGATCACCTTCGCGCCGTCCGCCGCCAGTTCGCGCGCGGAGGCGAAGCCCAGGCCGCGGGTGGCTCCGGTGACGACGTAGACGCGGTCTTTCAGTCCAAGATCCATGCCCGACACGCTACGCCGTCGGCGCCGGCTCCCGCTCGGGGGTGGCGCCGGCCGTCGCAGCCGCCGCGCGGTCGCGCTTCTCGCGCCGTACGAGGACCAGCCAGCCCACCGGCACCGACGCGGCGAACAGCCACCACTGCACGGCGTACGCCATGTGCGGGCCGATCGAGTCGTGGTCGGGATCGGCGACCGTCTCCGGGCTGCCGCCCGCCGGGGCCGGGGCGGTGAGCTCCAGGTAGCCGCCGAGGACGGGCTTGCCCAGGTACTCCGCCTGCTGGACGCTGTTGATCAGCATCACCTGGCGGTCCGGCAGGCCCTTGCGGTCCTTGATGCCGCTGCCGCCGCTCGTCTCATCGGCCTTCAGCCGCCCGGTGACCGTGACCTCGCCCGCGGGCGCGGCCGGCACCGGCGGGTACGCGCGCGGGTCGTCGCCGCCGGCCACCCAGCCGCGGTTGACCAGCACCACCCGGCCGTCGGCCAGCACCAGCGGGGTCAGGACGTGGAAGCCGACCTTGTCGTCGTTGTCGGTGCGCATCCGTACGACGACCTCGTGCGCGGTGTCGTACGTCCCGGTGGCGGTGACGGCACGCCAGAAGTCGGCCCGCGGGACCTGGTGGCCGGGGGAGGTCACCTCGGTCATCGCAACCGGCTTCGCGGACAGGTTTGACGCGATCAGCTCGTTCTGGGCGACCCGGTGCCCATGGCGGTGGTACTGCCAGAACCCCAGCTTGATCATCGCGGGGATGAGGGCGAGGGCGACGAGGGTGAGGCACACCCATTGCCGGGTCAGCACAAAGCGGTACACGCCCACGACGGTACCCCCAGCCGGGAAGACCCCGGTGGCCGGGTGGCCGTCCGGGGTCGGGAAGGGGAACGGGGGAGGGAAACCGGGGGAGCGTCACACTGAGGGTCGGAGGGCCGGAGGGTCACACGCGGTCGACGATGCCCACCTTCCCTTCCGCGCGGGCGCAGTGCGCCCCGCAGAACCACTGGCCCTCGACCTCGACGCCCTGCCCGATGATCTGCACACGGCAGTGCTCGCAGATGGGCGCCATGCGGTGGATGGCGCAGGAGAAGCAGTCGAAGACGTGCACGCTGCCCTGCGCGTGCACTTCGAAGGACATGCCGTAATCGTTTCCGCAGACCTCACAACGTGCCATGCGCCACAGGGTGGGACCGGACGGGCGAACGCGGAAGCGGATGCCGGGCGAGTCGCCCGACGGTCACCCGTCTGCCGCAGCCACGTCCCGCAGCAGCTGGGTGAAGGCCGCCTCGTCGACCACCGGCGTACCGAAGGACTTCGCCTTGACCGTCTTGGAGGTGGCCGAGTCGGGGTCGTTCGTCACGAGCAGGCTCGTGAGCCGCGACACACTCGTCGCGACGTGCAGACCCGCCTCGATCGCCCGGTCCTCCAGCAGCTCCCGGTCCACCGAGGTGTCACCCGAGAAGGCGATCCGCATGCCCTGCTTCAGCGGTTTGCCGTCCTCGAAGCGCCCCGGGTTCGGGTGCGGGCACGGCGGCCGCTTGCGCGAGGGCCGCCAGCTGCCGCTCCCGTACGAGGCCTGCTGCCCGATCCGCGGGGTGACGGGGGAGTCCGACCACTCCGTCAGCGGCCGGCATTCCAGCAGGGGCAGCCGTACGCCGTCCCGGGCGGCGGCGTGCAGCGACGGGCGGAACGCCTCCGCGAGCACACGGGCGTCGTCGAGCGCGTGGTGGGCGCGCTGCTGGACCACGCCGAAGTGCGCGGCGAGCGACTCCAGCTTGTGGTTGGGCAGCGGGAGGTTCAGCTCCTTCGAAAGGGCGATGGTGCACAGCCGCTGACGGACCGGTGCGGTCTCGTCGGCCCGCGCGTACTCGCGGGCGATCATCTGCCAGTCGAAGATGGCGTTGTGTGCGACCAGCACCCGGTCCGCGAGCCGGCCCGCGAACTCCTCGGCGATGTCCTTGAAGAGCGGCGCGTCCTGGAGCATGTCGCTGGTGAGCCCGTGGATCCAGACCGGCCCCGGGTCCCGCAGGGGGTTGACCAGGGTGTACCAGTGGTCCTCCACATTGCCCTGCGCGTCGAGCCGGTAGACGGCGGCGGAGATTATCCGGTCGTCGCGAGCGAGCCCGGTCGTCTCCACGTCGACGACCGCGTACCCCTCGGGGTACGCGGTCGGCCACGTCGTCTCTGCGGTCGTACGGTCGTCGAGCATGGTCACAGAGGATATCGGCACGGACTGACACCCGTGGCCCGATGGGCTGTCAGCGGTCGCCGTCCGCCCCTCACCCCGGCGCCGCGCCGAGGCCGCCCGCCGCGAGCTGTTCGAGCCCGCAGGCGTCAACAGGCCGCGCCCCGGGTCAGGAGGGTGTGGACAAGGGCCCGTACGGACAGCAGGAACAGCCTTTCCGGATCCGCCGGGCGGGCCAGGGCGCTGGCGAGTTCCGGGTCGTCGGGGGCGGCGGTGGGGTCCCAGAGGTCGCTCTCGGCGGGGGACTGGGCGGGGGAGCGCTCGCGGTTGCGCTCCACGAGCAGGAAGCCGACGATCTGGAACTGGACCGCGCGCACCGCGTCGGCGGCCCGGGCCCCGCGCAGCCCGGCCGCGTGCACCTCGTGGACCAGGGCCTGCTGGGCGGGCAGGAACATCCGCTCGGTGAGCCCGCGTTCGTGGACCATCGCGATCAGGTGCGGCCGCTCGCGCAGTTCGCGGCGCAGGATCCGGGCCACGGAGAGGATCCGCTCGGTGGGGGTGCGGCCGGCCGGCCGGATCGCGCCCATGTCCTGGACGGTCCGCTCCACGAGGGCGTCGAGCAGCGATTCGCGGTTGCCGACGTGCCAGTAGATGGACGTGACCGCGGTGCCCAGCTCGGCGGCGAGTTTGCGCATCGTGAGGGCGGCCGGGCCGTGCTGCTTGACCAGGCGGGCGGCCGCCTCCAGTACCTCGTCGCGGGTGAGCGTGGTTCTGGCCATGGCCGTCCCGCCAATCTGTCGGATCGTCAGTTCTGGTCCGTGCAGGGGTCTTTACCCTTCATCGGTGTCGGTGTAACTGTGTTACAGAACCGATCCGCTCAAGACGAGGGATGGTGCGAGACATGGCACGCGTACGGTACGGAGCGCGCACCGAGGCCGAGATCACGGCGTCGCGCGAGAAGAGCGCCAAGCTCCCCGACATCTGGTCCACCGGTGTGGTGGCGGTCTGGGAGAGCGACCCGGACGTGGTGGCGGCGGTCCTGCCGCCGCCGCTCAAGCCCGCCGAGCGGCCCCTCGTACGGGCCAACATCAGCAAGGTCGACCTGCCCGGCTACCCCCTCGGCGCCGGATCGGTCGCCGTCGCCGCGCAGCACGGCGGGGTCGAGGGCTGGTACCCGCTGGTCATGCCGATGACCCACGAGCGGGCCCTGACCGGCGGCCGCGAGGTCTTCGGCGAGCCGAAGAAGCTGGGCGAGGTCGGCGTCGAGCGCGACGGCCTCGTCGTACGGGCCTCCCTGGCCCGGCACGGGATCGCCTTCGTGGAGGTGCGCGGGGCGGTGGACCGTGCACTGCCGCTGCCCGAGCCCGCCGCCAAGACCGACTTCTACTTCAAGTTCCTTCCGGCGGTGGACGGTTCGGGCTTCGACGCCGACCCGGTGCTCGTCCACGTCACCCGCAACGAGAAGGTCCGCAAGCTGGAGCACATCACCGGTGACGTGGTGCTGCGCGAGTCGATGTTCGACCCCGTCGCCGACCTCCCCGTACGCCGGATCGTGGAGATCACCATCGGCGAGAAGACCACCGACCAGAAGGGCCGCGTCGTCGAGCGGGTCAGCGCCCGGGCCCTCCTCCCGTACATCCACCAGCGCTACGACGACCCGATGCAGATCCTCGACGGCCCGCCCGAGGGGAGCGTCTGATGCGGCTCGAACCGGGACAGGTGGCCGTCGTCACCGGCGCCGCCGGCGGCATCGGCCTCGCCATGGCCCGCCGCTTCGCCGCCGAGGGGCTGAAGGTCGTCCTCGCCGACGTGGAGGAGGGCGCCCTGCGCAAGGCCGCCGACGAGCTGGCCGCCGACGGCGCCCAGGTGCTCGCCCGGCTCGTCGACGTCAGCGACCGCGACTCCGTGATCGCGCTGGCCGACGCCGCGTACGACAGGTTCGGCGCCGTGCACGTGCTCTGCAACAACGCGGGCGTGGGCTCCGGCGCCGAGGGCCGGATGTGGGAGCACGAGCCCAACGACTGGAAATGGGCCTTCTCCGTCAACGTCTGGGGCGTCTTCCACGGCATCCAGGCCTCCGTCCCCCGCATGATCGCGGCCGGCGGCCCCGGCCACGTCGTCAACACCTCCTCCGGCGACGGCGGCATCGCCCCGCTGCCCACCGCCTCCGTCTACGCCGTCACCAAGGCGGCCGTGGTCACCATGACCGAGTCGCTGTACGCCCACCTCAAGGCGGAGGGCGCGGCCGTCGGCGCCTCCGTCCTCTTCCCCGGCCCGCACATGCTGCGCACCGGACTGTGGGAGTCGCACCGCAACCGGCCCGAGCGGTACGCGAAGGAGCGGCCGCGCAAGTCCCCGTACCGCAGCCTCGACCAGTACGAGGCCGCGATGAAGAAGGCCGGCCACGAGGTGAACTTCACCCCGGTCGAGGAGGTCGCCGAGCACGTCGTCGACGGCATCCGCGCCGACCGCTTCTGGATGCTCCCGGCGAGCGAGCACAGCGACCGGCAGATCCGCGCCCGGTCGCAGTCGATGCTCGACCGCGCCGACCCCGCCTACCTGGAGAGCTTCATCCTCGACTGAGGAGCGTTTGCAGTGAGTGAGACCGTGAGCGACAGCACGTACGAAGACCCGTACCTGATCATCTCCTCCGACTGCCACGCGGGCCTGCCCACCGAGCAGTACCGCCCGTACCTCGACTCCCGATTCCACCCCCAGTTCGACGAGTTCCTCGGCCAGCGCGACGCCCGCCGCGCCGAGGCCACCCGCCTCGGCGTCCGCAACGAGGCCTTCGCCGAGAAGTGGTTCCACGACCACGAGGAAGGCCTCAAGGGCGGCTGGGACACGGCGCAGCGCCTGAAGGAACTCGACGGCGACGGGGTGGCCGCCGAGGTCGTCTTCCCGGACGCCGACGCCGTGGACAGCCAGACCGCCGCCCCCTTCGGCGTGGGCCTCGGGCTCTCCGGAGACCAGGACCCCGAGCTCGGCATGGCGGGCGCGCAGGCGCACAACCGCTGGCTGGCGGAGTTCGTCTCCGGGACCCCCGAGCGGCACTGCGGGGTCGCCCTGCTGCCCATCACGGGCGAGCCCTCGAAGGTCGTCGCCGAGATCCACCGGGCCAAGGAGTCCGGGCTCGGCGCGCTGATGATCCCCGCGATGTGGGTGGACAAGGCGCCGTACCACGACCGCCGCTACGACCCGGTCTGGGCCGCCGCGGCCGAGACGCAGATGCCGATCGTCACCCACTCGGGGTCCTCGCCCCGCCACGAGTACGGCGACCACCTGGGCATCTTCGTCTCCGAGGTCACCTGGTGGCCGGCCCGCCCGCTGTGGTTCCTGCTCTGGTCAGGGGTCTTCGAGCGGCACCCGGGCCTGAAGTTCGGCGTCGCCGAATCGGGCTGCTGGTGGCTGCCGAACCAGCTGTGGTTCATGGACCGGCTGTACCTCGGCGCGCACGGCGGCAAGAAGCTGTCGCCGTTCGAGGAGCTCAAGCGCCCGCCGAGCGAGTACCTGGACCGCCAGGTGTTCATCTGCGCGACGAACACCAAGCGGCGCGAACTCGCGCAGCGCTACGAGATCGGCGTGGACAACATTCTGTGGGGCTCGGACTTCCCGCACCCCGAGGGCACCTGGCCGGGCACCCGGACCTGGCTGAAGAACACCTTCCACGACATCCCGGTCGGCGAGACCCGCCGGATGCTGGGCCTGGCCGCGGCGGACGTCTTCGGCTTCGACACGCAGAAGCTGGCCCCGGTCGCCCGCCGGATCGGCCCGGCCCCGGCGGAGCTGGGCCAGCCGGCCGACCAGGCTTCCGTGGAGTCCTCGTGGGCCCGCTCGCGGGCGACGGGCCGCCACTGGCTGACGGGCCACGACTTCCCCGTCCTGGGGGTGGCCTGATGGCGGACCGCTACACGGTCATCTCGGCGGACTGCCACGCGGGCGCGGACCTGCTGGACTACAAGCCGTACCTGGAGAAGCGGTACCACGATGAGTTCGACGCCTGGGCCGCCACGTACGTGAACCCGTACGAGGACCTCCTCGCGGACACCGCGGACCGCAACTGGAACTCCGCGCGCCGGCTGTCCGAGCTCGAGGCGGACGGCATCGTGGCCGAGGTCCTCTTCCCCAACACCATCCCGCCGTTCTTTCCCAAGGCCTCGCTGATGGCCCAGCCTCCGACGGCCGCGGAGTACACGCTGCGCTGGGCGGGGCTCCAGGCCCACAACCGCTGGCTGGCGGACTTCTGCGCGGACGCACCGGGCCGGCGGGCGGGCGTGGTCCAGATCCTGCTGAACGACGTGGACGCGGCGGTGAAGGAGATCCGCCGCACGAGGGAGGCGGGCCTGACGGGTGGCATCCTGCTGCCCGGCGTCCCGCCCGGCTCGTCGGTCCCCGAGCTGTACTCGGCCGCGTACGACCCGATCTGGGCGGTGTGCGACGAGCTGGACGTCCCGGTCAACCACCACGGCGGCTCGGCGTCCCCGCCGCTCGGCGACGAACCGGCCGCCCGGGCCGTCTTCATGGTCGAGACGACCTGGTTCTCGCACCGCGCCCTGTGGCACCTCATCTTCGGCGGGGCCTTCCGCCGCCACCCCGGCCTGAAGCTGGTCCTGACGGAGCAGGGCTCCGGCTGGATCCCGGGGGTCGTGGAGATGCTGGACTACTACCACGGCCGCCTGGTCGCGGCGTCGGCCACGGCGGAGGCCAAGTTCGGGGCGGGCCTGGCGGAGTCCATGGGCAAGGGCCCGAGCGAGGTCTGGCGGGACAACTGCTTCGTGGGGGCGAGCTTCATGCGCCCCCACGAGGTCCCGCTGCGGGAGCGGATCGGCCTCGACAAGATCATGTGGGGCAGCGACTACCCCCACGACGAGGGCACCACCCCGTTCTCCCGCGAGGGCCTGCGCATCGCGTACGCAGGACTCCCGCGGGAGGAGGTCGCCGCGATGGCCGGCGGCAACGCGGCCCGCGTGTACGGCTTCGACCTGCCCCTGCTGGACGCGGTCGCCGCGAAGCACGGCCCCCTGGTCTCGGAGATCGCCGAGCCGCTGACCCGGATCCCCCCCGAGGCCACGAGCCCGGCCTTCGCCCGGGGAGGCTCGGTCCGCGTCTGGTGAACCGGTGACCGGCTCCCGCCGGGCGGCTCAGTTCTTGTACACGAGCCGCTCCGGCGGGATGCTCTCGGTGCCGGCCACGCTGGTGCGCCGGTCCACCTCGATGACCAGCCCGTCCATCTCCGCGAAGGGTGAAAGGTCCACCGTTCCGAGGCATTCGCGCAGGACGAGCAGCCGCAGCCCGGGCAGCTCGGTCAGCGGCTCCAGCGTCCCCTCGAACACGCACCTGATCAGCACGAGTTCGGTCAGGCGCTGATACGGCAGGAGAGCCGCGACCGACACGGGTGCGGCGTGGCGGATCTGCAGGGAGCCGAGCCCCGGGAGCGGGAGCGAGCGGATCAGCTGCCGGTACTGCAGGCTGCCCGCGATCGTCAGGTCCTTCACCCCCGGCCACCGCTCGATCCCGTCGAGGGTCATCCTGCGGACGCCCTGCCACAGGGCCAGGGAGGTCAGCCCCTCGGCCGCCGGGACGTCCCCGATCCACCGCTGCGCCGGCTCGAACCCGATGACCAGGGACTTGAGCCCGTCGACCGCCGCCAGAGGGGCCAGCGAGAGACCCTCCCGGAGGTAGCCGAAGGCGAGGCTGTCCGCCGACAGCTCGGCGACCGCCTCGATGCCCGTGACCTCCGGGCAGTCCAGCACGCCGAGGTGCCGCAGCGTCGGATGCCCGGCCAGCGGTGCGAGATCGGTCAGGCTCGGATTGCGGTGGATGACGAGCCACTCCAGGTCCCGCCGCCCGGATATGTCCGTCGGGACGGCGCCGTTCCAGGTGAGGTGGACCCGCCGTATGTGGGGCATCCGGCCGAGCGCGGCCAGCTGCTCCGGCGTGCGGACGTGCAGATGTCCGACGCGCACGGGGGCGTCGGCCAGGACCGCGTCCGCGTACGTATCGGTGGGGAACCGCCCCCAGGAGTCGCACAGTTCATGGACCACGTCGTAGCGGTCGTCCCTCCGGAAGCCGGCGATGACCTGGAGCGCCCGCTCCCCGCCGACCAGCGCGGCCGTACGGATGACGGCGGCGGCCTGCTGCTCGTCCAGGCCCTTCGGGCCCGGCAGGAGCTCCAGGACCAGCTCGCCCGCCTTGGCCAGCTCCTCGGCCTGCCCCACCGAGTGCGGCGGCAGCAGGTGCGCCGTACGCGCCTCCACCTCGTGCCAGACCTCGGGGTCCAGTTCCGGGGCGTGCTCCAGGCAGGCCGCAGCCAGCAGCACCAGCCGGCTGTAGTCCCGCTTGACCTTGTCGGCCCGCCGCAGCAGCTGCCGGAGCAGGCGTGCGCGCTCGTCGGGGCGGGCATGCCCCACCGCCATGCGGACCACGTCCTCCCACGCGTCCTCGTGGGCGTTGCCCACCAGCACGCCGAAGTCCCGTGCCTCCACGGCCGCCTTGGCCCCCAGGTAGTCCTGGAAGGTGCGGTGCACGAAGTGGACCGACCCCGGTACCGGCTCCCGCAGCAGCCCGCTGCGGATCAGCAGGTGCCGGAACACCTGCTCCGCGCCGGCCTGCGCCCGTACCTGGGGCATGGCGCCGAGCCACTCGCCCACCATCTCCTCGGCCTCCGTGCAGGACGCCTCCACCTGGCCGTTGCGGATGAGCCAGTACGCGAGCCGCTGGAGCAGCAGGGTCTGCTCGTCCCTGCTGAGGTACACCCCCTCGACACCGGAGATGTCCCGCTCGGTGTCCCGGCGTACGAGGAGCATGTCCAGGGCGGCGTCGTACAGCTCCTTGCGCGCCCTCGGCAGGTGCATGTGGCGGTCCCGGTTCAGGGCGCACAGCAAGGCGCACATGAGGGGGTTCGAGGCCAGCCATCCGAGGTCCCGGCGGGAACCGACGGACTGGATCAGCGATTTCTCGTACCGGTCCAGGCTGTCCCGCTCCTCCTCGGAGCCGCACTCGGCGCGGGCGGAGTCGTGCCAGTGCGTGATGAACGCGCTCACGTCGGCGCGCTCCATCGGCAGCAGGGAGAGGAGGGAGAAGGCCTGCCCGGTCAGCCAGTCCTCCGGGACCGCCGACGGGCGGGTGGTCACCACGTAGCGGGCCCTGGGATAGGCCGTGAGCAGGGATCTCAGCCACTCCTCCGTGCGGCTGCGGAGCTTGGACGGCACCTCGTCGACGCCGTCGACCAGGACGAGTGCCCGCCCTTCGGACAGCAGGTTCTCGACCCATCCCTCCGGGGCCCGCAGCGGCACGCCCGAGGCGCGCAGCCAGTTCTCCGGCATCGGCAGGCCCTCGGGCGAGTTGAACGAGCGCAGCCGCAGGACGAAGGGGACGAGCGTGTTCCAGTGGCGCAGGCCGAGCTTGAAGCTCCGTCTCGCCGCATTCAGGGCCAGCCACTGCACCAGGGTGCTCTTGCCCGAACCCGCCGGGCCGCGCAGCAGTACACGCTCGGAAGTGCTCAGCGCCAGCTCGGTCTTCATCGCCGAGTGGCGGCCCGGCTCCTCCAGCAGCTGCTCGCCCGTCACCGCCAGGCTGATGTAGGCCAGGTCCAGCGGCCACTCCTGGCGAGCGTGGCCGAGGGTCAGGCCGAACAGCTGGAGGCGGCTGTGGGTTTCGGCGAGGTAGCGCGCGTACTGCTCCTCGAAGGCGTAGGCGGCGCCGTTTGAGCGGTCGCCCAGCCGGTCCACCGCGCGCGCCAGCTCGCCCGTCCGGCGGACCAGTTCCACATCCGCCCGGGCCCCGAAGCCCGGCAGGGTCGTCAGGTACTCCACCGCGTGGACGCAGCACAGCCGGACCAGGCCGCGGTAGACGGCCTCGGCCGGCCGGCTCAGGCCCGCACCGGATGGTGGTGGCAGCGCCGCCGCCAGTGCATGCGGGTCCAGGTCCGCCGCGAAGAGGGATTCCGCATTCAGCGGGCCCAGCGCCGCGAAGGCGTCGCCCACCGCGTCGAGGGCCGCCAGGCGCTCGTGCTCCGGGAGGCCGCGCGTGGCCTCGCCCAGCCTGGCCGCCAGTGTCTCGGCGAGGCGGCGCACCTCCGCCGCCCCCAGCTCCGCCGGCCGGCGCCAGCGCGGGACCGGGGCGGCCGGATCCACCGCCAGCCCGGCCCCCGGGGACCGGCTCAGCAGGGACTTCACCAGTGCCCCCGCCGCCGTACCCGCCACCCGTAAGAGAACCGTCTCGAAGCCCGTCATCCCCTGCCCTCCCCTTGGCTCGGACATCATCGCGTGAACCGCCGGTAACCCCGATGGATACCGATCGGTAACAACCCCTGGCGAAGCCCCCGAACCCGCTCTATGGTGCGGGCATGCCGAACCTGCCCGATGTCGTGCTGTGGTCCATACCCGCCTTTGTGCTGCTCACCGTCATCGAGGTGGTGAGTTACCGGCTCCATCCCGACGAGGATGCCGCCGGCTACGACACCAAGGACGCGGCCACGAGCGTCGCCATGGGGCTCGGCAGCATCGGCTTCGACCTGCTGTGGAAGCTCCCGGTCGTCGCCGTCTTCACCGCGGTCTACGAACTGACCCCGCTGCGGGTGCCGTTCCTGTGGTGGACCGCCCTGCTGATGCTGCTCGTCCAGGACTTCCTCTACTACTGGCAGCACCGCCTCCACCACGTCATCCGCATCCTGTGGGCCTGCCATGTCGTCCACCACAGCAGCCGGAACTTCAACCTCACCACGGCCCTGCGCCAGCCCTGGACCAGCGCGACCACCTGGTGGTTCTACCTGCCGATGGTCGCCCTCGGTGTGCACCCGGCCGCGATCCCGTTCTGCTACGGCATCAACCTCCTCTACCAGTTCTGGGTCCACACCGAGCGCATCGGCAAGCTGCCGCGGGCCTACGAGTACGTCTTCAACACCCCCTCCCACCACCGCGTCCACCACGCCTCCCAGGGCGGCTACCTGGACCGCAATTTCGGCGGGATCCTGATCATCTGGGACCGGATGTTCGGCTCCTGGGTGGGCGAGACCGACAAGCCCGTCTACGGGCTCACCAAGAACATCGGCACCTACAACCCGCTGCGGGTCGCCACCCACGAGTACGCGGCCATCGCCCGCGACGTCCGCGCCGCCGGCAGCTGGCGCGAGCGCGCCGGACGCGTCTTCCGCGGCCCCGGCTGGCAGCCCGCCGCCGCATCCGCCCCCGCCACCGCATCAACCCCTGCCCCCGCACCCGCCCCCGCTCCGGCCGCCGGCGCCGCAGCCGACTCCACCGCCCCGGCCGTACAGGAGACCACCGCGTGAGCACCGCCGAGTCCCCGGGCCGACCCGCCCCCGCCTGGGCGGCGGACCAGGCGCCGGCCGGCCGGCCGCGCCTCGGCCGCATCGCCCTCGTGGCCTTCGCCGTGGCCGCCGCCGTCGACCTCGGCTCGCTGCTCGCCGGCTGGCACCTCGGGCACGTCATCGCCAAGCCGCTGCTGATGCCGCTGCTCGTGACCCACATGGCCACCCGCGGCGCCCCCCGGCTGCTGCTCGTCGCCCTGCTGTTCGGCTGGGGCGGGGACCTGGCCCTGCTCTTCGACGCCGAGCCCGCCTTCCTCGTGGGCATGGGCTCCTTCGCCGCCGGGCACGTCTGCTACCTCGTCCTCTTCGGCAAGCGGCCCGCGAACCCGCTGGTCGGGGGCGCGTACACGCTCGCCCTCCTCGGCACCGTCGCCCTGCTGTGGTCCGATCTGCCGGCCGACCTGCGGATCCCCGTGGCCGGCTACAGCCTGCTGCTCACCGCCATGGCGTTCCGCTCCAGCGCCCTCGGCCTGCGGGCCGGGATCGGCGGCGCGCTGTTCCTGCTCTCCGACACCCTCATCGCCACCGGTGTCGCCGAATGGCCCCAGCTGCCCCGACCGGACTTCTGGATCATGGCCACGTACCTCGCCGCCCAGTACCTGCTGGCCACTGGCGCGACCTCCTGGGAAGCAGGCGTACGGTAGGACGGTTCCACAGTCGTACAAGACTGAACGATCCCGAACCGGAGGACTGCACCACCATGCGCGCCACCGTCATCCACGCCCCGCACGACATACGCGTGGAGGAGGTGCCCGACGCTGCGATCCAGCGCCCCGAGGACGCCGTCGTCCGCGTCCTGCGTGCCTGTATCTGCGGCAGCGACCTGTGGGCCTACCGCGGTGAGGCCGCGCGCCAGCCCGGCCAGCGCATCGGCCACGAGTTCCTGGGCATCGTCGAGGAGACCGGCTCCGCCGTGTCCGGCCTGCGCGCCGGTGACCTCGTCGTCGCGCCCTTCATGTGGTCGGACGGCACCTGCGAGTACTGCAAGGAGGGCCTGTTCACCTCCTGCGACCACGGCGGTTTCTGGGGCTCGGTCGGCCACGACGGAGGCCAGGGCGAGGCCGTCCGCGTCCCGCACGCCGACGGCACCCTGGTGACGCTGCCCGCCGAGGCCGTCTCCGACGACCACCTGCTGACCGGGCTGCTCGCGCTGTCCGACGTCATGGGCACCGGCCACCACGCGGCGCTGGGCGCGGGCGTACGCATGGGCTCCACGGTCGCCGTCGTCGGTGACGGCGCGGTCGGCCTGTGCGGCGTCCTCGCCGCCAAGCGCCTGGGCGCCGAGCGGATCATCGCCCTGGGCCGCCACACCGCACGTACCGACATCGCCAAGCTCTTCGGGGCCACCGATGTCGTCGCCGAGCGCGGCGAGGCCGCCGAGGCGGCCGTGCGCGAACTCCTCGGCGGCCGGGGCGCGCACGCGGTCATCGAGGCGGTCGGCACCGAGCAGTCGATGCGCACCGCCGTGAACATCACCCGCGACGGCGGGGCCATCGGCTACGTCGGTGTCCCGCACGGCAGCGGCACCGGCCTCGACCTCGGCGTGATGTTCGACCGCAACATCACCCTGCGCGGCGGCGTGGCACCGGTGCGCGCGTACATCCCGGAGCTGCTGGAGGACGTGCTGAGCGGCGCGATCGACCCGGCGCCCGTCTTCGACCGGGCCGTGTCCCTGGACGAGGTCCCGGACGGCTACCGCGCGATGGACGACCGCAGCGCGCTGAAGGTGCTCATCAAGCCCTGAAAGCCCTGACGGCACGAGAATGGCGGAAGGGGCCGGCCCGGGGGAAATCCCCCAGGCCGGCCCCTTCCGTTCAACCCGCTACTTCACGGCCTTCAGCGCGTCCACCACGCCGTAGCCGTAGTAGCCGGTCTGGCCCCACTTGCTCTGGCAGGTGGTGGCGTCGACCAGCGCGCCCGTGCCGTCGTAGACCTTCTCCGGGCAGGCCGCCTTGGTGGCCTGGGCCTTCAGCATGGCCTGGAGCTGCGACGGCGTGGCCGACGGGTGCGCGCTCTTGAGCAGCGCCGCCACGCCCGCGACGTGCGGTCCGGCCATCGAGGTGCCCTGCTTGTAGCCGTAGCCGCCGCCCGGCAGGGTCGACAGCACGCGGCCGTTGGCGTCCGGCGTGGCCGGGACCTGCCACTTGTCGCCGCCGGGGGCGGCGACGTCGACGACGCCCAGGCCGAAGCTGGAGTAGTACGACTTGAAGCCCTGGTCGCCGGTCGCGCTCACCGTGACCACACCCGGCAGCTGGGTGGGCAGGTCCAGGCAGACGTGCGGGTCGATCGTGCGCGGGACCGGGGTGCCGTCGTCCGGGCTCGTGTCGTCGAGGATCGCGTTCGACGCCAGGTCGTGGTTCGAGTTGCCGGCCGAGGCCACGCTGAGCACACCCTTGCGCTCGGCGTACTTGGTCGCCCGGCCGAGGGCCTCCACCAGCGCCTTCTGGTCGTCGTCCGCCTTGCAGTTGTAGAGCCAGGGGTCGACGTAGTAGCTGTTGTTGGTCACCTCGATCCCCTTCTCGGCGGCGAACATGAAGCCGCAGACGACCGCCTCGGTGAAGAACAGGCTGGTGCCCGGCTCGCTCACCTTGATCGCGGCGACCTGCACGCCCGGCGCGACGCCCGAGATGCCGATGCCGTTGCGCGCGGCCGCGATGGTGCCGGCCACGTGCGTGCCGTGGTCGCTGCCGTCGGCGTACGGGCGCCACGCGCCCTCGGTGGTGTCCGCGACACCGCCGACGCAGTTGGCCGACTGGCCCTTGGAGAAGTTCGCCGCGAGATCCGGGTGGGTGTCGTCGACACCCGTGTCGATGACGCCCACCGTGACGTCCCGGCTGCCATCGTTGATCTTGTGCGCCTGATCGGCCTTGATCGCCCGCAGGTCCCACTGGTTGGGCTCCAGCGGCTCCTGACCGTCCGCGGCGGCCGATGCCGCCTTGGCGGCGTCCGCCGCGCTCAGCTTCTGGGTTGTGCCCTCCTCGGTGGTCTGCACCGGCTGGAGGGGGGCCGTCCGGGTGGCGCCGACCGACACGAACAGGCCGCGCTGCGCCCGCAGCTGCTTGGCGAAGTCCGGGTTCTGGGAGTGTGCGACGACGACCCCGATCTGCTCATAGGACGTCACCACCGTTCCGCCGGCCCGCTCGATGGCCTTGTTCGCGGCCTTCACCGTGGCGTACGTGTTCAGGTTCGCGACGTACGAGAGCTTGGGGCCGGTGGTGTCGGGCTTCGCCGCGGCCGCCGTACCCGCCGTGTTGCCCAGCGGGGCGGCAGAGGCCGCGACCGAGGGCAGGAAGGCGAGCGAGGCGGTGAGCGCCAGGCCGACCGGTACGGCAATACGACCGTGCCTCTTAGGGGATCGTGACCCCAGCTGAGCCATGGGTTCTCCACATCATCCGTGAAAGAAGCCGTCCGCGTCTGGTCGCGCAGGACGACGGGTTCATGACAGGTGAACCTAGTGCCGCCGTTCGTCTTTCCGCCATCAGTTCGAGAAATCAGTTTCCGAAGAATCAACAGGTGTTGAACCGTCCCGCCGCGCCGGCCGTGCCGTTGGGCAGGGGGACTCAGCGCCACCGTCCCCCCACACGGAGGTTGTTTTGTCCGTCGTCCCCACCGCACCCGCGTCACAAGGAGAACCCCCCGTGACCACCGAAGCAGCGCCGCCGCACGGCAGCGCGGGAACAACCACGGCGAGCCCCACGGCCGAAGAGTTCACAGCCGTCCAGCAGAGCGCCGAATTCGCCGAACTGCGCAGTTCCTACCGCTCCTTCGCCTTCCCGCTCACCGTGGCCTTCATCGTCTGGTACCTGCTCTACGTCCTGCTGTCCAACTACGCCGGCGGCTTCATGGGGACCAAGCTCTTCGGCAACATCAACGTCGCCCTCGTGTTCGGCCTCGCCCAGTTCGCGACGACCTTCCTCATCGCCTGGCTGTACTCCCGGCACGCCGCCGCGAAGCTCGACCCCAAGGGCGCGGCGATCAAGGCGCGGATGGAGGCCGGCGAATGAGCGGCACCCTCCACCTCGCGACGAACGTGGCCGCAGGCGCCACCGAGCACCGGCCGCTGATCATCACCCTGTTCGGGCTGTTCGTCGTCGCCACCCTCATCATCACGATCTGGGCCGGCCGCCAGACCAAGGACGCCGCCGACTTCTACGCGGGCGGCCGCCAGTTCACCGGCTTCCAGAACGGCCTCGCCATCTCCGGCGACTACATGTCCGCCGCGTCGTTCCTCGGCATCGCCGGCGCCATCGCGCTCTTCGGCTACGACGGCTTCCTCTACTCCATCGGCTTCCTCGTGGCCTGGCTGGTCGCCCTGCTGCTCGTCGCCGAGCCGCTGCGCAACTCCGGCCGCTACACGATGGGCGACGTCCTCGCGTTCCGGATGCGCCAGCGGCCCGTCCGTACCGCCGCCGGAACCTCGACCATCGTCGTCTCGATCTTCTACCTGCTCGCCCAGATGGCCGGCGCCGGCGTGCTCGTCTCGCTGCTCCTCGGCATCACCAGCGACGGCGGCAAGGTCGCGGTCGTCGCGCTGGTCGGCCTACTGATGATCCTCTACGTCACCATCGGCGGTATGAAGGGCACCACCTGGGTCCAGATGATCAAGGCCGTCCTGCTCATCGCGGGCGCTCTGCTCATCACCTTCCTGGTGCTGCTGAAGTTCAACTTCAACATCTCCGACCTGCTGGGCAAGGCGGCCGAGAACAGCGGCCAGGGCACCAAGTTCCTGGAGCCCGGTCTCAAGTACGGCAAGGACGCGACGACGAAGCTGGACTTCATCTCGCTCGGCATCGCCCTGGTCCTCGGCACCGCCGGCCTGCCGCACATCCTGATCCGCTTCTACACGGTTCCCACGGCCAAGGCCGCCCGCAAGTCCGTGAACTGGGCCATCGGCATCATCGGTGCCTTCTACCTGATGACCATCGCCCTCGGGTTCGGCGCCGCGGCCCTGCTCAAGCGCACCGACATCATCGCCTCCAACAAGGCCGGCAACACCGCGGCCCCGCTGGTCGCCCAGGAACTCGGCGGCGGCGCGGGCTCCACGGGCGGTGCCGTCCTGCTCGCCGTGATCTCCGCGGTCGCCTTCGCCACCATCCTCGCGGTGGTGGCCGGGCTCACCCTCGCCTCCTCCTCGTCCTTCGCCCACGACCTGTACGTGAACGTGATCCGCAAGGGCAACGCCACCGAGCAGGAGGAGGTCCGGGCGGCCCGCTGGTCCACGGTCGTGATCGGCGCCGTCGCCATCGGCCTCGGGGCCCTCGCCCGCGACCTCAACGTCGCCGGCCTCGTCGCCCTCGCCTTCGCGGTCGCCGCCTCCGCCAACCTGCCGACCATCCTCTACAGCCTCTTCTGGAAGCGCTTCAGCACCCAGGGCGCGCTGTGGTCGATCTACGGCGGCCTCGTCTCCGCGGTCGTCCTGGTGCTCTTCTCGCCGGTCGTCTCCGGGAAGCCCACCTCGATGTTCAAGGACGCCGACTTCTACTGGTTCCCCCTGGAGAACCCGGGCATCGTCTCGATCCCGCTCGGCTTCCTGCTGGGCTGGCTGGGAACCGTCCTGTCGAAGGAGAAGGCCGACCCCCAGAAGTTCGCGGAACTCGAGGTGCGCTCCCTTACGGGAACCGGCGCGCACTGAGACCGTGCTCATGTGACATGGGCCGAACACACAGCGTGGCCGCGTCGTACTTCCCTACGACGCGGCCACGTCGTGTCTCGTTCATTCCGGCATCCCTACGCCTCATACGCGTCGCGTAGGCTCGATAACGGCGCCAGGCGTTTCTCCGAGGTGGCGCGAACCTCTACGAACCGGACAGGGGAGGGGGCCTGAAATGCTTCTCGACACCTATGGTCGCGTGGCCACTGACCTGCGCGTCTCGCTCACCGACCGGTGCAACCTGCGCTGTACGTACTGCATGCCCGAGGAGGGTCTGCAGTGGCTCGGGAAATCGGATCTGCTGAGTGACGAGGAGATCGTCCGGCTGATCCGGATCGCCGTCACGCAGCTCGGGATCACCGAGGTCCGCTTCACCGGCGGCGAGCCGCTGCTGCGCCCCGGCCTGGTCGGGATCGTCGAGCAGTGCGCGGCGCTGGAGCCCCGCCCCAAGATGTCCCTCACCACCAACGGCATCGGCCTCAAGCGCACCGCACAGGCGCTCAAGTCCGCCGGCCTGGACCGCGTGAACGTTTCGCTGGACACCCTGCGGCCCGAGGTCTTCAAGACCCTCACCCGGCGTGACCGGCACCGCGACGTCATCGACGGCATGGCCGCCGCCCGCGAGGCCGGCCTGACCCCCGTCAAGGTCAACGCCGTCCTGATGCCGGGCCTGAACGACGACGAGGCCCCCGACCTGCTCGCCTGGGCCGTGGAGAACGAGTACGAGCTCCGCTTCATCGAGCAGATGCCGCTCGACGCCCAGCACGGCTGGAAGCGCGACGGCATGATCACCGCCGGGGACATCCTCACGTCGCTGCGCACCCGCTTCACGCTCACCGAGGAAGGCGCCACGGAGCGCGGATCCGCCCCGGCCGAGCGCTGGGTGGTCGACGACGGCCCGGCCACCGTCGGCGTGATCGCCTCGGTGACCAGGCCCTTCTGCAGCGCCTGCGACCGCACCCGGCTCACCGCCGACGGTCAGGTCCGTACGTGCCTGTTCGCCACCGAGGAGTCGGACCTGCGCGGAGCCCTGCGATCCGGCGCCCCGGACGAGGAGATCGCCCGCCTGTGGAAGGTGGCGATGTGGGGCAAGAAGGCCGGGTCCGGTCTCGACGACCCGTCCTTCCTGCAGCCCGACCGCCCGATGTCCGCGATCGGCGGCTGAGGGCCCCGGCAGGGGTGGCTAAGCGGCCTCGGGGAAGTGGGGGCACGCCCCCGCGCCGCCCGGCACGGCGCCTCGCCGCGTTGTCCAGTACAAGCGTGCCGCTCCGCCTTGCGATGCACCGCACCGGACGACGCGAAAACGCACCCCACTTCACCAAGGCCGCTCAGAGGCGTTCCGAGCCCTCCGGCTGGACCCATTCGTCGAGCTTCACGACGTCCTTGAGGAAACCGCGGACCCCCAGGAACTGGGAGAGGTGTTCGCGGTGCTCCCCGCACGCCAGCCAGGTCTTGCGGCGCTCCGGGGTGTGCAGCTTCGGGTTGTTCCACGCCAGGACCCAGACGGCCGCATCGCGGCAGCCCTTGGCCGAGCAGGTGGGCACGTCCACGGGACCGGTGGAACGAGCGGAGTCGGGGGAGTCAGGGGAGTTCACGCCTCAACCCTACAAACCCCTGTCACGGAAGGGCGACGCCGAGCAGCCACGGGGGGAGCTGCCCGGCGTCGGTCCGTCGCTCCGACGGGGGATGCGGAGCGCGTAGGCAGTATGTCACGCAGGACCCGGTGCAGTGCACCGGAACTTCATGATTGATCTGAGCTTTTATTGAGGTTTCCCGTGTTCAGTGCCGGACGCACAGGTGACGGGATGAAGTGTGAGGGCAGCGAGGGGGTCGACTCGCGTCCCGCGTTGGCGATGACCACGGCCACGTACGGCAGCAGCGCGCCCGCGATGAGCGTCACGATCGCCACATGACGTTCCACGTTCCACAGGATCACCGTCGCCAGGACCGACAGCGTCCTGATCGACATCGAGATGACGTACCGGCGCTGCCGTCCCCGCACGTCCTCGTCGAGGCCCATCCGGGCTCCGGTGATCCGGAAGACCCCGGCCCCGTTCCGCTTCTTCCGCTCCACGCTCCACCGCCCGATCCGCCTGCCGGACACTCCCCGGTCCGGATCCTCCCACCGTACGCCGCCACACCCACGGCGAGGAGAGGGGGTGTCCCCCGAACGGGGCTGTCCGAAATGCGCAGTACGCCGGACAGGTTGAAACTGGGCCCACATGCGCACAACGCGCCACGAGGAGGCTCGACATGTCATGGTTGTGGGCGATCATCGTCGGTTTCGTGCTGGGCCTCATAGCCCGGGCCGTCCTGCCGGGCAAGCAGCATCAGCCCCTCTGGCTGACCACCCTGTTCGGCATCGCCGGCGGCATCCTCGGCAACGCCGTCGCGGTATGGATCGGCGTCGGGGAAACCAAGGGCATCGACTGGACCAGGCACTTGCTGCAACTTGCCGGAGCAGTGCTGATCGTGGCTCTCGGTGAGATGGTCTACAAGTCGCTCAGGGGTGGCAGCAAGCAGATGACCTGAGGGCGGCACGACGGAGGGGCCGGCCGGACGTGGTGTCCGGACCGGCCCCTCCGCCGCGCTCAGGCGTCAGGCCCCGGGCGTCAGCCCGTGACCTCGACCGCCGCCAGGTTCTTCTTGCCGCGGCGCAGCACCAGCCAGCGCCCGTGCAGCAGGTCCTCCTTGGCGGGGACCGCGTCCTCGGCGGTCACCTTCGCGTTGTTCACGTAGGCGCCGCCCTCCTTCACGGTCCGGCGGCCGGCCGACTTGCTCGCCACCAGCCCGGTCTCCGCGAGCAGGTCCACCACCAGGCCGAGCTCGCCGACCCGGGCGTGCGGCAGCTCGGACAGGGCGGCGGCCAGTGTGGCCTCGTCCAGGTCCGCCAGCTCGCCCTGGCCGAACAGCGCCTTCGACGCGGCGATCACGGCCGCGCACTGGTCGGCGCCGTGCACCAGCGTGGTCAGCTCCTCCGCCAGCGCCCGCTGGGCGGCGCGCGCCTGCGGCCGCTCGGCGGTCTGCGCCTCCAGCTCCTCCAGCTCCTCGCGGGACTTGAAGGAGAGGATCCGCATGTAGGTGGAGATGTCCCGGTCGTCCACGTTCAGCCAGAACTGGTAGAACGCGTACGGCGTGGTCATCTCCGGGTCGAGCCACACGGCCCCGCTCTCGGACTTGCCGAACTTGGTGCCGTCCGCCTTGACCATCAGCGGGGTCGCCAGCGCGTGCACGACCGCGCCCGGCTCGACCCGGTGGATCAGGTCGAGCCCGGCCGTCAGGTTGCCCCACTGGTCGGAGCCGCCCTGCTGGAGCACGCAGCCGTAGCGCCGGTACAGCTCCAGGAAGTCCATTCCCTGGAGCAGCTGGTAGCTGAACTCGGTGTAGCTGATGCCCTGGTCGGAGTCGAGCCGCTTGGCGACCGAGTCCTTCGTCAGCATCTTGTTGACCCGGAAGTGCTTGCCGATGTCCCGCAGGAACTCGATGGCGGACAAGCCCGCCGTCCAGTCCAGGTTGTTCACCATGAGCGCCGCGTTCTCGCCCTCGAAGGACAGGAACGGTTCGATCTGGGTGCGCAGCCGGGTCACCCAGTTCGCGATGGTCTCCGGGTCGTTCAGGGTCCGCTCCGCGGTCGGCCGCGGGTCACCGATCTGCCCGGTGGCCCCCCCGACCAGCGCCAGCGGTCGGTGCCCGGCCAGCTGGAGCCGGCGTACGGTCAGCACTTGTACGAGGTGTCCCACGTGCAGCGAGGCCGCCGTCGGGTCGAAGCCGCAATAGAAGGTGACCGGACCGTCCGCGAACGCCTTGCGGAGCGCTTCTTCGTCGGTGGACTGGGCGAAGAGCCCGCGCCACTTCAACTCGTCGACGATGTCCGTCACGGTTTCTCGACTCCTTCGGATGGTGTGCGTCGCGCCAAGGATTCAGTCTAGGTGGATCAGACGCCCTTGCTGACCGAGCTCATGTTGAAGTCCGGGATCCGCAGCGCGGGCATCGCGGCCCGGGTGAACCAGTCGCTCCACTCGCGCGGCAGGGTCTTCTCGGTCCGGCCCGCCTCCGAGGCCCGCGACAGCAGGTCCACCGGCGATTCGTTGAACCGGAAGTTGTTCACCTCGCCCACGACCTGGCCGTTCTCCACCAGGTACACGCCGTCCCGGGTCAGGCCCGTGAGCAGCAGCGTCGCCGGGTCGACCTCGCGGATGTACCAGAGGCAGGTCAGCAGCAGGCCCCGCTCGGTGGCGGCCACCATCTCCTCCAGCGACTTGTCGCCGCCGCCGTCCAGGATCAGGTTCCCGAAGCCGGGCGAGACCGGCATCCCGGTCATCGCCGCGCTGTGCCGGGTCGTGGTCAGCCGGGCCAGCCGGCCGTCCTGGATCCACTCGGTCGCCGGGACCGGCAGGCCGTTGTCGAAGACCGAGGCGTCGTCGCCCGAGCTGTGCGCGATCACGAACGGCGCGGACTCCAGGCCCGGCGCGTTCGGGTCGCTGCGCAGGGTCAGCGGCAGCCCGGACAGCTTCTCGCCGAGCCGGGTGCCGCCGCCGGGCTTGGAGAAGACCGTCCGGCCCTCCACCGCGTCCCGGGCCGCCGCGGACCACATCTGGTAGATGAGCAGGTCGGCCACGGCCGTCGGCGGCAGCAGGGTCTCGTACCGGCCGGCGGGCAGGTCGATCTTCCGCTCGGCCCAGCCCAGCCGTACGGCCAGCTCCGCGTCCAGCACGGTCGGGTCCACGTCCTTGAAGTCCCGGGTGGAGCGGCCGGCCCAGGCCGAGCGCTGCCGGTCGGGGGACTTTGCGTTGAGCTCCAGGGTGCCGTTCGGCTGGTCGTGGCGCAGCCGCAGCCCGGTCGAGGTGCCGACGTACGTGGAGACCAGCTCGTGGTTGGCGAAGCCGTACAGCTCCCGGCCGCCGGCGCGGGCCCGGGCGAAGGCCTCGCCGAGGGCCGGCGCGAAGTCCGCGAACACCGCCGAGGAGGTCTCGGCGGGGGCGTCGGTGAAGTCCGGCGAGGACGGGGTGCCGGTGACCAGCGGCTGGGCGTCCTCCGCCGGGCCTGCGCCCCGTGCCGCGGCCTCGGCGGCCCGGACCAGCGGCTCCAGGTCCGCGGCGGTCACGGCGGAGCGCGACACGACCCCCGAGGCCGTGCCCTCCTTGCCGTCGACCGTGGCGATGACCGTCAGGGTCCGGCCGCGGGTGACGCCGTTGGTGGTGAGCGTGTTGCCCGCCCAGCGCAGATTGGCCGTCGACTCCTCGTCGGCGATGACGACACAGCCGTCGGCGGTGGACAGCTCCAGCGCGCGCTCGACGATCTCGTGTGGATTCGTGCGACTCGTCGACATCAGCGTCCCGCCTCCTGCGTGGTGTTCAAGATGTTCACGTCGCGGAACAGCGCGGACGGGCAGCCGTGCGAGACCGCCGCGACCTGGCCCGGCTGGGCCTTGCCGCAGTTGAAGGCGCCGCCCAGTACGTACGTCTGCGGCCCGCCGACCTTCTCCATCGAGCCCCAGAAATCGGTGGTCGTGGCCTGGTAGGCGACGTCGCGCAGCTGCCCTGCCAGCTTGCCGTTCTCGATCCGGAAGAACCGCTGGCCGGTGAACTGGAAGTTGTAGCGCTGCATGTCGATCGACCACGAGCGGTCGCCGACGACGTAGATGCCGCGCTCCACCCCGCCGATCAGGTCCTCGGTGGACAGCCCGCCCGGATCCGGCCGGAGCGAGACGTTCGCCATCCGCTGGACGGGCACGTGCCCGGGGGAGTCGGCGAAGGCGCAGCCGTTGGAGCGGCCCAGGTCGGTGAGCTTCGCGATCCGCCGGTCCAGCTGGTAGCCGACCAGGGTGCCGTCCTTGACCAGGTCCCAGCTCTGCGCCTGGACGCCCTCGTCGTCGAAACCGACGGTGGCGAGGCCGTGCTCGGCGGTGCGGTCACCGGTCACGTTCATGATCGAGGAGCCGTACTTGAGCTTGCCGAGCTGGTCGAAGGTGGCGAAGGAGGTCCCCGCGTACGCCGCCTCGTAGCCCAGCGCCCGGTCGAGCTCGGTGGCGTGGCCGATGGACTCGTGGATGGTGAGCCACAGGTTGGACGGGTCCACGACCAGGTCGTAGCGTCCGGCCTCGACGCTCGGCGCCCGCATCTTCTCGGCGAGCAGTACGGGGATCTGCTCGAGCTCGGCGTCCCAGTCCCAGCCGGTGCCGGTCAGGTACTCCCAGCCGCGCCCGGCCGGCGGGGCGATGGTGCGCATCGAGTCGAACTCGCCGGTGCCGGAGTCCACGGCGACCGCGGTGAGCTGCGGGTGGATCCGCACGCGCTGCTGCGTGGTCATGGTGCCGGCGGTGTCGGCGTAGAACTTGTTCTCGTGCACGGCGAGCAGCGAGGCGTCCACGTGCGCCACCCCGTCGGCGGCCAGCAGCCGGGAGCTCCAGTCGGCGAGCAGGGCCGCCTTCTCGGCGTCCGGCACCTCGAACGGGTTCACGTCGTACGCGGAGATCCACGTCTTGTCGGCGTGCACCGGCTCGTCGGCGAGCTCGACCCGCTCCTCGGAACCGGCGGCCTTGATGACCTGGGCGGACAGCTTCGCCATGGCCACGGCCTGCGAGGCCACCTTGGCGGCGGCGTCCATGGTCAGGTCCACACCGGAGGCGAACCCCCAGCTGCCGCCGTGCACCACGCGGACCGCGTACCCGAGGTCGGTGGTGTCGGAGCCGCCGGCGGGCTTGGCGTCCCGCAGCCGCCAGGAGGCGCTGCGGATCCGCTCGAGCCGGAAGTCGGCATGGTCGCAGCCCAGCGCGCGGGCCCGGGCGAGCGCCGCGTCGGCGAGCGCCCGCAGGGGCAGCGCGGTGAAGGCCGCGTCGATGGAATGGGGCACGGAAGTCCTCCCGGGGTCGGGGCCGGTCGCCTCGATCATGTCGCGCTCGGGGCGCTTGTGCCTACATCTTTCTGTAGGGACTCGACAGAGCCCGTACCGAGGCCCTGTGGGAGATCGATTCTCCGCTCGGGGGGCCCGGCCTATAGGTTTTTGGTAATCAGACCGCTAGTCGAAAGGGTGATCCGTTGAGCCGCTCGGTTCTCGTCACCGGAGGAAACCGGGGCATCGGCCTCGCCATCGCCCGAGCCTTCGCGCAGGCCGGCGACAAGGTCGCGATCACGTACCGGTCGGGTGAGCCGCCGCAGGAGCTCACCGCGCTCGGCGTCCTGGCGGTCCGCTGCGACATCACCGACTCCGAGCAGGTGGAGCAGGCCTACAAGCAGATCGAGGACGCGCACGGCGCGGTCGAGGTGCTGGTGGCCAACGCCGGCATCACCAAGGACACGCTGCTCATGCGCATGTCCGAGGAGGACTTCGCGTCCGTCGTCGACACCAACCTCACCGGCACCTTCCGGGTGGTCAAGCGCGCGAACCGTGGCATGCTGCGTGCCAAGAAGGGCCGCGTCGTCCTGATCTCCTCGGTCGTCGGGCTGCTGGGCTCGGCCGGACAGGCCAACTACGCAGCCTCCAAGGCCGCGCTGGTCGGCTTCGCCCGCTCGCTCGCCCGTGAGCTCGGCTCCCGCAACATCACCTTCAACGTCGTGGCCCCCGGTTTCGTGGACACCGACATGACGAAGGTGCTCACCGACGAGCAGCGCGCGGGCATCGTGGGGCAGGTGCCCCTGGGCCGCTACGCGCAGCCCGAGGAGATCGCGGCAGCCGTGAGCTTCCTGGCGTCCGACGACGCCGCGTACATCACAGGAGCCGTCATTCCCGTTGACGGCGGATTGGGCATGGGTCACTGATCACCATGAGCGGAATTCTCGACGGCAAGCGCATCCTCATCACCGGGGTGCTGATGGAGTCGTCCATCGCCTTCCACGCCGCCCGGCTGGCCCAGGAGCAGGGCGCCGAGGTCATCCTCACCGCGTGGCCGCGCCCGACGCTGACCGAGCGCATCGCCAAGAAGCTGCCCAAGCCGGTCAAGGTGATCGAGCTCGACGTCACCAACGACGAGCACCTGGCCCGCCTGGAGGGCCTCGTCCGCGACGAGCTCGGCGGCCTCGACGGTGTCCTGCACTCCATCGGCTTCGCGCCGCAGGACGCCCTCGGCGGCAATTTCCTGAACACCCCGTTCGAGTCGGTCGCGACCGCCATGCACGTCTCGGCGTTCTCGCTGAAGTCGCTGACCATGGCGTGCAAGCCGCTGTTCCCGGCGGAGGGCGCGGCCGTCGTCGGCCTCACCTTCGACGCGCAGTTCGCCTGGCCGCAGTACGACTGGATGGGCCCGGCCAAGGCCGCCCTGGAGGCCACCAGCCGCTACCTCGCCCGTGACCTGGGCAAGGAGAACATCCGCTGCAACCTGGTCTCGGCCGGCCCGCTCGGCTCGATGGCCGCGAAGTCCATCCCGGGCTTCTCGGACCTGGCGGACGTCTGGAACTCCCGCTCGATGCTGGAGTGGGACATGAGCGACCCGGAGCCGACGGGCAGGGCCATCGTCGCCCTGCTGTCGGACTGGTTCCCGAAGACCACCGGCGAGATCGTCCACGTCGACGGCGGCCTGCACGCGATGGGTGCCTGAGCGAGGTACTCGTACGTCCGTACGGCGGCGGCCGCGTCTCCCTTCCGGGGGGCGCGGCCGCCGCCGTACGTGCCGGTGGGGGCGGGATTCCGGCCGGGCGCTCGATCAGATTTTCGCCCTCCGGCCGGATCTTCCCGAGTCGTAAACCGGGACAGATGCCTGCAAACTGACCGGGTCGGGATCTTCCCGGCTCCGGCGGGGAGGAGGTGCGGCCGTGCGTAGGAGGCGGAGCCGAGCGGTATCGCTGCTGGTCACCTCGGTGGTCCTGACGGGCCTCCTGGTCCCGGGCGCCGTCGCGCAGCCCGAGGGGGGAGACCCGGCCCTCGGGCCCGAGGCGGCGGCCCCCGCCGTCGTGGATCTCGACCAGATCCCCGCAGAGCCGCCACTGCGGCCCGAGCCGCCCGCCGCCCGGGAGCTGTTCGGCGCCGACTGCGACACCCTGATCGAGGGCTCGCAGGTGACGGCGGCCTGCCACAACGGCTATCCGGAGACCGATCTGGTCCGCCTGCACGTGGAATGCGACCGCTGGTGGGACCTGGACGCGGACAGTGCCGCCGTGGCCGTCGGACCGGCCGGCCGGGTCGAGCTCGCCGGCCGCTGCTGGAAGGAAGTCCGCTCGGCCTGGGTCACTCACCAGCGGCTCTGACCCGGCCGGCTCGCTCGCGAACCCCGCGCTACTTCCGGCCGAGGCACACGAACGGATAGCCCGCCGCCTCCGACGCCGCCGCGTCCCCGTCGCCGAGCCGGATCGCCTCGATCAGCCGGGCGTGGTCCAGGTGCGACGCGGGATCCAGCTCCGTGCCGACGTCCGTGCGCAGCCAGTCCGCCACCAGGTCGCCGAGGTCCGCGTACAGCTCGATGAGCACCTCGTTGTGCGAGGCCGCCACCACCGCCATGTGCAGCGCCACGTCCGCCGCCACGAACCGCTCCGCCTCCCCGCTCGCCCAGGCCTCCTCGCGCCGCGCCAGCAGCGCGTCCAGCTGTCCGAGGTCCCGCTCGGTCCGCCGCTCCGCCGCCAGCCGGGCCGCGGAGGACTCGAGCGTCGAGCGGAGCTCCGCGATGTGCCGCGGGTCGGCGCCCGCGAAGCGGCGGTGCATCACCCCGGCGAGCTCGCTGGTGGCGATGACGTACGTACCCGAGCCCTGCCGGATGTCCAGCAGCCCGTTGTGCGCGAGGGCGCGGACGGCCTCCCGCACGGTGTTGCGGGCGACGCCCAGCAGCTCCACCAGCTCCGGCTCGGTGGGGATGCGGGATCCGACGGGCCATTCGCCGGACGTGATCTGGTTCCTGAGCTGGGCGATCACCTGGTCGACCAGCGCGGATCGCCGGGGCGAGGTCAGCGGCATACGTGCAGGGTCCTCTCGGAGGTCCGGTCTGGAGGTGGACAACCAATCATCCCATGATTCTATGATGGTGTAATGCCCGACGAAGAAATCCAGACCATCGACCGGCCCCAGGCCGCGCGCACGGTACCCCCACAGGCCCGTCCCGCCGCTCCCGCGCGCCCCCAGCCCACCTGGCTCGGCCCGGTCCTCATCGTCGGCATCGTGCTGGCCGCCCTCAACCTGCGGCCCGCCATCACCAGCCTCGGCGCCCTCTTCGAGGAGGTCCGCACGGGCCTCGGCATGAGCGGCACCGTCGCCGGACTGATCACCTCCGTCCCCGCCCTCTGCTTCGCCGTCTTCGGCGTCACCGCGCCCCGGCTCTCCCGCCGCTTCGGCCCGGCCGCCGTCGTCTGCGCCGGCATGGCCGCCGTCGCGGCGGGCCTGCTGATCCGGCCCTTCACCCACAACGCCGCCGGCTTCCTCGCCGCCAGCGCCCTGTCCCTTGCGGGCATAGCCCTGACCAACGTGCTGCTCCCCGTCATCGTCAAGCGCTGGTTCCCGGACCGCGTCGGCACCATGACCGGCCTGTGCTCCATGGCCTTGGCCCTCGGCACCTCGCTCGCCGCCGCCGCGACCGTCCCCATGACCTCCGCCCTCGGCGGCAGCTGGCGTACGGGCCTGCTGGTCTGGGCCGTGCTCGCGGTGGTCGCCGTACTGCCCTGGCTGCCCGTCGCGGCGGCCGCCCGGCGGGAGAAGCGGGCCGCCGCCTCCGAGCCGGCCGCGCACGTACGGGCGGACACGGGCCCGAAGATCGTCCGCAGCCGCACCGCCTGGGCCCTGGCCTGCTACTTCGGCCTCCAGGCCACCGGCGCGTACATCACCATGGGCTGGCTCCCGCAGATCTTCCGCGACGCCGGGGTCTCCGCCTCCACCGCCGGCGTCCTGCTCGCCGTCACCATGGTCATGGGAGTCCCGCTCGCCTTCGTCATCCCCAACCTGGCCGGCCGGATGAAGAACCAGGGGGCCATCGCCGTCACCCTCGGCGTCTTCGGCCTCGTCGGATACACCGGCCTCCACTTCGCCCCGGCCGCCGGAGCCTGGGCCTGGGCGCTCCTGCTCGGCGTCTCCAACTGCGCCTTCCCCCTCGTCATCACGCTGATCGGGCTGCGCGCCAAGTCCCCGGCCGGCGTCGTCAAGCTGTCCGCCTTCGCCCAGAGCGTCGGCTACCTCATCTCCATCCCCGGACCGCTCCTCATCGGCGCCCTCTACCAGCACAGCGGCGGCTGGGACCTGCCCCTCACCCTCATGGCGGGCCTGCTGATCCCGCAGATCGCGCTGGGCGTCCTGGCCGGCCGGGACCGCACGATCGAGGACGAATGCGGCATGCGAGACTGAGCGGCATGTCGCCCGTACTCGAACCGAACCCGCAGAACAGCCACAAGAAGCTCGGCATGGTGCTCGGCGCCATGCTCGTCGTGACCGTGATCATCTCCGTCCTCGCGACCGTCGTCTCCCCCTGACAGGGGCCGTTGGTGGGGGTAACCCCACCAACCCTTAGGGGGACAGGTTCAGGGTCGAGTGGGGTGTGCCCCGGATGGGCCCCGCGCCTTCGGATCCATAGATTCGAAGAGAGCGAGCCAGTCCCACCCCGCGCACCCACGGAGGCGGCCCATGTCGGCCCCCACGACTCCCCCGCACATCCCCGGCCCCGGTCTCCGAGTCCACGGCGCGAGCGCCCGGCTGCACTGGTGGGCGCTGGCCCTGCCGGCGCTCGCCTTCAGCCTCCTGCTGCTGCTCCTCGCCGGCTCCGCCGAGGCCCATGCCGCCTCCGGCGAGGCCTCCGCGCTCCTCCACGTCGCCGAACAGCTCCTGCGCTTCGTCGGCTGACCGGGGTACGCCCCGACCGCCCGCCGGGCGCCCGCGCCGGCGTGCGCCGGGAGCCGCCCGCACCCGCGGCGCAGCCCCCAACACCCTGCGCCCCAAGGCCCGATCCATGCGAAGCTGGGAGCCATGAGCGCCGACACACCCCGCAGGATCGTCCTCCTCCGGCACGCCAAGGCCGACTGGCCCGAGGTGTCCGACCACGAGCGCCCGCTGGCGGAGCGAGGCCGCAAGGACGCACCGGCCGCCGGGCTGAAGCTGGCCGAGACCGGCATCGCCTTCGACCTGGCCCTCTGCTCCACCGCCGCCCGCACCCGTGAGACCTGGAAGCTCGCCGTCCAGGAGATGCCGCACCGGCCGCGGACCTCGTACGAGGAACGGCTGTACGACGCCTCGCTGGGCGAGCTCATCGCCCTGCTGAACGAGACGTCCGACGAGGTCAAGGACCTCCTCGTCATCGGCCACAACCCGGGCGTGCACGCCCTCGCCGACGCCCTCGCCGGGCGCGCGGAGGGCGACACCCTGGCCCGGATGACCCGTACCGGGTTCCCGACCGCCGCGTTCGCCGTCGTCTCCTTCACCGGCTCCTGGAAGTCCGTGGAGCACGGCGTGGGCACGCTGCTCGACTACTGGACCCCCAAGGACCACTGAGCACGGATACGAGGACGGGCCCCGGCGCGGATCGATCCGCGCCGGGGCCCGTCCTCGTACACGGGCGGGTCAGGTCAGGCCGGCGGCCTCGACCTCTTCACGGGTGACCCCGAGCAGGTACAGCACCGCGTCCAGGAACGGCACGTTCACCGCCGTGTGCGCGGCCTCGCGGACCACCGGCTTGGCGTTGAAGGCCACGCCCAGCCCGGCCGCGTTCAGCATGTCCAGGTCGTTGGCGCCGTCGCCGATGGCCACCGTCTGGGCCAGCGGTACGCCGGCCTCCGCGGCGAAGCGGCGCAGCAGCCGGGCCTTGCCCGCCCGGTCCACGATCTCGCCGGTGACCCGGCCGGTCAGCTTCCCGTCCACGATCTCGAGGGTGTTGGCCGAGGCGAAGTCCAGCCCCAGCCGCTCCTGCAGATCGTCCGTCACCTGGGTGAATCCGCCCGAGACCACGCCGACCTGGTAGCCGAGCTGCTTGAGGGTGCGGATCAGGGTCCGGGCGCCCGGCGTGAGCCGCACCTCGGAGCGGACCTTGTCCACGACGGAGGCGTCCAGGCCGGCCAGCAGCTTCACGCGGGCGTGCAGCGACTGCTCGAAGTCCAGCTCACCGCGCATGGCCCGCTCGGTCACCTCGGCGACCTCGGTCTCGCAGCCAGCGTGCGCGGCGAACAGCTCGATGACCTCGTCCTGGATGAGGGTCGAGTCCACGTCCATGACGACCAGGCGCTGGGCCCGGCGGTGCAGGCCGGCCGAGACCACGGCCACGTCGACGCCGATGTGCGCGGCGGCGGTGGCCAGGGCCGTGCGCAGCGGCTCGGTCTCGCAGCCGGACACGGCGAACTCGACAGCCGTCACGGGGTATTTGGCGAGCCGGAAGATACGGTCGATGTTGCCACCGGTCGCGGTGATCCGGGAGGCTATGGCGGCCGTGGACTCGGCGGTCAGCGGGTGCCCGAGCACGGTGACGTGGGAACGGCCGCTGCCGCGCGGCCGGTTGTCGCCGGTGCCGGAGAGGATCTCGGCCTGCATCTTGAGCGACTCGGCCCAGCTGTGGACGGTGGCCCGCAGCTCGCCCTCGGCGCCGCCGGCGGGCTTGGTGACGAGGGCGCACAGGACGATGCGGCCGCGGGTGACGACCTGCTCGATGTCGACGACGTCGACGGAGTAGGCGGCGAGGGTGTCGAACAGCCCGGCGGTGATCCCGGGACGGTCCTTGCCGAAGATCTTGACGAGGAGGGTGGGGACGTCGGAGGTCTGCGAAGCGCTCATGGTGCCCTCACCGTATCTTCCCGCCCTCCGTGCTTGGACCCCCGTCCCACCTGCCGGAACCATTCTCCGGCTGAGTGCTCCCCGCCGCTGCCCGGTGCAGGCGTCCGGGGGACGGCGGCGGGGTGAACAGGGGCCGCCGGGAAGGTGTCAGGGGCCTTCGGGGCAGGCGGGCGGCCGACCATGTTCGATTTGATACGCCCCGCCCCTTTCCTGACGGCTCAGCCCGGGGGCCCGAGCGGCGGCGGCGGCGGGGGCGGGGTGAAAGGCGGGCGGTGGGGCGGAGCCGGGCGCCCGGAGGGCCTCCGGGGCAGCCACGTGATCGTGACGTCCCAGGAGCCGTCGGGCTCGGCGTACGGGTCGGGGGACGGGTTCGGCCCGGGGTTCGGGTTCGGGTACGGGTACGGCCGCCCCGGCGGGGGCCGGTACGGGGCCGTCGGCGCATCGGGCGCAGCCCCCGGCGGCGCCGGGACCGGCCGCGGCGGGCGGCGGCGCCGGGCCAGCAGCGCCCCCGCACCGCCCGCCGCCGCACCCCAGGCCGCCCCGAGCAGCAGCGCGTACGGCGCGTCGCCCCGCAGCTCCACCCCGGCGTCCACCGCGTCGACGCCGAGTACCGACAGCGAGCCGTCGACGGACACCCCCGTCAGCCACACCAGTCCCGCCAGCACCATCCCGGTCACGGCCGACAGTCGCACCGCGCACCCCGGGATCCCGGGCCCCGGGGTTCGTACGGCGGCCAGCACACCGGCACAGAGCAGCAGCAGCCCCACCCCCGCGACCAGCAGCCAGACCCGCCCGTCGTACTCCGCGAGCCGGGCCACCGTCACCGGCTCGCGGGCCGACATCCCCAGCAGATCGTCCAGCGGATCCGGCAGCAGCCGGCCCAGTGTGCCCGTGGCCTGCCCGTCGAACGGTACGAACAGCCCCAGCAGCATCCCCGTCCAGGCCCCGTTCGGCGCCCCCAGCAGCGCGGCGCCCAGCACCCGCCGCGGATGGTCGTCCCCCAGCGCCGCCCACACCGCCGCCGCCAGCCCGGCCGCCACCGCCACCAGCAGCGCCACCACCAGCGCCGACACCGCGGGCCGCAGCCGCGCGAACGCCGCCGGGCCGCGCCGCGAAGCCAGCAGTGCCACCGTCAGCACGGCCAGCACCCACAGCGCCGCGCCCAGCAGCGTCGGCCCGAACTCCACCGAGAACCCCACCCGGGCCTCGGTGTCGATCAGGTCGCCGATGCGGTCCGGGAGCAGCCCGCCGATGTCCCCGATCCCGGGGACCATCACCTTCGGCGGGGTGCTCGGCAGCCGCGGCCCGTCCAGGGTGACCACGTCGTGCCCGGCCCGGGCCAGCCCGCCCGCCGCGGCGACGAGCAACACCGCCACCGAGACCGCCCGGGCGGCGAGTTCCCCCGGCCCGGCCCCGGTCCGCACCGACCGCAGGAAGATCCGGGCCAGGACCAGCGCCCCGGCCAGCCCCACCCCGAGCGGCATGACGTCCAGTGAGGTCTGCGCACCCGGCCCGGTGACCCCGAGGACCGACACGTCCCCCGACGGGGTCACCGTGCCGCCGATCGCGACGACCACCACGGCGGCCGTCATCGCCCCGAGCGAGCCCCCCGCGGCGTCGGCGCCCAGCAGGTGGAGCCCCAGCGCGGCGACCCCGGCCATCACGACGAGGGCCCAGCCGGTGGCGGCGATGGCCGACAGGACCACGTCTCCCCAGCGAATGCGGCGCATGCGTGCCCCCGATGCGTGCCGAGCGTGTGCGGTGGGTGTGGCGGGTGTGCGTGCCGAGCGGGACGGGCCCGGCCAGGGCGAGAAGTCCCGTATCTCACTCTCCGGGTGACTTTCGACCCCGTCAACGGGCAGGCGTAGACGCCCCGGGAAGGCCCCGATTCCACATGTGGCCCCAGGCCTGAAATAGTTCCCCCGGATGTTCGCCATCCCTAGACTCCCTGACGTCGGACTCCCTGACGTCAGGGGGATTCTCGGGGGACCTAAGTGGGGCTGGAGTGCCGGAACTCGTACTGGAATTGAATGGAAGGACCTGGACGCTCGATCCGTCCAGGTCGTACTCGCTGGGGCGCGACCCCCAGGGAGACGTAGTGATCGACGACGCCCGGGTGTCGTGGCGGCATGCCACCATTGCCTGGAACGGCCGGGGTTGGGGCATCGAGGACCACGGCAGCACCAACGGCACCTACGTGCACGGTGCGCGGGTCCAGCAGACCGAGCTCGTGCCCGGCACGCCGGTCCACCTGGGCAACGCCACCGACGGCCCGCGGCTCAATCTGAGCGCCGCCGCCGCGCCGCAACAGGCAGTACCGCAGCAGGCGGCGCCGGCCTACCAGGCCCCGGCGCCCGCCTACCAGGCCCCGGCCCAGCAGGCCGCCCCTGCGTACCAGGCCCCTGCCCAGGCGCAGCAGCCGCAGCAGCAGGCCTGGCAGCAGCAGCCGCAGCAGGCCGCCGCCCACCAGCAGCCGCAGCAGCCGCACTTCCCGCAGCAGCAGGGCGGCGGCGCCGGCGTGCCCGCACAGGGTGCCGCTCCCGTCTACGGCGGTGACCGCAGCCCGACGACGTTCCACCAGATCGCCGTCGGCCGCGTCATGCGGATCGGCCGTGCGCTGGAGAACGAGCTGGTCGTCTCGGACCTCCAGGTCTCGCGCCTCCACGCCGAGTTCCGCTCGGCGAACGGCCGCTTCGAGATCCACGACCTCGGCAGCCACAACGGCACCTACGTCAACGGCCAGCCGCTGCCCAAGTCCGGCACCGCGCTGCTCGGACCGAACGACATCGTCGGCGTCGGCCACTCGACGTTCCGGATCGTCGGCGACCGGCTCGAGGAGTTCGTCGACACCGGTGACGTCTCCTTCTCGGCCCGCCACCTCACGGTGACGGTCGACGGCGGCAAGCAGATCCTCAAGGACGTCACCTTCGGCGTCCCGGAGAAGTCGCTCATCGGCGTCATCGGCCCCTCCGGCTCCGGAAAGTCGACGCTGCTCAAGGCGCTGACCGGCTACCGGCCCGCCAACGAGGGCGACGTCCTCTACGACAACCGCAACCTGTACAAGCAGTTCGCGGAGCTCCGCCAGCGCATCGGCCTGGTCCCGCAGGACGACATCCTGCACAAGGAGCTGAAGGTCAGCACGGCCCTCAAGTACGCGGCCAAGCTCCGCTTCCCCGGCGACACCGCCGAGTCCGAGCGCGCCGCCCGCATCGACGAGGTCCTGCGCGAGCTCAAGCTCGACATCCACAAGGACAAGAAGATCACCTCGCTCTCGGGTGGTCAGCGCAAGCGCGTGTCCGTGGCCCTGGAGCTGCTCACCAAGCCGTCGCTGATCTTCCTGGACGAGCCGACCTCCGGCCTCGACCCGGGCATGGACCGCGACGTCATGCAGCTGCTGCGCGGCCTCGCCGACGACGGCCGCACGGTCCTCGTCGTCACCCACTCCGTCGCCGAGCTGGCCCTGTGCGACAAGCTGCTGGTCATGGCCCCGGGCGGTTCGGTCGCGTACTTCGGCCCGCCGGACGAGGCGCTGAACTTCTTCGGCTACACCACGTGGGCGGACGTCTTCTCGGCCTTCGAGAACTACCGCGACTACGACTGGGCCGGCCGCTGGAAGGGCTCGCAGCACTACCAGCTGTACGCCGCCGACCTCGACTCGGTCGCCCCGCAGCAGGTCGCCATGGCGCCGATTCAGCAGTTGATGCCGCCGAAGGCGCAGGGCTGGGGCGACCAGCTGTGGACCCTGATCCGCCGCTACGTCTCGGTGATCGCGTCCGACAGGGGCTTCCTGGCCCTGATGCTGATCCTGCCCGCGGTCCTGGGCGTGGTCTCGACGGTCATCCCCGCGACCTTCGGCCTCGCGCCGCCGAAGCCGCCGTCCCGCTTCAACGGCGACGCCGGCACGATCATGCTGATCCTCTGCGTCGGCATGTGCTTCTCGGGCGCCGCGAACTCGGTCCGTGAGCTGATCAAGGAACGGGTCATCTACGAGCGCGAGCGTGCCACCGGCCTGTCCCGGTCGGCGTACCTCATGTCGAAGGTGATCGTCCTCGGCTTCATCACGGCCATCCAGGGCGCGGTCATCTGCGCCATCGGCTTCGTCCCGCGCGACCTGCCCACCGAGGGCCTGGTCATGCCGCCGGCCGTCGAGCTGTGCCTGTCGGTCACCGCGCTCGGCTTCACGTCGATGATGTTCGGCCTGGTGATCTCCGCGCTGGTGAAGACCGCCGAGAAGACCATGCCGCTGCTGGTCATGTTCGCGATCGTCCAGGTCGTGTTCACCGGCATCCTCTTCCAGGTGTACGACTCGCCCGGCCTGGAGCAGTTCGCCTGGCTGATGCCGTCGCGCTGGGCGGTCGCCGCCGCGGGCACCACGCTCGACCTCGGCAAGCTCATGCCGCCGTGGGACCAGCAGAACCCGTCCAACACCGACCCGCTGTGGGAGCACTCCATCGCCCAGTGGGGTGTGAACATCACGATCCTGCTGCTCATCGGCGTCGCCTGCGGCTTCGCCGTGCAGAAGCTGCTGCGCCGCCACGAGCCCGAGGTCATGCGCAACTAGCCGGCACCGCTGCGCGCACTCCCCGCCACGAACGCCTCAGGGCGGCACCCGGATACCGGGTGCCGCCCTGAGGCGCATGGGGGTTGCTACGCCCGTGGCCCTTAGTAGGCGCTGTTGACGTTGTCGATCGAGCCGTAACGGTCGGCGGCGTAGTTGGCCGCGGCGACGATGTTGGCGACCGGGTGGTACTGGTCCAGCGGGGTGCCGGAGACGTGGTACGCGAGGAAGGTCGGCTTGATGACCTGGAGCAGACCCTTCGAGGGGATGCCGTTTTGGGCGTTGATGTCCCAGTTGTTGATCGCCCGCGGGTTGCCGCTCGACTCGCGCATGATGTTCTTGTACAGGCCGTTGTACGTGCCCGGAATCTTGTGCGCCTTCATGATCGCCAGCGACTCCTTGATCCAGCCGTCAAGGTTGTTCGCGTAGATCGGCTTGCGGACGGTGGAGCGGCTGGCGGCCGCCTTCGCCTCGCGGTCCTTCTTCGCCTTGGCTGCGGCGTCGGCGTCGGCCTTCGCCTTCGCGGCGGCGGCCTTGGCCTTCACCGCGGCCTCGAGCTTCGCGGCGTCCGTGGCCAGCTTGGTCTGCGCGGAGAGGTGCTGCACGGTCTTGGCCTGGACACCCTCGACAGCCTGGGTCCACGCCACGGGGGCGGCGGCCACGGTCGTGCCGGCGTCGGCGGTGCCGGCGGGGACGAGGGTGGCGGCCAGGGCGGCGGCGCCGATGGTGGCAACGGCGGCGAAGGACATCTTGTGCGCCTTCGTCAGACGACGAATCTGGCCGGGGGTGCTGGTCTTGGACATGCGTAGCAACCTCTTCGAATAGCGGGAGCCGCAGGAAAGCGCCGTTGGATCCGGGATCCGCGGTGCTGTGCGACGGGAGCAATTCTTAGCGGCGGCAAAATCTTGTGGCAAAGGTGTGACGTACGATGCCGCTTAGTGGATCAGGGGGCGCCGCCGATCCCGGAATTCCGGGCCAGCCGCTAGGCGCAGCAGTGCTGACACCGTCTTTACACGTCCACTAGGCGCCTTCGTAAGTGACGTGGGTCCTATGTGCGGGCTCACATCGGCCACGTAACAGTCTCACCATCCGTTGCTGAAGCAATGCATTCTGTAACGGAATTCTCCACCCTGAGGACCACAAACCGGCGTAGGCCGTCATCCCCAAGTCAGAGAAGACCCCCGCGACCCCCTCCCCAAGGAGGAGGAGACACCGCCCCCAGCCCTAGGGCTCGAGCCCGATCCCGCAGGTCAGAGCCGCTAGTACGGTGAGCCCATGACCGGTAGTCCCGTCTTCGGAGGACCCCGCGGCGGCCTCGCCGCCGTGAGTACCGCGCTGCTCGCCATGAGCCGCCGGCTGGAGGTCCGCGACGTCCTGCGCACGATCGTCGTCTCGGCCCGCGAGCTGCTGGACGCCGAGTACGCGGCCCTGGGCGTCCCGGACGACCACGGTGGCTTCGCCCAGTTCGTCGTCGACGGCATCACCGAGGAGCAGTGGCGCCGGATCGGCCCGCTGCCCCGCCAGCACGGCATCCTCGCCGCGATGCTCCACCAGGACGGCCCCGAGCGGCTGGCCGACGTACGCAAGGACCCCCGCTTCGAGGGCTGGCCCGCCGCCCACCCCGAGATGTCCGACTTCCTCGGACAGCCCGTCCGCGACGGCGAGGAGACCCTCGCCGCCCTCTTCCTCGCGAACAAACGCAGACCCGGCGGCTTCACAGAGGAGGACGAGGAGCTCCTCGCCCTCCTCGCCCAGCACGCGGCGATCGCCCTCACCAACGCCCGGCTCTACGAGCGCAGCCGCGAGCTCACCATCGCCGAGGAGCGCTCCCGCCTCGCCCACGAGCTGCACGACGCCGTGGCCCAGAAGCTCTTCTCGCTCCGCCTGACCGCCCAGGCCGCCGCCACCCTCGTGGACCGAGACCCGGCCCGCGCCAAGGGCGAGCTCCAGCAGGTCGCCGCCCTCGCCGCGGAGGCCGCAGACGAGCTGCGCGCCGCCGTGACCGAGCTGCGCCCGGCCGCCCTCGACGAGGACGGCCTCGTCGCCACCCTCCGCGACCAGGTCCACGTACTCGACCGCGCCCACACCGCGCACGTCACCTTCACCTGTGACGGCGTACGGGCCCTCCCGGCTGCCCAGGAGGAGGCGTTGCTCCGGGTGGCCCAGGAGGCCCTCCACAACGCCCTGCGGCACTCGGGCGGCGACCGCGTCGAGGTCACCCTCGCCCGCCGGGACGCGGGAGCCGTCCTGACCGTCACGGACAACGGAAGCGGCTTCTCCCCTTCCTCGATCCGCGCGGCCGGGCGCCACCTCGGCCTGGTCTCCATGCGGGACCGGGCGAGCGGCGCCGGCGGCCGCCTCACCGTGCACTCGGAGCCCGGTACGGGCACCACGATCGAGATGGAGGTCCCCGGTGGCTGACACGCCCATCCGCGTTCTGCTCGTGGACGATCACCAGGTGGTCCGCCGCGGCCTGCGCACGTTCCTGGAGGTCCAGGACGACATCGAGGTGGTCGGGGAGGCCGCCGACGGCGAGGAGGGCGTGGCCCGCGCCGAGGAGCTGCGGCCCGACGTGATCCTCATGGACATCAAGATGCCGGGCACCGACGGCATCGAGGCCCTGCGCCGGCTGCGCGCACTGGCGAACCCGGCGCGGGTGCTGATCGTCACCAGCTTCACCGAGCAGCGGACGGTCGTGCCGGCCCTGCGGGGCGGCGCCGCGGGATACGTCTACAAGGACATCGACCCCGACGCCCTGGCCGGAGCGATCCGCTCCGTCCACGCCGGGCACGTGCTGCTCCAGCCGGAGGTGGCGGAGGCCCTGCTCTCCCAGGAGGAACAGCCCTCGTCGAGCCGGGGCGGCTCCCTGACCGAGCGGGAGCGGGAGGTCCTGTCCTTCATCGCGGACGGCCGCTCCAACCGGGAGATCGCCCGTGCGCTGGTGCTGTCCGAGAAGACGGTCAAGACGCACGTCTCGAACATCCTGATGAAACTGGACCTCGCGGACCGCACGCAGGCCGCGTTGTGGGCGGTCAGGCACGGGATCACGGACTGAACCGGGCCGGAGCAGGCCGGAAACGGACCGTCCAGCTCCGATCCCGGATTCATACCATCGGGTGGATGTCGCCCACATGGCGCATCCCGTTCGTCGGATGACCCGTTCTTCATGACGTGCCGCGGCGGCTGGCCGCGGCAGACGTACTGGAGGACGAAGAACGTGAAGAACATCAAGAAGGCCACTGCCGTCACCATGATCGCGGGAGGCCTCCTTGCCGCGGGCGCCGGTGTCTCCTCGGCGCACGGCGGTGCGTCGGCGGAGGGCCAGGCCGTGGGCTCGCCCGGCGTCGCCTCCGGAAACCTGATCCAGGCCCCCGTCCACGTCCCGGTGAACGTGGTCGGCAACACCGTCACGGTGATCGGCCTGCTGAACGGCGCCTTCGGCAACACCGGCGTGAACGCCTGACGCCCCCTCCACCGGCCCCGCTTCCCCCACCTCTCCCCGGGAAGCGGGGCCGCGGCGCGTCAGGGGGTGTCTTGCCCCCTAGCCGCCCCCTAGCCGCGCTCGCGCTCCTCCACCGCCGAGTTGTACGCCGCTACCAGCGCCTGACGGGCCACCCGCTCCACCGGCCGCAGCGCCTCCGCCCTCGCCGCCATCTCCGAGGCCGCCACCGCACCGCCCGGCCCGTGCTCGTACGCCAGCGACACCAGCAGATCCACCCGCTGCGCCAGCGACAGCACCCGCACCGCCCGCGCCGGATACCCCGGCGCCAGCACCTCCCGCCCGGCCTCCGCCCGCGCCCGGTACGCCGACAGCGCGGCCTCCGCCACCGGCCCCGACCCCGCCACGTCCAGCCGGGTCAGCACCACCGTCGCCTCGCGCAGCGCCTCTGCCAGCTCCCGCTCCGCCTCACCGAGCGACGGCACGTCCGCCGGCGGGGCCTCCCGTACCGGCAGGCAGTGCCACGTCACCGAGACGTGCACGTCCCCCTCCGGCCCGGCCTCGGCCACCTCCGGCACCAGACCCAGCGCCGCGCCCACCGCGACCACCGCCTCCTCGGCATCCAGCGCCCGCGCATTGAACTCCGCCGGCCCGCTCAGCCCCAGCGGATGCCCAGGCGCCGGCAGTGCCACCCGCAGCCCGGTCACCCCCAGCGCCCGCATCCGCCCGAGCGCGAGCGTGAGGCCCACCGGACCCGACTCGCCCGGCAGCCCCTCCACCCGGTGCACGGCGTCCTCGCCCACGATCGACAACACGGCCTCGTCGGGCGAGGCCAGTCCGGCCAGCAGTGCGTTCCCCCAGGCGGCCAACCGCCCTGAACGTGGTTCGAAAAGCATTCCCCCACTTTACGGATCACCCCGGATCCGGCCCCCCTGCCCACCTGGCGCCCGGACCCCTCGCCGAGTGGCGTAGGTTTTCCCCTGGGGCTGCGCCTACCGGTGCACAGACGAAACCGAGACTGCAAGGGGAGACAACACGCTCATGAGCGATGTTCTGGAGCTGGTGGACGTATCCGTGGTCCGCGAGGGCCGGGCTCTGGTGGACCAGGTCTCCTGGTCGGTGAAGGAGGGCGAGCGCTGGGTGATCCTCGGCCCCAACGGCGCCGGCAAGACCACGCTGCTGAACCTCGCCTCCAGCTACCTCTTCCCCACCAAGGGATCCGCCACCATCCTCGGCAGCACCCTCGGCAAGCCCGGCAGCGACGTCTTCGAGCTGCGCCCGCGCATCGGCGTCGCCGGCATCGCGCTCGCCGACAAGCTCCCCAAGCGCCAGACCGTCCTGCAGACCGTCCTCACCGCCGCCTACGGCATGACGGCGACCTGGCAGGAGGAGTACGAGGAGATCGACGAGCAGCGCGCCCGCGCCTTTCTCGACCGCCTCGGCATGACGGAGTACCTCGACCGGAAGTTCGGCACCCTCTCCGAGGGCGAGCGCAAGCGCACCCTGATCGCCCGCGCCCTGATGACCGACCCCGAGCTGCTCCTCCTCGACGAGCCCGCCGCCGGTCTCGACCTCGGCGGCCGCGAGGACCTCGTACGCCGCCTCGGCCGCCTCGCCCGCGACCCGCTCGCGCCGTCCATGGCGATGGTCACGCACCACGTCGAGGAGATCGCCCCCGGCTTCACCCACGTCCTGATGATCCGCCAGGGCAAGGTCGTCACCGCGGGCCCGATCGAGCTCGAGCTGACCTCCCGCAACCTCTCGCTCTGCTTCGGCCTCCCGCTCGTCGTCGAGCGCAACGACCACGACCGCTGGACCGCCCAGGGCCTCCCGCTGCGCTAGGTGAGACGGCCTGGTACCGGGCAGACACCGCCGGTACGGGCGCCGTCGCACCCTGTCCCGACCGCGCCCGCCGGACCTACCATGACCATGTGAACATCGACGCGTGGCTGTGGTGGCTCATCGGCGCGGTCGGACTGGGCATCCCGCTCGTCCTGACGGCGATGCCGGAGTTCGGCATGTTCGCCGTCGGCGCGGTCGCGGCCGCCGTCACGGCGGCGTTCGGCGGGGGAATCGTCGCCCAGGTCCTGGTCTTCGTCATCGTGTCGGTGGCGCTCGTCGCCGTCGTGCGCTCGATCGCCAACCACCACCGCGAGCAGCGGCCCCAACACCGCACCGGAATCGACGCGTTGAAGGGCAGAAGCGCGCTCGTCCTCGAACGCGTCGACGGCAGCGGAGGCCGGATCAAACTCGCCGGCGAGATCTGGTCCGCGCGCACCCTCGACGCGGACAGCAGCTTCGAACCGGGCCAGCAGGTGGACGTCGTGGAGATCGACGGAGCCACCGCGGTCGTGATGTGAGCTTGTGAGCCAAGGAGCCGACCCGCGGCGGCGAGGTCTGCGAGACTCGCCCAACGGGGCAGCACAGACAGCCGGAAGGGCACGGGGAACCACATGTCATCGATCATCATCGTCCTGATCATTCTGGTGGTTCTGGTCTTCATCGCACTGGTCAAGACGATCCAGGTGATCCCGCAGGCCAGCGCCGCCATCGTCGAACGCTTCGGCCGCTACACGCGCACCCTCAACGCGGGCCTCAACATCGTCGTCCCGTTCATCGACTCGATCCGCAACCGCATCGACCTGCGCGAGCAGGTCGTGCCGTTCCCGCCGCAGCCGGTCATCACCCAGGACAACCTGGTCGTCAACATCGACACGGTCATCTACTACCAGGTGACCGACGCCCGGGCCGCGACGTACGAGGTCGCCAGCTACATCCAGGCCATCGAGCAGCTCACCGTCACCACCCTGCGCAACATCATCGGCGGCATGGACCTCGAGCGGACCCTGACCTCCCGCGAGGAGATCAACGCGGCCCTGCGCGGAGTCCTCGACGAGGCCACCGGCAAGTGGGGCATCCGCGTCAACCGCGTCGAGCTCAAGGCGATCGAGCCGCCGACCTCCATCCAGGACTCGATGGAGAAGCAGATGCGCGCCGACCGCGACAAGCGCGCCGCGATCCTCCAGGCCGAAGGTGTCCGGCAGTCCGAGATCCTGCGCGCCGAGGGCGAGAAGCAGTCCTCCATCCTGCGCGCCGAGGGTGAGGCCAAGGCCGCGGCCCTGCGCGCCGAGGGCGAGGCGCAGGCCATCCGTACGGTCTTCGAGTCCATCCACGCCGGCGACGCCGACCAGAAGCTCCTCGCCTACCAGTACCTCCAGATGCTCCCGAAGCTCGCCGAAGGCGACGCCAACAAGCTCTGGATCGTGCCCAGCGAGATCGGAGACGCGCTCAAGGGCCTCTCGGGAGCCATGGGCAACTTCGGCCCCATGGGCGGCGGTTCGGGCTTCAACCCACAGAACTCCGGCAAGTCCGCCGGAGCCGACGGAAACGGCGCCGGCAACGGCGCGAACGGCACGGACCGGCGCGAGCAGCCCCCGATCGACTGACCCCCCCCCGCACGCCCCGGACCGGCATCCCCTCCTGCATGATCAGTGAGGCCCCTCGACCTTCATGGCGGGGAGGCGACTCACTCATGCAAAGGGGATGGCCCAGTCCATGTCCATGTCCATCTGGGAATCAGTAGCGGTGCTCGCCGCCGGCATCGGCGCCGGCACCATCAACACCATCGTCGGCTCCGGCACGCTCATCACCTTCCCGGTGCTGCTCGCCACCGGACTCCCGCCGGTCACCGCCAACGTGTCCAACACCCTCGGCCTGGTGCCCGGTTCCATCAGCGGGGCCATCGGCTACCGCAAGGAGCTGCAGGGCCAGCGCCGTCGCATCATCCGGCTCGGCGCCGTCTCCCTCGTCGGGGGACTCGCGGGCGCCGTCCTGCTCCTCACCCTGCCGTCGGACTCCTTCGACACGATCGTGCCCGTCCTCATCGGACTCGCCCTCGTGCTCGTCATCCTCCAGCCCCGGCTCGCCGCGGCCCTGCGCAAGCGCCAGGAAGCCGCCGGAGGAGACACCGGACACCCCGACGGCGGCCCCGCCCTGCTCACCGGAATGCTGCTCTCCAGCGCATACGGGGGCTACTTCGGCGCCGCCCAGGGCGTGCTCTACCTCGGCCTGATGGGCCTGCTCCTCCACGAGGAGCTGCAGCGCATCAACGCCGTCAAGAACGTCATCGCCGCCCTCGTGAACGGCATCGCGGCCGTCTTCTTCCTGTTCGTCGCCGAGTTCGACTGGACGGCCGTGCTCCTGATCGCCGTCGGCTCCACCCTCGGCGGCCAGATCGGCGCCAAGGTCGGCCGCCGCCTGTCGCCGACCGTGCTCCGCGCGGTCATCGTGACGGTCGGCGTCATCGCGATCGTGCAGTTGCTGTTGCGCTGAGCGACGTAGCGGAACTACGTCGCCCAGCGCACCGACGATGATGCGGCCGGACCAGCCGGACCGGCCGTACTAGGCGGAACGCTCCAGCCAGTCAGGCAGCGCATCGCGGCCCCCCACCCCCAGGGCCAGCAGCATGGCGTCCGCCGGAGACGGTACGAAGGGCTTCCGGAGGAGCGGCATCCCCGCCTCCTCCGGAGTCCGGGCCGCCTTGCGGTGATTGTCCTCGGCACAGGAGGCCACCGTGTTCAACCACGTGTCCCCGCCGCCCTGGGCCCGGGGCAGTACGTGGTCCACGGTCGTCGCGCGCTTCCCGCAGTACGCGCACCGGTGCTGGTCCCGGACCAGCACCCCCCTCCGCGACCAGGGGGCATGTCTTCGGAACGGCACCCGAACGTACCGGCACAACCTGATCACCCGGGGCAGCGGAAGGTCCATGGAGGCACCGCGCACACGCAGTTCCGGATGCGACTGCTCGACGACGGCCTTGTCCTGGAGCACCAGGACCACAGCCCGGTTCAGCGTCACCGTCGACAGCGGCTCGAAGCTCGCATTCAGCACCAGCGTGTCCCGCATCTCGCCCACCTCCCGTGTGCAGGCCCGCAACCACACCGGCGGCAGGGCCCGCAACCACTCTGGCCGCGCGCGCCACGCGGGACAACGCAATAAAAATGCCCGGTCCTGGCCGCCTTTAGACCAGGACCGGGCAAACACACGGCGAACGATCAGCCCGTGGGGCCCTCGTACTCACCGATCAGCTGCGCCCGGCCCAACGAGTGGAACCGCAGGTTGAATCCGACGACCGCCGGCGAGACGTCCGCACCGGGGCCCAGCTTCTCCTGGTCCACCGCGTACACGGTGAACACGTACCGGTGCCGCTCCCCGGCCGGCGGAGCAGCCCCGCCGAAGTCCTTCGTGCCGTAGTCGTTCCGTACGTGCACGGCCCCGGCGGGCAGCCCTTCGAACTTCCCGCTCCCCGCCCCGGCCGGCAGCTCGGTGACCGACGCAGGCAGATCGAAGAGCACCCAGTGCCAGAACCCGCTGCCCGTCGGGGCGTCCGGGTCGAAGCACGTCACCGCAAAACTCCTCGTCCCCTCCGGGAACCCCTCCCACCGCAGATGCGGCGAGACGTTCCCGCCCCGCAGGACTTGGGCGTCACCCAGGTCCGCACCGGGCTCCAGATCCACACTCTCCACGGAGAACGCGTGCACCTGAGGGTGGAAGTCGTGCGGAAGAGGTGCCCTGTTCTGCTCGGCCACTGCTGAACCTCCTGATCGCGAACCAGTACCGAACCAGTACCGGGCCCGAGCCTAGAACCAGTTGCGCTGCGAACCCACGGACGCGATCCACTGGTTGAGGTAAGCCGCCCAGTCGGTCTCCTGGTACGACTGCAGACCCACCTGGAAGCAGCGGTACGTGTCACTGCCCTCGGAGAACAGCCCGGACTTCTTGTCCATCTCCAGGACGACGTCCATCTCACGGCCGTCCGAGATGAAGGTCAGCTCGACCTGGTTCAGCCCGCGGTACTGCGACGGCGGCAGGAACTCGATCTCCTGGTAGAACGGCAGCGTCTGGCGCGTCCCGCGGATGTGCCCGCGCTCCATGTCCGCACTGCGGAAGCCGAAGCCGAGCTGACGGAAGGCATCCAGGATCGCCTGCTGCGCCGGCACCGGGTGCACGTTGATCGGGTCGAGGTCGCCGGCGTCCACCGCACGCGCGATCTCCAGCTCGGTGCTGACCCCGATGTTCATCCCGTGCAGGTGCTGGCCCCCGAAGTGGGTGATCGGCGTCTCCCACGGGATCTCCAGCCCGAACGGCACCACGTGCAGGGCGCCCGCCTGCACCTGGAAGGCACCGCCGAGGCGCTGCTTGGTGAAGACGATGTCCTGCTTGTACTCCTGGTCGTTCCCCTCCACCTCGACCCGCGCCTGGAGACCGACGGACAGGCCCTCGATCTGCTGCTCCACGGAACCGCCCTGGATGCGGACCTCGCCCTGGACGATCCCGCCCGGCACCACGTTCGGCTCGGTGATGATCGTGTCCACCGAAGCACCGCCGGCACCCAGCGCCGCGAACAGCTTCTTGAACCCCATGCTCTGACTCCCCTTGAAGGCTCGTGCGACTACCGCTTACGAGTACACACTGACAAACGCGGAACCTTAGGCCCCGGTTGCAGGTGCACGCGTTCCACTACGCTCGACCGGATGAGCGCGCGCCCCGACCGTACGCCCCTGGCCCGGTCCTTCTTCGACCGGCCGGTCCTCACGGTGGCCCCGGATCTCCTCGGCCGCATCCTGGTCCGGCGTACACCCGAAGGCCCCCTCGAGCTCCGCATCACGGAGGTGGAGGCGTACGAGGGCGAGGCCGACCCGGGCTCCCACGCCTACCGGGGCCGCACCGGACGGAACGCATCGATGTTCGGTCCGCCCGGACACGCGTACGTCTACTTCATTTACGGCATGTGGTTCAGCCTCAACCTGGTGTGCGGCCCACCCGACCACGCGAGCGGGGTCCTGCTGCGCGCGGGCGAGATCACCGTGGGCGCGGACCTGGCCCGCAAACGTCGACTTTCAGCCAGAAGCGACAAGGAACTGGCCAAAGGCCCGGCCCGCCTGGCCACTGCCCTGGCGGTGGACCGCTCCCTGGACGGCGCCGACCTCTGTGCCGGTCCGGAATCCCCCCTGGCACTCCTGACGGGTACCGCCACCTCACCCGACCTGGTGAGCAACGGTCCCCGCACGGGAGTCGGCGGCGCCGGCGCGGGCCACCCGTACCGCTACTGGCTCACCCACGACCCGACGGTGAGCCCGTATCGCGCCCACGCGCCACGCCGCCGCTCAACTTGACTCGCCCTTGGCGGACGCCTAACGTAGCCCGAGCCGCTTGAACGGGGCACTGCTGTCAGCAGACCCCCGGAGCGGCCAACCCACTACCTACGACGTACCCCTGGCGGGGTCGATTTCGGCATGCCCGAATTCGAATCCGATGGCTCGATTATGAGTCGCAAGGGATAAGCGCTAAAGTGGTGGAACGCCGAAAGGCAAAGGCCCCCAACGGCCACCGGAATTCAAATCCAAGTCGGAAACGACAACGGAAATGATCTGGTAGAGTTGGAAACGAAGAACGAAGCCCGGAGGAAAGCCCCAGTAAGTGTTACTGAGGTGAGTACAAAGGAAGCGTCCGTTCCTTGAGAACTCAACAGCGTGCCAAAAATCAACGCCAGAAGTTGATACCCCGTCCACTTCGGTGGATGAG